>NZ_JAUTBA010000001.1:1245515-1868273 GCF_030818895.1 Sphingobacterium zeae
TGCGTAGGCGGCCTGTTAAGTCAGGGGTGAAATACGGTGGCTCAACCATCGCAGTGCCTTTGATACTGACGGGCTTGAATCCATTTGAAGTGGGCGGAATAAGACAAGTAGCGGTGAAATGCATAGATATGTCTTAGAACTCCGATTGCGAAGGCAGCTCACTAAGCTGGTATTGACGCTGATGCACGAAAGCGTGGGGATCGAACAGGATTAGATACCCTGGTAGTCCACGCCCTAAACGATGATAACTCGATGTTGGCGATAGACAGCCAGCGTCCCAGCGAAAGCGTTAAGTTATCCACCTGGGGAGTACGCCCGCAAGGGTGAAACTCAAAGGAATTGACGGGGGCCCGCACAAGCGGAGGAGCATGTGGTTTAATTCGATGATACGCGAGGAACCTTACCCGGGCTTGAAAGTTAGTGAAGGATGCAGAGACGCATCCGTCCTTCGGGACACGAAACTAGGTGCTGCATGGCTGTCGTCAGCTCGTGCCGTGAGGTGTTGGGTTAAGTCCCGCAACGAGCGCAACCCCTATGTTTAGTTGCCAGCATTTAAGGTGGGGACTCTAAACAGACTGCCTGTGCAAACAGAGAGGAAGGTGGGGACGACGTCAAGTCATCATGGCCCTTACGTCCGGGGCTACACACGTGCTACAATGGATGGTACAGCGGGCAGCTACATAGCAATATGATGCTAATCTCTAAAAGCCATTCACAGTTCGGATTGGGGTCTGCAACTCGACCCCATGAAGTTGGATTCGCTAGTAATCGCGTATCAGCAATGACGCGGTGAATACGTTCCCGGGCCTTGTACACACCGCCCGTCAAGCCATGAAAGTTGGGGGTACCTAAAGCATGTTACCGCAAGGAGCGTGTTAGGGTAAAACCGATAATTGGGGCTAAGTCGTAACAAGGTAGCCGTACCGGAAGGTGCGGCTGGAATACCTCCTTTCTAGAGTATCGCGGATCGGTACTCGTCACGTTACATATGATTGCAAAAGAAGAAAAAAACATCAGAAGAAAGTGCCCGCCCCTAAGGGAGCAGGACCGAGAGAGATAGATGAACAGGAAATAGCTAGTCCCGTAGCTCAGTTGGTTAGAGCACTACACTGATAATGTAGGGGTCAGCAGTTCAAATCTGCTCGGGACTACGAAAAGTTAAGGGGAATTAGCTCAGCTGGCTAGAGCACCTGCCTTGCACGCAGGGGGTCAACGGTTCGAATCCGTTATTCTCCACATCTCCGGTAGGAACATCGACAGATGCTCCGAAGAAACAAACCGGAAAAAGAGTTCTTTGACATATTGAAAGAGAAAAAAAATTACAAGAGAAGACAACAGTATAGAGACAATACGTGTATGTGTTCGATGTAGAGAGGAGACCCTCGGTCCAGGCCGAACGAATCTTTACGTAGCATACGTGTATATATATCAAAAGCAGCCGCATAGTAGCAAAAGGCTATGCCGGTGAAGAAAGTAAATAAGGGCACACGGGGGATGCCTAGGCTCTCAGAGGCGAAGAAGGACGTGATAAGCTGCGATAAGCTTTGGGGATTGGCAAATGCGACTTGATCCAGAGATTTCCGAATGGGGCAACCTGGCTATTTGAAGAATAGCCGTATAAAACGCGAACGCGCTGAACTGAAACATCTAAGTAGGCGTAGGAGAAGAAAATAACAATGATTTCCCAAGTAGTGGCGAGCGAACGGGAAAGAGCCCAAACCGTTTATGTTACGGCATAGACGGGGTTGTAGGACCACGATATTGTACAATGCTATGAACTGGAAGCAGGTGGGAAACTGCGCGACAAGGGTGAGAGCCCCGTACAGGTAAAGAATATTGGCATAGTGGTATCCTGAGTACCGCGGGACCGGAGAAATCCTGTGGGAATCCACCAGCACCATCTGGTAAGGCTAAATACTCCTGAGAGACCGATAGTGAACCAGTACCGTGAGGGAAAGGTGAAAAGAACCCCGAACAGGGGAGTGAAAAGAACCTGAAACCGTGTGCTTACAAGCGGTTGGAGCAGACGAGTTCTGTGACAGCGTGCCTTTTGCATAATGAGCCTACGAGTTACTCTTGTCTGGCAAGGTTAAGTCCTTCAGGGACGCAGCCGAAGCGAAAGCGAGTCTTAATAGGGCGGATAGTCAGATGAGGTAGACGCGAAACCTTGTGATCTACCCTTGGGCAGGTTGAAGTTGCAGTAACATGTAATGGAGGACCGAACCGATAAACGTTGAAAAGTTTCCGGATGACCTGAGGGTAGGGGTGAAAGGCCAATCAAACTGGGAAATAGCTCGTACTCCCCGAAATGTTTTTAGGAACAGCGTCGGCGTGGAGTTTGATAGAGGTAGAGCTACCGATTGGGTGCGGGGGAGTCAAATCCTACCAAATCCAGACGAACTCCGAATGCTATCAAATATAGCCGGCAGTGAGGCTTTGGGTGCTAAGGTCCAAGGCCGAGAGGGAAAGAACCCAGACCATCAGCTAAGGTCCCCAAATCCGTTCTAAGTTGAACTAACGAGGTCCGGTTGCCCAGACAGCTAGGATGTTGGCTTGGAAGCAGCCATTCATTTAAAGAGTGCGTAACAGCTCACTAGTCGAGCGGCCGGGCGTGGATAATAAACGGGCATCAAGAACGGTACCGAAGCTATGGATTTGCACTGAAAGATGTGCATCTGGTAGGGGAGCATTCCATCGCCGGAGAAGCAGTTTGGCAATGAACTGTGGAGGTTATGGAAAAGCAAATGTAGGCATAAGTAACGATAAGGCGGGTGAGAAACCCGCCCACCGAAAGACCAAGGTTTCCTGATCAACGTTAATCGGATCAGGGTCAGTCGGGACCTAAGGCGCACCCGAAAGGGGCAAGCCGATGGACAACTGGTTAATATTCCAGTACTCTTCATAACTGCGATGTGGTGACGGAGTAGTGACACTGCCGCGAACTGACGGAATAGTTCGTTGAAAGGCGTAGGTATTGGAGTTGTAGGCAAATCCGCAACTCCAGCTGAAACCCAATAGTACAGCAAAGCTCCGGTGGCGCTGATAGAGCAGGTAAACAGACTTCCAAGAAAACCCGCTAAGCTTCAGGTTATGAAGACCCGTACCGCAAACCGACACAGGTGGTCGAGGAGAGAATCCTAAGGTGCTCGAGTGAGTCATGGCTAAGGAACTCGGCAAAATGGCCCTGTAACTTCGGGAGAAGGGGCGCTGTCTCGTAAGAGCAGCCGCAGTGAAAAGGCCCAGGCGACTGTTTAACAAAAACATATGGCTTTGCAAAATCGCAAGATGAAGTATAAGGCCTGACACCTGCCCGGTGCTGGAAGGTTAAGAGGGGATGTCATCGCAAGAGAAGCATTGAATCGAAGCCCCAGTAAACGGCGGCCGTAACTATAACGGTCCTAAGGTAGCGAAATTCCTTGTCGGGTAAGTTCCGACCTGCACGAATGGTGTAACGATCTGGGCGCTGTCTCAGCCATGAGCTCGGTGAAATTGTGGTATCGGTGAAGACGCCGATTACCCGCAACGGGACGGAAAGACCCCATGCACCTTCACTATAGCTTAACATTGAGATTGGGTACAGGATGTGTAGGATAGGCGGGAGATGTTGAAGTGGCTTCGCCAGGAGTCATGGAATCAACCTTGAAATACCGCCCTTTCTGTATCCGGTTTCTAACTCCATCATGTGGAGGACATTGTTTGGTGGGTAGTTTGACTGGGGTGGTCGCCTCCAAAAAGGTAACGGAGGCTTTCAAAGGTAAGCTCAGTACGCTTGGTAACCGTACGCGGAGTGCAATGGCATAAGCTTGCTTGACTGTGAGACCGACAAGTCGAACAGGGTCGAAAGACGGACATAGTGATCCGGTGGTTCTGTATGGAAGGGCCATCGCTCAAAGGATAAAAGGTACGCTGGGGATAACAGGCTGATCTCCCCCAAGAGCTCATATCGACGGGGAGGTTTGGCACCTCGATGTCGGCTCGTCACATCCTGGGGCTGGAGAAGGTCCCAAGGGTTGGGCTGTTCGCCCATTAAAGTGGCACGCGAGCTGGGTTCAGAACGTCGCGAGACAGTTCGGTCCCTATCTGTTGTGGGCGTTGGAAGTTTGAGTGGATCTGACCTTAGTACGAGAGGACCGGGTTGGACAGACCTCTGGTGAACCTGTTATGCCGCCAGGTGTACGGCAGGGTAGCTACGTCTGGAATAGATAAGCGCTGAAAGCATCTAAGTGCGAAACTAGCCACGAGATGAGACTTCCTTATAGGGTCGTAGAAGATGACTACGTTGATAGGCCATAGGTGTAAAGGTTGAGAGACCAAAGCCAAGTGGTACTAATAGCCCGAAGCTTTCTCAAGCAGACAGACACTGTTGTCTTCCTCTTTAATTTTTAGAAACGAAAAGAATAACAAAACAGAAACGTAACTCTTTCAGTATATATGTCATTTGGCATGGATCACATGATATGGATATCATATATCAGCCAATAAAGATTTTTAGGTGCCTATATCGGCGGTGTCTACCTCTTCCCATTCCGAACAGAGCAGTCAAGCCCGCCAGAGCCGATGGTATTGCCGTAACAGGTGGGAGAGTAGGTCGGTGCCTTTTTTTACACGGAAGCCCTTGCTGGAAACAGTCAAGGGCTTCTTTCGTTTGGATGCTGCCCCCGACCGTCGGTGAGGCCGGTCCAGCGGAGGGTAATCCATCTGCCATGTACCTTTCCCATCCTTACCTGATTCGGGACCAGTGAAGATCCACTTTCTATATTCTATTGTCATTGCTATTTCCAGTAGTGGGTAGCTGGTTGAATGCATTGTATTACCAAACCCTATATTATTTTTATACACGCTTTAGCCTAAAGAAGATCGAAATATTGACTTCAGCCGATAAAGATAATTTTAGGCGGTATTTGTCATTTTAAAAATGTGAACAGTTTTCATGCTCTATTAACGTGTGCCTACTTCCTATGACGATTCGCCGATGCTAGCAAGTAGGGGAAATTTCTCGGGTTTGAAGGAACGGGTGAATAATAGTTGATATAAGTTATCTTGGGAAGGTTTTCGGGACGCGCGGATCAGTTTAACATTCGATCCTAAGAAAGTAATGGTGACATATGATTTTAATTGAGTAACTTTGCATGGCAATGGGTACATTATTGGATAACGGAATTAAACCGTATAATCATTACGGGGCTTATTTAAAGCAAAAGTATAACGGACAACGAGTGTTTAAAGTGATTGTGGATGGTAATTTTACCTGTCCTAATCGCGATGGCAGTAAGGGCTACGGCGGTTGTACGTACTGTAATGTTGATTCTTTTACGCCGGATACAGCGCGCAAAATTCCATCGATACGGGAACAAGTGGAATCGGGAATCGCAAGAGCGCGCAATAGCTATGGTGCGGAAAAGTTTATTATCTATTTCCAGCCGAACACGAATACGTATGCGCCGACTCATTTACTAAAAATGATGTATGATGAGGCACTAAGCATTGATCCTGAAAATACCTTAGGTCTTTCCGTGGGAACACGTCCTGATTGTTTGGATTTTGAAAAGATCGCATTATTGGAGTCTTATACGGATCGCTATGATGTAGATTTGGAAATGGGCATGGAATCTATCTACAACGATACATTGGAGAAAATTAATAGAGGCTGTTCGCATGATGAGTTTATTCAGGCAATGGATATGTTAAAGAATACACCTCTAGAGATTTGTGTACATACAATCTTTGGTTTTCCATGGGAATCTGAAGAGATGATGTTAAAGTATGCAGACGAGATTAACCGGTTTCCACAGATTAAATTTGTGAAATTGCACCATTTACATATTGTAGAGGGCTCCATTATGGGGGTAAAATATAAAAGGGAACCTTTCGAACTTTTCTCGATAGAAGGTTATACTGATTTCTTAGCCAAATTGATTCCAAGATTACGGCCTGATCTGATTATTCAACGTATTTTCGGGATTGCAGACAAAGAGTTGTTGATAGCACCAAATTGGGGCTTTCCGAAGTCACATATACAAACGGCAATAGATAAAGGCTTGGAGGCACGTCAAGTTGTGCAGGGAAGTCTCTTTTAGCGTCTATATTCTTTTCTTTTAAAGTTTGCAACACGTGCATTGAAAAGATGGTTTGAACGTAAAATAAGATAAATAAATAAGGCTTCTCTAGAGAAGCCTTATTTATTTATCTTTTCCATTTAGCCCTCAACAATCGTTTTTAGATCTGCTGGAGAATAATTGATGGATTTTAAAGTTTTGTTATCAGCAGTTCTGAATACTAAAAACTTGCCATCAACTTCTTTGTAATAAGATTCTACACCCTTCAATTTATAGTGTTCTTGGGTAGCAATTGCTTCCGCTTCGTCTTTACATGCTTTACTCATGTTAGAACGTTGAACCTCATCAAAAAGGGCCGAGAATTTATCTTTTAAGCCAAATTCCAATACTGCGCCGGCAAGTACATATTGGATGTCACATAGTGCATCTGCAATCTCTACCAAATCTTTATCTTGTATAGCTTCTTCTAATTCTTTTAATTCTTCAGCAATCAACGATACCCTTAAAGCGCATCGTTGTTCAGATGGAATAGTAGGCGTGTCGAGGATGGGATGTTGGAATGTTTTATGGAATTCCGCAACGGAAGAAAGTGTTTTCGGATCAGTCATATTCTTTGTTTTTTTATTTTAAAGAGCAAATATAAAAAAATAAGGACGGTTAACTGAATGACCGTCCTTTATTTTTATTGATATCCTTGAGCGATTAAAGGAGATGCTTTAATTGCACGATTTCTCGTTCTTCTAGGTATCTCCAACGGCCACGAGGTAAGTCTTTTTTAGTCAGATTGGCATATACCACACGATCTAATTTAACTACTTCATATCCTAAAGATTCAAAAATACGGCGTACGATACGATTTTTTCCGGAGTGAATCTGGATGCCGACTTCGCGTTTTGATCCGCCTTGTACATAGCTCAAATCGTCTGGTTTGATCACACCGTCTTCTAATTCGATACCAAAGTTAATTTTGTTAAAATCGCCTTGTGTAAGGCTTTTGTTTAGTTCGACATTATAGATTTTGCTGATGCTGTTACGCGGGTGCGAAAGCTTTTCGGCAAGGCTTCCATCATTTGTCATTAAAAGGAGTCCAGTCGTATTTCTATCAAGGCGACCGACAGGATAGATTCTTTCTTTGGTTGCTTTAGAAACAAGTTCCATCACCGTATGACGCTCTTGGGGATCGTCTGTAGTCGTGATATAATCTTTTGGTTTGTTCAATAAAACATAAACATTTTTTTCACGTTTCAAGCGTTCGTTGTTGTAGCGGATTTCATCTGTTGCCGGGTCTACTTTAGTACCCAATTCGGTAACAGGTTCTCCATTTACCCAAATGACACCAGCCGTGATAAGTTCATCTGCTTTACGTCTTGAACAAATGCCAGCATTAGCGATGTAACGATTCAAACGAACTAAGCCGTCGTCTTCTGACTCCGCAGCTTTTTTCTTCGGACGTTTAATATATTGTTTTTCACCAAAGTTCTTGTTATCATCGAAATTTCGACTTCTTTCTCCGTCGAATTTTCTGTTTGAAGACCTTGGACCGTCATTTCTGTCGTTACGTTTGAAGCTATCTTTTTTGTCAAAAGAACGTTCTGATCTGTCGAATGACCTTGGACCGTCATTTCTGTCGTTACGTTTGAAGCTAGCTTTTTTATCAAAAGAACGTTCTGATCTGTCGAATGACCTTGGACCGTCATTTCTGTCGGTACGTTTGAAGTTATCTTTTTTATCAAAAGAGCGTTCTGATCTGTCGAATGACCTTGGACCGTCATTTCTGTCGGTACGTTTGAAGTTATCTTTTTTGTCGAAAGAACGTTCTGATCTGTCGAATGACCTTGGACCGTCATTTCTGTCGTTACGTTTGAAGTTATCTTTTTTGTCAAAAGAACGCTCTGATCTGTCGAATTTATTGAAGGAATCTTTTTTATCAAAAGATCTAGAAGAATTATTTTTATCAAATGGACGAGATCCTCTACCGAATGATTTTTCTGAATTATCTTTTGAACGGGAGGAATTATTATCTTTTTGGAATGATGGTCTGTCTGAGAATTTTTTAGATCCGAATGATCTATTTTCACGATTATCATCTTTTCTGAAAGATCCTCTTTCAGAAGAGTCGTTTGACCCGTATGATTTTTTTCCGAAACTATTGTTCTTGTCGCTTCTAGATTTGAAGCTGTCTGAGTTGCCTCGTGACTTTCTGGAGTTGTCATCACGACTGTTCCTTTTATTGCTGAATGGCATTGTGTTTTACTAAAAATGTGAACAGCAAAGTTAGGTATAATTTTGGGTTTTGCGAAAAAATCCTTATCTTTTTCTCTTTTCCTGAATTTACTTCATTTTTAAGCTAAAAAGCCGCTTAAAAGTGCTTAGCAGGTAACTATTTGTTTTTTAAATAAATAGTGTTTACCTTTGTACCCTTGAATTTGAACCAAGCTATTTTTTGATCGATTAGACTCGTGGATAAGATAGCATTAAGGGAGTAAATGATAAGAAAGAAAGTTTTATGTAGTAGTGTAATTTTATTTGCTTTATTGCTGTCGAAATTATACTCAACCCCACACAACAACGCTTCGAACGGCGGTAAGATCGCCGAGCCAAAGCTTATCTTAATTCCAGCTCATTCTGGAAAAGATGAAGAGAAGAAAGAAAAAAGCAATTCGTTGGAATCTTATATGAATTCCTTGACATTTGCTGAAGATTCCTTACCTATGGATCGTCCGCTTGTGGAAAGTAAATTGCGCAAATTTTTCAATCGATTCTCGTTTAAAAAGACAGGATCATACGATATGCATAGAAAGGCAGAGACCTATTTGCCGATGATCGCTAAGATCCTTAAATCACATGGTATTCCGGAGGACTTTAAGTACATTCCATTGGTGGAGAGTGGGCTCAGTAAGGCTGTAGTCTCCTCCAAGGGTGCAGGTGGTTATTGGCAATTTATGCCTGCAACAGCCCGTTTGTATGGATTGAGAGTCAATGGTAAAGTCGATGACCGGAAAGATCTTGTTAAATCAACACATGCTGCTGCCAGATACCTTAAATATCTGTATGCCCAATTTGGAAACTGGACTTTGGTGGCTGCTGCATACAATGTCGGTGATGGTAGTCTAAAGGGCTCCATGAGGAGGCAAAAAAAGGACGACTATTTCGCGTTGAAGTTGAATAATGAAACCGGTTCTTATGTATACAAGCTTGTTTCAATGAAGGAAATTATTGAACATCCGCAGAAGCATGGCTATTCGCGTTATGCAAATAAAGAATCGGAAACCTTAGATCAGGAACCCAATATGCTGTAAAATCAGCTGAATTACAATAATGTCTACAGTGCAATAGAAAAGGCTTTCCGATTTTGAAAGCCTTTCTATTGCACTGCGTTTTTAAGTCGTATATGATCGATGCATTCTTATCTTAAATCGACTATATCGAATCCTTTGTAATCATTCTTGTTAAATACGAATAGATTTTCTGATAGTGCCTTATTTCCCTGTTGTGAAGCTAATGTATAGGTATAGCGGTTTCCACTTTTATCAAATATAGTGGTATCGTAGATCAAATTTGTTGCTTTATTGATGCGCAGCTTTATCTTTGAATAGTTTTTTTTGCTATCCACTGGGGTTAAATTCACGACATTCAGTGTAAGTCCATTGACCTTTTCGGCATTGGTCAATGTATACTTAAAACCAGTCGTATAGAAGCTAAAGATGTTTGTTGCGTTGATCTCATTGGTCGAATTGCTGGCTTCTGAAATTTCAACTTCTTTTTCAGCTTTCATGATATTCCACTGTGTTTTGGCGTCTGATATCAATACTTGATTTTTGGTGTTCACCTGATATTTGTTGTTAGCCTTGTCCAGGTATAGGGTTCCAGCATCTGTATGTGATCCTCCGCTCGCTTGTTTAATAAGCAATGAGAAGTTGGCCTGTATTGTCTTGTATGTATTGTACTTTTGGCTCACTTTTGTCAATAACGCCTTAGCAGCCGCATCATTTTGTGCATAGCTGTTTTGACTGTACATCATAAATAGCAGCCCTACAATAAACCATAATTGTTTTTTCATTTTAGTTGTCCTTTTTTAACGTCTCCAAAAATTGTTCTAATGAATACTCATCTGGATAGAGCACTTCGCGTGCTTTACTACCTTCAAATGGACCTACAATTCCTGCAGCTTCCAATTGATCGATGATTCGTCCTGCTCTGTTGTAACCCAATTTTAATTTACGTTGGATTAATGAAGTTGAGCCTTGCTGATGCATGACAATCAATCGGGCAGCTTCTTCGAACAATTGATCGCGGTCTTTGGGATCGAAATCTGTACTGCCAGAACCATCACCGTTTTCATCTACGTATTCCGGAAGCATAAATGCCGAAGGATAGCCTCGTTGTGCACCGATGTAGTCTGAAATCTGTTCAACTTCAGGCGTATCGACAAATGCACATTGGATACGTATCAGATCACTTCCCGTTGCCAGCAGCATGTCACCTCGACCAATCAACTGATCTGCACCTCCCGTATCGAGAATGGTCCGTGAATCGACTTTTGATAAAACACGGAATGCAAGACGAGCAGGGAAGTTGGCCTTAATTGTACCGGTAATGATATTAACAGATGGTCTCTGGGTCGCTATGACCAGGTGAATGCCCACTGCACGGGCTAATTGGGCCAAACGCGCAATTGGTGTTTCTACCTCTTTTCCTGCTGTCATCATCAAGTCGGCAAACTCATCAACAATAAGAACGATATAAGGTAAGAATCGATGACCCTCCTGAGGGTTTAATCGGCGATTGATAAATTTTGAATTATATTCCTTTAAATTACGTACCTGTGCATTTTTTAACAAATCATACCGCTGATCCATCTCTATACATAAGGAATTTAGTGTGTTAATTACTTTTTTAGTATCGGTAATAATGGCATCTCCGTCATCAGGTAATTTCGCAAGGAAGTGTCGTTCAACTTTTTTGAATAAAGAGAGCTCCACTTTTTTAGGGTCAACAAGCACAAATTTGAGCTCAGCCGGATGTTTTTTGTACAGCAAAGAGGTCAAAATGGCATTAATACCGACTGATTTACCTTGGCCGGTAGCACCTGCAACCAAGAGGTGGGGCATTTTCGCTAAATCTGCAATATACACTTCATTGGAGATTGTTTTACCTAACGCGATAGGGAGATCCATTTCTGTTTTTTGAAACTTTTCAGTAGCGAGTACCGATCGCATGGAGACCATCTCTGGATTGGAGTTTGGGACTTCAATACCGATAGTTCCCTTTCCGGGCATAGGTGCAATAATGCGGATGCCTAAAGCAGCAAGACTTAAGGCAATGTCATCTTCCAAATTCTTAATTTTTGAAATCCTTACCCCTGGTTTTGGTATAATTTCATACAAAGTTACCGTTGGCCCTATGGTTGCTTTGATGCTTTCGATCTCAATGCTATAGTTTCTCAGGGTATCAACAATCTTGTTTTTGTTTGCTTCGAGTTCGTGTTGATTGATTGTTATTTTACCCCCACCATAGTCTCTCAGTAAATCCAACGTTGGGTGTTGATAACCTGAAAGATCCAATTTTGGATCATATTGTCCGAATTGCGCTACAAGGTCGCTGGCGGTGATTTCTTTTTCTTCTTTGATATCTTCCACAACAAGACCTGGCACTGCTTCGATTTCGAGTGATGGTTCAGGTTCTTTCTGGGACGGAGTTGCAACAGCTGGCGGTTGGTATTCACGTATTAGCGGTACTTCTGCGTCTTCGAATTCTTCACTCGGCTGGTCAATTGTAAAACTGATAGATGGTGTATGATCTGTTCGATCCATCGGGCTATCATCAAATGATAGTACCACTTTGTCTTTCGGATCAATTTGTACATCAGGAATTGGATGGTGGGTAAATGCAGGGCGTTGAAGCTCTTCTTGGACTTCCTTTTCACGGGCAGATTGAAAACGTTCGTTGATGGATGTCGGCCGTTGGATAGATTCCCGGACAGATTGGATGGAATCATCTTCAATATGAATTTTGTTCCTTAGGTGTTGTGTAGCGTATTCATCTTCGTCCTCCTGATCTATATCTCCCGAAAATGACCTGGATTTTCTATTACTGAAAAGAACAAATTTGAAATCGAGGTTGTATAGTAAGATTAATGTGGTGAGGTATGCAAAAGCTAATATACACCCAACGCCGACAATGCCAACTTGTGCTTCCAATAATTTATTGGTCCAAAAGCCAAATTTACCCTCGAGCATATGCGGAGTGTCGGCCATAAATCCATGTAAGAAGCCCAGTGTTACGGAAATAAAAACGATGGCAACAAAGGAATAGACCACAGCACGGTACAATGGCAGCAAAGATTTTTTAAACAGCAAGCGATAGCCTAAAATAAAGATCACTGGGATAAAAAGAAACGATGCGACACCAAACCATTCGTACATGAACTGGTTGGCAAGCAATGCCCCAAATTTTCCTAATTTATTATCGACAACAGGTAGATCCACCGCTTCATCATTGATCTCTTCTACAGACCGGAATAATGTAGACCAGCCGCCATTGGTTTTGGCGATATAACTTTGATCGTCTTCCCAGGTGAATAGATACGAAACGAAAGCTGTGGCAAAAGCCAAAGAAAGCAAGATCAATAAAATTCCTAATATCTTGACCGCCTTTTGCTGTGCATCAGAATAATCTGTTGGTACAGTGTTTTTTAGACTTTTTTCTTTTTTAAATGTTGTCGATTCCTTTTGAGAGGCACGTTTGCCAGAAACTGAATTTCCTGTCTGCCTAAATGTATTTCCTTTGTTTGACATTGAAAAGCTCACAATTATACTGCTTACAAACTTAGTTATTTTGATAGTATTTAAGGATTTCTATGATCTATTATTTTAAGTTTGTCGTTTTTTATGAATGAATAAATTTAGATGTCGCTAAAAAGCGTGATAGGTATAAGGACTAGCAAATACTATGCCCTGCAAATGGGTCGGATAAAAGAATGGTGAATAGAGTTGCAGTAAAATATGTAGTTTTACGAAAAAATACACGAGATAGCATGAATAAGTTTGAGATACGTAAAGCTACATTAGCTGATAAAGGACGAATTTGGGAGATCATACAGCAGGCGATTGCCTTAAGGAAGGAACAAGGCAGTAGGCAATGGCAAGATGGGTATCCGAATGAGGATGTCGTGCAGTCGGATATTGATAAAGGATATGGTCATGTCGTTGAAGTAGCGCATAGGATTGTAGGTTATGTTGCAATAATTTTTGATTTGGAGCCTGCTTATGATGATATTGATGGGAAATGGTTGAGCAATGGTCCCTATGTCGGTATACACAGACTTGCCTCGGCGCAGGATCCTCATATAAAGGGTCTAGGAACGGCTATTATGCTGGGGGTTGAGGAGATTGCAATTGACCATTCGGTTTATAGTATCAAGGTAGATACTAATTTTGATAATGGTGGTATGTTGCATGTGTTTCAAAAATTGGGATACCAATATTGTGGTGAGGTGCATTTTAGGGGCGCGTCACGTAAAGCTTTTGAAAAACTATTGAAATAATCCGCTCAATTTTTTTATAGTGAAAAAACAGCTTTTGACCGCATAACAAAAAGTCCCTTTTGATTTGTTCAAAAGGGACTTTTTGTTATGCTTATGGATTATTAAATCAGGATATTGCTGATCACTAATCTGCGATAATCAGGTAATAATTCTTTTTACCGCGTTGTGCAACAATATATTTATTGTTTAGCAGGTGATTGATTGTAATGGAGGCGTCAATATCCGTAGCCTTTTCTCTATTGATAGAAACTCCCCCGCCTTGTAGCATTTTTCGGGCTTCGCCTTTTGAAGGGAATACTTGAGTCTGAACAGCCAGTAAATCAAGAATATTGATTCCTGCAGCGAGATCTGTACGAGCGATCTGGAATTGCGGAATACCTTCAAATACATCTAGAACAGCCTCATGATCTAAGTTGTCCAAGAATTCTAAGGAACCATTTCCAAAAAGAAACTCAGAAGTTTTGATCGCTGTTTCATAAGCTTCTTCCGAGTGAGTGCGAATGGTGATATCTTTTGCCAATGCTTTTTGAACTACACGTAGATGAGGTGCGGCATCATGGTTTGCAATAATAGCCTCTATTTCACTCTGAGGTTTTAGCGTAAAGATTTTGATCCAGTTTTTAGCATCATCATCGGACGTATTCAACCAAAATTGGTAATATTTATACGGAGAAGTTTTCTTTGGATCTAGCCATACTGCCCCAGATTCTGTCTTTCCAAATTTTTGGCCATCCGCTTTTTTGATCAATTGTGTGGTGATGGCATAGGCTGTTCCTTGATCCTGACGACGAATCATTTCACTTCCTGTTACGATATTACCCCATTGATCAGACCCACCCATCTGAATTTTGCAGTTGTGGTGCTTCCAAAGGTAATAGAAGTCATATCCTTGAATCAATTGATAGGTAAACTCTGTAAATGAAAGACCATTATCGCCTTCTAAACGTTTTTTTACAGAATCTTTTGCCATCATATAGTTAACGGTAATCATTTTACCAATATCACGGATAAAGTCCAAAAATTTAAAATCTTTAAACCAATCGTAATTATTAACCATTTGGGCATCATTTTCACCTTCTCCAAATTCGAGAAATTTGCCTAACTGTTTTTTCAGACAAGCTACATTATGCTGTAGGGTAGCTTCGTCCAACAAGTTACGCTCTGCAGATTTGAAAGAAGGGTCTCCAATCATCCCCGTTGCTCCTCCAACCAAAGCAACCGGCTTATGGCCCGCATTTTGGAAATGGATCAAGGTCATGATTTGAGTTAAGTGTCCTACGTGTAGAGAGTCTCCTGTGGGGTCAAAACCGATATAACCAGCGACTTTTTCCTTATTTAGTAAGTCTTCAGTTCCCGGCATAATGTCTTGTAACATGCCTCTCCAACGTAATTCTTCTACAAAGCTCATTGTTAAATGGATTTAATTTTTTAATTTACAAGATGCAAAGATAGGAGATTAAGCGTATATTGAGCGAATAAATCCGTATAAAACCACACGCTAATAAGCTGGTATGAATTTTTTATCACATTTTTATTTTGAACGGTTTGCCACTAATCCCGAACGTATTGTAGGTGGATTACTACCCGATCTATTAAAGAATGCTGATAAATCTTTTATGCTAAAGCCTCGTCAGTATGAAGATGAGCTTTTGAATAATCCTTTATTGGAGCAAATGTATATCGGTTGGAACCGTCATATTGAAGTGGATCGACTTTTTCATAATTCAACTTATTTTTTTCATCATACGCATCAGCTCAAGTTACAAATTCAGCCGAGTTTGGTGGGATTGCCTATCCGGCCTTCCTTTATGGCACATATTGGGCTAGAGCTGTTGTTGGATCATATACTCACACAAAAGAGCGCTGTTTCTATCGATAAATTCTACGCCGCGCTAATACACGTCAACCAAGATGCCCTGCGAAAGTTTTTGGCAATAAATCAACTTCATGACATTCCGAAGTTTGAAAAATTCTATCATCAGTTTATAGACTGGAAGTATATTTACGACTATGCACAGGTGGAAAAAATTGCTGGGGCGCTTTTCAACATTTGTAAGCGATTGTGGCATTTTGACGTTTCAGCGCAGCAAAGACAGGCACTTACCCAACAGCTGATTTCTTATCTGCATATACAGATGGCCGATTATCAGGAAATTTACCAGTATATTCAATATGAGCTGATGGACTTTAGTTAGCCTATCAGAAAATACCAATAGTATAAGACCTTGAAAATATTTATTTTCGCATAATTTTAAGTATCAAAACTAAATTTACATGTCACATAGACTTTTTCGGAAGAAAAGTGTTGATCAGATTCTCCATGACACTCAAAAAGAAGAGGGAACAGGCCTTGCAAAGGTATTGGGTGTAACAGATCTGGTCTCTTTGGGTATCGCCGCCATTGTTGGAGCTGGAATCTTCAGCACAATTGGATTGGCCAGTTATGAAGGTGGACCTGCAGTATCACTTCTCTTTGTTTTTACAGCTTTTGCCTGTGTTTTTACGGCATTGGCTTATGCGCAATTTGCCAGTACAGTTCCTGTTTCGGGCTCGGCGTATACCTATGCTTATGTGGCATTTGGTGAATTGTTTGCCTGGATCATCGGTTGGGCATTGGTTTTAGAGTATGCTGTTTCGAATACGGTGATTGCGATTTCGTGGTCGCAATATTTTGTCTCTATGCTGGAGGGCTTTGGTGTTCACATACCGCCTTGGTTATCCATGGCTCCAGGCTATGCTTACGATGCTGTAGACAAGATGAACCAGCATGGTGCGGCTGCTTTAACTGCAATCGATCAGCATGGGTTAGATGCTTTTAACAGTGCTCCGCGAATAGGAGGGCTACCTATTATTTTCGATTTACCAGCGGGGGTCATTACATTTTTGGTCACATGGTTGGTTTATATCGGTATAAAGGAATCTCAAAAAGCGAGTATGATCATGGTGATGATCAAAGTTGCTATTATTCTGGCGGTAATATTCGGTGGAATATTCTTCATAAAGCCCGAAAATTGGACTCCCTTTGCACCTAATGGCCTCAAAGGTGTACTCGGAAGTGTTGCCGCGGTTTTCTTTGCTTTTATCGGATTTGATTCGATATCGACGACTGCCGAAGAGTGTAAAAATCCCCAGCGCGACCTGCCTAAAGCCATGATTTATTGTTTATTGATTTGTACAGTACTCTATGTAGCCATAACTTTGGTATTGACAGGAATGGTCAATTATACAGAATTGAATGTAAAGGATCCGTTGGCTTTTGTCTTTAAGTACGTTGGCTTTGATCATATGGCGGGAATTATATCGGTGACTTCTGTAATTGCCATCACTAGTGCCTTATTGGTATATCAACTGGCTCAACCAAGAATCTGGATGACCATGAGCAGGGATGGTCTGTTGTGGAAGAAATTTGCAACAATCCATCCCAAATATAAAACGCCTTCTTTCGCTACGGTCGTCACGGGATTGGTGGTAGCCATCCCGTCGTTATTTTTTAAAATGGACTTCTTTGTGGATTTGACGAGCGTGGGCACCTTTTTTGCCTTTATCCTTGTTTGTGCAGGTGTATTGTATATGGACTATTCCGGCTTGTCTGCAAAGTCGAAATTTAAGGTTCCGTATATCAACGGTAAATATGTAGTTGGTGGGGGACTGTTGATTGCTATTGTGCTCATTTTTATCTACGGCCAGGGAACGGTGCAGGAATGGAAATCGCTGTCGGCACTTGAAATTATAGAACATAAAATGCTCGTCATTATATTTTGGCTGATTTGGCTCGGGCTAAGTGTTTACAGTTTCAAAATGAATTTTTCTTTATTGCCTGTTGTTGGCATCTTGATCAACCTGTATTTAATGACTGAATTGGGGGCCAGTAACTGGATTATATTTGTGATCTGGCTCGTGGTCGGCTTGGCTGTGTATTTTATGTATGGCTATAAACATTCTAAGTTAAACAAGTTGACGCGAGTATAATACTTGACAATCCTATTCAAAAAAGGAGCTATCTTTCGTAAAATAGCTCCTTTTTTGAATCCTGTATGTCGTTATTAGAATCTCCATAGGAGGATCCGGCTTACTTTGTTGCCTTGTTCCATGCGGATCACCTCCGTCTCTTTTACATTTATTTTCTTTAGTTTGTGTTGTAGAAAGCGAATGTCTTCACGATGTGCCACTAACGTCGTGAACCATTTTACTTGATCTTTGTGAAACTGGCTTTCAAAGATCATGCGTGACAGGAAGGCTTTTTCACCACCATCGCACCATAATTCGCTTCCCTGCCCAGAAAAAGTTTGTGTGACTGGTTTTTCGTCTATCTTAGCATCTTTTATACCGGTGGTTTTGCGGATGGATTGTTGTAAAGCCTCGGTTTGAGAGCTAAAAAATGGCGGGTTACAGATCACTGCATCGTATTTTTCACCTGGAAGGATGATATCTTTGAATATGGCCTTTGGATTATTTTGCAAGCGTATTTGTATGCTCTTTTTCAGGCTCATGTTTGTTCGTGTTATCTCGATTGCATTTTTGTATGCGCTCTTAATGATTTCGGAACCTACAAAGCTCCAGCCATATTCCTGATGGCCGATGATCGGGTAAATACAATTGGCACCAACACCGATATCAAGGATATGGATACTTCCGCCTTTTGGAATTTCATTGTTGTTATCGCGCGCAAGCACATCCGCGATATAATGAATATAATCAGCGCGGCCGGGAATAGGAGGACAAAGATTCTCTTTGGGAATGTCCCAGTGTTGAATGTGATAGTATTTCTTTAGAAGCGCCTTGTTTAATGTCTTCACGGCATCAGAATTGTTAAAATCGATGGATTTTACATTGTAAGCATTTTCTATTACAAATTCCTTGAGCGAGGGTTCTACTTTGCTCAGTTCTTCAAAATTGTAGTTATCGAGATGTCTATTTCTAGGATGTAATTTCTTTTTTGGATTAGCGTCTGCCATGATGTATTATTTGCAACAAAAGTAATGCAATTCTATTGAATAAAAAAGGTGATGCCAAAGCATCACCTTGAAACGTATTAATCTTTGCGTATAAGATGGACTTCTGAAGTTTGTGGAAAGTTGAGCGGTACGCGCTCTATGGTAACAAAACTGGAATCCAAACCGAAACCTTTTTCTTCGGATAAACTCATTTTTTTGAGGTAACCATAGATGTCCATAATAACCTTTTCAATCCAGGTCATCTGATTGGTTTTGGAAAGTACCTTTTCTAAGACAACAAATTTGAAATCGCCTGGTATATTATGTTTCCGTAAGGTATCGTACTGGCTGGTAATGTCGATTTCACCCTTTTTCACCATTTCTTCCACAACTTTTCTAAACAATAAACTGATGCGTTGTTCTTCTCTAAACCCAAGTTTGAAATCGATTCGTATTAACTTGCCAGGAATAAGTTGATCGATTGAATATTCTTTGGTGTGTGGATGATCCATCACATCAACATGTACCAGCCAATATACGTCAGCCCGCTTTGGTTTTTTATTTATAATGGAATAAATAATTTTTGCTTCTATCTCTGATTTAAAATTTGCGCTTGTTAGGTACACTAAATGCGATGCATATGGTGGCACAGATTTGTCTTCGCTTAATTCTGAGATGATGGGGTAATATTTGTTGATATTGATAAAGTTGACATAGCGATTTTTAATTTTCCGCGCTGTATACCAACAGTACATCGTTACGAATAATGCTGTGGCAAGCATCAGGGTTAACCAGCCACCATGGGCAATTTTTACACCATTTCCTACTAAGAAAGTTAACTCGATGACAAAGTAGGCGATCAAGAATATAGCAATCACTGCACGATTGACTTTTTTCATTGACAGAAAATAACCCATTAAAACTGTCGTCATCAAAACGGTTAGATTGATAGCGAGACCATAGGCTGCATCCATTCGGCTTGATTCTTCGAAAACCCAGATGACAATCATACAGCCTATCCATAAAATTAAATTGATGGAAGGAACATACAGCTGTCCTTTATGTTCGCTTGGATAGCGAATAGCAACTTTAGGCCATATATTCAATCGTACTGCTTCCGAAATTAAGGTATAAGATCCGGATATCATGGCTTGACTCGCTATGACAGCAGCAATTGTCGCTATAGCGATACCGTAGCCGATAAACCAATCGGGCATGATCGAGTAGAAGGGGTTTGCTCCCCCTAGGACACGTCCCTCCTGGGTCAATAACCAGGCACCTTGTCCGAAATAATTTAATATCAGTGTGATCTTTACATAAATCCAGCTAATACGAATATTGTTTTTACCACAGTGCCCCATATCGGAATATAAGGCCTCGGCTCCGGTAGTGCATAAAAACACGGCTCCAATCAATAATAGCGAATGCGGGTAAGTAATCAGAATATGAAAGGCGTAATAGGGATTGATTGCTTTCATCACCTCCGGTGCAAGGTGGAGATGGGATAAACCAAGCACGCCAATGATTGAAAACCAGATGGTCATTAACGGTCCAAAAACCTTTCCAACAACGGATGTTCCAAATCGCTGAATAATAAATAACAAAGATATGATTGTAACAACGATAGGAACTGTAGGTAATCCTGGGAATTTGATGTCTAGACCTTCAATAGCCGAAGATATGGTGATGGCAGGTGTGATCATTCCATCAGCCAAAAGGGTGGCTGCACCTATCATCGCAGGAAAGATTAACCAAGGCGCCCGCCTACGTACCAAAGAATAAAGGGATAAGATTCCACCCTCACCTTTATTGTCTGCCCGTAATGTAATCCAAACGTATTTAACGGTTGTTTGGAGTGTCAGTGTCCAAAAAACGCAGGATAGTCCTCCCAAGACCAGGTCTTTTTGGATGGCTCCTTGTCCCATGATTGCTTTGAAAACGTATAATGGGGAGGTTCCTATATCTCCAAAAACAATTCCTAAACTGATCAATAATCCGGCGAAACTCACCTTATTGATACTGCTGTGATGACTATTGTCTGCCATTTGTCAAGTATTTTATTTCAAAATATACTGCAAAAATATACTTTTTGCCTGTACTTTAAGTAGGTACATTTGCTGCGCCAAATTTTAGCATTTCATTTGACATGCGCAAGAGCTGTTAAAATTTGTTAAAAGAAACTTAGAAAGGCTCTTCTTGATAAAAATCTTTTAAACAAAATACTAACTTTGTTGTTGATAATTCAAATAGTTAGCGTTATATTTGATTAAACCGTAACCAGTATTTGAAGTCTAATTTAACACTATGGGGAGAAATCTACTTAAAGCAGCTTTTTTAACACTATTATCCGCACTGACATGGTGCAGTGAAGGGGCGCGGGTGTATGCAAAGTCTCCTTATGACCATACTTTTTCGCAACACATTTGGGACGGCATTGAGTCATTCGGAAGTGACAAATCGATCAAAGAGACCGAGAAACTGATCAATAATGTTAAGGTATTCTATAATCCGATTGCAGAACAAATAAACCTTTCTTTTAAATTGGCAAAATCTTCGGGTGTTTCTATCAAAGTTATGGACGCATTAGGCAATGAGATTCTTCAATTAATGAATGGTAATCTGGATTCAGGAATTCAAAATCTTTCTTTTGAACATGGTGGAAAATTAACCACAGGATTTTACTTCGTAAGGGTAGTGGCTGGTTCTGAAACTGTTGTTAAAAGATTTTCTATCCGATAGGGAGATAATTTACGGCGTAATTCGTTAGTATACAAAAACAGCAGCGGGAATATTTGATTCCCGCTGCTGTTTTTGTATAGTTTTAGTTGTGGCTTTAGTCTTGTAATTCTTCGATCCAAAGGCCATCATCTTTAATGATCTTGATCAATTCGTCCAAGGCATGTGCAGAACTCACATTTTTCTTGACAACCTGCTGCCCTCTATACAAAGTAACTTTATCAGGTCCCGCTCCAACATAGCCGTAGTCTGCATCAGCCATTTCACCAGGGCCATTAACAATGCAGCCCATGATACCAATTTTTAAGCCTTTTAAATGGTTCGTGCGGCTTCGAATCATCTGGGTAGTTTCTTGTAGATCAAACAAGGTTCTGCCGCAACTTGGGCAGGATATATATTCTGTTTTGGATATTCTGGATCGCGTTGCCTGCAATATTCCGAAAGATAATGAGGCTATGTTTTCCAATGCTGTCGCAGGAGATTCAATCCAGATTCCCGATCCTAAGCCATCGATCAATAGCGCGCCTAGATCTGTCGATGCATAAAGCTGTATTTTGGAAATAGGTTCTTCGGGATTCATATATTCTCCAATAGGGCCTGAGAAATCTTCTTTTGGATAGGAGCGTTTAATAATGACAGGATTGTTGATGCCTATTTCCTGCAAATTACGGAAAAATTGTCTTTGATCTGCCATGCCGTGCAAGTAATCGGTTTCTACTATAAATACAACCGTTTTGTCAAGCTGTAAAGATTCAAACAGTGGGGTCAACAAATCTGAATTGCAGATTTTGACCATATTCAACACCGCATCTTTATGATCCGATGCTACGAATTGTTCTAAGGTAAAGAGGGGATGTATGTTGGTCTTATCAGCAAGTTTGAACCAAGTGTCGTAGTTATAAATCTGTTTCAGGTTGGCCGGCATGGTGAAAGACGGCAAACTATCAGCGAGATAAACAAAGTCTACAGACTGCTCGCCCATGTGATATTTATCCAATAGGATATCATAGCGATAGCCAACTTTGGCAAGTATCTGGGCGTCTTTCAAATTTTCTTTTGAGATATCAACGACAATCCTGGGAACTAAAGACCCCCCGATGAATGTATTTACTTCTTCGCTGGTATAAGGGACAATGGGTGTGTCTGTGGACAGTTGAATAATTTCTTGTTTGGGATGGAGCTCGAGGTTTGCCTGCCGTCTGCTATATCGATTGACAAGGGCTATTGCAACAGGGGCTTCACGTTCGGGCTCTTCGGTTAACGACACACGTACCGTATCTCCCAGTCCATCCTCCAACAGTGTTCCAATGCCGACGGCAGATTTTACACGACCATCTTCTCCGTCTCCGGCTTCGGTTACTCCAAGATGTAGCGGGTAGTTCATGTTTTCGGAAACCATTTTTTCGACCAACAAACGGTAGGCCTTTACCATGACCTGCGGATTGGATGATTTCATGGAGATACAGAGATTATAAAAATTCAGGTCTTCGCACATCCGGATAAACTCCATGGCCGATTCAACCATCCCTTCAGGCGTATCACCATAATGGCTCATAATTCTGTCGGATAAGGAGCCATGGTTTGTGCCAATGCGCATGGCGGTACCATTTTCTTTACAAATATTGACAAGTGGAGCAAATTTGTGATAGATGCGCTCCAATTCGAGTTTATATTCACCCTCTGTATACGACAGCTGATCGAATTTTTTCTTGTCTGCATAGTTTCCGGGGTTGACCCTTACTTTCTCTACGATACGGGCGGCTACCTCAGCAGCATTGGGGGTAAAATGGATATCAGCAACTAAAGGAACTTGATATCCTCTTCGCCGGAGTTCATTCTTTATATTGGCTAAATTCTGTGCTTCTTTAATACTGGGAGCGGTAATACGAACGTATTCGCAGCCCGCTTCGACCATCCGAATGGTCTGTTCAACTGACCCCATCGTATCCATGGTATCTACCGTTGTCATACTTTGAATACGAATGGGATTATCGCCACCCATTGGGGTATCACCGATTTGAATTTCCCTCGTTTTCCATCTCGAATAATCTACCTTGGAATTGCAATAGATTCCAGGCAATGTCAACATATTACTTGTGTCCATATCTAACACAAAGTTAACTTTTCTTGACTAAAAATCGGCTGTCAATTAATATCTTCTAATTTTTATTGATGCAATACCACCGTTGATGTCAAAATCGAATTTTTGAGTAGCTGTGTCGTAATTTATCGATTTTGCTTCTCCTTCGCTTTTGAGGAAATCACCCTCATAATCTGTAGACGATAACGCATTATCGCTTGTAATACGGCAGGCCGCGTTTTTTGGGATCATGATTTCGATTGAGGACGCTCCGGCGTCCATCGAAATTTTTGTTGTAGCCAGTGGCTGACCCAATTTTAGTTTTAAACTTGTTGCACCGGCATCGATATCTAATGCCTCTATTTTATAGGGCGAAAGATCCAGCTTGGCATCAATAGCGCCCACATCAAAATTCAGGTTCCATACGATGTTAGGGTTTAAAGCAATAAAAGTATTATTATTTTTGCTATTGAAATCCTTGTTTTGGAATTTCCCTTTTAAGTTGATGTCAATTTTTTCGGTAGACTCTCCATGTACGGTTACGCCTAGTAAATATTCTTTTGAGGTATTATATGCCGAGAAGATCTGTGACGTCGTGCTGCTATCATTTCTTAATGAGGTGGCGCCTAGATCAAGATTCAAGGTAGCGCTATGGATTTTATCGTGCAGTGGTACGTTTAGCTTTTCTGTCGTATAGTTCGTTTTATCATTTGGATCATCATTATATTTGACGCCAAGTGTTTTACTTTTTAATAGCTGTGTTAAAAGTGGTTCTTTGGGGGTAGATAGGCCGATGTATGTCAGAAACCCTAAAATGACCACGGTAGAGCCAATGGCAACAAATTGTCCAATCTGTTGATCTCTGGGTACTAGCATACGAATTCCTGCAAGAACGATAAATAGCGGCCAATATCTAAAAATACCTGCCCAATTGAATGAAATTGTGTCAAGCTGTGACAATAATAAGACAACGCCTATAAAGAGAATGGTGATACCAGTTGTTATTCTTCGTGTATTCATAACTAATTCTGTTTGTTAATATATCTCAAAAGTAATTCGATTTGGGAGATACTGTATGAATGTTTAGGCTATTATACATAAAAAATCGGTAAATGTGACCAATTGATCGGTAAGTAATTTCGTTTTTCCTTTACTTTTTGGCTTTTCGCTTGTTTATATATTAGCGGGAATTAATTACCTTTAATGGATATCTCGGCTTAATATAGTCCTATAATTGACGTAAAACATTGAAATTAAATAGATAACATGATCTTTCATCACATTGGTGCATATCTCATACTCCTCAAATCAGTATTTAAAAGACCGGAGAAAGGCCGGATTTATTGGAAGGAGACTGTATTGGCAATGACCGATATTGGTATCGGCTCGCTCGGCCTTATCGTCATTATCTCCACGTTTATTGGTGCTGTTATGACCATGCAAATAGCCTTTCAAATGGTTTCGGACTTGATACCTAATTCGATTATAGGCTCTATCAATCGGGATTCGAATATCTTGGAATTGGGGCCAACAATCTCTGGCTTGGTTTTAATGGGAAAAATTGGTTCGTCTATATCTTCACAGATTGGATCTATGCGTGTCACTGAGCAGATTGATGCCTTGGAAATTATGGGGATCAATGCTCCTGGCTATTTAATTTTGCCTAAAATTTTGGCTGGTGTCACCATGATTCCGATGTTAGTGATTATTTCCATCGTGTGCGCCTTGGTGGGCGGCTTGTTGGGGGGATCCCTTTCGGGAGCTGTTACGCAGGCAGATTATATTTTGGGGATTCAAGATGGCTTTAATGGTTTTACCGTAACGGTGGCACTAGTAAAAGCGGTGGTCTTTGGATTTATTATTACATCGATATCTGCTTACAAAGGATATCATGTGAAGGGCGGGGCTTTGGAAGTTGGGCAGGCGAGCACGGAAGCTGTTGTGGTAGGCTGTATTACCATTCTAGCGGCGGATTATGTAATTACGGCACTAATGCTTTAAAAAGATTTTATGATTCAAATCGAAGATATTAACAAGTCGTTTGGTGATAATCATGTACTGAAAGGTATCAGTGCGAATTTTGAACCCGGTAAAGTAAGTTTGATAATTGGCGGTTCGGGGTCGGGAAAGAGTACCTTACTGAAGTGTATCGTGGGGTTGCATCAACCGGAAAAAGGAAAGGTCATTTTTGACGGTAAAGATTTTACTCGGATGAATTTTGAAGAGCGTGTTCCCATTCGTAAAGAAATAGGTATGCTTTTTCAGAATTCAGCATTATTTGATTCGATGACTGTCGAACAAAATATTATGTTTTCTTTGGATATGTTTACGGACATGTCGAAAGCGGAGAAATTAGACCGGGCAAATCATTGTCTAGAACAGGTGAATCTGGAGGGGAGGAATAAGCTTTTTCCTGCCGAGCTCTCAGGCGGGATGAAAAAGCGTGTAGGTATTGCACGTGCGATCAGTATGAATCCCAAATACCTTTTTTGTGATGAACCTAATTCGGGGCTGGACCCTGAAACTTCTATTGTTATTGATGAATTGGTTTTGAAGATTACTCAAGAATTAAAATGTACAACAGTTGTTGTTACGCATGATATGAATTCTGTGATGGGAATAGGGGAATATATTTTATTTCTTTACCAAGGCGCGAAATTTTGGGAAGGGTCCAATAAGGATATGATGCGCTCGGATGTGAAAGAATTGAACAACTTTGTCTTTGCAAGTCCATTGATGAAAAGTGCTAAGGCCTCAATGGGGGAATAACGCATGAAATTATTGTTTTAGTGCGCCCGATTTTTAGGCGTTGATCGTGCTTAGGATCAAGCGGATTTCTTTTATATTGAAATTTAGCTTAGTTTTGTCGGAAAATTTTGATTTTGGCAGCAACAAATATACAACTATTGACTCCACAGCATTGGAGCGACTATGAACTCATTGATTGTGGTGATTTTGAAAAATTGGAACGCTTTGGTGATTTAATTCTGATCAGACCTGAGCCTCAGGCTGTATGGCCTAAGGCGTTGAGCGAAGCAGAATGGAACAAGCGTTATCATATCAAATTCAAAGGTCGGTCGGCTACTTCTGGAGAATGGTTGAAGAAAAATCCGAAGGTTCAGGATCGTTGGCATATCGAATATAAAAATAGCGACGTGGCCATCAAATTTAGATTGGGCCTGACATCTTTTAAGCACGTGGGGATATTTCCGGAGCAGGCTGTAAATTGGGACTATATTTCGGAATCTGTTCGTTCGTTTAAAACGGAAAAACCGAAGGTTCTCAATCTTTTTGCATATACGGGAGGAGCATCTCTAATAGCGAAAGCTGCTGGCGCGGATACAACGCACGTGGATTCGATTAAACAGGTTGTTACCTGGGCGAATGAAAATATGGAAATTTCTAACTTGGATAACATTCGTTGGGTTGTTGAGGATGCGTTGAAGTTTGTAAAGCGTGAACTGAAAAGAGGTAATACCTATAACGGAATTATTTTGGATCCACCAGCTTATGGACATGGACCGAAAGGCGAGAAATGGAAATTAGAAGACCACATTATGGAAATGATGACAGAGGTTGTTCAGCTATTGGATCCTAAAGAACATTTTTTGATTTTAAATACGTATTCTTTAGGTTTCTCTTCGGTTATTGTGGAAAATTTAATTAAGACT
This sequence comes from Sphingobacterium zeae, assembly GCF_030818895.1. Lineage (NCBI taxonomy): Bacteria > Pseudomonadati > Bacteroidota > Sphingobacteriia > Sphingobacteriales > Sphingobacteriaceae > Sphingobacterium > Sphingobacterium zeae. The sequence goes on from NZ_JAUTBA010000001.1 coordinate 1,272,539, forward strand.
GCTTTTCCAAAGGTTGAAAACTTAGAAATAGGTGAGCTATTTTTACAAGCAACTGCAGGGCCGAAACTTCCACTTGGCGTATTTGGTAAATTCCGTAAGATAGCGAAGTAAGACGGTCAAAAGATTTCTGATAACAACCACGGGGCGCTTAAACAAGCGCCCCGTGGTTGTTATCAGATACAATTTTTTAATATGTATTAGGGCATTACATATGGATGTCCTTCAACCGTAACGATGCGAGTTCCAGCTGCTTTGGGATGGCTGCGATCATGTTCTGTGGGATATGTGATAAATGTTGAACTAGCTCTTCATAGTAAGCAATTCCGGCTTGTAATTGCGCTTTAAATTTGGCTACGTACTTTATCTTTTTATCGTTTATGATGTTTTGATTGTCTGTTACATATTTTTGAATATGATCAATATACAGGTTGAGCTCGTTGATCAGGACAAATGGGCGATTGTTATTGTCAAAGACTGAGATACGGCCATAGATATGGTCGATCATTTCCCGTAAAGTATATTGTTTTTTAAACCAAACGAGATTTGGACCCGGGCAAATGGCTACGGCGGTCTGTTCTTTAGTCTTCTGGATATTGTACTTGAGATAGGCAGGTGCTGCGAGTCCTTCACAAAGACAGGTCTTTTCGGTAATGGCCTCAAAAGCTTTTTCGTATTCAGCAGCAGACAGGTTCTGTTGTGTTAGTTCCTGTATCTTTTGATGTTGATATACGCGTGATGCGGTGCAGATGGGCTTGTCACTGAACTCGGTGTTGGAAATGAGATACTCTTTTTTGCAGGGGCTTCCAGGGCGGCCTTTTTTAATTCGTTCTACCCGAAGGTGCTCAGCGCCACTTTTTCTAAAGTTGTTGAATGGAATCCCTAATGGAGATGCTCCACTGCAGTAGAAGTCTTCTTTTTCGGCAAGTTCCAATGTTTTCAACGTTTCTTGATCTACCGTAGTTGCTTCGGGTACCATTAGGAATGGAGATCCCCAGCCTACAGCGTCAAATCCGTAATAATCTAAAAAAAACTCATGTTCTAAAGCGGTACCCACCCCTCCTTGAACCGTATATTTGATAACGGGAGGTATGGTTAGAAAGCGCTTTTGAGCATTCCAATATTCTTTGTATATCTCGAAAAGTTCGGCTTTTAAACTTTCTTTCTTTTCTTTGAATTCTTGAAGGATTGGACCAAGAAGAAAGCCATCCGTTGCGAAAGCATGTCCACCGCAGTTCAAACCGGATTCTATTCTGAATTCAGATACCCAAACCCCTCTTTTGGCGAGATATTTTGCCTGAATGAGTGCCGATCGGAAATCACTTACTTTGAGTGTTACCTTTTTGTCGAACATACTTTCATTATCAGGGAAGAAAGCTGGCAATTCAGCAAGGTAAGCATATAAGTGTGGATTCATTCCAGCGGAAAGGATAAGTGAAGAATGAAGATTGGAATTTGCAAAGCCACGTAAGGCTGCTAGTGCATCAGAAAAGCGCTCGTCTAATACCTTACCGTTTTTATAATTTATCTTGTCAACTTTGGACATGATATTAACATCAATGTCACCTGCCTTTAGATAAGTGATCAATAAATCTTGGAGTTCGGTCTTAATGGCCAGATTTGTTTCAATTTCCATAGCGTGATACAGCGGCTTGGATGGATGTGAATCTGGTAGAAGCTGAAAGTATTTTGCCAATTCTGAGCCTTCTGTAAAGGGTTGATGTTTTAAGGCTGTAATTTGTTTATTGACCACAAATTGTACCAGATTGAGGTACGCTGTGATTCTATTTGCCCGATAATCTTCTTCAGATGTGAGGATTGGTTGATAGGGGATTTGATATTCTCCACAGTAATAGCAGCGCATGCGCTCGATTAGTTCATCGTCAACGATAGACATCACGGAGGAGATTCCGTACTGGGCAACCTTAATTGCTGAATCGATCGAGAAAGCTAAGCCTAATACGGGGATATGAAAAGTGTGCGTCATTCTTAAATATTTCTTTTACGAAATAATGGAGAATAACGCAAAAAAAAAGTAATGATTGTTTTATGGGGAGATGATTGTAATCACTATTCAAATACAATTGTTTTGTAGTCGTTGCGCATGACACGATCCTCGCTAAGCAGGCGAATTGCCCGGCTTAAAACGGCTTTTTCTATTTCCTTTCCGGCAGTAACCATATCCTTTACTGTGTAGGTGTGGTTGACATGCCGTATATCCTGGACGATGATCGGACCTTCATCAAGTTGGTCGGTCACGAAATGCGCTGTGGCTCCAATAATCTTAACACCTCTTGCATGTGCCTGTTTGTAGGGGTTGGCGCCTATAAATGCCGGTAGGAAGGAATGGTGGATATTCACTAATTTATTCTCAAAAGTTCCAACAAACGCTGGTGATAAGATTCGCATGAATTTAGCTAAAATGATATAATCGAAATGATATTGTTGGATTTGTGCTATCAGTTTTTTTTCGAACGTTTCCTTTGTCAGGTTTTCATGTGAGATACAGTGAAAAGGAATGTCAAATTTTTCTGTAAAAGAGCGTAGCGATTCATAATTGCCAATGACAGCCTGTACTTCGGCTCCCCAAGTTTCGAAATGCTGTCGTACGAGTATGTCTGCAAGGCAGTGATGCTCTTTGGTCACCAAGACAACAATCTTTTTTCGGGTATTGGGGTTGATCTGTATTTGAGCAGACGGAGGAAGTACCTCAGCCAAGGAGTCGGAAAGTTGTTTTTGATCCATTACTAGACCGTTACAGACTACACGCACGAAGAATTTATTGGCTTCTTCATCTACATATTCGCGCATGGTGACAATATTGAGCTGATATTTTGCTAGCGTGTTGGAGATGTTGGCGACTAGTCCAACGGCGTCTTGACATTGGATCAAAATTAAGGTTTGGTTGTACATGAAATTTGGATGTAGGTTATTGAAAAAAAGCGGGCTATGTTAACCCGCTTTTTTTGTTAGTTCTTCTTCAAGGTCAACTTCAACACGTAGATTTTCGACGATATGTTTTTGTCTATCGGGCGTGTTTTTACCCATGTAATATTCTAATAACTGTTGGATTTTATTGTCTTTGGACAAGATAACCGGGTCAAGGCGGATATCTTTTCCAATAAATAAACCAAACTCGGAAGGTGATATTTCACCCAGACCTTTGAATCGGGTAATTTCGGGTTTAGCGCCTAATTTTGCGATTGCTTTTTGCCGTTCTTCGTCGGAATAACAATAAATTGTTTCCTTTTTGTTGCGGACACGGAAAAGGGGCGTCTGCAAAATGGAAACGTGACCAGCTTTGACAAGGTCTGGAAAAAACTGCAAGAAAAATGTCAATAACAACAGACGGATGTGCATGCCGTCGACGTCGGCATCGGTAGCGATTACGATATTGTTGTAGCGTAACCCGTCGAGACCATCTTCAATATTAAGTGCATGTTGTAAGAGGTTAAATTCTTCGTTTTCATAAACAATCTTTTTGGACATACCGTATGAGTTTAACGGTTTTCCTTTCAAACTGAAAACAGCTTGAGTCTGCACATCCCGCGATTTGGTAATGGAGCCAGATGCCGAATCCCCTTCAGTGATAAACAAAGTTGTTTCTTGGTTACGTTCATTTTTATCGCTAAAATGCACTTTACAGTCACGTAGTTTACGATTATGAAGCGAGGCTTTTTTTGCCCTTTCGTTGGCCAGTTTTTTAATACCCGCGATGTCCTTGCGCTCACGTTCGGATTGCAGGATTCGTTTCTGAAGGGCATCTGCCGTAGCTGGATTTTTATGCAGGTAATCATCCAATGCTTTTTTTACAAAGTCATTAATGAAGCCTCTTACAGTCGGGCCTTCAGGACCGACACTTTGGGAACCCAATTTTGTTTTAGTTTGAGATTCGAAAACAGGTTCTTGTACTTTGATGGCGATTGCTCCGATGATTGAAGACCGAATATCCGATGCGTCAAATTCTTTTTTGTAGAATTCGCGGATCGTTTTGACGAGTGCTTCACGAAATGCTGCCTGATGTGTTCCCCCTTGGGTTGTATGTTGTCCGTTTACGAAGGAATAGTATTCCTCTCCATATTGTTGTCCATGTGTCATGGCAATTTCAATGTCTTCACCACGCAGGTGAATAATTGGATAGCGCATGGATTCGGCATCAATATTACGTTCCAATAAGTCTTTTAGACCATGCTCGGAAATAAATTTCTGATTATTGAAATTAATCGTAAGCCCAGAATTCAGGAACACATAATTCCAGATCATGTTTTCAACAAATTCTAGTCTGTATTTATAATTCCGGAAAATGGAGTCGTCTGGATAGAATGTTACCGCTGTGCCATTTCGTTGCGTTGTTTCTTTTTGTTCATCATGGACTAACTCTCCCTTAGCGAATTGCGCGATGCGGGTAATATTTTGCCGATAGGACTGTACGGTGAACTGACTGGACAAAGCGTTCACTGCTTTCGTGCCGACCCCATTTAAACCGACGGACTTTTGGAAAGCCTTACTATCATATTTACCACCTGTATTGATTTTAGAAACAACATCAACAACAGAACCAATTGGAATACCACGTCCATAATCGCGTACGGAAACCTTATTCTCGTTTACCGTGATATCAATCGTTTTACCAGCTCCCATAACAAACTCATCGATGGAGTTGTCAACGACCTCTTTCAATAAAACATAAATACCATCATCATAGGCCGAACCGTCCCCCAACTTTCCAATGTACATTCCCGGACGAAGGCGAATATGCTCTTTCCAATCCAGGGACCTAATGCTGTCTTCGTTATATGTACTCATAAATTTATGTAGAACTTAGCTAACAAAAGTAAAAAAAATAAACTACGATAAGTAGTTTAAAAGGCTAAATTTTTTAGATATCCCCAGTTTATGTCCACATGGTGAAAATTGCTGGTTTGCCGGGAAATGTTTACATTTAGTGTAAGTAATTTTAAAGCGAATAATTTATGGGATTCTTTGATAAAATCAGGAATGAGTTTGTCGATATTATCGAATGGGTCGATAATAGTACAGATACAATTGTGTGGAAATTTCCAAGGTATCAGAATGAAATAAAAATGGGTGCACAATTGACCGTAAGGGAAGGACAGGCTGCCGTATTTTTAAACGAAGGTGTGGTGGCTGATGTCTTTCAGCCCGGTCGTTACGAATTGACGACCCAAAACATGCCAATCATGACTACCATTAGAGGCTGGAAGTATGGATTCAACAGTCCTTTCAAAGCGGATGTTTATTTTGTGAATCTTCGTCAATTTGTTAATCAGAAATGGGGCACCAAAAATCCAATCATGTTGCGGGATCCTGAATTTGGCCCCATTCGTCTCCGAGCTTTTGGTAATTTTTCCTTTCAAGTGAAAGATGTTACTGTGTTTATGAAACAGCTGGTTTCAACAACACCGGTATTTACGGTTGAAGATATCACAGAACAGCTTCGAAACATTGCGGTATCGAGAGGGATGGATGCTATTGCTGAGTCCAAAATTCCTGCGTTGGATCTCGCATCCAACTACGATGAAGTATCGGCCTTGATACAGCAGAAAATTGGAGCCGATTTTGAAGAGTTGGGATTAAGTTTAACGAAGTTTTTAATAGAAAATATTTCTTTCCCAGAGGAAGTTGAAAAGGCACTTGATAAGCGAAGTAGCATGGGAGTTGTTGGTAATCTTGGGGCATATGCTCAATTTCAAGCGGCTAATTCGATGGAGAAAGCTGCTGAGAATCCAACTAGTGGAGGTATCGTCGGCGCGGGGTTCGGCGCTGGATTAGGGGCAGGAATGGTTGGTCAGATGGGAAATGTCTTTCAACAAAATAGTTTTGATGGAAATAATCCAACTGGAGCAGGGGGCGCAGGTGCTTCTGCTACAACAGCGGGGCCGCCGCCGCTGCCTAAAAGCGTGGCATATTATCTCGCGATTAAAGGAAAACAGGAAGGACCATTTGATCATGAACAGCTGCGCGGTCTTGTAAAAGCGGGCACGATGACACTTGCCACCTTGGTTTGGAAAGAGGGACTTGAAAACTGGATTGAAGCTGAAAAGGTAGGCGAATTAAAGGATCTGTTTTCGCAGAACCCGCCACCGATACCAGGAGTTTAGGATAAAACGGACGACCAAGTTTTATGAGTTTTGAAGAAAAAACCTCCGAGATAGAGCAAGGACTGAAATGTCAGGGTTGTGGTGCAATTTTGACTTATCAGCCTGGTACTTCCTATTTAGCATGTTCCTATTGCGGAACCAGAAATGAAATAGCTGATCAGTTGCCAGAAAATGGTCGTATTGAATCAACAGATTATAAGGTCTTTGGAGCCGCGATGGAAGGACTCGAAGATGAACGATATAGTTATTTAGCTGAGGTTGTGCATTGCGGAAACTGTGGTGCAAATTCAAGGTTAAATGCGCACGTCACCGCGGATTTGTGTGCTTTTTGTGCTTCACCATTGGTTATTGACCATCAGCAAAAGCGTATTGTAAAACCGCATGGTCTTGTTCCCTTTTCCGTTGATTACAAAAATGCTTTTGGGTTATTGACACAGTGGGCCGGTAAGATATGGTTCGCTCCGAATGACTTTAAGCGAATTTTTAATTCAAGAAATGATCGTTTAAAAGGAGTGTATATACCATTTTGGTCTTATGATGCAGATGTACATTCTGACTATGTGGGGTCACGTGGCGAGTATTATTATGTGACGCGTACAAGACGCAATTCGGATGGTGAGACGGAAGAATACCAAGAAAGACGAACAAATTGGTATCCAGCTTCAGGTAGTATCTATAGTCAATTTAAGGATATTGTCATTTCGGGATCAACATCTCTTCCCGAAAAGTTCTCTGATAAAATCGGACCTTGGAATTTGGGTTATCTAAAACCTTTCAATGAGCAATATTTAAGTGGCTTTATCGCGGAAACTTTCAGTGTAGATCATGTGAAAGCAGCGACAACTGCCCGAGCGATCATGGACCGGGAAATCGAGCGACAGGTTGAGCATGACATCGGTGGCGATACGCAGGATATCGATTCTATTGATAGTGATTTTAAATCCATTAAATTGAAATATATTCTTTTGCCAGTTTGGTTGTCTGCTTATCAATACAAGGGAAAGAGTTATCAGATCATGGTTAATGCATTTAATGGTAAAGTGTATGGGCAACGGCCTTATAGCTTTTGGAAATTAGCTTTTTTGATATTAGCAATCCTTATTGTTCTGTATGTCTTAAGCTTTATGGGATGAAACATAGCTAATAAAAGAAAGCGCTGTTCTCTTCGTTTGAGAACAGCGCTTTTTTATATGCTAAAAGGTGCCTATTTGTTTAACGATAGTAAGAATCCAATGGTAAAGTTGGCATCCCAATCAAAAACAAAGGTATCGCAGTTGGTCGCATCTTTAATTGCTTTATAAATGTTAACACCGCTTTTTGTTTTTATTTTATCTGTGTTGTAGGAAGCTGGGTCATTCAAAACGGTAAAACGTTCTTCTCCTTGGCGCGTTTGCGAAGCAAGTTCAAAAGGAACGCCACCGATGATAAAACAAACTTCTCTTTTATTTGCGGGAATCTTTTCGCCTAATTTTTTTACTTCTGCATAGACAGCATCATCTTTGAGATCTTTCTCATAGTACTTCGCACCGGGTGCTTCGACAGATTTTGTATCGCCATCGATCCATGAAATTTTTGTATTACCAGACCCAATGTCAACAACAAATGCATTGTCTTCATATGCTTTTGGAAGGACCGATTTTAATGCAAGCTTTCCTTCTTGCTCTGCTGTAACCAAGTTGACCACAAAGCCCATTTTTCTAAGTTCGCTGCTAATGATAGTTGTTTTGGGTTCCTTTTGCGCTCCAGAGCTAATGACAAAATGTATATTTTTCGATTTAACACCTTTATCCAGCATCATGCCGATATAGTCTTTTAATCCTTTGCGAATATCTTCGGTATTTGCCAATCCTTCATAAGCAAAAGATTTTCCAAAATCTTTGGAAACGATTTCCCAACGATTCTCTTTATCCATATTGACGACGAAGGAATTGAAACCAGAGGCGCCCACTTCAACCACTCCTTTGTATTCACCGTCAACAGGCTTTTCAGGTTGATAGTTGAATGAACGTGTATCTTTCGAGCCAGATGAGTGATTTGAATCCGCATTTTTGTGACTGGTTGAGTCTGTTTGTACAGTAGGGTTAGCATCAAATTTGCCCGATTGCATTGCCCAGTAACCGATTGCGAGGATAGGTAAGGCAATAATAATTGCTTTAATAGGCCATCTTAATCTTGCCCATGTTGATTTTTCTTCCATAATGTTGAAGTAATATAATTTTATAATTAATCAAGTAGTGTAAATCCTTTATCCACTTTCTCTTCGGGCTTAAGCTCATAGCTAGCGTCTGTCATCTGTGTTACATTCAAAACCTTCAGATTACGCTCGTCTACTTTGCGGATGAATTCCTCTAGTTCACCCTGGGTTGGCGCTCCACCGACAGTGATGTTGTTGTTTTGATCCAAAAAATCCAAATTGGACCGGATAGAGGCTATATTTTGGCTAATGGCACCTGTTGCGGCGTTCATGGCTTCCTGGAAGGCCCAGCCATCTTTGATATTGAACACATCAGCAAGACCGTCGGTGGCATTCTTCATTTTTTGGGTTGCTTCTAGCTTCTTTGAAATGATGGAAATGCTGCTATCTAAGGTGCTAACATAAATTCGGGCGGCGCTTTCATTGTCTTTGAGTACTTCCAATACTTTAGCAAACTGATTGGCATACTGAACATAGCTACGCGCATTTTGCTCTTCTGATTCTCCTTCTTTTCCCAATAGAAAGGCTTTAGTACGCGTTTCTTTAGCATCTCTTGCATAAGCATTTGCTTTTTCTGCGTTATTTTTATTGGCTTCTTCTTTTGATTTTTCATCGAGATTAGCTGCTTCCGCTGTAAAACGTTTGGCATACGTATATTTTTCTTCCGCAGTCTTTTGTGCTGTTTCACCGCTTTGAATCATATCAATGCGGACTCCATCGACATTGCTAATTTTTTCCTTTACTCGTTTCAGCGTGTCTTTTGCATCTCTTGACAGCAATTGTAAGGTTTCTATTGGGTTATTTCTAATGATCGATTTTTCTCCTTTAAAGAGTAAAACGGTGCCAAGTCGATGCAATAGTGCGATAATCTTGGGGGCTAACAGTAATAAGGTAATCAGGATAATACTAAATATGACAAAAAGTATGCTTTTTCCAGCATATTCCAACATAATCGGTAAATATTTGAAAAATGCAAAGGCGCCACCGAGTAAAATTGCCCAAAAGAAAACCTTTGATGCAGTCTTTTTTGCTTCTGTAGATTGTAGCTGTGCAGGCAGATGATCGCCCAATACCTGAAATATCGGAAGTTGCGTCTTTATCTCAGCGGGAATGTTAACATACTGATCTTTTCTTTCCATTGATTTATTTTTATGTTATCGATTGAATTAATCATACGTAGTGCAGTATTGATTTCGGTAACAACCTCATCAACGGCTGCATTGCCGATGTTTATTTTTTGTTCAATATCTTTAATTCTGGGTTCGTACTTTTCATTAATCTGTCCCAAAGCGAGCTGTTTTTTCTGTAAATCATCTTGCAATTTTGCAATATTTTCCGTTATTGTTTTGATTTCAGCAGTCAGATTTGCAATCTCCATGGTTCGGTCCTGTTCAGTTTTTCTCTTTTCAGCCTGTTTCTGTTCCGATTCTTTGACAATGGTTTCTTTGAGTTTATTAGCATAATTTGTGCCAGTTGCGATCAATTTTTCTTTAGACAATGAACTGTCTACAAATTTAAGTGAGGTATAAGCTGCTTTGAGTGTGTTTTCCTCCACTTTTCCCATTGCTGCTGCAGCATTCCATACCTCAAAAAAGTCTACCCCTTGTTCATTTAGTTTTTCTAGAATAGCATAGACCTTTAATTTCATTTCTTTAAGGTCGGTAGTTCCATCGTTGGCCGTTATCGGGATTGGAGGAGGTGTTTTTCCAGTTGTTGGCGGAGCTGGAGAATAGGATGGTTCCTTAAAAGGGGTGTTTGGAATAGCATTTGGTGCAGGCGCCGATGGCGTTTGTGGGCGCTGGCTTTGCTGGGGTTGATCATCTTCAAAAATTAATTTTTTCAGACTGTTTAATATACCAGATCCTCTTTTAGTGTCGTCGTTGCTCATCATGTCATAGTTGCTTATATCTTTACTAAAATAATAAAAAATACTATTCTCTTCTAATGAATTGCGCTATGGAATAGCTGAAATGGACACGGGGGTATGCGAGCTTGGATAAAAGCGATGAAATGCAACGTGGGGAGAGTGAATCAGCTGCTATGGCACTTTATGTTTGGGGTAAAAACAAAGATTCCCAATCAACAATTGGGAATCTTTGTTTTGGCGGTAACGGTCCTGTGGGACTATTATCTGCCAAAATCGTCCTGTACGCGAACGATATCGTCTTCATCAGAAGGGTTGTTGGCATCTGTATGTTGCCAAATTTCTGCTAAAATACCGAAGCCGTCCAATCCAATTAAACGGTGGCGTTGTCCTTGGCGCAACCGGATTGTTTCCCCTTCTTTCAATGTAGACACAACAGATTCTTCATCTGTGTCAGAAACCATAACCCCTACGTTACCTTGAATAACACGCCAGATTTCAGCCCGGCGGTGGTGGTATTGCCAAGATAGTCTTTTATCCGGTGCAACAATTAGAATTTTAGGACTTAATTTTCCGGATATTCTTAATTCTTGCACATCCATTCCGCCGAAATATTCATCTGCAAATTCCTGTGCCTGCGATTCGTCAATGACGAAAAATCCGCCCCAAGGACGTGCTGCATCTGATTTATCGATACGAAAACCTTTGGAAGTGAGCATTTCCTGTACATTTTCAAACAATGCAATTTTATCTATAGCCATATTACAATTCTAAAAATTTGTTATTTGTTAATTTAGCAGCTAAATATAGAAAAAATCTATTAATAATTTAAGTTAACCGTTTTAGCAATATTTATGTACTGACTATAGTCGTTTCTTTAGTTGTGCTCAATGCTATGTGCGAGGTAAAGTTAAAAATGAAATTGCTAATTTTGTGATCAATCTAATTTCAGGATATGTCAAACTTTCAAGTCGATCGGGAAAATACTGCATTTATGCAAGCTGTTGCTTTCGTTAACCAAACGAATCAAAACGTATTTATTACAGGGAAGGCAGGTACTGGAAAAACGACGTTCTTGAAGTATATAAAGGAGCATAGTTACAAGAAGATGGCGATTACCGCACCTACTGGGGTTGCGGCGATGAACGCCGGCGGAACGACTTTGCACTCTTTGTTTTGGCTTCCTTTTGGAACTTTTATAGAAGATTATGAGTTGCGGTGGGACGAGCAGGATAGTCATATTTACAATAAATCCCGTCTCTTTAGCACGATTAAACTGACGAAGCAACGCCGGGCGATTTTGCAGGAACTTGAACTGTTGGTGATTGACGAGGTGTCGATGGTTCGCGCAGATACATTGGATGCGATTAATGTGATCTTGCAATCTGTTCGTCGCGATATGCGGCCTTTTGGGGGATTGCAGGTTTTGTTTATCGGAGACTTGTACCAGCTGCCGCCTGTCGTGAAAGATGCGGAGTGGAATGTATTAAAAGATCATTACTCTTCTGTTTTCTTCTTCAATGCCAAGATATTGAGAGATAATCCTTTGGTGATGTTAGAGCTTAATAAGATCTATCGTCAGCAAGATGAGGGCTTCATTTCCATTTTGAATGCGATACGAAACAATCAATGTACAAGTGATATGCTCAAGACCCTAAATGGTTACTATCAGCAGGACTTTGTTCCGAATGAAGAGGAGCAGTATATTACATTGACCTCCCATAATCGAAATGCAGATGAAATAAACGGTGCTAAATTGGCCTCATTATCGGGTAAAATGTTAAATCTTAAAGCGGTAGTAAAGGACGATTTTGCACAGGGCTCCTATCCTGCAGAGGAAACATTGTCATTGAAAATAGGGGCACAAGTCATGTTTATTCGCAACGATTCCGGTGATGAACGTAAATATTACAATGGAAAGATCGGTACGGTAAAGGACATCGATACGGTGCAGGGCACGGTAACGGTTACATTTCCTGATGGGTCGGAATCTGTAACGGTAAAAAGGGAGACCTGGGAGAATATCCGGTATAATTACGATAAGGGGCAAGATCAGATTAAAGAGGAGATATTGGGTACATTTTCGCAATTTCCACTTCGATTGGCTTGGGCTATCACTATTCATAAAAGTCAGGGTTTAACTTTTCAAAAAGCGATCATTGACGCAGGGACCTCGTTTGCCGCTGGACAGGTGTACGTTGCATTGAGCCGTTTAACGAGTTTAGATGGACTTGTATTAAAATCCATTATCCCTTCTTATGCCATCCGTACCGATTACCAAGTGGTCGAATTTGCGCAGCGTGCTCAGGGTCAGGCTGATGTCAATGAGATTTTGGAGCAATGCCAACGGAATTATCTTGGCCAGATTTTAATGCACGGTTTCCGTTGGGACGGGCTATTGGCCGAGACTTCGGAGTTGCTAAAATCACTTGAAGAGCGTAATATTGATGGAAAGGAACAAGCCGTATTATTTTTCCAACAATTGGTCAAGCACCTTCAGACCCAAGAGAAGGTTGCACATAAATTTATTGTTGTACTGTATGATTTGTTGCGGGATAAAAACGCAATCGATTATGACGTCATCTGTGAACGTTCTACTGCTGCGGTCAATTGGTTTTTACCGAAAATGGATGTAGATCTGATTGAGGCTTTAACCAAACATATTGAGGAGTACCAGATACGAAAACGTACGAAGAAATATATTGATGAGTTAAAAGCATTATTGCTTGATTACAAGCGAAAACGCGAGCAGTTGCAACATTGTCTACTTATTGCTGATACGCTTTCAAAACGGGAAGATTTTCAAACAGCGATGCTCGATGTTGCCGCTAGTGTGAAGACCAAAGAAAAAGATGAATTGGCTGCGCAACGTGCAGATGAAGAAGGGCCGAAGAAGTTGGATACAAAGGAGATTTCCTTAGAAATGTTTAAGGATGGAATGAGCATCGCTGATATAGCAGGTAAGCGCGGGATGGTTGCAGGCACGATTTACGGACATTTGATTACCTTTGTAGGTACCGAAGTGGAGGCTACAGAATTGATCGAGCAGGAGAAGTTGGATCGTATACTTGATGTGATTCGGACAAACCCGGATAAATCGTCTTCTGAACTTAAAATGCTTTTAGGTACAGATATAGACTACCCAGATATTAAAATTGGACAAAAAGTTTTGGGATTGTAGGCAATAAGGATTTATGATGTATATTTGTAACAAATATTGTGATGTAGTTTGTTGAGAGCCCATTGATAACCTTAAGATTGCTTATGGAAGACAAGAAAGACCCTAACAAGTGGCTTGTGTTGACAACTATTTCTACTCAGATGGTTTTTACCATTTACGTATTTTATTTATTAGGAGATTGGTTGGACGGCAAGTTTGATAGTGATAACCAGTTATGGATGAAAATCCTTACCCTTGCTGGGATTGGGATTTCTCTCTACCAAGTCATTAGACAAGTGAATCGATTAAACGATAGATGATAGTATATTTAAAGCAGGCACTTATTTTATTTTTTGTTGCGGTATTGGTATTTGCCCTTCATTTCTTTTTGTTAAAATCTTTTGATGGGATACAAAATCTAGACGATCTACATTTTCCATTGTATGAAATATATGTTTTTCAATTGATTTTATCGATTATTATTATGGCAGGAGTGAGTTATTTTTCCACGCAATTTCCACAATATGTCGGTTTCGTTTTTTTAGGATTATTGACGTTAAAGTTTGTCCTAAATTATGTATACATCCATAATGGGTTGGCAAAACCACAGGCTGATATTTTAAAATATAACTATTTGATCGTTGTCGTTTTATTCCTTTTTTACGATGTAGGATTTGCTTATAAGGCTTTAAACAAATCCTAGGGGAGGAAACGATAGTTTTTTCAAAAAAATGTAATATTAGAGTAGCTTTTGTGCTTTATATGTAGTATTTTCGCAAAAATTTTAAATAACATAATAGTAGTATCGTGAGTCTTAAAAGAACACTTCAATTTTTAGCAGTTATTCTGTTTGCAGTTGCGCCATTTTTAACAAAGGCCAATGAGCATGCACACGGAGAAAAATCGCAGGCTGAGGAAATCAATAGCCATATTGAGCATCACTTACAAGATGATTATTATTTTAGCTTCTTTTCCGATGAAGAGACAGGTAAACATTTTGGCTTTTCATTGCCAGTTATTTTGATTGACAATGGCTTGAAAGTTTTTATGGCTTCTGCATTTGATCACGGTAATAAGGTTGCTGCGGTTGATGGTCAATACTATGCATTATACCATGGGAAAATTTACAAGACCGATGCTACTGGTAATTTAGCTGGTCATGAATACCGCAAAAATGCCGATGGTAGTTATGTTATGACTGTAAACGAGAAAGGAAAGGAAGTGAAAAAGGAATTTGAAACTTCTTATGTTGTCGGTTCTCATGAAATTCATGATGCTGTCGATTTTCATCCTACTGTAGCGATGCCTTTAGATTTCTCGATCACAAAGAGTGTTGTAGGTTTATTTTTGGCTGCATTTTTAATGTTTTGGGCATTTATAAGTTTGGCTAAAACCTATAAAAAGGGTGCTAACAACTTACCTAAAGGTGTAGGACGTGTATTAGAGCCTTTGGTTATCTATGTGCGTGATGAGATGGCAATTCCAAACATTGGTCATCGTTATAAAGAATTTATGCCCTATTTATTGTCTGTATTTTTCTTGATCTGGATTTTGAACTTGGTTGGTTTGACACCACTAGGATTTAATGTGACCGGTAACATTACAGTAACATTATGTTTGGCTCTTTTTACTTTTTTAATTGTAAATATCAAAGCAAACGCAAACTATTGGAAACACATTTTCTGGATGCCGGGTGTTCCTGTTCCATTTAAATTCGTTTTGGCACCAATTGAAGTGTTGGGGTTGTTCACAAAGCCATTCTCTTTGATGGTTCGTTTGTTTGCAAATATTACAGCTGGTCACACGGTAGTGATGGGATTGATTGCAATTGTTTATTTATTGCAACACCAATTGACAGTAGTGGGTAGTATAGGTGTTTCTATGTTCTTGACAATCTTCTTGATGGTTATTGAATTATTGGTTGCCTTTTTACAAGCGTTTATTTTTACGATGTTGTCATCCTTATTTATCGGTATGGCTGTGGAAGAACATCACGATCATTAATTAGCAAATTTTTTAATTATTCAAATCATACATTATGTACAATTTAATTGGAGCCGGTTTAATCGTTATCGGTGCAGGTTTAGGTTTAGGTAAAATTGGTGGTTCTGCAATGGAAGCTATCGCTCGTCAACCAGAAGCAGCATCTAAAATCCAAACTGCAATGATTATCATTGGTGCCTTACTTGAAGGTTTAGCATTCGGTGCTTTATTATTAGGTAAATAGTCACAACGGTTTTATGATATAACCTGCAACGGTTGGTTGCAGGTTATATTATTCCTGAATCTTAAAAAATAAAAATTATCATTATATAGTATAACAATGGATAAATTAATACATTCGTTTTCGTACGGTTTGTTTTTTTGGATGGTCATCGTCCTTGTAGTTATTATCTTTTTATTAGGTAAATACGCTTGGAAACCAATTGTTGATGCCCTAGACGAACGCGAAAAAGGTATTGCAAGTGCTTTGGAGGCAGCTGAAAAAGCTAAATTGGAAATGGCTCGTTTGACAAATGAAAACGAACAATTATTGAAAGAAGCACGCGCAGAACGCGACGTTATCCTTAAGGAAGCAAAAGAGCTTAAAGATAAGATCGTAGCTGAGGCAAAAACTCAGGCGCAGGCTGAAGGTGCAAAAATGATTGCTCAAGCGAAAGAAGAGATTAATGAACAAAAGAACAAAGCTTTGGCTGAGGTTAAGTCTCAGGTTTCTTCTTTGTCTTTGGATATTGCTCGTAAGGTGTTAAACAAAGAATTTGAGGACCAAGGAAAGCAAGAAGCTTTAGTAGCAGATTTGCTTAATGACGTTAAATTGAACTAATCCGGTCACTCAAATTACGAAATAGAATTATGTCAGTATTTAAAGTAGCATCGAGATATGCGAAGTCATTAATTGACTTGGCAGGCGAGCAAGGCTCACTGGAAACAATCAAGACCGATATGGATTCGTTCATTGCGGTTTTGAAATCCAGTACCGAATTGCAAGCTGTTTTGGCCAATCCTATTGTCCCTTTGGACAAAAAGAAAAACGTATTGGATG
Organism: Sphingobacterium zeae; assembly: GCF_030818895.1. Classification (NCBI taxonomy): domain Bacteria; kingdom Pseudomonadati; phylum Bacteroidota; class Sphingobacteriia; order Sphingobacteriales; family Sphingobacteriaceae; genus Sphingobacterium; species Sphingobacterium zeae. The sequence goes on from NZ_JAUTBA010000001.1 coordinate 1,288,919, forward strand.
CGCTATTTAAAGATAAGATCAATCCAAATATCTTGGCGTTCTTTAAGATCATGATCAATAAAGGTCGTGGTGAGATAGTATATGCCACTGCTCAAGAATTTATTCGTGAGTATAATGAGGTAAAAGGAATTGTGAAAGCTACAGTTACATCTGCAGCACCACTTTCTGAAGCTAATTTGGCGGCGATGAAAGATGTACTTGCAAAAGAAACCAATGCTCAAGTGATATTGATCAATAAAGTTGATCATAGTTTGATCGGTGGTTTTGTGGTCAATATCGGCGATCGCCAGATTGACGCAAGTATTGCTGGTAAGTTGAATAAATTGGAAAGATATTTGAATCAGAATAATTAGTTTTTTCTGAGACTTGAAGTAAAATAAATCAAAAAACCCCTTATAATAATTAAAATGATAGAGGTAAGACCAGATGAAGTTTCGGCAATTCTAAGAGAGCAATTGTCGGGCTTTAAATCAGAAGCCGAACTAGAGGAAGTGGGTACCGTACTTGCTGTGGGTGACGGTATTGCTCGTATTTACGGCTTAACTAAAGTTCAGTCCGGTGAGTTGGTTGAATTTGATAACGGATTACAAGGTATTGTATTAAACTTGGAAGAAGACAATGTTGGTGTTGTACTTTTAGGTCCTTCTGATGAGATCAAAGAAGGAGATACTATTAAACGTACCAACCGTATTGCATCCATCAAAGTTGGTGAAGGCTTATTGGGCCGTGTTGTAAATACTCTAGGTCAACCAATCGATGGTAAAGGACCTATTCAAGGCGATTTGTATGAAATGCCTATCGAGCGTAAAGCTCCAGGTGTTATCTACCGTCAACCGGTAACTGAGCCATTACAAACAGGTATCAAAGCGATCGATGCGATGATCCCAGTTGGTCGTGGTCAACGTGAGTTGGTTATTGGTGACCGTCAAACAGGTAAAACAGCTGTTTGTATCGATACAATCTTGAACCAAAAAGAATTCTATGATGCAGGAGAACCTGTATTTTGTATCTACGTTGCCGTAGGTCAAAAGAATTCTACCGTTGCGAATATTGTGCGGACATTGGAGGAAAGAGGTGCTATGGCTTATACAGTAGTTGTTGCTGCATCTGCTGCTGATCCTGCTCCACTTCAATTCTATGCGCCAATGGCAGGTGCTGCTATCGGGGAGTTTTTCCGTGATACAGGTCGCCCGGCATTGATCGTTTATGATGATTTGTCTAAGCAAGCGGTAGCTTACCGTGAGGTTTCTTTGTTATTGCGTCGTCCACCGGGCCGCGAAGCGTACCCAGGTGACGTATTTTATCTACACAGCCGTTTGTTGGAGCGTGCAGCGAAAATCAACTCGTCAGATGATATCGCACGCAACATGAACGATTTACCAGAATCAATCAAACATTTGGTAAAAGGTGGTGGTTCATTGACTGCGCTTCCGATCATCGAAACACAAGCGGGTGACGTTTCTGCTTATATCCCAACCAACGTAATTTCAATTACAGATGGTCAGATCTTCTTGGAGTCTAACTTATTTAACGCAGGTATCCGTCCAGCGATCAACGTAGGTATCTCTGTGTCTCGTGTAGGTGGTAACGCACAGATCAAACCGATGAAGAAAGTATCGGGTACTTTAAAATTAGATCAAGCGCAGTACCGTGAGTTGGAAGCGTTTGCTAAATTTGGTTCTGATCTAGATGCTGCTACTAAATCTGTCTTGGATAAAGGTGTTCGTAACGTTGAGATCTTGAAACAAGGTCAATATTCGCCGGTTTCTGTTGAGAAGCAAGTGGCAATTATTTATATCGGAACTAAAGGTTTATTGCGTAATGTTCCTGTGAATAAAGTGCGAGAATTTGAAGAAGAATTCTTGACTCAATTGGAGCAACGTCATCCAGAAGTATTATCAGCTTTTAAAGCGAATAAGTTCTCCGATGAATTAACTGCAGTATTAGAAACAGTAGCTAAGGATTTAGCATCAAAATATTAATAGTAATGAGTATTTGGTATTGAGTCTGTCGTTAAGGCTCGATACTCAATACTAGGTACTTAATACTTAAAACAAATATGGCAAATTTAAAAGAAGTAAGAAACCGGATTACCTCGGTATCATCAACACAGCAGATCACGAAAGCTATGAAAATGGTTTCGGCTGCTAAATTGAAGCGCGCTACTAACGCTATCTTACAATTGCGACCATATGCGAATAAACTAAGAGATATTTTGGCGGATGTTTCTGCGAGTGTTGAGGGAAGTAACTCTCCTTTTACACTGGATCGCGAGCCAAATAAGGTGTTGATCGTTGTTGTTTCTTCTAACAGAGGTTTGGCTGGAGCATTCAACGCAAATGTTATCAAAGCAACTAATAACTTGATCGCTAACAAATATGCCGAGCAACATGCAAAAGGAAATTTGAGTATCATTGGTATTGGTAAAAAGGGTTATGATTTCTTTTCGAAGCGTAACTTTAATGTGGTAGCTAATCACTCTGATTTGTTTTCTGATTTAAATTTTGGTTCTGTATCCGTGGTAACTGAATTTATCATGGAACAATTCAAAGAAGGTAATTTTGATCGTGTTGAAGTGGTTTATAATCAGTTCAAAAATGCAGCAGTTCAAGAGTTGACTGCAGAGCAGATTTTACCATTATTACCTGCGGAGGAAAACAAACAACATACGCATAAAGCAAAAATAGAGGCTGAGGTGGATTATATCATCGAGCCTTCTAAAGAGAAGATTATCGAGGAGTTGATTCCTAAAGCAATCAAGATTCAATTATACAAAGCTGTGTCAGACTCGAATGCTTCTGAGCATGGAGCACGTATGACAGCGATGGATAAAGCGACAGAAAATGCAGGTGATTTATTAAAATCATTGAAGCTATCTTACAACCAGGCACGTCAAGCAGCAATTACAACAGAATTGACAGAGATCGTATCAGGGGCAGCTGCTTTATCAAACGGATAGTTATTCATTGGAAGAACGTACAAAGGGTGCTGATCATACGATTAGCACCCTTTTTTTATTGGTTGTATGTTCTACCATCGAATTAAGGCTGAACCCCATGTAAATCCTGCGCCAAAGGCGGCCAGACAGATAAGATCACCGTTTTTAATTTTTCCTTCTTCCCAAGCCTCGCATAGTGCTATCGGTACAGAGGCTGCAGTGGTATTGCCATATTTCTGAATATTGTTGAATACCTGATCTTCCCTTAATCCAAGTGTTTTCTGTACAAATTGCGAAATGCGAAGATTGGCCTGATGCGGAATCAATAAATCGATATCATTGGTTTTTAAATTATTTTTTGCTAGCGCTTCATGGATGACCTCCGGAAATTTGACAACAGCTTTCTTAAAAACAGCCTGTCCATCCATATTGGGAAACGCAGTTCCATCTTCGAGCATCTCTTTGGTCATCAATAATCCGCCTAATTCCTGCTCAGGCCATTTGGGCATTTCATCCAGCCATATTCCGCTGGATGCGCCAGGGTAGTACATGGCTAGCTTTTCAGCTTCTGCTCCGTCTGAATGTAAATGTGTACTCAGTATGCCTTTGCCATCTTCCGCTGTTGGTTGCACGACGACTGCTCCCGCGCCATCGCCGAAAATGACGGAAACAGCTCGGCCCCTGGTTGAAAAGTCGAGGGCAAAAGAGTGTTTTTCTGAGCCGACCACCAACACATTTTTGTACATCCCTGTTTTTACAAATTGGTCGGCTATAGAGAGGGCATATATAAAACCCGAACATTGGTTTCTGACATCCAGTGCGCCAACTTCATTCATCCCCATTTCCCGTTGTAGTAAAACCGCACATCCCGGGAAATAATAATCTGGTGATAGTGTTGCAAAGATGATAAAATCTACATCCTGAGGGGTAATTTGTGCACGTTCTATAGCAATTTTAGCCGCTTCGACTCCCATGGTTGTGGTGGTCTCGCCGATTCTGTCGGCATATCTACGTTCTTTAATTCCTGTTCGTTCCTGGATCCATTCGTCACTGGTATCCATAAAGCGTGTGAGATCGTCATTGGTATAGATGTTTTTTGGAACGTAATAGCCAATTCCGGCAATTTTTGACTGTAACATAATAAAATCTGCTAATTGATTGTATTCTTCCCTTTTATAATGTCGTTAATTTAGAAAAAAATATTCTATTTTTGCAGCATGGGTACCCAAACTGCTGAAGAAACCTTTACGTTAGAAGAGATTTTAGCCTCCGTCAAAGAGTCTAATCGACTTATTTTATGGAATGATGAAACCAATACGTTTGAACATGTGATTCACTGCTTGATTTATCATTTACAATATACCGAAAAGCAAGCTGAGAAGATTGCCTGGAAAGTACATACGGAAGGAAAATGTGCTGTATTGGAAGGGAGTTATACGGAGATGGAAATTTATCGCAAAATTTTGAAAGCCGAAGGATTAACTGTCTCTGTAGAATAACTTGCCATTCTTTTGTTACCGTAATAATATGGTTACGCTTCGGTTTTGTCTATAAGTTTTAGTTTTCTTTGTAGATCATAACTATAAACTAAGCTGAAGCTCTCATGTTGTTTAACGCTAAATCGTTTAAATCTTTTTTATTTTTGTTGTTTTCACCTGTTTTTCTTTTTGCTCAAACGGGTCAAATTAAAGCTATTTTGGTTGATAGCGCAACCGCTAAGCCTATATTATCCGCGAGTGCCGCACTCATGGACGCGAAAAATAATACCTTTGTGAAAGGTGGACAGTCTGTAGACCAAGGATTTCTCTTGTTGTCTGATATTAAACCCGGTAAATACAATATACGTTTTTCCTATGTCGGTTACGAAACAAAATCTATTGATGCTGTAGAGGTTTTAGGAGGCAAGAGTAAAGATCTAGGCCGAATTGCATTGAAGTCCATAGGGAATGTCTTGAATGAAGTGGTTGTTGAAGGTAGGGTTCCAGCCATGCAAATCGGTATAGACCGTAAAACGTTCAATGTAGGCGAAAGCTTGGTCAGTGCTGGCGGAACTGCAACAGATGTATTAGCTAATGTTCCAACCCTACAGGTTGATCAGGACGGATCGGTCAGTTTGCGTGGGTCGAGTAGCGTGAAAATTTTGATAGATGGACGTGAGTCTGCTTTAGCTGGAAGTGATGTGACTTCCTTGCTTCAAAGCCTACCTGCTAATTCAATCGATAAAGTTGAGGTCATTACTAATCCCTCTTCCAAATATGACGCCGAGGGACAGACTGGGATCATCAATATCGTTTTAAAGAAGAATATCAGAACCGGATTAAATGGTTCTATCAATACTTCTGCAGGTTCTTATGATAACTACATGGCGGGACTGACCTTAAATTATAGAGATAAAAAGTTTAATTATTTTGGATCTTATAATTTCAACAAACGCCATATGGTTGGAAGCGGTGCCGTTGATAATATATTTAAAAATAACAATAGTGAGATATCAAATAATTCGGAATCATCAAGAAAAGGTAATAGTCATACGATAAAAGCTGGTGTGGACTATAGTCTTTCCGATAAGACTTCCTTGAGCCTTTCCGGTAATGTGAGCATAAGGGATAATAACCGTGGTGAGGACTTAGGGTACCGTTATTTTAACCACCCAACCTTATCCGGCACAAGCACTAGAACTTCTCGCCAACTCGAGGATGATTTAGGCTATGAATTTACAATGGATTTTAGACATCAATTTAAGAGATCCGGTGAAGAACTGACCGCTAATGCAAGCTATGGCCGCGATCAGGAAGATGGCACAAATGTTTTTTTACAGGAGTTTAGCTCTGGGACACCTAGCACAGGCCGAAATAATGTCAGTTCGGAAGACGGTAAAAATATCAATATACAAGCGGATTATGTACTCCCTTTTTCCGAAGATAGTAAATTTGAGGCAGGTTATCGTTCGCAAATCAGAAAGTCATTTGATACTCAATTCTCGGATACGTTATCGGTAGCTAGTGGTAGTTATCTGCCAGACTATGGCATCAGTAATGATTTTGATTTTACGTCTACTGTTCATGCTTTATATGCCAACTACCAAGGGAAACTATCGGATAAAATAGGTTATCAAGTAGGTTTGCGTGCTGAGCAATTTAACTTAAATTCTACTTACTTTTCAAAAGATCCAACCGTTATCGACAAGGAAACTAAGGCCAGTCAAGATTTCTTTCGTCTATATCCAACCTTATTTTTAACATACAATGTTGGTGATGAAGGTGATAAAATCCAATTCAGCTATTCTAGAAGAGTTCAGCGAGCGAGAGGCTGGCAAGTCAACCCATTCTTGAACGTTTCAGATGACATGAACAGACGGCAGGGGAATCCCAACTTGAAGCCTGAAGATGTTCACGGCTTTGAGTTGAGTTTTGCCAAAACCTTCGGTAAGGTGAATTTGATTTCTTCTGCGTACTTCAATCATACCAATGAGGTGATGCAGCCTTATGTTTATTTTGTGGACACCTTGAGCAGTGTGACCTACAGCCGTTGGGAGAACTTGACAAGTAGAAATCTCTCCGGATTTGAATTTATCTCTAAAGTCAATGCAACTAAAGATTTTGATTTTACATTCAATCTTAATCTGATCAATATCAATTTTAAAGCGAATGAGGCTTATAATGTTAAAGCATCCAATGGTTTTGCATACAATACGAACTTAACGGCTAATTATCGTTTTACGCCAACGTTTTCCGCTCAAGTTCGTGGTGAATATAACTCGTCTAGGGTGATGGCACAAGGAAAGATGAACGCTATGAAAGGTGTTGATGTTGCGTTGAAAAAAGATGTGCTAAATAAGAAGGCATCTATTATGTTCAATGTTAGAGATGTATTTAATACTCGGAAAATGCAGGGCTTTACTGAGACACCACAATTGAGTTCTAATTTTGAACACCGTTGGATGAAGAGAATGTTTACTTTGTCGCTTTCCTACCGGTTTGGTAGCCAAGATTTAAACAAATCAAAGAAGAGGGTGTCAAATACAAATGAAGTAGGGGAAGGAGAGGAATATTAAAAAATATTGCTCTTTATAATCCCAAATGCTTAAATTTAATTTTAAAACAAACTTAAACTAAAAAGAATGAAGGTATTAAAAACAGTTCTTGCGGTATCGGTGATTGCTTTTTCGGCACACCTTAATACGGCCATAGGACAAACAAAAAAAGAGGTTCCTGCTTACAAAATCTTAGATTTACCACGTGTAGATATCAAGAAATTTAAAAAGAATAAGGCTGGAGCCTATGTTATTTTTGATGGCACTTCTATGGACGGCTGGAGAGGCTACGATAAGACTGTCGTCCCTAAAAGATGGGTAATTAATGAAGGTGCGATCAAATTTGATAGCCAAGCTAATCTTGGAAAGGAAGAAGGAGGAGATTTAGTTTTTGCTCATGATTTCAAAAATTTCGAATTAGAAATGGAATGGAAAGTTGCTAAAGGGGCAAATTCGGGGATTTTCTTTTTAGCCAAGGAGGTGGAGGGACAACCGATTTATATCTCTTCTCCAGAATGTCAGGTTTTAGATAATGAAAACCACCCTGATGCTAAAATGGGTGTTGACGGAAATCGAAAATCCACATCACTATACGATATGATCCCGGCCAAACCGCAGAATGGTAAACCTTATGGCGAGTGGAATAAGGTTAAGATCAGAGTCAACAATGGAAAGGTAGAGCATTTTCAGAATGATGTAAAAGTTGTAGAATATACATTGTGGGATAAGTCATGGATTGATTTGTTGCAAAAAAGTAAATTCAGTGAAGAGAAGTGGCCTTTGGCTTTTAAATTGTTGAGCAATGTTGGTGGCGATAGTAAGTCAGGGCTTATTGGTCTCCAGGACCATGGAAATGATGTATGGTTTAAGAATATTACGGTAAAGGTATTAAAATAAGAAAAGCAGCTTTAAGCTGCTTTTCTTATTTTTTAAAGTATCGATTGTAATTCTTTTAAATCGATAATCATATGCGTAACATCTTCCGGCTTTTCGATGTTACCAGGATTAAAGAAAATGGCGTCCATCCCGACATTTACAGCGCCACGGATATCCGCATCAAGGTTGTCCCCAATCATCAATGACTGCTGAGGTTGCGCAAAAGCTGTCGTCATGGCAAATTGAAATATTCGAGGATCTGGTTTGTTTATGCCGACCACCTCTGAAATAAAAATATGTTTGAAATACTTTTTTAAGTCGCTTTTTTCCAATTTTGTTTCACATGCTTCTTTAAAACCATTGGAGATTAAGTGAAGATTATATCTGTCACCTAGATAAGCCAGCGTTTCATGAGCGTTGGGAAACAGGTTTGTTTTTTGGGGACAGACAGCGAGATATTCTAACTCGAATTCTTCAGGAAACAATTTGGGATCCACACCGAGTTGTGTAAAGGTATCAGCAAACCGTGCCGTTCTGAGTTCCGGTTTTGTGATCTTTCCGTGATGATAAAGTCCCCAAAGCCGATGATTGTTGATTGTATAAGTTTCTATAAAACGGGTGGACGACTCTTGATTGAACAAGCGATCAAACTTGTATTTAAAATATAATTCGTGAAGAGTTTCTTCGGCATTTTTATCAAAATCCCAAATCGTATGATCCAGATCGAAGAAAATGTGTTTTTTTCCCTGATTAAACATATGCAAAACTAAAGTAAAATCCTCTGAAATACGAAAGAGTACCCGTTATTTAATGCTTAAATTGGTAGAAAGCCTGTTGTAGCGAAGAGATATCAGGGGTATTGTGATGATTTATTAATGTTGCGAATCGGTTAATTTTCTTCTTTGTGTCATAATCCTTAGGATATTTCCGAATACCTAGTTGAATAGTTATTTTTGTCACATGAAGAAAGCGCTGTTACTCTTTTATTTTCTATTGTTTTATGCGGTTATGCAATTGATCTGGTGGGGCGTGATGTTCGTTCGATTTGACCCCAGTAAGCAGAACATGATCATTGGAGAAGGGATTTTCTTCCTAATTATTTTCCTATGGGGAGCATGGCGACTAAAACGACTGGTGGAAAGAGAGCAGAAATTATTGCAACAGCAGCAAAACTTTCTTTTAGCCATTACACATGAATTGAAATCGCCTTTAGCTTCTGTCAAACTGTATATTCAAACGATTTTGAGGCGCGATTTGGATAAGGAACAACAGCAGACATTCTTGCGTAATTCACTAAAGGATATCGAGCGTTTGGATGATTTAGTGGAAAATGTGCTAATGACCACCAAATTGGATAGCCGTAATTATAGTATGCCGAAAGAGGATTTTAATTTTACTTCTTTGGTAGAACAGATCGTTGACAGGCTGCAAAAGAATTCGTGTAGTTCACAAGTTTTGAAACCTTATTTGGAAGCAGATATTGTTATTCATGCTGATAAGTTTGCGATTAGTAATGTGGTGACTAACCTGATTGAAAATGCGATTAAGTATTCACCCGCATGTGCAATGGTGGATGTGAAATTATATACGGAGCAAAATAAAATAATTTTTTCTGTTGCTGACCATGGTATTGGTATCAGCGATGAAGAGAAAAAGCTTATCTTTAATAAGTTTTATCGGGTGGGCAGTGAGGCTACGCGGAAAACCAAAGGCACAGGTTTGGGGTTATATATCGTGAAAACCGTGTTGCAGAAACACGACGCGATCATTAAAGTTAAAGATAACACTCCTAAAGGGAGTATTTTTGAAGTAACATTTGAAAGAAATGCAAAGTAAACAAAGAATATTACTTGTCGAAGATGAAGAACACTTGTTAGAAGCTATCAAGTTGAATCTCGAAATGGAAGGTTACCGTGTCACTACGGCTACCGATGGAAAAAAAGCACTAAAAGTCTTCAAGGAGGAGCGTTTCAACTTGGTTGTCTTGGATGTGATGATTCCGGAAATTGATGGATTTCAAGTTGCTGAAACTATTCGATTGCAAAATACAGAAGTTCCTATTATGTTTTTAACTGCCAAAAATAGCAGTGAGGATCGGATTACCGGTCTTAAGAAAGGAGCAGATGACTATTTGGTGAAACCTTTCAACTTAGAAGAGTTGATTCTGCGTGTTGGAAATTTAGTTCGTCGTGGCATGAAGCCTGATGATTTGAAAGAACTAAATTCGTATCAAATAGGAGATAAAACGATCTATTTCAATTCGTATGAACTGCATCATGCGGATGGTACGATAACCTCTTTAACGAAAAAGGAAACAATGTTGTTAAAGCTGTTGATTGAAAGACGTAATGAGGCGGTATCAAGGGAGCAAATATTGGAGACCGTGTGGAACTATGATGTTTACCCATCTACACGGACGATCGATAATTTTATTTTGACCTTCCGGAAATATTTCGAGCCTGATCAGAAACACCCAATTTATTTTCATTCTATCCGTGGTGTTGGTTATAAGTTTACCGACAATAATGCCTAGGTAATAAGAGATGATGACAATTAAGGCTAGAATAGCCGTTATTTTTATCGCTGCATTATTTCTGGGCTACGGAATATATCATGGCCATTATCAGACCGCTGTATTGATAGCTGGTGGAATAGGCTATTTGATTTGGAGCCATTTCAGAGAAGGGTCTGTTTTCCTGGCAACACAGGCTTTTCACAGACAAGATTATGAGAAAGCAAAAAAATTGTTGGCTGAAATTAAGAACCCCGATGCGCTGCGGAAAGGTAGGCGTAATTTCTATGAATTTATGATGGGAAATATTGCGCTGAAAGAAGAACGTGTCGATGAAGCGGAATATCATTTCCAGTTAGCATCACGTCTGCCTTGGAAAAAAGATAATGAAAAGGGCATGGTTATGATTAATCTAGCAAACATAGCACTTAGAAAATTTGATTACGAAAGAGCCAGAGCGTATACAGATGTGGCCAATAAATTGCATCTGACGGCTAGACAGAACAGCATTATTACAAAAATACAAAACGAAATTTCAAAACATTTATAGTGAGTACTACTTTACAAAACGACTTATTGATTAGGGCTGCATTCTCGCAGCAGACAGAGAGACCTCCTGTGTGGATGATGCGTCAAGCCGGGCGCTTTATGAAAGAATATTGGGATATCAAGAATAAATATTCCTTTCTGGAAATGTGCAAAACACCCGAAATCGCTGCTGATGTCACTATGCTTCCAGTTGATTTATTGGGTATTGACGCTGCTATCTTATTTTCTGATATTTTAGTGACCGCCGAAGCAATGGGCGGCGATCTTTCCTTTGAACAAGTTGTAGGACCTCGTTTTTCTAATCCTATTCGTTCTGTAAAGGATGCAGAAGCTTTATCTGTTAATTGTCTGGATAGATTGCAATATGTAGCTGATGCCATAAGGGTAATTCAGCAACGTCTTGATAGGCGTATTCCTTTGATTGGATTTGCAGGAGCACCGTTTACAATTTTAAGTTATTTGGTGGAAGGTGGATCTTCAAAAGATTTTAAGTTAACAAAATTGATGTTGAATAATCAGCCCGAGTTGGCACATATGATTCTTCAAAAGATTGCCGATGTTACTGTTGACTATTTGAACATGCAGATCGATGCAGGCGTTAATGCGATTCAATTATTTGATAGTTGGGCTTTGGCCCTATCATGGAATGATTACCGTGATTTCTCACATTATTATAATAAACAGATTATCTCAAGATTAAATCGTCAAGACATTCCAGTTATTTCATTTTGCAAGGGATCGTCTGTTTTTGCACCGATGATGGTCGAAGCGCAACCTGATGTGATATCTATTGATTGGAATGCAGATTTAAAAAATATAAAACAATCCCTACCACAGGGTATCGCTGTCCAAGGAAATTTAGATCCATTTGTTTTGTATGCTGATAAGGCCGTAATTAAAAGGAAGATTACAGAACTCTTTGAACGTATGCGAGGTGAAAACGGTTTTATCTTTAACTTGGGGCATGGTATTATGCCAGATATTCCATTTGATAATGTAAAATATGCCATTGAAGTAGTGAAAGAATTTCGCTATTGAGTATGCCCACTTAAAATATATAGAACGACTTGCGAAAGCGAGTCGTTTTTTTTTGCGCCAGGTCTGACCTCACTCAAGGATATTTTACTTTTGTATATTGGATGTAAGATTTATACAAATCATAGCTGCCAGTGACAATTGCTCCCAACTTTTCTTAATTTTGTAATTATGATCTATTTATATGCAAAAGCTGTTCATATAATCTTTGTAGTGTGTTGGATGGCTGGATTGTTCTATATTGTCCGACTATTCATCTACCATACGGAAGCTAAATCTAGGCCTGCGGAAGAATATGGAATTTTGCATAGGCAGTTCACTGTAATGGAAAGTAAGTTGTGGTGGATTATAGCCACTCCAGCCATGTACCTCACTGTAATTGCAGCAATTGTTATGCTTTATATGAATCCGGGTTTGCTGAAGATGGGCTGGATGCATGTTAAGCTTACGTTCGTTTTAGGGTTGATACTTTATCATTTCTCCTGCCAGCGGATTATGTTTCAATTACAAAGTGAGTCGTCCAATTGGTCTTCAACAAAATTGAGGCTATGGAATGAACTCGCTACAGTTTTATTATTTGCGATTGTTTTCACAGTAGTTTTAAAATCGGCCTTGAATTGGATATTTGGCGTTTTGGGACTGTTAATTTTATCAATTGCGCTGATGATGGCTGTAAAGCTTTATAAAAAGTATCGAACCAAGAATGTTGGGCGAAAAGGTTAAATTCTATACTTTCTTAATCCTTTGTAATTCTTGAGAGTCGAAAGATGATAAATAGAATAGGATTATGTATAGAAAAATTTTAGTTATGCTCTTGTTGCTTATTGTAGCACTAGCAGGTTTTGCGCAAAGATACAGGCCTTTGGGTGGTACATTAAATATCTACTCTACAGATGTACCCTTTTTTCTTTATATTAATGACATTTTGTATAACAATAGAGCTTCAAGCGATGTCAAAGTATCTCATTTGAAGAATAGGCGTTATAATTTGCGTATCGTGTTTGCCGATCGGCAGCGCCGCATATTAAATGGTACCGGAATACAACTTGTCGATAGAAATGGGCAATTTATGGACGTTGTGTTTTCTGTCAGTAACAGAAGAGGAAATAAGGGGATTATTTTAGAATCCATGCAACCTATTGATCGTTATGGTAATAGTAGTTATCGTAACAATTTACTTTACGATAATCAGAATAGAGCTAAAGACGAACAGTATGATGAGCCTTATAGACAATTGGAAAGTCGTGACGATTCACCGACCTATAATCGGGATGGCTATGATCATGAAAGAAGCAATAATCAACAGAGGCAGCCGGAGGAATTCAAAATTTATCGTAATGGTATAGATCGTCCTCATGGCAATGCTAAAGATGAAGGAAATGGTCAACTGGATAAAGAAGTATTCCTTAAAACAGATTCTAACCGATTGAATGACCTATTGAATCAGAAAGAAAATGATCAGGATAAACTCGCGTTAGCTGCTCGTGAGTTACAAAACATGCAACTTCGTATTGCTGAAATTGCCGACTTAATGGAATTGTTTATACGGGATGATAATAAGCTCACCTTTGCTAAATATGCTTATCCAACTTGTTTGGACAAGCAGAATTATGAGAAAGTAGGGGATGCCTTATCATTTAGTTCAACCCGTGAAAAGCTTTTGGATTTTCTAAAGAAATAAAAAGGAGCAATTTGCTCCTTTTTTATTCTCCCCCGAAACAAATATATTTTAATTCCATATATTCATCTAAGCCATGTTTCGATCCTTCTCGACCGACTCCTGATTGTTTTACCCCACCAAATGGTGCAGCTGCATTTGAAATAAGACCGGTATTAACACCAACCATACCGGCTTCAAGTTGTTCAGCTACCCGGAAACAGCGATTGACATTTGTACTATAGAAATAAGAGGCGAGACCAAATTCAGTATTGTTGGCCATCGCTATGCCATCTTCTTCTGTTTTAAAGCTGAAAAGGGCACAGATTGGGCCAAACGTCTCCTCCCTGAATATAACTGCTTCTTTTGGAATATTGGTCAGTACAGTGGGCTGGAAAAATAAGCCTTTGATTACGTTGCCTCCAGTAGCCAATTCGGCTCCATGATTTAGAGCATCTTGGACATGATGTTGTACTTTTTCTAAGCCTTTTGCATTGATTAGCGGGCCTACCTGCACATTTTTATCAAGCCCATTGCCAACCTTTAGTTTACTAACGGCCTGGGTAAGTTTCATTGAAAACTCATCGTAAACATCTTCTTGAACAAGAAATCTATTAATAGATACACATGTCTGTCCGGAATTTCTAAATTTACCGGCGAGAGCGCCTTCTACTGCAGCATCAATATCGGCATCGTTAAAAACTAGGAATGGGGCATTACCGCCAAGCTCCATTGATACTTTTTTGATGTTCGAGGCTGATTGTTCTATAAGTGTTTTTCCTACTTCGGTAGATCCTGTGAAAGAAAGTTTTCTCACCAGACTGTTCGTGGCTAACTCCCTTCCTATCCCAGCGCTATCCCTTCCTGTAATGACATTAAACACTCCCTTGGGAACGCCTGCCTCTTCAGCAAGTTTCGCTAATGCAATCGCTGAAAACGGTGTTTGTGAAGCTGGTTTGAGAATCACTGTACAACCAGCGGCCAACGCAGGGGCTACTTTTCGGGTCACCATCGCTATGGGGAAATTCCAGGGGGTAATTGCCGCGACTACACCTACACCTTGTTTAATTGTCATCATCCTGCTTCCTTTTTTCTGGGAAGGTATCGTTTCACCATAGGCTCTTTTTGCTTCTTCTGAGAACCACGCTACGAAAGAACTGCCATAATCCACTTCTACCTTAGATTCGCTTAGTGGTTTCCCACTTTCCAACGTCATGATTTCTGCAAGATCGTCCTTATGCTCTTGAATAAGATTGTACCATTTACGGACGATTTCAGAACGTTCCACTACAGTTGTATTTTTCCAGCTTTTCCAAGCTTTGTCAGCAGCATCTATTGCCTTACTGCAATCTGCCACTTTCAAATCGGGTAATGAAGCGATAACTTTTCCTGTAGCAGGATTTATTACGTCAAAAGTGTGCTTTGATGTAATAAATTTCCCATTGATATAAGCACTCTCAATTAAAAGTTTATTTTTCATCGATGTAAATTTTTATTGTTCCAAGTATAGTTTAAACACCTCAAACTGAAATTCTGTTCAATAATTTATTTCTCATTCAAATGAACCTTTCTCTTTCGGCTTTTGAAGGTATCCTACACGACTCATTTTTTCCAAACCATTGATAACGGTTCTTCGCAAAATAGTCATAAAGCGCGTCTCTCCATGCAATCGGTAAAATTTTCAGTAAATAACATATGGTGTAGGGAAAACCCAATTGCTTAATGATTTTGAGAACAGCTTCACTTTTGATAAAGCTACCTTCAGGAGATAAATAAACGATTGAATCAATGTTTTTAGGAATGTTTTTCAGCGTGGCGCTACTAAATTCGGACTGCAGGGAACTAAATAAGAATTTTTTTTTACGATCCATTCTTAATAGTTTTTGAACAAAGCGATTACAAATCAAGCAATCCCCATCAAAAAAGATGATATGTTTTCTTTGTTGTTCCATACGATGAATTTACTGCTATTTATTGAGAGTACTGCCATGGAAGGATCATAAAAAAGGAAAAAGTTACTATGATAGGGGCGTATAAATGTGAAAAAAGCGGTGCTTTTTGAGACACCGCTTTTTCGAAATCGTTTTTATAAATTTTTCATGATCGTATGCCCCATACGATCACGTTTGGTTTTTAGATATTCTTCGTTAAATGGATTTGCCGTTATTTCAATAGGTACATTTTCTACAATTTCAAGGCCATAGCCCACCAAACCAGCACGTTTTGTAGGATTGTTTGACATGAGGCGCATTTTTGTGACCCCCAGATTTCTTAGAATCTGTGCACCTACGCCGTAGTCTCTTAAATCTGCCTTAAATCCTAACTGTACATTGGCATCTACTGTATCTAATCCATTTTCTTGCAATTTATATGCGTGTAGTTTATTGATTAGTCCAATACCTCGACCTTCCTGATTCATGTACACGATGACACCTTTACCTTCCTGCTGGATCATTTCCATTGCTCTGTGCAGCTGCGGGCCACAATCGCATCGGCAAGACCCAAATATATCTCCTGTAACACAAGAACTATGTACACGTACTAAAATAGGCTCATCTTCATTCCAGTCGCCTTTGTAAAGCGCTAAATGCTGTTCGCCTGTATCTTTCTGCGTAAAAGCTTTCATTTTAAAATCACCATATTGTGTTGGCATATTAACGGTGACTTCTTCATTGATTAGAGAGTCGTGTTTGAGGCGGTACTCAATTAGATCTTCAATACTTACGATCTTTAAATCGAATTTTTTAGCAACTTCCATAAGTTCGGGAAGCCTAGCCATTTCGCCATCTTCTTTTAAAATCTCAACCAATACACCTGCAGGTTCAAACCCTGCTAATCGAGCCAGATCAACTGTAGCCTCAGTATGGCCAGTACGACGTAACACGCCGCCATCTTTTGCTATTAAGGGAAAAATATGACCTGGTCTACCTAATTCTTCGTAATGAATATTAGGATCAATCATTGCTTTAATTGTTTTCGAACGGTCTGACGCAGAAATTCCTGTAGTACAACCATATCCCTGTAGGTCAATTGAAACAGTAAAGTTAGTTTCGTATACCGCTGTATTCTGTCCTACCATGAGATCAAGGTGTAATGCATCTGCTCTTTCTTTTGTTATCGGAGCACATACCAATCCGCGACCGTGAGTGGCCATAAAGTTTATGATTTCAGGAGTGGCATTGCGGGCAGCAGTGACAAAGTCTCCTTCATTTTCGCGGTCTTCGTCATCCACTACGATTACTACTTTTCCTGCTTGTATATCAGCGATCGCTTCTTCGATCGTGTTTAATTTGAAATCCATTTATTGATATATTGTAATTGGTACAAAGTTAGTGTAGAATCTAAATTTATTTATAATAACCCTGTCACAATCTAATGTGATTCTTTTAAATTATTCTTTTTTGAAAACTTTTCTTTCACCCATCTCCACGCGGCCTCTATTTTTAACTTGTATTGATCAATATCAAATAAAGCGGAGTCTGTTGTCGATTTGTACGTTAGAAAAGCAGCAAGTGGTGTTAAGACAATGATTGCCATCCACATCCCCATACCTGATGATATCGCGCCATCTTTCGCCGTTTTTTCTGCTACCGTAGAAATTATATGATAAATCAGAAAGAATATAATGGCCATAACTACAGGAAGACCAAGCCCTCCCTTTCTGATAATGGCCCCAAGCGGAGCTCCGATGGCAAACAATAAAAGACAGGAGACAGCAAGGGTAAACTTGCGATGCCACTCAATGCGATAGCGGATATCTTTCGACTTATAATCTTTAAACTCAAGTGTACGGCCATTCAGATCTTCCTTCAGATAATTCAACTGGTTTAGTGCATTCATAGTGACCTGTGAACGTTGTTCTTGAGGTACAAGATCGGTAATCAGATTTTTAAAAGGCTTGATTTTAGCTTCTTTGACCTTGGGCTGTCCAGGTTGATTGGCACTAAAATATTTCGAGTAAATATTATAGCGCGTATCTAATGTCCGGGAAATTGCTTTTCCCATACTATCTAACTTAATATGGTTCGAGTCGATATACATGTCCAACTGTTTCAAATTTAACATGGCATGGTGGCTCTTGAAGAGGTTTTCATCTGTTTTACCTTGTTGAAAGCTTCCCATATCAAACTTTTGCTCAGTTTCTTTGAATTTAAATCGCGTAAATTGCTGACGTGGATCGTAGGTTTTGGAGTTTTTAGTCCGCGCTTCCTCGTAACGTATACCATCCTTAAGTTTAAGAATCATATAATTGTTGTCGGGAGAATTGTAGATATAGCCTTCTTTTGCCATAAGTACATTATTGGCCGTATTGCCACCGCGGTGATCGTAGATCATCAAGTCGTAGAGAATTGTTCCCGCTTTGTTTTTTCCTCGAGCGCGGATGGAATAACCTGGGATAGTATTGTTAAATATTCCGGGTTTGATAAGGAAATCGGCCTTTTTATTACGTACATCTGTAAGTAATGTCCCCATTTTCAGATTCACTACAGGAAGGATATAGTCGGAGAAAAGAAAAGAACTTGTTGCGAAAATTGCGACGAGTACAAATAGCGGAGTCATCGCCTTGCGCAAAGATACGCCGGCAGCCTTAATAGCAACCAATTCATAGCTTTCACCGAGATTTCCAAATGTCATAATGGAGGAGAGTAACATGGATAAGGGCATTGCCATTTGAATTTGAACAACGCATTGATAGCCAATTAACTCCATGATCGTGTACCATTCGAAGCCTTTTCCAATCAAATCATCTATATACTTGAATAGAAAAAGCATCAATAGCACAAACATCACAATAAAAAATGTGACAATAAATGGTTTTATGAAAGCTTGAAGAATAAGTAAATGAACTTTTTTCATCCGTGACGCTAAGCAAATCGATGCCTTTGCATTAAGGCATCTCTACACCAAAGAACTCCCCTAGGAGTCCTTGGTGGATTATATTGCAAAGATAGGCTTTTTTATGCACCTATAACACTCTGGAGGTAGACTATTGAATTTTTCCAAATTAATTTTCTGTTTTCAAGATCTTCTTCCTTAGCGAAATCAGTAATTTTAAGTGCAACATCATTTGTTAGTTCATCTTGGTCGATCTCCAGATCGAAATAATAGGGATCATCATCGAGCCATTTAAAGCGTACGGATTTATTTTCTTTCGATGCTACAATTTTTGCTCGGTGTGGTTCATCATCCCAAATGAAAGTATAAACGGTGTCTTTATAGTTTACATCATCTGCAAACCATTGTGCCAATTCGTTTGGTTCTTGCAAATACGGAAATAAAATTCTAGGTGAAGAGTTGATGATATATTCTAGTTGGAATTTTATTTTATCTGCCATATAAATGTTTTTTTTAATATTAGTTTGTTTAAATCAAAAATAAGCTATATTTGCATTCCCAAAACGGCGGGGTAGCTCAGATGGTTAGAGCGTTGGATTCATAACCCAAAGGTCGGCAGTTCGATTCTGCTCCCCGCTACAAATCTCTTCCAAAATTGCTTTTTATTGCATAAACTTATTATTTGTAATAATACATATTTATTTTGTTATTGCAAGTTTTTTTATAAAAAGTTGACTCCTTATTTAGATAAATATTACGTTTTTAGTACGATCAAATTTTTAAAGGTTATGTACATGTTTACAATAATAAATTTACTTGGTTAAAAATGAGTTTGTTGCACTTAATAGACGGTTTTAATACTAGATAATTGGTAAAAAAATAAAAAAATCTTTTGAATTGACGCATGAAGTGGTATATTTGCATACCGAAACGGCGGGGTAGCTCAGATGGTTAGAGCGTTGGATTCATAACCCAAAGGTCGGCAGTTCGATTCTGCTCCCCGCTACTAAAAGCATCAGTCTCTTTAGATTGATGCTTTTTTTATATAATATATCTTTCTCTATTGCAAAACACCTTATTTTGGTGACGAGATGAAAGTATAGTCCTTTTTGTTGCCTTATGGATAGCAGGCATATTGATGACTCCCCCTTGATGCTGCTTACATCATTAGATAATCGGCTAAAGAGGTTGAGCGTTTTCGGCAAAAATATTTGTTCAAGTGTTGTTCGTTGGTGTTAGCCAATCTGTATGTTTCATCAATTGTCGTCATAAGCAAGGCTTTTCCAATCTTCTTTCTGTAAATACTTTAACATCAAAAAGAATATAATCCATGCGAGTCCGGCCAAGATCCAAATTAGCGTTTCGAAATGGAAGATTGTTTTATGTATGAAGCCCACTATTCCCAAAATACCTAAGATGAATAAATTCGTTATTGCTTTAGAATTGGATTGGTTCGCTTTTGAAAACGGGTAATTTTTGACCATAAAAAGCATAATCAAAATACTTTCAATGCCGCCAACTGCAGAGGACAATAGTAGATCATTAAATGAATTGAGGCCAAATAGGGGTATACAGATACATAAAAACAGAACGTTGAAAGGTAAAACATACTTAATGAGACAAGCCTTAAGAACGCCAGTCATCAACTGTCCCGGCTTGTGTATGGGGGCGGTATGATAGATCCAAGCTGCTTTATACTTGTTGCTTTGAGTAATAAGCTGGAAAACGGTTAAAATAGTGAGTAATGAAAGATAGAACATAATGATATACAGGCCTGAATCCTTAATTTTTAATATCTTGTCCGTCATTGGGAGCTCTTCCCCAGTACGTATAAATAAAAAAGTAAAGTAAATAGGCAAATAAGCCAACGAAGGATAGAGCTGTTGTTTAAATTCTCTTGTTTTAGCACTTATCAGCCATACAATGCCGAATCCTGCCTCTTCAACTGCGGATGAACATACCTTCGCGGATATCCATTTATATACAGGCAGTTTAGGTTTATGATTCTGCTTCGAAGGTAAATTTTCATTATGGGAGCTGTCTGCGCTTGCCAATGCAGCTATTTTTGCATTAAATCCACGTGAAAATAACTTGATACAGGCATAGACACCTGCAAGGGGAGTGAGTGCCCCCAATATGGATAGCATGATAACGGGTAAATTTTGGTCTCCAAAGATTAAGGGTTGAAAAGATGCAATCCATGTACTCGGAAATATCCAAAGAAATCGGAGCTGTTCCATCGTCAAATGAGATTCTACAATAGATTGAATCAGATTTGGACCAACATAATAGGACAGGAAAAGAAGCAGTGAGAGGCCTATCTGTATATAAGTAATCACATCTTTAAACTTTTGGATGGGCAGGTATTTAATACTGATCAGGTAAAATCCGTTAACACCGATGAGAGCGACTAAGGTGCTGAACATAAGCTGTAAACATAGAACAAGGACTGAAGTAATATCCCAATTAAGCAATACATAAACAAGTACTGGTGCGGTTAGTGCAATTATTTGGTTAGACAGCTTTATTGCGATAAAAGTTAATCGTGCAATCGATAGGGTCCTGTCATTAACTGGTCGCGGCAAAATGATGTACTGGTCTCGGGTATCTAATAATAGAGGTGAAAAATCAGTAACCAATGTAATACTCAGCATACTGATAAAGGTGAGCAGCATGCTAGAAACAGCTAAATATCTATCTGGAATCGACACAAGTATGACCATGAATACCAAGCCAATCATCAGATACACCACAGATTGTAAAATCGAAGACGATGAGGAGGATTTATTCTTTCTACGTCTCCGAAAACTAATAGGTTTTCGGTCCTCTAAAATGATTTTTGTTTGTAAGATGATCTTAAACTGTTCAAAATTAATGCCTAAGCTTTTCCAAAACCCAGGAAACAGAAGAATAAACTTTAAGATGAGTTTTTCCATGCTATTGAATTGCTCTAATGATATTGGAGACATCCAATGTGTTGCTGCAACTATGTGTTAATTTTGCAAATATATGCTCCAAAGATTCGTTAGCTTCTGTTTTTAGCTCTTCAATTGTACCATCCGCAATAATGCTTCCCTGGTTTATAAGTAAAATCCGATCGGATACTTTTTCGACAACATCCATCATATGGGAGCAGTAGAAAATTGTTTTTCCTTCTTTTGCAAGTAAGGAAATAAGTTCCTTAACAAAAATAACGGCATTCGCATCAAGTCCAGATAAGGGTTCATCCAGAACAATAATTTGAGGGTTGTGAATAATTCCTGAGATCAAGAGTACTTTTTGACGCATTCCTTTTGAGAAGGTGTCCATCCTATTATTCGCGTTTGATTCAAGACCAAAAGCAGTCAATAACTTTAAGGAACGTTCCAGAATACTATTATTTTCCATTCCATAGAGCTTACCTACAAAATCTAAATATTCAATTGGAGTCAGTACTTCATATAATTCAGCGTTCTCGGGAACATATCCTAACATTGTTTTCACGGCCAATGGATCTTCTTGAATGTTGATACCATTAATTTCTACAGTGCCTGTAAAATCTTCAATTAGTCCTGTCAATATATTAACAGTGGTGGATTTGCCTGCCCCATTTGGGCCAATATATCCGATCACTTGGCCTGGAAATATGTCGAGGTTGATTCCTTTCAAAATTTCCTTTGTGCCGTACGATTTTTTGAGGTCAACGATCCGGATGAGCGGTAATATACTTTCCATATGATAACAATCTTCAAAGTAAACTTACGTAAAAATTGGGAGTTATGGTTACTGTTGAGATCGTTATAATCTGTATTTTTTAAATTAGAGATCCTTATTTCAAAAATAGAAAAAGGGACCTTTTGGTCCCTCACAATGATTTTTTTTTCGGAAGCTATCGGTCATTTTTAGGATATCCTTCTTCATCAAGATCATCTCTCAAATCTTCTTCATTCTCTGCCAATTTCTTGTCTAAAGGTGATAACCGTTCATGGTCAAAAGTCTCAATTCGCATGTTCGCCTGATCCAAGTCTTCGCCCTGAAGTTCATCTTTCGAAGCATATTCATCGCCCACAAATGGGTTTGAATTGTCATAGGTTGAATCGTCATCAACAGCACCCTCTGAAATAGTGTCGTAATCAGCCGGATGAGCATAATCTGGATCGTTACCGTTGACATCCATTTCATAACTTTCAAACGCTTTGTTAAAAGTAAGGTCCTGCTCTTTATCTGGATAGTCTTCCTCAACTTTCCCGTTTCTATATTCTTTTTTTGACATAATTCTGCTAATTTTTATTTATTAATAAAACAGCTCACATAAAAAAAAGTTTGGATTTTACTAGACAATGTAGGGCTCAAGTGCTATTGGAATATCAGTTGAATACCAAAAAGATAAAATTTTATTTTAAAAACGGCAGAACATATTAGTTTTAGGAGAAGCCATTCAGCTTTGTCTAAATTAAAGTCTTGATAGTATAATTAAGATTGACCATTCATCATGCGCTATTTTTAGCTCTTTTATAAGAGCTTGGTGTAGCATTTCGTTTCTTCTTATAAAAATTAGTCAAGTGACTCTCATCGCTAAATCCAAGTTCTTCTACAATTTGTTTCATGCTATAGCTATTGGAAGCTAACCTATCTTCAATAAGTTTAATACGAATAGCATCGATATATGTTTTATAACTCACAGCATATCGCTTTTTAAAAAATGCACCAAAATAATTAGCGGAAATTTGAAACTGATCGGCGATCGATTTAATTTGTAATTTGTCGGGAAAATAAATGTTTTGCTGAATATATTGCTCGATCTCTTGAGACATTTCATAAGAGGCATGAATAGGAAGGCCCAGGTCTTTTACAATATTTTCCACTAAGGCGAAAAGAGACATAATTTGGTGGAATATGAAAATAGAAGTCGTTGCGTCCTCACGGTCATATTGATGTATCAGTTCGAATACCTGCTCTGTCAATTTTTTATTTTCTTTCTTGAGGGATAGGCTCCTATTTAAAAATGTCTCCGAATTGAAAATATCTACCGGGCTGAAAGACAGTCTGAAATTTTGCTGTATAAAATGAAGATCTTTAAAATAGGAACCTGAAAAATAAAGGACAAATACTATTGCATCTTTCTTAGTTTCAAGTGTTTCAAAGGTCTTATTCAAAAAGAGTAAATTTCCTTTTGAAAATTTTAACTTATTTTCCTTAGATAGGATCGATCCTTCCAATACATATACTAAAGCAAAATCAAAGACTGATTTATTTAGTTCTATTTTTTGTTTCTGCTTGATTTTCTGAGCAGCGAAAGATAAATTCGTCATATGTAAGATTCTATGGGATAAATACCAACTACAAACCTAGGAAAAATAGAATAAACACTTAATTTTTCATGTTGTTATAATGGAACAATTATGGATTTACATTCATGTTAAAATATAAATAATTTGTGATGCCGATGAATTGTTACGTGCTTTTTGCGTTCCGAGTCATCTTTTCAATAGAATCCCATTGAGCTTCGGGAATAATATCCAAACCATTAAACTCACCGGCTCCTTTAAGCCACTCTCCACCATCTATAGTGATGACATCACCATTGATATAACTTGCATAGTCAGATACTAAATAAGCAGCGAGGTTAGCAAGTTCCTGTAGTTCACCCAGGCGACCCAAAGGGATACGTTTGGTTGGGGAGAGAAGTTCGCCTAATTCTCCGGGCAACAAGCGTTCCATGGCTCCGGAGGTTTGAAATGGGCCTGGTGCTATAGCGTTTAGTCGTATCCCTTTTTTTCCCCATTCCACAGCCAGCGAACGGGTTAATGCTAGGACTCCAGCTTTGGCTGTTGCAGATGGTACTACATATCCAGATCCCGTCCATGCATAGGTTGTGACAATACTGAGTACAGCTTTATTTTGTTCATGTTGCGCGATCCACCTTTTTCCCAGCGCGAGGGTATAATTTATACTCCCTTGAAGTACAATTCCAATGACAGATTCAAAAGCTCGATGGCTTAAACGTTCAGTAGGGGAGATAAAATTTCCAGCGGCATTATTTATGAGAATATCTATTCCGCCAAAATGTTCATATCCAAATGAAACGACGCGTTCAACATCATCATAATTGCGAACATCCCCCGCCACAGCAAGGCATTTTGCCCGATGCTTTTCAGATAGCTCGTTTGCTGTCTGTTGTATAACATCCTCTTTGCGACTTGTAATCAGACAAGAGGCTCCAAGCTCAAGAAAGTAATCTGTCATCGCTTTTCCTAGCCCTGTACCACCACCTGTGATTAATATTCGCTTCCCTTTCAGTGCGTTCTCCTTTAACATGCCCATATGCTGTCCGTTTTTTTATGTGTCCTTAAGTTACAAAAATTTAGAAATAAAATAAAAATGGATTTAAGCGATAACAGTTAGGAACCGGATGGAGGAGATATAAATAAAAACAGGGACTATTCGATGAATAGCCCCTGTTTTAAAGTATTTCCATTTCTAATAATAGCGTGGAAATATGCTTATGCGCCTAACTGTACGCGTTTGAAAGCAGTTACAGTCAATCCTTTAGAAACTGAATCTAAGAATTGAGCGATGTTTTTAGAAGAATCTTTTACAAACTCTTGATTTAACAAGGTTGTATCTTTGAAGAATTTGTTCAATTTACCTTGAGCAATTTTTTCAGCCATTTCAGCTGGTTTTCCTTCAGCGATGATTTGTTCTTTTGCAATAGCGATTTCACGCTCAATTGTATTTTGATCAACACCGTCTTTGTCAATTGCAATAGGGTTCATTGCAGCAATTTGCATTGCTACATCTTTGCCCGCTTCTTCAGCACCAGCTGCATCGGCAGAAAGACCTACCAATACACCTAAACGGTAGTTACCGTGAATATAAGCGATAACTTTTTCAGCAGTGATTGTTTCGTATTTAGAAACGTCAATTTTCTCACCAATGACACCAGTTTGCTCGATTAAAGAATCAGCGATATTTTTGCCATCAAGTTCCAAACCTTTTAATTCTTCCAAAGAAGCAGGCTTATTGTTTAATGCGATATCTGCAATTTTTTCAGCGAAGGCTACGAAGTCTGCGTTTTTAGCTACGAAGTCAGTTTCACAGTTAACTTCAACTACAATGCCTGACTTGCCATCAGCAGTAGCTTTAGCGATGATAACACCTTCGTTAGAGTCGCGATCCTGACGGCTAGCAGCTACTTTAGCGCCTTTTTTACGCAAGTAATCTACAGCAGCTTCAAAGTCACCATTAGACTCAACCAAAGCTTTTTTACAATCCATCATACCAGCGCCAGTTTGTTGACGCAATTTGTTTACATCTGATGCAGAAATTTGTACTGACATGTTTATTTCTTTTTGTTATTATTTACGACTAAAATTTGTACAATATTAACTTAAAAAAGGTTAAGCTAATATGAAGTTTAACATTCCTTGTTAAACGGGTTCTGTTAAACAAAAAACCGGACAGATAGGCTAGTTCAAGAAAAGTAAACTTTTCCAGAAACTAACGCTACGCCATCCGGTTTGGAATAAAAATATTATTCTCCGTCTTTCGCTTTGCGAGGACGTTTAGCTTCTGAAGCTTCACCATTATCAGCTTTTGCTTTAGCAGCAGCAGCATCTTTTTCAGCTTCTTCTTCTTTGTCGCGTTTGCGCTCGTCCAAACCTTCTTGGATTGCTTGACCAATGATACCTGCGATTAAGCTAATAGATTTGCTAGCGTCATCGTTTGCAGGGATTGGGAAATCAATGTTCGAAGGATCAGAGTTTGTATCTACCATTGCAAAAGTAGGGATGTTTAATTTCATTGCTTCAGAAACAGCGATGTGTTCTTTTTTCACATCGATGATGAATAAAGCAGCTGGCAAACGGTTCAAATCAGCGATACCTCCTAAAAGATTTTCTAATTTGATACGCTCACGTTGAATCATCAACTTCTCTTTTTTAGACAATACATCATAAGTACCGTCTTTTTGCATTTTGTCAATGTTAGACATTTTTTTGATAGACTTACGAACTGTAGCGAAGTTTGTAAGCATACCACCTAACCAACGCTCAGTCACGAAAGGCATGTTGACCTCTTTTGCTTGTTGTGCGATGATCTCTTTTGCTTGTTTTTTCGTAGCTACGAATAAAACTTTGCGACCTGATTTTACGATTTGTTTGATAGCTGAAGCAGCTTCTTCTAACTTCGTAAGTGTTTTGTTCAAGTCAATGATGTGGATACCGTTGCGCTCCATGAAAATGTACTTAGCCATTTTCGGATCCCATTTACGTGTAAGGTGACCAAAGTGCACACCTGCATCCAATAAATCTTGATAAGTAGTTCTTGCCATTTTTTGATCCTCCTTTGATTAACGTTTACTGAATTGGAATCTTCTACGAGCTTTACGACGTCCTGGTTTCTTACGCTCAACCATACGGTCGTCACGCGTTACTAAACCTTTAGCACGTAATGCAGGTTTAACTTCTGGGTTAAGTTCAACCAATGCTTTTGCGATCGCTAAGCGAACAGCTTCTGCTTGACCTTTAACACCACCTCCGTTAACGTTTACTTTTACATCAAAGTTTGCTAATTCACCAGCTACGTTCAACGATTGAGTAGCGATGTATTGCAAAGGTAATGTTGGGAAATACTCTTTGTGGTCTTTACCGTTTATGATTATGTTTCCGCTACCAGCAGTTAAGTAAATGCGGGCAACAGCAGTTTTTCTTCTTCCTGAAGTATTAGTTGTTGACATGTCGATTCTCCTTAAAATTTAACTGGTTTTGGATTTTGTGCTTCATGCTTGTGCTCAGTACCAGCATAAACGTAAAGGTTCTTAAACAATTGACGACCTAAACGGTTTTTAGGAAGCATACCACGAACAGCTTTTTCAATGATGCGCTCAGGGAATTTAGCCATTAACTCTTTAGGAGAAACGAAACGCTGACCACCTGGATATCCAGTGTAGCGTACGTAAACTTTGTCGCCTAATTTGTTTCCTGTCAATTTGATTTTGTCTGCATTGATAACAATAACGTTATCTCCACAGTCTACGTGTGGGGTGAATGTAGGCTTGTGCTTACCACGAATTACTTTCGCGATGTTGCTCGCCAAACGCCCCAAAATCTCTCCTTCAGCGTCAACAACGATCCACTCTTTGTTAACGGTGTTCTTGTTGGCAGAGACAGTTTTGTAACTTAACGTATTCACTTGCTTTTGTTTAAATAATTTATTAAAAAATTTTTGTTTCCCTTATCTCAAGGGTTTGCAAAGGTACATCTAATATTCTATATTTTAAAATCTATTTTGCTTATTTTGCTGAAAACGAATCGAATTTCTCACACCTCCCGCTAATCTCAATATTTTTACAACTACCTCGAATGAATATTGTTACATTAGTTAGTATATTGCAGGAACAAATTTTTAATTATTTAGCGGAAGTAGATGAGATTTAATTTTTTGAATAAACGATTTTTAAGTTGTATCGGCGTGTTCCTTTTGGTCGTGAATTCATTGCACGCGCAATCACAAGACAGGAAAACAAAACCATATGATGCCCGATTCAAAAATGTGCAAGAGATATTGAAGCAAGGCAAAATTGGACCGGGTATGGATTCTCTTGACGCTATCATCGCAGACTTTCCGCAGGCAGACGATATCTATTTCACTAAAGCGATTCTCCTTGCTCAGATGAGAAATCAAGACGGAGCGATTCAAGCCATTAAGCAAGCGCTGGATATCCAGTCTAAGCCAGAATATCTGAGTTTCGCAGTCGACGCATTTAAAAGTAAAAATGATGCTGACAGTGCATTGATTTATCTTGATAGGCTGATTGATCAGGATGATAATAACACCGCGTCGCTTAAACGCGAACGCATCATGCTTCTTTTTAATGGCGGATATAAAGATGTGGCCTTAGAGTATTTTTATAAAACCAAAGAAATCGCAGGTGCATCAGATACGTTGGATATGGTCGGTAGTGTATTGTTGAATGATGCTGGCAACTATAAAAGTGTCATTGAGCTTTTGAAGCCCTGGGCAGATAAAGGGACTTCTTTAGCCCAGGTATATGGTCAGCTGGCACAAGCTTACAATCTTTCCAAAAACTCGAAGTTAGCACTTGAATATATCAATAAAGGAATTCTCACCACAAAAGAGGACTTTCTTTATTTTGATTTAGCTGATCTATATCGATTTGATAAAAAGCTCAAGTTATCCATTGATGCGCTCAAACAGGGGTTTCAATCTAAAAAGATAGACTTTGCTGATAAAAATCGGATAATTATGACCTTATTGAATCCCAAGGGACCTTATACACCGGATCAACTACTCGAGTTGGCTAACATCTTGGTGGAGGTTCATCCGCGGATTGCTGAAAGCCATATGGCAAAGGGACAGGTACTATGGCTAAAAGATGATAAAACTGCTGCCCAAAGCTCTTTGGCGGTAGCCGTTAGTATGAACCCTTATCAGATCGATGCTTGGCGAATGTTAATGAGCTTGGATATGGATAAAGGTGAATTTGATCAGGCAATCGCTCATGGAGGAGAGGCTTTGCATTATGTGGCTAATAACGCTACAATACTCTATTTTACCAGTATGGCTTATCTGATGAAGAAGGATATGGAAAATAGTCGGAAGTTTATGGAAGCAGCATTAAACAATGCACAGGAGGAATCTCCATTTTTACAGGCAAATATCTATGGCGGCTTGGGGGATATTTATAATTCGCTTAAAATGTATAAAGCCTCCGACGCAGCTTACATGGAAGCCATCCGACTCGATAGTACAAATGTGACAGCAATGAACAAT
This sequence comes from Sphingobacterium zeae, assembly GCF_030818895.1. Taxonomy (NCBI): domain Bacteria; kingdom Pseudomonadati; phylum Bacteroidota; class Sphingobacteriia; order Sphingobacteriales; family Sphingobacteriaceae; genus Sphingobacterium; species Sphingobacterium zeae. The sequence goes on from NZ_JAUTBA010000001.1 coordinate 1,318,128, forward strand.
TTAGCGTACTATTTGTCGTTAAGAAAGGAACGACTTGATGAGGCTACGAAATATGCTGCTATGGCAACAGATTTGCAACCCAATAATGGTACGTTTGAGGATACTTATGCTTGGGTGCTATTTGCCGATGGAAAATATGACGAAGCATTGGTTTGGATCCAAAAGGCATTAAAAAATACTAACCCACAAACTTCGGTTTTGCTGGAGCATTATGGTGATATTCTGTTTAAATTAGGGAAAAAAAGCGATGCCGTTAAACAATGGACCTTGGCCTTGGAAAAAGGAGTGGATTCGGATGATAATAAAGTGAAATTGAAAAAGAAGATTGACACAAAAAGTTATGTGGAATAAAATTGTTTGGGCTTGTGCTGTAGTGGTGTTGCTCTCTTCCTGTAGTTCGAAGAAGAAGATGCTAAAAGAAGCTGAGCTGAGGGCTCAAAACGAATTGATCATAAAGGATAATACCAGAGAGGCAAAGAAAAATAGTTTACGCAATCTGTTTTTGACCAATTTGAATTATTCGACTTTTTCGGGAAAAGCCAAAATGAGGCTTGATATGGGAAAGGACAATTATGACGTCAATTCGACGATTAGAATTGAGAAGGACAAGCGAATCTGGATTTCTATCTCTGCTACATTGGGTATTGAAGTGGCACGTGTTCTAATAACTCCAGACAGTGTTCAGATCCTCAATAAGTTTCAAAGTGAGTATATGGTTAAGCCTTTTAACTATCTATACCGTTTCGCCAGTTCCGATCTGACCTTTGGAAACTTACAAGACTTATTGCTGGCCAACCTATCTGTGGATCTCTTGTCTGATATTGATCAGGTAAACTTTAAGCAGGATTCAATGTCCGTTCAGTTGGACGGTAAACGCAATGAATTGGATTTTTTGTATAAGTTGAATAATAACAATAGGCCTTATCAATTTAGATTAGCTCAGCTTTCGAAGAAACAATTATTGGAAGCTAACTATGGCGAATATGCTATGGCTTCGGGACAGGAATTTCCGATGCTTTTAAAAATGATCATTTCTGACGGTCGCCAAGAAATTAAGACAGAAATTAATTTTAACAAAGTTACTTTTAATGAACCTGTCGAAATGCCTTTTTCAGTATCGTCGCGATATAAAGTAATCCGATGACAGGCTGTCTATATCCTTTAGATTTATTACTTTCGCAATTAGTTTGCTAAAGTAGGATGTGAAGTGATAGGTTAGAAAGATGGCAAACACAACAAAATAGTACTGTAAATGAACTTTAAAAAGACAATACTTGGTATAGCTGTTTTCCTATTCATGATTGGGATTTCATCGGCGCAAACTCGAGCTGAACTTGAAAAGCAGCGTGAGAAGCTCAATCGTGAAATTGCTGAATTACAAAATACGGTCAAAGAAATTGCGAAAGAAAAATCATTGACCCAACAACAGGTGACAGCATTGAGTAAGCAGATTAATTTGCGCGAGCAGAAGATAAATACCATTACATCTGAAGTAGCTGTGATTAATAGACATATTAATGCCAATACGGCTGCAGTGAGTAAATTAAAGGCTGAATTGGAGAAGATGAAACGTGACTATGAGAAGATGGTTATGTTTGCTTTCAGAAATCGGAACGCATACAATAAATTGATGTTTATTTTTGCATCGAAAGATTTCAATCAAGGGTTTAGAAGGGTAAAGTATTTACAGCAGTTCAACGATTCTAGAAAGCTCAAAGCTGCAGACATCGAAAATACAAAGAAGCAGATTGAACAGAAAATTGCTCAGTTGCAAGCTGATCGCAACAAACAGGTTGCTTTAATGAAAGAGCAGGAAAATGAAAAGAGAACCATATCGCAACAGAGATCGGTTTATTCAGGGCAACTAAGCGAATTGATTGTTACAGAGCGTGGCGTGAAAAAAGATATTACGCAAAAACAAAAAGAGGAGCGTCGTATCAATGCAGCCATTAAGGAAATTATTCGAAGAGAAATTGAGGCTGAACGTCGCCGGGCTGAAGCTGCGCGCCGTGCTGCTGAAGCTGCAGCTGAACGAAACCGTAAAGCAAATGAGCCTACCACGAATACAAAAAATAAAAATGCTGCAAGTTCGAAAAGCAGCAATACCGCTCGAAAATCAGACTCTGAAGTCTTGCGTAGCACACCGGAAGCTGTTAAACTTTCGAATGATTTTAGATCTAATCGCGGTAGTTTACCTTGGCCTGTTTCCAATGCGAAGATCATGCAAGAGTTTGGTTCTGAAAGTGTCGGTAGAAATGTCAATTGGGATCATGAGACGGTTAAAATACAAACGTCGAGCGGTGCAGCTGTGAAAGCAGTGTTTAATGGAGAAGTGTTAAGTATAGTTTCAATGATGGGGCAGCGTATTGTCATGATTAAACATGGGGAATACTTTACAGTGTATATGAATTTGGCAGGTGTAAATGTTTCAAAAGGACAGAAAATAAGCACAGGACAAACCATAGGGACAGCTGATGTGGACTCCGATACTGGGGTTCCGATGGTAGAGTTTTCTGTATTACAAGGAACGACACCACTCAACCCAATGTCATGGTTGGCTAGATAAGAAATAATTACTATATTTAATAATTATCCTTACCTTTGTAAGGAGAGCGAGAAATTTAGTTTAAAAGAATTGAAAAACAAGAAATTATAGTTATGTCAACATCATTATTAATCATGGGAATCGGGGGGCAAGAGTTAATTGTCATTGTCGTAATATTGTTACTATTATTTGGTGGCAAGAAGATTCCCGAATTGATGCGCGGGTTGGGTAAGGGCGTTAAGGAGTTTAAAGATGGCCAAAAAGAGGACTCTCCAACAGAGAAAAAAACTGAGGTAGAAGATAATAAATAAGGGAAGTTTAGATCCCATTATATCATGCATACGATTTTGCGAGGAGCAAAATCGTATTTTGCTTTATACTCGACCTAAAGCTAAATAAGGCGAAAACCATTTTTATACTAAAACCCATTTCTAAGCGTTTAGATTATTGTTGATTTTTCAGTAGATCAATCAAACTCGAATTTAACAGTAAATTTATGATCGGAAAACAGGCGTTATTTTCATTACTCGGAGGGGTATGCTTTGTGCTGCCGATTAAGGCCCAAGAAAGCGCTGTAGAAGGTATGAAAGAAGCAGCACAAAACTTCTTTCAAAAAAGCATCGAAAAGGAAAAACAGGAGATTTACCAATACCTAGATAGTATAAAATCTACGGGAAATAACGGACAGCAGCATTCGGAAATAACAGACGAAGATATACAGCTGGTTCGGAAATTGAAGGCAATAGAACGAGAGGTCCCGCTAGACTACTCGCCTCGGGTAAAAGAGCTGGTAGCGAAATACACCTCAGACAATTATAATCCTTATATGTGTAGAATGATGGGATTAGGACAATACTATTTTCCATTGTTTGATAAAATTTTGGATGAGGTAGGTGTACCACGCGAACTTAAATACCTAAGTGTAGTTGAATCATCCCTAAATCCGCGCGATATTTCCAGTGCAGGAGCGACAGGTTTATGGCAGTTAATGTATTACGAAGCCAAAACTTATCACCTTACTGTAGACAGTTATACCGACCAGCGTATGGATCCGATCGCTTCCAGCTATGCAATTGCAAAGATTTTAAAAGAAGCCTATGAGGAATATGGCGATTGGCTATTAGCGATAGCATCCTATAATGGCGGTAAAGGAGCCGTTAGCCGCGCAATTCAACGCTCAGGAAAGGATAAGGCAACTTTTTGGGATGTTGCACCTTATTTGACACAACAAACCCAAAACTATATCCCTAAATTTATCGCTATGACCTATGCGATGAAGTATGCAGATGAAAATAATATCAATGCGGCAGATACCGAACTTTCATTAAGAACGCAGGTCTTGGATATCAATAAGCGGATATCATTGAGCCAAATAGCAGATGCATTACAGGTGTCTAAAGAAACATTACGCGCATTAAATCCTAGTTTTAAAAAGAATGTATTAAACGGTACCGAGGATGCCCCGTTGCGGTTAGTTTTACCTGTAGTGGACAAGAAAATTGCTACAGAGGAGTTGTATGCAGCACTTAATACGCCAGTCGCCCCGTCAAATGCAATCCAAAATGAAAACATAGTGCAGGCCCTACTCAATGGAAAGTATAAAGTGAAAGTTGGCGAAACATTTGCATCCATCGCTGATAAGTTTGACGTGACAGTTCAGGATATAAAATCCTGGAATAATCTGCGCGGCAATCAAATTGTTCCTGGACAAAACCTACTAATAAAAAAGGAGAATGATTTTGTAAATACAAAATTAGCCCGTAATACAGAGCGATCTGCAAAGAAAAGCAAACAACATGTAGCTAATACCACACGTACAGCTTACTATGTCGTAAAGAAAGGCGATACATTATCTGAGATTGCAGATAAAAATGGAACTTCAGTGGGGCGGCTTAAAAGTGAAAACGATTTGAGCGGCAGCCGGATAAAACCAGGTATGAAATTGAAAGTCTCAAAAAAATAACAGCATGGGTTAAATTAACCATGCTGCATCCTCTTCATTGTCAAATTCTTCGAGCGTAACAGTTACGTGCTCCCGTAATATCGTAGAAAGCTTTGTGCCGTAGTAATCGCTAAATATTGGGAATTTATGGTGGCTTCTATCAATTAATACAGCAGTTCTCATTTTTTTTAACGGTACATTCAAAAATACACCCAGCCCATAAGCTAGTGCTCGGCCACTATTAAGTACATCGTCAACAAGGATAATTGTCTTATCTTTTGCAATGTCAACAGCTAAGTCTGTGTTTGCGCTTAATGACCTGCTGGTCTTCTTCATTGTGACCTTAATCAATAGAATCTCTTTGTCCGAAATGTCCTGCAAAATTGCTTGAAGACGTTGAGCAAATACATAGCCGCGGTCAGCAATACCTACCAATACGAGCGTTTCATCTTCAAAATTGTCTTCCAATATCTGATAGGCAATCCGAATAGATTTTTGTTTTATTTGTTCTTTATTTAAGATGAGCGTTTTCTTTGAAGACATAATAGTATTTCCAATGATTATTGGGTAAAAATAGGATATTATATTGTATAAAAAAAGTCCAAAACGAGTTAAACGCTTTGGACTTTCTGCGAGTGAATCTACTTTTATTAATTCAATTTATTATCTTTTTCTGCTTTGATTATCTCCGCAGTAAGCGTTCTATTATCTTCTGGTAAGCGACCTCCATTGTAGTAATAACGTCGCCAGTATGGCTCATCTAGGTTGCTGATCATGACACCTTTACTAGAAGATGCATGTGCAAATTTATTATCTCCGATATAAACCCCTACATGGGTAATACTTCTACTTCTGATTTTGAAGAATACCAAATCACCAGCTTTAAGCTCATTCTTTTCGACAGTTTTTACTTGGGAGTATTGATTTCTACTATTATACCCCAGCGATGTGTTGAACACTTTGTCGTATAACTCGTAAGAAAATTTTGAACAATCAATGCCTCTCTTTGAATCTCCTCCTAAACGGTAAGGAGTACCTAGCCATTCATAAACAAATTGATAAAGTTTGGTGTTTGTTGTTGCTGATACTGCAACTCCCATGATTTGTGAAAAGTATTCCTTCGCTAAGTTGTCAGGATCTGATTCTGGTTTGGAGTTTCTGTTGGTTTGTGCCTGCGACACTAGACATAAGCCGATAAATAGCATTGACGCTATAAATTTCTTTGTTTTCATTAAATCGCTTTTTTGTACAACATTTAACTTTTAAAAATTGAATACTGTCATCTATTTTGGACAGCACTGTTGCGAATATAATACAATAACACTTTAAGGTCAAATTTATTTTCACGTATTTAACGAAATTTTAACAATTTTAACATCTCCAAAGATGTATTTATACTTATTGAGTACGATTTTATCTGATGCGTTTCCGTATTTATTAAAGACAACACATAAGCGGTTTGAACATACTTATGTGATGATAAAATACTACCTTAATGAAGTTACAATTGTGAATCTTAAAAAAAATATTAATTTTCTTTGGTAAAGTGATAATATTTGTTCTATATTTACAAAACATAATTAAAAGCAATGAACACAACGTCAATTATTACGTCGATTATTATTACCACCGGGATAAGACTCAGGAGGAAGTAGTTTCGTTGTATATAATTGTAGACACAATATTTAGAAGCGCTTTCCTCAAAAAAGGAAAGCGCTTCTTTTTTATCGCAAAATCATCAATCTAAACAAACAGTATAAAGTAGCATGAAAGTTTTAAAATTTGGAGGCACATCAGTCGGTACAGTAGAAAGCTTAAAGGCAGTCCTGGGCATCGTGAAGAAATCTTATGATGCAAAGGAAAAACCATTGGTTGTGTTGTCAGCTATGTCGGGTGTGACAAATTTGCTTACGCAGTTAGCTGAAGACGCTGCAGAAGGAAAATCCTTTTCAGAGGGATTGAAATCCTTGGAAGATAGGCACTTTACAGTAGTAAAAGAACTTCTGGCTGTGAAATATCAAAATCCTGTATTTACAAAGCTGAAATTATTTTTTAATGAAATAGAAGATCTTCTTCAAGGAATTTTTGCACTTAAAGAGCTGAGCTATCAAAGCAAAGATTTGATATTAAGCTACGGCGAGCGTTGTTCGAATTATATGGTATCTAAAGTGATGGAACAATATGTTCCAGAATCATTATTTGTGGATGCTTCTCACTATGTGAAAACTGATTCTAACTTTGGTAATGCGCATTTAAATGAAACATTGACCGAGCAATTAGTGAAATCACTATACATATCACATGGCGATAAATTATTGTTTGTGACGGGTTTTATCGGTAGTAACGAAAACGGTCGTATTACCACGCTAGGAAGAGGCGGTTCCGATTATACAGCAGCTATCTTCGGATCCATATTGGACGCAGCAGCCATTGAAATTTGGACAGACGTAAATGGCATGTTGACAGCGGATCCACGCATTGTAAAAAAAGCTTTTTCTTTACCTGTTTTATCATACACCGAGGCCATGGAATTGTCTTACTTTGGTGCTAAGGTGATTTATCCTCCTACCATGATCCCTGCTTTCTTGAAGAAAATTCCGATTGTTATTAGAAATACCTTTGAGCCTGATTTCTCCGGAACCGTCATTCAGTTTGATAGCGGCAAAACAGCGCTGCCAATAAAAGGAATTTCCTCTATATCGGATATTTCAGTTATCAATCTGAGTGGTTCAGGCATGATCGGTAAGTCGGGCTTTAGTGGAAGGCTTTTTACTCTATTGGCTAGAGAGCAAATCAATGTGGTGTTAATTACACAGTCATCTTCCGAACATAGCATCACATTTGCTGTAAACCCATCTGACGCCAAACGCGCGATACAATTGATCGAAGTGGAGTTTGAATTGGAGATCCAAGCCAATAAACTCATCGTTCCAGCGATTGAAGATAACCTTTCAGTCTTGGCCATCGTTGGCGAAAATATGAAAAAGACACCTGGTATGTCCGGTCGATTATTTGCCGCGCTAGGGAGGAATGGCATTAATGTTCGCGCTATAGCACAGGGCTCATCTGAATACAATATATCTGTTATTATAGGTAAGGAAGACCTGGCGAAGGCACTCAACGCTGTACATGACGCTTTTTTTGCCGAGCTAAAGAAAACCCTTCATGTGTTTAATATTGGTACGGGTAACATCGGCGCAACTTTATTTAAACAGCTGGAAAGTCAACATGATTTCCTACTGGATAAAAACGATATCGAAATTAAAGTCGTCGGAATTTCGAATAGCCGTAAGATGCTTTTTAATACCGAAGGTGTTGATTTAACTAATTGGTCTAATGAACTCGACAAAAATGGAACTGAATCAGACTTGGCCCTGTTTATTGACCGGATGAAGGCACTCAATCTGCCAAACTGTGTTTTTATAGATAATACCGCGAGCAAATTACCGGCAACCTATTATGAAGATATCTTTAAATCCAATATTTCGATCGTTACCTGCAATAAAATTGCGAACTCAGGTAAATATGAGCAATATAAAACACTCCGCGATACCGCTCATCGACACGGTGTGGACTTTTTTTATGAGACCAACGTAGGGGCGGGGCTACCGATCGTCCGCGTACTCAAAGACTTGATGTTGAGTGGCGATCGTATTGTCAAGATAGAAGCTATTTTATCTGGAACAATCTCGTATATCTTCAACAATTTTAAAGCTGATGCTTCTTTTTACGATGTTGTTAAACAGGCGCAGGAACTAGGATATACTGAACCAGATCCAAGGGACGACTTAGGCGGTATAGATTTTATGCGTAAAATGCTCATATTAGCTAGGGATGCCGGATATCCTGTCGAAGCCGAGGACGTAGACCTGGGTTCAATACTTCCGCCGGCATGTTTGAAAGCTGAATCCGTAGATGCGTTTTACGCAGAATTGCAGCGCGAAAATGATTATTTCGAAGCCATGAAGAAGAAAGCTGAAGATGAAAATAAAGTAATACGCTACATCGGAAAATTGGAAAGTGGAAAAGTATCGATTGCGATTCAGTTTGTTGATGAAAACCATCCTTTCTATGCCTTATCGGGTAGTGACAATATTATATCATTTACAACAGAGCGCTATAAAGAACGTCCTTTAGTAGTAAAAGGCCCGGGGGCTGGGGCTGAAGTAACAGCTGCGGGTGTATTTGCCGATTTAGTAAATGTTGGAGCATAAAAACGATTCAAGGAACATAAAAATTACATGATGGCTAATAATTTAAATGTAGAGTATCTGAAAGATAAGATTATAAATTTAGACAGCATGCTGTCCGAAGTTCGTGTCTTTGCACCTGCAACTGTCGCCAATATGATCTGTGGTTTTGACATACTGGGCTTTGCAGTTGAGGCGCCAGGCGACGAGGTGGTTATGCGACGCACAACACAACCCGGGGTAACTATTCGTAAAATAACAGGCGACGATGGAAGATTGCCGCTCGATCCAGGTAAAAATACCGTTTCTGCCTGCGTTCAGTATTTATTACAGGCTCTGAATATTTCTTCAAAGGTCGGTGTGGAAATTGAATTACATAAACATATGCCTATCGGATCGGGATTAGGTTCTAGCGCAGCCAGCACCGTGGCAGGGCTTTTTGCCATCAATACCATGCTGGGTAACCCCTTGACAAAAGAAGAATTATTGCCATTCTGTGTCGAAGGTGAGCGCTTGGCCTGTGGTACGGGGCATGCTGATAATGTGGCACCAGCACTCTATGGAGGCATAACGTTAATTCGGGGAAATGAACCTTTGGATGTGATTTCCATTCCTTCGCCTAAAGAACTCGTTGCTGCAGTCGTTTTTCCACAGGTCGATGTTCCCACACGCGACGCTAGGCAACTTATTAAAGATAAAGTACTGTTAAAAGACGCCGTCACCCAGTGGGGTAATATCGCAGGATTGGTAGCTGCTTTGTTCAAAGAAGATTATGATCTCATTGCGCGAAGCATGAAAGACGTTCTTATCGAACCGACGCGCGCTATTTTAATCCCTCAATTTTATGAAATGAAAGAGATTGCTCTGAAACACGGTGCCTTAAGTTTCGGTATTTCTGGCTCTGGACCATCAGTTGTGACAATAACACGAGACGAAAAAATAGCAGAGGATATCGCAGACAAGATTCAAACTCATCTCAAAGAAAATGAAATTGATAGTTTTGGATACGTTTCCCGTGTTAATGTAGAAGGTCCACGCATATTAGATCAGAAGTTCTTTAAAGCATAGCGGTCTATCGAATCTAAGGTTAATCCATATTTACCTCTTAAAAAGATAACAAAGTGAAATGTCCATGTGAACCTATCAATTCTAATTAAAACGGGATGTTTCATATGGCATTTAAAAAAAGAATATTACATATGAAATTTTATAGCACAAATAATAAAACATTAAAAGTTTCCTTTAAAGATGCGGTATTCAACTCGCTACCAGCAGACAAAGGGTTGTATATGCCGGAAGCGATCCCTCAATTGGATCCATTATTTATAAAGAATATTCAGCAGCATTCTTTACAGGAGATTGCATTTGAAGTCGCTTATACGCTCTTGGGGGATGATATTCCCAAAGAAGATTTAAAGCAAATCGTGAACGACGCGATTAACTTTGATGCTCCCGTAAAATTTTTGACCGACAACACAGCTGTGCTCGAACTTTTCCATGGGCCTTCTTACGCCTTTAAGGATTTTGGTGCTCGGTTTATGAGCAGAGTAATGGGGTATTTTTCGCAGACGGATGACAAATTACTGGATGTGCTTGTTGCGACATCTGGTGATACTGGTGGCGCTGTTGCCTTGGGATTTTTGGGTGTTGAGGGAACGCGCGTAACCATCTTATACCCCAAAGGTAAAGTGTCCGAGGTTCAGGAATTGCAATTGACTACAAATGGACAAAACATTCGTGCAATTGAAGTCGAAGGTACATTTGACGACTGCCAGGCATTAGTGAAACAGGCTTTTAATGATTCCGAACTAAATGCCGTCTTACGGTTGACTTCAGCCAATTCAATTAATATAGCACGATTAATCCCCCAGACATTCTATTACTTCTATGCGTACGCGCAATTGAAGTCGCAAGGAATTAATGAGGTCGTATTTACAGTGCCGAGCGGTAATTTTGGTAATATTGGGGCAGGCCTATTAGCTTATAAAATGGGGTTGCCTGTTAAACATTTTGTTGCGGCAACAAATGTTAATGATACCGTACCTAGATTTCTTTCATCAGGTTTATATGAACCCCTGCCTTCTGTACAAACATTGAGTAACGCAATGGATGTTGGAAACCCGAGCAACTGGATTCGTATACAGGATATCTTTGGAGGAGATGTGGACGAATTAAAAAGTATGTTATCTTCTTATACTTTTACAGACGAAGAAACAGAAAGAGGAATGCAGAAGTTATTTGAAGAATCGAACTATATCGCCTGTCCACATACAGCAATCGCATGGCTTGGCGCTCGTGCTTATGCAAATGAGTATCCTGGTCACTATGCTTCGGTTTTCTTATCTACTGCTCACCCCTGCAAATTCCCTGATGCAATCGCTGCAGATGTGTTTGAAAAGATAGTTCTGCCTAAAGGAGCAGAAGATTTGCAAGGAAGGGAAAAGTTAGCTGAACCTTTAAAAGTCGATTTTGAAGCATTTAAAAAATATCTAATCAACCATAATTAAATGATGGGGGCTCCTTTAGGAGCCCTTCTTGTTTTCATTCACAAATAGCGGTTCTTTTACACGGAAGAAATAATTTAAAAAAAAGTATGACGTGGTGTTGAGAAAGAGCGATGTTTTATCCAGAAAGTTTCGTTATGATGTGGAATTAATACGTTAATTTTGCAGTAATGAAATCAGTTTATTTGAATAAGGGTAAGGATAAAGCTGCGTGGCAATTGCATCCTTGGGTATTTTCTGGAGCAATTAAATCATTGTCCGATAAAATTGAAGATGGCGAAGTTGTTGGTGTTTACAATGCTGAACGTGAATTTATTGCCTATGGGTTATTTCACAATAGCTCGCGCGTAGCCATTCGTTTATTAGAATGGAATCCTCAAACGCAGATTGATGCAGCGTGGTGGCGTTCACGCGTCCAAAAGGCTATTGCGGCGCGACAGCATCTATTGCAGAAAGATGAGACGAATACTGTTCGTCTAATCTTTGCTGAAGCAGATTTTCTTCCTGGACTTATTGCAGATAAATATGCAGATTTTATATCTATCCAAGTTCACTCGGTTGGGCTTGAGAAAGTTAAATCAATTATTATCGATGAATTGAATGCTCTGCTGCAGCCGAAGGGAATTTATGAACGTAGCGATCTGAAATCCCGTGAACATGAGGGACTACCCGATACCAATGGGCTTTTGTATGGAGAACTTCCACCAGAATTTGTTGACGTTGTCGAAAATGGTATCCATTTTAAGGTGAACATTATTGATGGACAAAAATCCGGATTCTATTGCGACCAACGAGAAAACCGTCAGCTCACAGCCAACTACGTTTCTAATAAGCGAGTTCTGGATTGTTTTTGCTATTCTGGTGGCTTTACATTGAATAGCCTGAAAAACGGGGCATCAGAAGTCATTTCCGTAGATAGTTCTGCGCTGGCTATTGAAACCCTGGAAAAGAATATCATTGAAAATGGTTTTGAACCTAGTCGACATAGCGCAATATTGTCTGATGTAAACAAGCAATTGCGTAAATTCATTGATGAAGGGGAAAAATTTGATCTTATTGTCTTGGATCCACCGAAATATGCACCCTCTCGATCTGCATTGGAAAGAGCGTCAAGGGCGTATAAAGACCTCAATCGCCGCGGTTTGATGTTGTTAAATAGTGGTGGTTTGTTAGCAACATTTTCTTGTTCAGGTGCGATGGATATGGATACCTTCAAACAAGTGCTTGCTTGGGCAGCGTTGGACGCAGGTAAGGAAATTCAGTTCATCAGACAGTTTCATCAACCTGAAGACCATCCTGTGCGCGCCTCTTTTCCCGAAGGAGAATATCTGAAAGGATTATTGGTCCGCGTATTATAATTTATTACATGGAGATCATTTGGGTTGGTTTGCGAAAACCAACCTTTTTAATTTTTAAACAACGTCATGATACAAGAAAAATCGAGTAGACCTATCTTTTCAATTTTATTTGCCGTAAGCATGGTGCACCTTTTGAATGACATGATTCAGGGAGTGATACCAGCAACATATCCCTTGCTCAAAGAAGAACATCATCTGAGCTTTTCGCAGGTTGGGATGATCACAATGGTCTATCAGATAGCAGCATCAATATTCCAGCCTGTTGTGGGCTCATTTACAGACAAACGTCCTGTTCCATATTCGCAGATTATCGGAATGTCTTTTTCCCTTCTTGGTATGCTTTTATTTTCAAAAGCAAACAGTTATGAATGGATCTTATGTTCAGTCTTTCTCGTTGGGGTTGGATCCTCAATTTTTCATCCCGAATCGTCTCGCGTAGCTTACATGGCGTCAGGTGGAAGAAGGAGTATGGCGCAATCTATTTTTCAGATCGGCGGAAATGCGGGGACCGCTATGGCCCCAATTATTGTCGCTTTTTTGATTTTACCGAGAGGGCAACAAGCAATCGCATGGATGTGCCTATTCACAATCATTGGCCAATTTATATCTTATTATATCGGGAGCTGGTATAAAGAAAAGCTTCGAAATACAGCTAAATCGACCAAGCGAGCGATACGCGTGCCAGATTTACCTAATGGGCGGATCGTTATGACTGTGATTATCCTCCTACTGTTGATCGTATCAAAATATTTTTATATCGCAAGTATCACAAATTACTTTCAGTTTTATACCATTAAAAAATTTGGAATTAGTGAAGTAGAAGCTCAGGTTTATCTCTTTTATTTTCTTATTGCAGTTGCTGTCGGAACCCTATTAGGAGGAGCATTTGGTGATCGATTTGGCCGAAAATATGTTATCTGGTTTTCTGTATTGGGCGTTGCACCATTTGCATTGGCATTACCGTATGTCGGACTTACTATGACGGGAATATTGATCGTCATAATCGGTTTAATTTTATCATCAGCTTTTCCAGCGATTATTGTTTATGCACAGGAGCTATTGCCGAAAAAACTAGGTATGGTTTCAGGTCTATTTTATGGCTTTGCATTTGGAATGGGCGGAATAGGATCAGCTGTACTAGGTTGGCAGGCAGATCACACTTCTGTCGAGTTTATTTATCACTTATGTTCTTATCTTCCCTTGATCGGTATCGTAGCTTATTTTCTTCCCGATCTGCAAAAAACGCAATACAAAGAGATTTAAATTTGAAAATAAACAATAGGCAATTGTGTCGTCTGTTAAAAATTGCGAGCGAATGTCTGGTACGATATCATCCGCTCGCCATTTTTATTTAATGCATTCCATCCATGCCGATGCCATCATCTGTGCGCCAGCAAGTGTGGGGTGAACTCCATCTGCTGCCCAGTACGCACCAGGAGCACTCTTTTGAGCATTATCAAATATTTTCTGATAGGGAATTAAGATTCCCCCAAATTCTTTTGCTATATCACGGGCAGATTCTTGATAAGCCAAGAATTTTGGATACCAAGCATCAGTAATGTGGCCCACCCCTTTGACCGCAAAGGGTTCTCCAATGATCAGTTTGACATTTGGGAGCTTTTGTAGCGTCTCATGCAATAACTGTTGATATTGGGATTTATATTCATCAACTGTAGTTTGTGCTCCCCGATCAATCGTGCGCCAAAAGTCGTTTACACCAATCAGAATGCTTAATACTGTTGGTTTAATGGCCAATGTGTCTTCCTGCCAACGCTTTTGTAGGTCTGGTACACGGTTGCCACTGATACCTGTGTTATAAACTTTGAGGTTCTTTGCTGGATATTTATTTAAAAGTTGACTAGCGGCCAATAAAGCGTAACCGTGACCCAACGCACCAGTGTCATTGGCATTTCTGTTATTCCTATCCCGACCCACATCTGTAATGGAGTCGCCCTGAAATAAAATAATGTCGTCGTTATTTAAACTTATTTTTGAGGCACTGGATGTTGATTCATGGGCGAAAACTTCGTTTCCTAGTAAACTGGCGCCACTTAAAAGCCCGGTGCCAATGATACTTTTCTTGATAAATGATCTGCGGTTCGTATTCATTATTAGGTTCTTGTTTATTATGAGGATTTATTATGTTTAAAGTTACATACTTTTAAGCATACTTTTCCAAACCTTTTACAAGGATGTTACACGCTTTTTCGATTTCAAGTTCTGTAATCGTCAATGGCGGAGCTACACGCAGGGCCGTTTCACAATGCAGATACCAATCAATCATTACCCCATTCTCAGCACAGTACCTGCTCACATTGTAAACCTGATCAAAAGAGTGCAGTTGAAGACACATCATAAGACCTAATCCGCGAATTTCTTTGATCGCAGGGTGCTTGAGCCTTTCTTTGAATAAAAGAGCTTTTCTCTCTACTTGCTCAACTAAATTTTCTGTTTTGATCACCGCTAAAGAAGCGCGAGCGGCGGCACAGCTCACAGGGTGGCCACCAAAAGTGGTGATGTGCCCCAGCATAGGATTATCTTTAATAACATCCATCACTTCCTTTGCTGCAACAAATGCACCCAAAGGCATACCGCCACCGATGCCTTTGGCGAGCATCAAGATATCGGGGACAATATCAAAATGTTCAAAAGCGAAAAGACGGCCTGTCCGGCCGAAGCCAGTTTGGATCTCATCAAAGATGAGCAAGGTACCAGTTTCATCACAGCGTTTTCTGACGGCTTGCATGTAAGCGATGTCTGGTACCCGAACACCAGCTTCCCCCTGAATAGCTTCGAGTATAATAGCAGCAGTTTTTTCGGTAATCTTTGTTAGGTCTTCCAGCTCATTAAATCTCGATAAAATCTATCTCGGGTAGGAGAGGAGCATACGCTTGACGATACGCGTCGTTTCCAATCAGACTGAGTGCACCCTGTGTGCTGCCATGATAGGCTTTTTTTGCAGCTATAATCTGCCTCCGGCCAGTGTATTTCTTTGCTATTTTCATGGAACCCTCTACCGCTTCAGTCCCGCTGTTAGTGAAGTAAACAGATTGAAAATGAGCAGGGAGTTCAGCAAGTAATTCTGTTGCAAACTGCACTTGAGGAACCTGTACAAATTCACCATAAACGGTAACATGTAAGTATTTATCTAATTGTGAATTTATGGCCTCTAACACTTTTGGATGACGATGGCCTATATTACTGACATTAAATCCGGAGACTAAATCCATGTATTCTTCTCCATTGGGGCCATAAAGGTAAACACCTTCAGCCTTTACCACTTCAACCAATCTAGGGGAGCTAGATGTTTGAGCAGTATTCATTAAAAATAATTCTCTGTTGCTTAACATGATTTTACAAATGTCCGAAAATAAAAAAGAAGTCTTAAAGACTTCTTTTTTATTTTTCAAGATTATTTTCTTCTATTCTGCAGGGATTTGTAAAGATGTTCCCTAAACTCTTGCTCAACTTCGAAAAATTGCGATGCCCGCGCGTTGCCAATCACTTTGGCAAATTTAGCCCGGTATTCCTTTTTGACCTCCACTTCCTTCGCATCGTACTGTAGTATATCTCTCGAACCATTTCTAAAGCTATTTTTAGGAGTACCATTTAACTTTTCTTTTCTGATATCCCAAAGTGTTTGACTATACTCATTATAGAGTGGGAAGAATTGCTGAGCCTCTCTTGGCGTTAAACCTAGTTCTTTAGTAATGTAAGCTATTTTTTCATTTTCTATAGCTTGAAAACGATTTTTGTCTTGCGCAAAGCTCAAGGCAATAGAAAATATACTAAAGAACAATGTTATCCATATGTATTTTTTCTTGAACATCATTATAAGGTATAATTTAGATAATCTTCTATTTCTTGTTTAGATAAATTGCTGCCAAATCCTTTAGTAGGGAGATTAGCTTCATCAGTATATTGGGACATATATATCATATCATCACCAGATGCTGACGCCGCAAGGTAATTAATGATTTCTTGCTTAGGAATTTCAGATAAATGCTGGCTCAGTTGCTCCTCTGTGATACCCTCTGCAGCAACAGCATCTTGTTGTAGATATTGATATCCCCAGTATCCCCCGATACTCAACATGGCTGCAAAAGATGCAGCAACAGCATAACGCGCGTACCATTTTTTCGGCCTGCCTATGCGGTGGACAGGTGTAAAATCTTTTTCAACTTCCTGTACAGCGTTAATAATTCTACCTGAAAGATTCTCAAAATAGTGTTGCGGTACATCAAAATTGGTAGTACCAACAGTTTCTTTTAATTTTTCTTCAGCAATACGCGATAAAATGGTCAATTCTAAGGTTTTCTCATAGTCTACTGGTGCGACGAATCCATCTGTAAGAACTGCATCCTTCAATTCTTGTTCAGCTATCCGTGAGAAAATAGAATTTTCAAGGATGCGGTTGAAATCAGAAGGCACAGCAAAACCATCAGATGAAACTTTTTCTTTCAATTTTTCTTCTGAAATTTGGCTGAGAATAGATGCTGATAGTTCCGAACTATAATTTTCAGGAATTTCGAAACCGTCCACAATGACGTGACTTTTTAAATTATCTTCCGAGATTTTACACATAATGGTCTCCGGAAGGTTGTCAAAATACCCCTCTGGAACCTCAAAGACGGTGTCTTTGCTTTCAACCAATTTGACTTGCGTAATTATTTTTGATTCTAGATCATTGAAATAATTTTCTGGTAAGCCAAATGGATTTTTACGCAACGATGCTGGAAGATTGTTAGGCTCCAGCCCATCATGATATGTGCCATTTTCCTTCATAGTATCTTTTAGAGCCCAATTTAGCCAAAAGGTTTAATCGTTGTTGTTAAAAAAAGCTTCAATTTTTGTTGACGGCCAAATGATAGGAAGCTTTAAGTGCTCCAACACTTGTTCCGAGAACTTCCGAAATCTCTTCATATTTCATGTCTTCAAAATACTTCATATTGAAAACCAATTTCTGTTTCTCCGGCAAGGTCAACAGTGCCTGTTGTAATTTCATTTGAGCCTTGTCGCCGTTGAAGTAGTTTCCATCTGCAAGTGTTTCAGCCAAATAAGCAGTCGTGTCGTCATCCAACGACACGTTCTGCTTTTGTTTTTTCTTATTTAAGAAGGTGATACATTCATTTGTTGCAATGCGATAAAGCCAAGTATATAGTTGCGAGTCTTCTCGAAAGTTTCCAAGATTCCTCCATACTTTCACAAAGATATCCTGCACAACATCGTCCGCATCGTCATGATCGATGACCATTCTTCGCACATGCCAATAAATCTTCTGTTGATATTTCTTCAACAATAAACGGAAAGCTTCTTCTCGCGTACTCTCTTCAGCGAATTTTGCTATAATTAAAGCGTCATCCATATATTGACCTGCGTAGTATTTTTATTTTCTTTTGATTACTTTTTGAGCGGCAGCAACAATAGCCGCTGCATTCAAACCGTATTTCTCCATCAACTGAGCAGGAGTACCTGATTCCCCAAAACTATCATTGACAGCAACATATTCTTGTGGAGTAGGTAACTCCCTTGTTAGCACCTGAGCCACGCTATCACCTAAACCACCAAGACGATTATGCTCTTCTGCCGTCACGACACATTTGGTTTTCGCAACAGATTTCAAAATAGCCTCCTCATCCAAAGGTTTGATGGTATGGATATTGATAATCTCAGCGTTGATACCCAATTCAGCTAATTTCTCACCAGCTTGGATAGCTTCCCATACTAAATGACCTGTAGCAATAATCGTAACATCCGTTCCTTCATTTAATAATACCGCCTTACCAATCACAAATTCCTGATCAGCAGGAGTGAAGTTAGGGACAACAGGACGGCCAAAACGCAAATAAACTGGACCTTCATATTTTGCTGCTGCAATAGTAGCCGCTTTTGTTTGATTAAAATCGCAAGGATTGATTACCGTCATTCCTGGTAGCATTTTCATCAAACCGATATCTTCTAAGATTTGGTGAGTTGCACCATCTTCACCCAATGTCAAACCCGCGTGCGATGCAGCAATTTTTACATTTTTGTCCGAGTATGCAATCGATTGGCGAATTTGATCGTAAACACGGCCAGTAGAAAAATTCGCGAACGTACCCGTGAATGGAATTTTACCGCCAATAGTCAACCCGGCAGCAATACCCATCATATTTGCTTCCGCAATACCAATTTGGAAAAAGCGCTCCGGAAACTCTTTAATAAAATCGTTCATTTTTAACGAACCGATCAAATCGGCACATAATGCAACCACATTTTCATCTTGCTTTCCCGCTTCCAATAAGCCCGCTCCGAATCCTGAACGCGTATCTTTTGACTCTGTATAAGTATATTTTTTCATTCTAGTAATCTCCTAAAGTTTCTGTAAGCTGATTCAACGCCGACGCCAATTGTTCGTCACTTGGAGCAACACCATGCCATTTGTGAGAACCCATCATAAAATCAACACCACTACCCATCTCGGTATGCATTAGGATGATGACAGGTTTACCTTTTCCTGTACGTGATTTAGCTTCCGCCAAACCAGCTACAACAGCGTTCATATCGTTGCCTTTCGCAATTTCCATTACATCCCAGCCGAACGCTTCCCATTTTGCACGAAGATCACCAAGAGATAATACTTGATCCGTAGATCCGTCAATTTGCGCTTTGTTGTAGTCAACAGTAGCGATCAGATTGTCTATTTTGTTGTGTGGTGCATACATTGCAGCTTCCCAGACTTGGCCCTCCTGCAATTCACCATCACCCATTAATACATAAACTAGATTATTGTCTTTATTCAATTTTTTTGCCTGTGCGGCACCAATTGCAACAGATAATCCTTGGCCCAAAGATCCCGAAGCAATACGAATGCCCGGAAGGCCCTCGTGTGTTGTTGGGTGACCCTGAAGTCTGGAATTGATTTTTCTGAACGTTGCTAATTCGCTCACTTCAAAATATCCCGCATGTGCCAATGTACTATAAAATACAGGAGAGATGTGTCCATTTGACAGGAAGAATAGATCTTCTCCTTTTCCATCCATGTCAAAGGAAGGATTGCGTTTCATTGCATTGAAATAAAGCGCCACAAAGTAATCTGTACAACCTAACGAACCACCTGGGTGTCCTGATTGACAAGCGTGTACCATACGTACGATATCACGTCTTACCTGTGATGCAATTTGTTCTAGTTTGATAATATCTGCACTCATTTTTTTTGTTGGTTTCACAATTGGTCGTAAAGTTAACTATTTTTAAGCTAGATGCTTGTTAAAAAATGAATTTATATTGACTTATAACCGAATCTCAAGCCGCTTTAGAAGTATGTTCGCCGGATACCACTCAAAATGCTATTGGAGCCAGGGAGTTTTGCCTACCTGACCAGTATATCGATACGCTGGATATTTTCATGCCTTTTACATGACCGGACATAAAAAAAAGGATTCGGCCATTAGTAGTGCTGAATCCTTTTTTATTATAAATGTGAAGCTAAGATTACATGGCTTCAGCAACAACTTCGGTCACTTCCGGAACCATGCGCTTCAACAATCCTTCAATGCCTGCTTTTAAAGTAATTGTCGATGATGGACAACCACTACAAGAACCCTTTAGTTCAACCGTTACTACACCTTCATTAAATGATTTATAATGTATGGCACCCCCATCTTGTTCAACAGCAGGTCGTACATAGTCGTGTAAAACTTGTTGTATCTTTACTTCAGTTTCGGTACCCTCAAAATTCACTTCTGTGTCGTGGTGTACCGTTTTTACAGCAAGTTCAGACTCTACAGCACCTTTTACAAAATCTTTCAACAAAGCTTCGATGTCTTCCCATTCCGCATCTTCCGTTTTGGTAATAGTGACGAAGTTACTCGCGAAAAATACGCCATTTACAAAATTAAATTTGAACAATTCAAGTGCAAACGGTGAATCTTGTGCTGCCTCTTTATTTGGAAAATCCACACTACCGTTGATCAATAACTTATTGACCAAGAATTTCATGGTAGAAGGGTTGGGTGTAGATTCTGTATATACGTTAATCGTAGCCATGTATTATCTATTTTTTTATTCCAAGCAAATATATATCAAAAGGAGCTTTATTAAGGTCATTTATAAGTAAAAGCTTATAAAGTGACCCCCGTATAGTTAGCAGGACTGATCGCTTTCAGTTCTGCTTTAACTTTATCGGAAACATGGAGCTGATCGACAAACGTCGCTATTGTTTCTTTCGTTACCCGCGTGTTTGTACGTGTAAGATCTTTCAGCGCTTCGTACGGTTTTGGATAGCCTTCTCTTCGTAATATGGTTTGCAATGCTTCGGCAACAACAGCCCAGTTATTTTCAAGGTCATCAGCCAACGCCTGTTCGTTTAATATCAATTTTCGTAAACCTCTCAATGTCGATTTAACGGCAATGAGTGTGTGTGCAAATGGAACACCAATATTACGTAAAACTGTCGAATCTGTTAAATCACGCTGAAGACGTGAAATCGGTAATTTAGCGGAGAGATGCTCGAAAATAGCATTTGCAATGCCCAAATTTCCTTCTGCATTTTCAAAGTCAATGGGGTTGACCTTATGGGGCATAGCAGATGAACCGATCTGTCCGGCAGTGATTTTTTGTTTAAAATAATCCATCGAAATATAAGTCCAGATATCGCGGCATAAGTCGATCAGGATATTGTTTATGCGTTTTAAAGCATCACAGCTCGCCGCAAAGTTATCGTAATGTTCAATTTGCGTTGTGGTTTGTGACCGGTCCAAACCCAAGACATTGTTGACGAAATTATTTCCAAAATTGATCCAATTGGTTTCTGGATAAGCAACCTGATGCGCATTGAAATTACCTGTTGCGCCACCAAATTTGGCAGAATATGGTACTTGATTGAGTAGTTGTAACTGTCGCTCTATTCGTTCAATAAAAACATAAAATTCTTTGCCCAATCGAGTTGGAGATGCAGGCTGTCCATGGGTACGGGCCAGCATCGGAATGCCTGACCATGACGTCGCTAATGATTTTAATTCATGAAGCAACTCCTCAATCGCTGGCGAGTAGCTCTCTTTTATAGCTTCTTTCCAAGAAAGCGGAATAGCTGTGTTATTGATATCTTGGGATGTTAAACCAAAATGAATAAATTCAAGGTAGTCTTGTAATCCTAATTTTTCAAATTGGTCTTTCAGAAAATATTCAACGGCTTTAACATCATGGTTCGTAACTTTCTCTGTGTTTTTGATCCAAACAGCATCTTCCTCAGAAAAATTTCTATAAATATCACGCAATTTCTCATTTAGACTTTTGTCAAATTGTTGCAATTGTGCAATACCTGATTCACCTAATGCAATAAAATATTCCACTTCCACGCGTACGCGATATTTTATTAAAGCAAATTCAGAAAAAAATGCTGAAAGTTCATGAGTGTTATTGTAATAGCGTCCGTCGATAGGAGTAACTGCTGTTAAAGATGATAAAGCCATAGATTGAATGATTTTTTGGCAAAGGTAAAAAAATGCTTGGAGCTTAGCAATTTAATTGGCGCAGATATAAAAAAAGCCTCCTTGGTGAAGGAAGCTTTTTTATCAAGTCTAAATTCTATTTCAGAAAATTAGTGAGCAGCTTTAGTTGAATCAACTTTAGACTCAGCTGAATCTACAGCTGATTTTGCTGAATCTACAGCAGTTTTTGCTGAATCCAATTGTGTGTTAGCTGAATCTAAAGCAACATTAGCTGAATCAGTAGCAGCGTCAGTTGTTTTACCAGTTTCACCACATGATGCGAAAGCTAATGTTAAAGCTAAACCTAAGAAACCGAATTTGAATGCGTTTTTCATTTTATTAAAATTAAATATTTTTAAATCTTGTTATTTAGGGGTTAATACCGATAAATTAAAAAGGTAACCCCAGATTTTTCTCTTTTTGAAAAAAGAAAGACCTTTTGTTAAAAAAGGCCTTCCAAAAGCGTTATTCAGTCCTAAATTATTTTTTAGTAGCAGCTGAATCAACTTTAGCAGCAGCAGAATCAACTTTAACAGCAGCTGAATCTACGTGGTTAGCAGCTGAATCTAAAGTGTTAGCAGCTGAATCAACTAAAGCAGAAGCTGAATCTGCAGAACCTTCAGCTTTTTTCTCTGAATTGTTACAAGATGCAAAAGCTACAGTTAAAGCTAAACCTAAGAAACCGAATTTTAATGCGTTTTTCATTTTCTAATTTTCTAATTTAAATTGAAATAATTTTCTTTTTCATCTGTTAATACACGTAACCAAAAAAGGTAACCCAAAAAATACATTTTTTTAAAAAATTTATATAATAGATTGTTTTTCAGTTGTTTAATTTATTTAAAATAAAATGTTATCCCACAAGTCTCGGCTTGTGTCATCCTTTAGCTTAACAAGGGCTAAGAAAGGGTGATCGTTGTGCCGTTCTTGTGTGTTTGTTGTGCTGAGCTTGTGTGAACTTATTTTTAGCCAATCTGGGGATAAGATGGTACTGATAACAAACAATTTTCGATTATTTTGCTTATTTTAAGAAGTAAACGCTTTAAAGAAATTGCAATATGTTTGATAAAGTAAAGAATATAATGGATTTGGCAAAATCAATAGACTTTGGCAAATTGGAAGAAATATCGAAAAAAGTGGATTTGGGCGCAGTAATGGATGCTGTATCAAAAATGGATGATAAGCAGCTTCATGGTTTGATGAAAATGCTGAATGCTGGAAAGCAAAAGCGAGAATTGCCTCCTATCAATGGTGATTTCTATGCGATGGACAGTAAATTAAACGATACTGACCGCGCTTTACAATTGAAGGTGAGAGAATTTATGGAGACCGAAGTCAAACCAATAGTCAATAAATATTGGTTGAGAGATGAATTTCCTTTTGAAATCGTACCCAAACTTGCGGCTTTAAATATTTGTGGCTATACATACAATGGATATGGATGTATGGGCGGAAGTTCCTTGATGGAAGGAATTATAGCGGCTGAGATAGCACGTGTGGATGCTTCAGTAGCAACTTTCTTTGGCGTACAAAGTGGTTTGGCAATGGGGTCAATCTATCTTTGCGGATCTGAAGAACAAAAGCAAGAGTGGTTGCCCAAGATGCAACAGATGCAGGTGATAGGTGCGTTTGGATTAACAGAACCTGAAGTGGGCTCGGGAGCTGCAGGCGGACTGACGACAACTTGTAGAAAAACAACAGAAGGTTGGATTTTGAATGGTCAGAAAAAATGGATCGGAAATTCTACTTTTTCCGATATTACAATTATATGGGCTAGGGATCTCGAGGATGGAGAAGTCAAAGGTTTTATTGTAAGGAAGGATAACCCAGGTTTTTCTGTCGAAAAGATCAAAGATAAGATGGCATTGCGTATTGTGCAGAATGGCCTCATTACTTTAAATCATTGTATCATTCCTGAAAGTGACCGTTTACAAAAGGCAGACTCCTTTAAAGATACAGGTAAGGTTCTTCAGATGACGCGGGCCGGGGTCGCCTGGATGGCTGTGGGCTGTGCTAGAGGAGCCTATGAAAATGCATTGGATTATACCCGAAAAAGGAAGCAGTTTGGTAAGCCAATCGCCTCTTTTCAGCTTATTCAGAATCACCTGGTTGAAATGTTGTCCAATTTGACCGCTATGCAAACGCTAGTCTTTAGGCTATCTGAACTTCAGGATAAAGGTGAGCTAAGAGATGAACATGCTTCGCTGGCAAAAGTGTTCTGCTCTTTGCGTACGAGAGATATTGTTTCCAAAGCCCGTGAAGTGATGGGGGGCAATGGCATTTTGTTAGAGTATAATGTCGCGCGATTTCTGGCGGATGCAGAAGCAATTTATTCCTATGAGGGTACAAAGGAGATTAATTCCCTCATTGTTGGTCGAAGTATAACTGGATTTAGTGCTTTCGTGTAGCTGCTTTCCGGCTAACTTTTCGTTTCTTGATGTCGAGAATTACTAAAAAGGACTTTGTTAAACAACAAAGCCCTTTTTAGCTGAATTAAACGCAAACCGAACTTGACTATTTGCGTTTAAACCGCATCATGGCGATATCGCCCATGATAAATGTTAGGGTATTCTCGCTGATACTGTATGTGTTCACCTTTTCTAAGGTAGAGAAAAAAGTTGCTTCGCCATTCCCTTCGCAAGCCATTTTTGTTGACATAATTGGGCCGAAATTAATACTATTACCATTGGTTTTAAACGTCATATTATAGTTGTTACAGCTACTATTGCCATTTACCTTTCTGCTGACCGCGTCAAATATCATTGTTGGTTTACGGTCGGGATATAGACCATCGAAAGCAATGCGTGCGCCCGATATATAATCAAGCTCCCAAGTTCCAGAAAGCTGCTGCTTGTCGTCCTGGATCAACTTAAATTTGCCAATGGAGCCATTTTAGCTTTGTTCAGACTAAGAATACCATTGTTGACAGTGTAATTATCTGCAGCGATCAAGTTTTTTGACAGCGCTTGTTCGATAGACATATCCGGACAGGCCATCATAGTTGACATTCCCTGAGCAAATTTAATTTTTCCATTTTTTGATATTACCAAATCTCCTCCGATACCATTGCAGCCCCCACTTGCACTGTAGCGTTTTTCTTCCAGTTGCAGGTAGGGCATTTTACCGTTGATTTGATCCGCTACGGCCTGACCATTGATTTCAATTAATTGCCACTTTTTTCCAACGACAGCTGATGTCGAACTGTTTTCACTTTGATCAGTCGACTTCTTGTTGACGACAGAACAACTACCAAGACCAATACTTAAGATGGCCAATATTGCGAAGTTTTTAAAGTTCATATTTTAAATTTTAACCTATTAACATCCCTTTTAACGTTTGGTTTGGCAAAGTGCTACAAAAGTTTACAAACAAATAAGGCTTCCAATCTGGAAGCCTTATTTATCAATCGAATAAATGTTACTATTTATTTTTATTTTGTTGTGCCTGCTGTTGAGCACGCATCATTTCTTCCATTTTAGCCTGGAAACTTGATTTTTTTTCTGCTTTTGGATTCTTTTTGTTCTCCTCCAATTTAGCTAGTATTTTCTCATCGTTCACCATGGTGCGGATTACCAATTGCGTCAAGAATGTAAATAAAGCACTCAAGAAGTAATAGTAATTCAAACCAGCAGGGAAGCTGTTCAACACAAAGAAGAAAATCAACGGCATGATATAGCCCATGTATTTCATTTGACCTGTAGCGCCTGATGTAGCATTGTTATACCAAGTGGTCAACAACGTTGTTAACGTCATCAAGATACACATCAAAGAAATGTGGTTAAACGATCCAAAGATGGGAGCAAATGTGAATAATGTATCATAGGTTGACATGTCCTTCATAAACAAGAAACTCTGTCCTCTCAATTCAAACAAATTTGGGAAGAAATAGAAGAATGCAATTGTAAAAGGCATTTGTAATACGAGGGGAAGGCATCCACCAAGAGGATTGACACCGACCTGTTTGTACAATTTCATTTGCTCCTGTTGCATCAACATTTGGTTGTCTTCGCCGACTTTTGCTTTGATCTCGTCCAGCTGCGGTTTTAATACGCGCATTTTGGCCATAGAAACATAAGATTTGTAGGTCATTGGCGAAAGGATCAATTTCAACATCAGTGTCAATAAGAGTATAACGATACCGTAGCTCATATGGAAACCATCCAGGAAGTTGAATACCGGTACCGTAATCCATTGGTTGATCCAACGCATAGGGCCCCAGCCCATATTGATGATCGATTGATAATCATTACCCTCCGCTTTCAGCACATTGTATTGGTTGGGACCAAAGAAGAAGTTCAACGAATAGCTATTGTCCTTATGGTTATCAAATGCTAATTCCGCGTTCGTATTGTAAAACTTGATGACATCCGATTCAGTCGCATGTTTTACATCCACTTTAGCATTCACAAAACCATCTTTGGCGTTCAAGATACTAGAAAAGTAATGTTGCTTAAAAGCAATCCATTCCACTTTTTTCTCCAATGCTTCATCAGCGTCTTTTGATTCTGAAAGATGATCTACCTTATTGTCTTCTTTATAGTAAAGAGTAGATTTTTGTCTTTCAGACTCTATATTTTGTTCCTTCTGTCTTAACGTGGTATTCCAGTTAAGGGTCAACGTTTTTTGACTTTGTGGAACTAAATTCTGTATCCCTTTTGTATGGATGTCCAGCGCTACATTATAACCTTTGCCGGCAATAGAGTATATATATTCAATGTATTGGTCGTCATTGTAATTTAGTCTGAATTTTACCGATTGTTTTCCTTCACCAGAAATTTGAATATCCGAAGATTCTGTATTGAAGTACAAATCGTTTGTTGCCACGTTTTGACCCGCTGCATTAAACAGAAAACCAAATTTATTGTCCTCACCTTCAAAAAGCATCAACGGTTTTCCATTGAAATTCTTTTCACCTTTTAGTTCGACAGATTTAACTTTGCCGCCTTTCGTGCTGATCTTGGCAATGATTTTCTCATTTTCAATCGTGATGACTTTTTCGGTTCCAAATTTTGTGGCACCAAAAGGCTTTCTCAGTTCCGCCGAATCAGCAATCACTGCTGTTTGTGCTGTTTTGGCTTTCGCGGTAGAGTCACTTTCAGCAGGAAGTCCTTTTTCTGCACGCGCTTTAGCCTCTTGTCGCGCTTGTTCTTGTTTGATTTCTGATTCTGAAGGCTTCATCAGGTAAAATGAACCAGTGATGATAGCAAACATCAGGACCAAACCAATTAGGGTATTTCTATCCATTTTTAATAATTAAACTTAATTAATTGTATCCTTCTATTACTACTTTGATTTCTTGTTTGCCAAAGCAGCGGCTACAAAGCTAACAAAAAGTGGGTGAGGATTTGCAACTGTTGACTTTAATTCTGGATGAAATTGTCCGGCAACGAAAAATGGATGGTTTTTCAGTTCCACAATTTCTACCAATCCAGTCTCTGGATTGAAGCCTGAAGCAATCATTCCGGCCGCTTCATATTGCTTCAAATAGTCGTTGTTAAATTCATAACGGTGACGGTGTCTTTCAGAAATTTTTGTTTTGCCATAGATTGCAAAGGCTTTCGTTCCTTTTTTAATTTCACAATCGTAAGCGCCCAAACGCATGGTACCACCCATATCGGTGATGTTTTTTTGCTCCTCCATCAGATTGATAACCGGATTAGTCGTGTTGGCATCCATCTCAAAACTGTTGGCATCTTTCAGTCCCAATACATTTCTTCCGAATTCAATTACCGAACATTGCATCCCTAAACAGATCCCAAAGAAAGGAATATTATTTTCACGAACGTATTGGATAGCATTTAACTTACCATCCAGACCACGTTCACCGAATCCTGGAGCAACCAAAACGCCGTCCATTCCTTTTAGCTTTTCAGCAACATTTTCTTTTGTAACACTTTCGGCGGCAATGTAACTCACCTTTACTTTACACTCATTTGTAGCGCCTGCATGGATAAACCCTTCGGTAATGGATTTATACGCATCTGGAAGTTCAACATATTTACCAATCAATGCAATATTAATTTCATTTGTCGGGTTTTTAAGCTTACCTAAAAAGTTTTTCCAGTTGTCTAGATCAGGCTCATTTTTGTTGGAAAGTTTCAGTTTTGTTAATGCTGTTTTATCCAAGTTTTCCTTCAGCATCAGTAAAGGCACATCGTAAATTGTTGAGGCATCGATGGATTCGACTACTGCATTGATATTGACATTACAGAATTGTGCTAATTTTTTACGGATTTCCTGAGATAATTTATGTTCTGTGCGACAAACCAGGATATCAGGTTGTACCCCATATTCCAATAAAGTTTTAACAGAATGTTGAGTAGGTTTTGTTTTCAGCTCGCCAGCAGCAGCCAGGTATGGAACCAAAGTCAAATGGATAACCAACGAATTATTGGCTCCCAATTCCCAACGGAGTTGTCTTACTGCTTCCACGAAGGGTAAAGACTCAATATCACCAACTGTACCACCTAATTCGGTGATCACAATATCATATTGACCAGACTCTCCCAGCAACTGCATTCTGCGTTTTATCTCATCTGTGATATGCGGAATGACTTGAACGGTTTTTCCTAAATATGCACCTTCACGTTCCTGTTGGATAACGTGTTGATAGATGCGGCCTGTTGTGACATTGTTTGCTTGTGAGGTAGGGACATTCAAGAAACGCTCGTAATGACCCAAATCAAGGTCAGTTTCGGCGCCATCTTCAGTCACATAACATTCACCATGTTCATATGGATTTAGTGTTCCTGGATCAATGTTAATGTAAGGGTCAAATTTTTGAATGGTAACTTTATAGCCACGCGCTTGGAGAAGTTTAGCAAGGGAGGCAGCAATAATACCTTTCCCCAACGACGAAGTAACGCCGCCCGTAACAAAAATATATTTAGTCATAACAATTAAAGGATTTTCAATTTTATGTGGTCAAAATGACCAATAATAGTTGCTTTATGTACGGGATACAAAGGTAGCAATTATTATTAAAAATTAGCATTGAAGATTGCTCTAATAATTAAATTAAAAATAAATATTACCTCGGCTATCTATAGTTGTCTTTAATGTAGGCTTTGTTTTTGACTTGATTTCAACACGATAGAAATTATTACTATTTGAAAATATGATGTCATATTTTTTCCGCTCACTCAAAATTTCAGGATATAGTTTGCTCAATTCCAAAATAGACGTCGCATAGCGTTTTTTATCGTTTCTAAAGATTTGTTGTAAATAAGAAATATTCCAGGCCATTTTTTCAAGAGATAAGAATTGCTCATCGATAAATAGCTGATTGGAACTATCGATAAATTTGATATGTCCCCATCGTTCAGGATAATGCATATTAACAAGCCCAATAGGAGACCATACCCAGTTCTCCTCGGCAAGAGTCTTTCCAGTATCGTCTTTTTTCTTGCTATAAGTTGTTCCCGTATTCTCATAAAGCCATTGAACGCGGGAGAAATTTATCTTCCAGATCTCATTGGCCTTAATCTGATCTCCTTCGCCAAAGTATTTCAGACTCTTAACCGGTATTTTCATTTCCACTGTCCAATATTCATCTTTATCTTTTGGGTTGTTGATTGTTCCTGAATGATAAACGGCACTTTCAATATCTTTTGTGTCCCAATTTAGATTAGCCCTACCACCAAAGCGATACGGTTTAGTCATCAAAAGATCCATGACCGTATTTAAAGCATTTACTTCAATCTCTATATATTCCGGAGATAGTAAATTTGGTTTAATAAAAACCTCAAAGTCATTGTCATGATAAATGATGGTGTCCTTTTGTTTTAAATATCCTTTAATATGAGGCTCTTCAAGCTTAGCAAATAAATATAGGTTTTCTTTGTCCCAAAGCATCTTGACTTTTGTTTCCAATATGGGATGAGGTTTTTGCGCTCCCTCAATATCCTTGAATGAATCTGTCCATACGGCCTTAGACCACGAATCTTCACTGTCTTTGCCATCTATAATAATAGCATCTGTTATTGGCTGCACATAATACACTTGAGGCTGCGGCTGTAGTTGAAGAAATTCTTTCATATTCCGCTGTGCGAAAGCAAAGTTCGGATAGATAATAAAAATAAGGATAAAAGCGATAGTTCTCATCGATATATAGTTTAATTATATTCGTGCCAAAAATAAAGTGGAGATAATACGGTATTAAAAGTAAGTAAAATGTTTTAGCGCGGCAAAAAGAGCAGGCTATTTTAAAGAGCAAGCTATAATTATCCTAAATTTATTACAGAAGGAAGTTGGTAATGTGGCTTGGGGATTAAAAAGGAAATCTATAGTCCATAAAAAAAGGCTTTGAATGATTTCAAAGCCTTTTTTTATGCCGTGGTAGTCGTAATTAGATTCTTTTCGATTTAATACGAGCAGCTTTACCAGTAAGGCCGCGTAAATAGAATAATTTCGCGCGACGAACTTTACCGTAGCTGTTTACTACAATTTTTTCAATGTTTGGTGAGTTTACAGGGAAAATACGTTCAACACCTACACCGTTTGAGATTTTACGAACGGTAAAAGTAGCGTTAGCACCTTCGCTGTTTAATTGAATTACTACACCTTGGTACACCTGTACACGCTCTTTATTTCCTTCGCGAATTTTATAATGAACGCTGATGGTATCTCCAGCTTTAAAAGCGGGAATTTCATTCTTTACTACCGCTTGTTCTTCTACAAATTTTACTAAATCCATGATTTCGAGTAATTATTAACGATTTATATCCTGTAAAAATCGGAATGCAATATTACGACTTATTTTCTGAATATAAAAATACTTTTTTAAAAAACTATTGACTGATATTCAAATCGGATGCAAAGATATGAAAATGAATTGGATAATTTAAAGATATTTTGAATATTCCTTTGTCAGTTATTTAGGCGGGGTTTTCGACAAGGAAAGGCTAGAGAATATATTATTCCTGTAAAAATAGTATGCAATTAATCAGTTGGTTAGTGATTATTTTTTGGTTGACTGTTGACAAAGTCAAAAAATGATTAGATATTTGTGGCACACAAAACAAAGGTGATACCTTTTCGGGGTGTAGCGTAGCCCGGTATCGCGCCACATTTGGGATGTGGAGGTCGTAGGTTCGAATCCTGCCACCCCGACTTAAAAGCTCGACATTCGTCGAGCTTTTTTTGTTTTGTCTATTATTCGTCTCGTAAACTATTTACAGGATGGATCATACCGAAAGTTTGGGGGGGAATCATTTTTAAGCATACAATTTCATTACCCTGTATAGGAAAAATGTGGTGTCTCTTACGCCGCGGAATACGCTCCTGAAAGCTTTGAGTTTTGCATTGAAGGACTCTGCGGGTGCATTGGTGCTTCTGTTGTCGAAGTAGTGGAGAATGTATTGATGATGCGCTGCAATGGATCTTGCGACACTCTCGAATGAAGCAATACCCGCGTTCTCAACCTGGTTGTGCCACAATCCTAACTTTGTGAAAGCAACTTTTTTATCGCTGCATTTATTGAAGATATCACCTAAGGCAATTCCAAGATCATAAGCCTGTTTTAACTTGGGGAACCTGATAAACAGCAGTTCTGCACGGCGTTTTTGGCTTTCTGACCATCGGCTTGAATGCTGGAACAGCAGGTATCTCGATCTAGCTAATAGCTGTTTGAGCGTATCACCATTAGGTAACAACTCGGGCTCATATGGAATACCTCGTTTTCGCAATTCCATTATTTTCTTGCTTTCTGCATCCAAGACTTCCCATCGATATTTGATACGGAGTTCCTGCACGGCATCATATGCAAGCTTTTGGACATGGAAGCGATCGACTACACGTCTAGCATTCCTGAAACATCTACGGATTGCCTTAGCCATGTTCGGCGCCATATCCATGGTCACTTCTTTTACCTTATTCCTTGAGCGCAGGGGAATCCGTTCAAGAACAGTGATAATATCTTCGGCCTTTGTTCCCTTGATAGTTGCCAGAATAGTCCCTTTTCGGCCTTTAGCCGACTTACCGCTTATGATCGTGTAAAGTTCACCGTTACTAAAGCTGGTCTCATCAATGCTTAGCTGTTCGGAGATGTTTTCTGCAAACAATGTTCAGCTCTCGGCATGCGCCTTCTGGTTCCAGTCATGGAAATCACTGAGATGGTTCCTTGTATTGATCCTGTAGCTGCTTACCGTCCATCTGGAAGAATAATCCTACCAGTTGGGCACTTACAGGATGGTTATCCAAATATCTTCTTTAAAAAAAGCCCGAATTCCGTAGTCATTCGAGCACCCTCACGTACTAGGTTCCAATTTCTTGTGATGATCTCTCCGGTATCAAGGACTGTCCATCGACGGCGGCGGATATGTAGCGTAACTTTCTGACCTCGAATGGGAAAGTCTGAAATCTCAGTGGAAGGAATGAAGCCCTTTGACTCCAACTTGCTGTTCTCATAGCCTGTCGGTGCAATATTAAGCTCATCTAAATAAATGTGGAGCTGGTTGTCAACCTGATCGACTGCTAAAATCTGAAAGTATTCCAAAAGCCCTTCGGGCATCAATAGAGACAGTAATTTACGTTCCGCTTCTTCCAAGAGATATCTGTATTAAAAGTGCTAAACTAAGAAATTTTTGACATTCCCCCCAAACTTTCAACTTGATCCGATATGACAATTTGCAAATATTGTATGATAATCTAATTTAGCTTTACAAATCCGTGGTTAAATCTTATGCTATCTTCAGGGGGGATTGAGAACAGTGACGATGCATCGTTCTATTTTCCTTTACTTTTTCCGCTGTTTGTTAAGAGATGGATTATAGTGGCTCGGTAAACTGTAAAATATCATTAGGTTATTTCTAAAGGTAGTTTTGAACGTTCTTTATCAAGTTAATAAATTTGAAAAAAGGAATAACATTCTCAAGCTTTTGCTACTTTGTAATTAGCCTAAAAAAAGTAATTCCCCATGAACTTTATATCTGTAGGTCGTTAGGTTAAGCTGTTATTGAAATTCTCTAAACTTCTAATAATGAATGAGTCTCAATCTACATAAATCCAATATATAACCGTGTTTTAAATTCGATGTGTACATTTCAGACTTCCATCTACAGGTGTAAGCTGTAAATAGAAGGTCGAAAATGTTTAGAAATTTGGAAGATTTATTCAAACAATAGCTCTATTGGAATAAACGCCTATTATTATAAGTCTTAATTGCATCCTTAGAACTACGTCTTTTTCAAAAACGGTACTATTAAACCCAACAGAATGAGTATAGCTAATGAAGAAAATGATACAAATAGCAATGTGGTTCCTGCAAAGTATAACTTGTGCGCTGCACGGAGAAATAGCCCACTAATGAGCCCTGTGACCGCAAGAATTAGTAGGACGTTTTTAATTCTTTTTAATTTTTTTTTCAGTATTAAGATCATCGTGATAAAATCAATTAAGTGGTGTGAAAGTGACTTGTGCGGTTGCTATTTTTGTATAGTGTAAATATTTTACGTTAACTTTAGCAAGCCATGTTTTAGAATAAACGACAACACTTCCTACAGTCACCCGTTCAATAAAAATATAAAAACCATAAATAGTAAATTGCTGTCTAAGCCCTGATATGTAAGCGTTTTTTGGTTCTACCGAATAATCAAGTCCAGGAAAATATTCTTCGCCAAAAGTTAGGTCCATTGAGCCTAATAGGGGGGTACCTGTGCCCTGAAAAGCCACATTTACGGTAAGCAAATACGGAAAATATCTTCCCTCTGCAAGGCCTGGAAATTTCAAATACCAGGTTCTAAAACCATCTTCGCCGCCAAATCGATCGTGCCAAGTATCTGTAAGTTCTGACTTATTTCCAGTTGTCATTTTCAGCTGTTTGTTTTCAATCTTCGATGTAGCAAGCTTTAAAGTGTCAACAAAGGTTGAAGCCTTTAAAGTGTCAGCAAAGGTTGAAGCAGTAGCAATATATCTTTGAGCTTCTTGAATTGTATTAAAATTCCTTGTTATTACTGGTATATTTTTTTCTTCAGGTTGGAGATTTTTTTCGAGAGAAGTCTCTTTGGAACAGCTACTAAAAACAGCCACCGAAAGGGCTAATAAATTGACAACTACACAAGCGTGCAGCTTTAAAGTTGAAAGTGTTATAAATTTCATGTGTTATTGATTTAGGGTAAATATAGTAATTTTATTATACGGTAAATATAGTAATTTTATTATAAATCATAGCAACTATGAAATTTCTATTTATCAAATATAGATAATACTGGTTAAGCTATGAATAATATTTTAATCTACAGACTTTTAAAGATATTGATTTCGGTCAGTTCCAAAAAAATGCCAAATGAATAAATATCTAGTAGTGAATAAATTACATTTTTTTTATAATTTAAGTGTTTGTATATGAACACCTGATGTTCATATCCGAACATGTAAGGTGCGCAAATAAAACAGAATTATGTGAGAGGTGCTGTGAATAGAAAAAGCAGCTGCGAGTAAAAATATATCGCAATGAAACAATAGGTTAGTTCAATTTTGTAGTTTTTCATTTGCAAATAAATTGTAATAAGCGTATATTTGTGCACACAAAACAAAGGTGATACCTTTTCGGGGTGTAGCGTAGCCCGGTATCGCGCCACATTTGGGATGTGGAGGTCGTAGGTTCGAATCCTGCCACCCCGACTACAAAAAGCTCTAACGAAAGTTAGGGCTTTTTTTGTGTCGGGTCAGAGTGACGATCTCGTGTCTTTAAGATACGCTATTGCTCGATCTGTAGCAGATTTAACCGGTCCTGCCTTCCAAAATAGCACTATTTTAATCGTTTGCTCTTGTATTTATTCTAGACAAATTAGAGGATGTAATATTTGTTTTTATATCAAAATTGATTGGGGCGTTAAATCTTTTGTAAATTATTTTACAATAAATCAGTTTGTTAAGTGTTTTGTGAAGAATATTCTTGAAAGATATCCATATTTAATGTACTTTTGTGCCACACAAAACAAAGGTGATACCTTTTTCGGGGTGTAGCGTAGCCCGGTATCGCGCCACATTTGGGATGTGGAGGTCGTAGGTTCGAATCCTGCCACCCCGACTAAAAAAGCTCTAACGAAAGTTAGGGCTTTTTTTGTTTCCGGGAAGAATGCGAACCTACGACCTTTAAGATATTAGGAGGTTCGATCCGTAGCCGTAACTTACATTAAAGTAACGCAAGACCAGTAAATTCTATGGATTTGCTATTTTTTTAATCTCATAAAACCCCAAAGAATAGCAATGCAAATATGGACCCTTTAAAATACAATAATTTGTTTATCTATTTTAGTGTTGTTTAATGCTGTTTGACTTTGTTTATAATATACCCGCAAAGGATAGAATGTCAGAGCAGGTCGGGTTCCAAATTTTAGATTGCTATCAGGAGTTGATCCGAAAACGTCAGCGCGTAACTGTAGAGGCTGCTCATGTAACGGGCATTTTGATCGTTTAATGAAGTAAAAATAGACGTTTTAATGAACGTGATTAAAAAACATCATAGTTTATTTTAATTCGATTACTCACAGGAACAGCTACACAAGTCAAGATTAGACCTTGTTGAACGTGAGTTTCGGAAAGGACAAAATTCCTCTTTAAACGTACTTCGCCCTCTTCTAATTTGCATACACAAGTACCACAATTTCCTCTACAGCAAGAGTGAGGAACATCAATTCCAGCGTAAAGTAGCGCATCTAATAAAAGCATGCTATTATTCCAATTAATATGTTTTGTTTTTCCGTTAAGAGTAATAGTAACTGTCACTTGGTTGGGGTCTGCAATAGCATTTGTTAATTCGTTAGACTTAGTTTCATTATTCATATCAGATACATACATTTTTAAAGTATAAATATAAAGCCCGCTAAGGTATTCCTTTCGGGCTTTATGGCTAATTACTTAAGATCTTCTATAGAAGCACCAAAGTTAATGTGCAATACATTTCCGCTAGACAATACCAATGCCGGAACAGATTGCACTCCTTTCTTTTCTGCATCAATAATTTTTGTTTTGTCTTCGCCCAAATGGATAACCTCCACCTGATTTTCAGGTATAAGTTTTAAAATGTCCTTTTCTGCACTTACACAAACGGGACAACCTGCATGATAAAAAATGACTTTGTTCATTTTATTCTATTTTTAATTGTTAATACTGATAAACTTTACTTTTTATACCTAAAAGTATTGAGTCCAATTCTGCTATTTCATTCTTAATAATCTCTTCATCCGTTAATTTCCAATTGCTCATGGGGATTATCATAACTGCTGTTTTCGTTAAGTGTCACCAAGACGAGAACACAAATTAGGTTATTAGAAATCTCTTCCTTCTTCTTCACGCAAGGCAACCCCTAAGTTTTGGAGTTGGGGAGCATTTTCGCAGGCAATATATTTAGCATGCTCTGTTTCGCTCAGGTTTTGATGTTGATGCCAAGCCCAAGAAGGAATATAAACAGCGTCGCCAGCTTCCCATTCTACGATCTCATCTTCCACTTTTGTCCAACCTTTACCCGCTATGACATACAGTACGGTTTCATAAGTATGGCGGTGCAGATGTGTTTTCTGCCCAGGTAACAAACCTCCAATGGTCATACTAACATTTTTGCTGGGTAAGTCTACAAAAAAGACAGGGTGCTTTCTTTCTTCGGAAAATTGGTCATGGACACCTGCATTTTCAACATTTTTGTGAATAACGTGGGATGGCTTTACAAATGTCGGCCTCGCGAAAGTTTGATGGAAATCTTTAGAGCTGAATTGTTTTTGCTTCGCGTAAATCGGCTTTTTGACTTCTGTTTCTCCTTCTAGTTTTGACATAGCTAATAATATTTAATTGTTATTTGCACTGCTGCATCACAAATATAGCTCAACTTTGGACTGCTTTTATGATGCAGTTTTTGAAATTTTAGGTAGTCCAGTTTCTGTGCAAGATGAAGTTATTTATAGTGCTATAAAAAGTACACCAGAAAATTTATCGAAAAATCGCCCATACGATAATCGTATTGTTTCAGTCATTTTTAAATTGATGATGCTTTCTATGTGAGTACGTTCATCTCCAATTTAAAGGTATACGTCTTTATAGAATTTATATTCTAATCGAATTTATAAGTTTTTACTGCTTGGACTATTTAAAATTCTCCAAACTGTGTCAGTTCGACCGTCCAAAGGTTCAGTATTTTTGTAGAATCTTAAAGGTTTTTTTGAGCTATTTGATTACAGGCGATTTATATGTGAAGGTTTGAGGAGTACTGACTGAATTTACAACAAAATTAATAGACAATGATTGAAGATGACATCTTATTTGGATTAATAGAAAACGAGAACAGGAGACAGCATGATGGTATTGAGTTAATAGCTTCAGAAAATTATGTGAGTAATCAAGTTTTGAGAGCAGCGGGCTCCATTTTGACTAACAAATATGCAGAAGGATATCCTTCTAAAAGATATTATGGCGGTTGTGAATACGTAGATCAAATCGAAAGACTTGCGATTGATAGGGTGAAAAAGATATTCGATGTAGAATATGTCAATGTACAACCCCATTCGGGATCTCAAGCAAATGCCGCAGTTTTTGCAGCTTGCCTAAATCCTGGCGATAAAATATTGGGCTTTAACTTATCTCATGGAGGTCATTTAACACATGGCTCATCTGTAAATTTTTCAGGAAAAATTTACGAACCATATGATTACGGTGTTAATTCGGATACTGAAATGATTGATTATGACCAAATATTACAGGTAGCAAAAAAGGTAAAGCCACATATGATCATTGCAGGTGCCACTGCATATTCAAGAGATATTAACTTTAAGAAGTTTAGAGAAATAGCCGATTCCGTAGATGCATTGCTACTAGCTGATATTTCCCACCCAGCTGGTCTCATTGCTAAAGGGCTGCATAGTAATCCTGTTCCTTACTGTCATGTAATTACCACAACTACACATAAGACTCTTCGTGGTCCTAGAGGAGGAATGATAATGGTTGGAAAGGATTATGAATACAATAAGGGAACCGGGCGTCCAAAACTGATGTCGTCGCGATTAGATTCTTCCGTATTTCCCGGAATACAAGGTGGCCCTTTAATGCACATTATAGCAGCAAAGGCAGCAGCTTTTGGAGAGATTTTAACGGATGAATTTTCTTTATATGCCAATCAAATAATAAAAAATGCCAAAGTGTTAGCGGATTGTTTTATAAAAAGAGGGTATAAGATAGTCTCTAATGGTACCGATAATCACTTGATGTTATTGGATCTTTCGAATAAAAATATTTCGGGTAAAGATGCTGAAAAACAGCTTGGACGTGCTGGTATAACAGTTAATAAAAATATGATTCCATTTGATAGCAAATCAGCATTTGTAACTTCAGGAATAAGAATAGGAACATCTGCATTGACAACTAGGGGGTTAGTTGAAAATGATATGATACAAATTGTGGATTACATGGATGAAGTTATCAGTAGTCCCTATCATACACCAACCCTTAATCGAATAAAGGATAGAGTTTTAAACTTTATGGCTGATAGACCACTATTTGTATAGTTTGTAAACACTTATAATTTAAGATGTTGAGATATAAGTCAAATTTAAATATCTATGATGCTGATATGTCTTTCTATGACTTTGATCTATGTATAAAATGTAAATCAAATGAATAAAAACCTATCTACAATAATGACAATTCAAAGTCAACTTGCGTATGGTTATGCAGGTAATAATTTAGCAATCTTGGCGATGCAACTAAATGGTTTTGATCCTATTCAGATTCCAACAGTATTTTACTCCAACCACTTAGAATATGATGTCGTAAAAGGTATTAAAATGAATGGTTATTTCCTCAAACAAATTTTATGTGGTATTCTAAAGAATAACCTTTTGGCGGATGAAAGCTATATCGTGAGTGGCTTTTGTAATAGCATATCGGTGGTGGAATTTATCGCAGATGTCGTTAAGTCTTATAAAAAAAATAGTCATGTTAAATATATTTATGATCCAGCATTTGGTGACTTTCGAGCTGGAGGTTTGTATAATGCTAAAGAAGTGGTGTCGGTGGCTTTGAAAGAACTGATACCAATTGCTGATATTATAACACCCAACCAATACGAATTAGAATATATATTAGGCATTAAGATTGTCAACCCTGAGACGCTATTGCATGTCATAAAAAACCATACTGAGCTCAGTTCAAAAATTATTATAATAACAAGTGTGAATTTTGACAATACACCAAATGACAGAATTGATGTAGTATTGTATTCTCAATATACACTTAAAATATTTTATACACCAAAGATTAATATTGATTTAGTTGGTTGTGGTGACTTATTTACAGCTTTACTCGTATGCCAGTTAAAGTTGAACGGCAGTAATATAGATAAGGCAATAGAATGTGTAAATAAATACATCCATCAGGTAATGCTATTTATTTATACTAATAATATGAGTGGTTTTACAGCGCAAGTATTATTGAAGTATAGGAGTATTCTTTATGAAGAGCAGCAGCTTGAAGAGGTATTTGACGAGCCGAGAAATAATAATAAACACTGAATTCCGTATCGGTATATTGTACTGCCGCTGTAAAAACTGAGCATTAGCTTAATTAACAATATTTAAAAAATGCTAAATACATATGGTTGATCATTGGGTTGTTATTGATCTGGACCACCATCTTTTTTAAAATCTGCATCATATTTTTAGTCCAATATTTGGTTAGTTTAACATTATAATTAATTGCTATGCATATACATAAAGAAGGTTTTTTTTCAATCACATTAGCTTTTTTGCTACATGGAATTTTTCTAACTTATCTATATTTTGTCAATGATATACTAAGTGTAATATTATCCATAGTTTCCGGTTTAGCCCTCTTAGGGATAGTGGGATTTTTTAGAATACCTAAACGAGAACACCCCATTAAATCAGAAAGTATTCTAGCACCATGTGACGGGAAAGTTGTAGCGGTTGAAGAAATAGAGCCAGATGAATATTTTGCAGAAAAGCGTCTTCAAATTTCTGTATTTATGAGTGTGTTCGACGTACACGTGAATTTAAATCCCGTGACTGGTAGGATAGTATATAATAATTATCACCCTGGAAAACATTTGGTAGCATGGCATCCAAAATCATCGAACGATAATGAAAGACATGTTGTCGTTTATCAATTAAGTAATGGCAGAGAAATAATGGCTAAACAAATAGCTGGGGCATTAGCACGTAGAATAGCAAACTATTTACCTGTCGGTACATATGGAATTCAGGGAGATGAAATGGGATTTATAAAATTTGGGTCTCGCGTTGATCTTATATTGCCAACCGATATTGATGTCAACGTTGTAATTGGAGAGAAAGTTAAAGGGGGTATTACAGCGTTGGCATTCTGGAAAAGTTGATTTTCCTTTTTTTATCTACAGAGCAGATTTATATTATATAGATAGCGATGAGAATAAATACTTTGGTGATTTCTTCGTTGGCGAAGATCCAAACAGGATATATGCTAGGTATAATAGAAGAGAGTATAAAAGTCTACAATCATAACTTATTACTGGACTAGAATAAAATGATAAAACTGTATCAGGATAAGTGTCCTCTTGTATAATATATTTGTCGTGTAATATAAAGGTCGGGTGGCTGAGTGGTGAGGCGAGAGTTTGCAAAACTCTTTACAATGGTTCGATTCCATTCCCGACCTCTACTAAACCAATCATCATTATTGAAATTATTTTGCACTTAAATTAGGTAAAAAAACGCCATCACACTATATAAGCAAAGCCGGTTACGTAAATAAATATCCGCTGATTTAGATGAAGTCCTGAATTCACCAGAAGTATGGACTTTGAGGAAGTTGGCAATGGTACAAATACGTTCCAATATGTCGCAATATGTTAAATATAACATTGCAATAGAATTAATTTTTTTCCTACCGATTCTTTCCTTCTTTCAATTAAAGCCCATTCAATTTTTTGGATAATAGCATGTTTATATAATGCAATTTCTGGACTATTATTTATTGTTAAAACTGAACCATGATGATGGTCCAAAAGTGTGTTACATTTGTTTCGTAATCTAAAGTATATCAATGACTCGGAAAGCTAAGTAAGCGGCATAGTACCTTGGGATAATTTTCAGAAGTGTCTGATGCTATTTAGTTTGATAAATAAACAATCGAATATGAAAATAATACAACTTTTTATCACGTTATTCCTTTTAATGACAACATCTGTACAAGCACAGGAAATGTTGCCCTATGAGTTTTCTTTTACTTTAAAAGGTGTTTTGGTGCTTATCATTTTTGTATGTCTAATCACACTTTTGTTGGTCGCACTATCAATAAAGTCTAAAGCGGTTGATTTATTAAAATACTTTTTTAAAATTAAGACACCAATTGTGGATGAATTACCTAAGACACACATCCAAAGATTAAATAAAGAGCAGCTACAACGTTTATTTCAGAAAAGAAATGACAAGATTTCCAAAGGAGTAACGGTACTTCTTATTGCTTTAAATCTTGTCATTTCTAATCCTGTAATCGCACAGACTACAGTTAGACCTGAAGGAAATTCTTTGTTCGGTGAAACTGGGATAATAATAACATTACTGCTCATACTCTTACCTATTATAGTTGGCATACTAATACTTATCATAAAAGTTCGCGGTATTATTTCTCAACAAAAAGATAATCTGAAGATAAAGGAGACAGAAAAGTTAACAGAATATTTTAATACATTATCGGAGGAAGAACTAAGCTGTTTAGAACGTCGGAAGAAAGCACTCGAATATGCGCTCTCGAACGATGAGTTATCAGGTACGCAGGCGCCCAATGACATACGAGGATTGTTGCAATATCAGGAATTAGAATCACTGCCAGTTTTTTCATTAAAAAAGAAAGCATTAACCCGTTCCAATATTGATCCAGCGTTATCAAAAATAGTTTTATGGTTTTTAGGTACTGCTGTATTCTGGTTAGTGTTTGGAACAACGGTTGGGGAGTATCTGGGTATAAAGTTTATAGCTCCCGATGCTGACCAAATAAGTTGGTTGAGCTTTGGTAGATTGCGACCTGTGCACACCAATGCTGTATTTTGGGGATGGGCATCACTCGGAATGATTGGCTTAGGATATTACATTGTTCCTAGAGTAAGTAACACCTCATTGGCGAATGTTAAATGGGCCTGGTACTCTCTTTTTTTAATTAATGGGACGGTTTTGCTAGGTTCTTTAAGTTTAATGGCAGGTATCAATAATGGCGGTGGAGAATACAGGGAATACATATGGCCAATTATGCTACTATTCACCTTAGGATTAGGTTATACATTGATAAATTTCCTCAAGACAATTGCTAAACGAAAGACCGAGGAAATTTATATTTCAAATTGGTACATTGTTTCAGCGCTGATTTTTATATCAATTGTAGCCTTGGTGGGTTATCTTCCCAATTGGCAAAACGGTCTTGGCGAAACTATTGTGCAAGGATACTATATGCATCAAGCCGTTGGTATGTGGTTTATGTTTTTTACGCTAGGCATAGTTTACTATTTCCTTCCACAACATCTTAACCAGCCAATCTACTCCTATAGTCTTGGGATATTAGCATTCTGGACGCAAATATTGTTTTATACACTGATTGGTACACACCATTTTGTATTTAGTGCTATTCCCTGGTGGTTGCAAACAGTGGCTATAGTTGCAAGTGTTGGAATGGTAATTCCAGTAATAGCAGGTACAACAAATTTTTTAATGACATTTCAAGGAGCTTGGCACAAGCTAAAAGACAGTTATACATTACCTTTTTTTCTAGTAGGTATCATCTTCTACTTTACAGGCTCATTGCAGGGAACGGCAGAAGCGTTCCGGTTTACCAATCTTGTTTGGCACTTTACTGATTTTACGGTAGCGCATTCCCACCTTACAATGTACGGTATCATTACATTCCTACTTTGGGCCGGCTTCTATACCGTAATACCGAGGATTACAGGTAGGGAAGCCCCACAGATTACTGTAGGAGTACATTTCTGGTTGGCTTTGATTGGACTTATGTTCTATACGATTCCTCTTATGTACGGTGGTACTCTTAGAGGTCTAGCTTGGATGGAAGGAAAACCTTTTATAGAAACTGTTTCCATGATGATGCCTTATTGGTTGTGGCGGGCCATAGGAGGCACGCTGATGTGGTTATCTCACCTTTTTTTTGCTTATAATTTTTATAAAATGGTCAGTAATCCGGTTGCTGAAGCAACACCAACTGATAACTTAAATACTAACCTATAAAATATTAAATTAAAGATGGATTTATTCAATAATCATAAGAAGCTTTTTGGAATTGCTACACTGCTATTTCTAGTGCTTACATTCTTCGTTGCCATTGGTCCTGCGTTACATAATCAAGCAATAAATCGTCCTTTGCCCGATACCGAGCCATTAAGTCCTGAAGCCGTGAAAGGAAAAAGTTTATTTATCTCAAACGGATGCGTTGCCTGTCATACGCAACAGGTAAGAAATGTAGAGAT
Organism: Sphingobacterium zeae; assembly: GCF_030818895.1. NCBI lineage: Bacteria > Pseudomonadati > Bacteroidota > Sphingobacteriia > Sphingobacteriales > Sphingobacteriaceae > Sphingobacterium > Sphingobacterium zeae. The sequence continues at coordinate 1,361,591 of NZ_JAUTBA010000001.1, forward strand.
GGATAAGGTTTGGGGAAGTCGCCCCTCACTCGCCGCAGATTATGCGGACAGTAAAAGAACCGACTTTTGGCGAAATACAGCAACACTGATGGGAACAGAAAGGACAGGTCCGGATCTAACTGACCTGGGTAATCGTCAGCCGAGTAGAGATTGGAATCTAGTACACTTATACAATCCACGAATAGTCGTAAAAGAATCAGTGATGCCAGCTTATTCATTTCTGTTTACCTACAAGGAAGAAACCGATAAAAATGATGTTATTGTAAGTGTGCCTGGCAAATATATGAAAGGAAAAAGTGGTAAGGTCGTCGCTACGCAAGATGCCTTGCATCTCGTGGCCTATTTGCAATCTTTAAAGCAAACTAAATTACCGGAAACAAGAAAGTCTCCAGAATTTCTTTACAAAAGAGAAGTAAAACCTTTGGCCACGGGACAATCCCCTGCGGTTGATGGAAAAGCGCTCTATACAGCTAATTGTGCAAGCTGTCACCAAGCAGGTGGTGAAGGTCTTGCAGGAGCTTTCCCTCCTCTTAAAGGGAGTCCGATTGTAAATGGAGATAATCTGCAATTATATGTAGATATTATTATGAATGGGTATGACTCTCGTCCTGAATACGGTGCAATGGCAGCGGTAGGAACTAACCTTGAATGGACAGAGGTCGAAGTGGCGGCAGTCATCAACTACGAACGTACCGCTTGGGGAAATAAAGCCAAAGAAGTATCTCATGAAGAGGTAAAAAAGATTATGGACTTCCTCAAGCAAGTAAAGTAATAAACGATATGAAGATTAGAACGGTATTAGTATTAGCAGCATTGTTCGCTACATGTGTTGCTAAAGCATGCCCAGTTTGTGAACGGAATCAACCTGAACTGTTTAAAGGCATAGCTCATGGCGTTGGGCCAGAGAATAAATGGGATTATGTTGTTATAGCTGTAGTTACAGTAGTTGTGGCGATAACCTTATTTTATTCTGTAAAATGGTTAATGCAACCAGGAGAAAAGGAAAGCTCACATATTAAAAGGACCATATTAAATAATGATTAAAATGAGCGCAAAAAGCAAAATAAGAGTATTTATCGATAATGATGAACAGCCTCTTGCGGATGTTTTTGCACCGGCTGTTTTTGAGTTAGATACACGTAAATTGACAGATGGTGATCACGTTTTAAAAATTGTTAGCAAAGACCCAAGCGGCAAAGAGGGGGTTCGTACCATCCCTTTTGTAGTTCGTAATGGGCCAGCCATCGCAGTTGAGGGTATAAAAGAAAATGATTCGGTTGATGGTGTCGTTCCTCTTATGATTAATGCGTATGGCAAGGGTGACCTAAAATCTTTTTTAATATCTGGAAGTGAAACACCCCAAAGTATTCCCTCTTGGGTGTGGATTATAATCATAAGCTTCGTGGGTTGGGCCTTGTACTATTTTGTTAGATATTTAGCTTCGCCTATAGCAAGTAATTTATAGAAGCAATTGTGGAGTAGATTACTGTCGGAAATTTGATTTAAAACTACAAAGCCGCGGACACCCTATAGTTTGGTTAGCGGGGACGCAACAGTAAGTACATTCTTCCTTTTTTAACATAATATCCTTGTAAACCCGCTGTTAAACAGTTAAATTGCTTTAAATTTACTGTGAATTCGAATATAAACATAAATAATATGAACAGAAAAGCGGCATTTCTTTTAGGAATTTTGGCCTCTTGTGCATTACCGCAAGTAACCTTTGCTAACCATTCAGTTAGAGAGGCTTTCCATTATCAACAGGATGTAGAGGGTAAAGAGCTGATAGGACGATGGGATATCGAAGTGGATGTCAATGGTACACCTGCTCCATCCTGGTTAGAGGTGAAATTGTCGGGCTATAGAACGTTAGTTGGTCACTATGTGAGTACTTCTGGGAGTGCCCGGCCGGTTTCTCATGTGTTCTACCGAAAAAGGAAAGTTTAAGTTTTCCATCCCCCCGCAATGGGAGAGTGGTAAGATGAATTTGATTGTGGAGGGCGAACTTGTCAATGGTGTTTTGGAAGGAACAATAACAGAGCCGGATGGCAAAACATATCGCTTTAAAGGTACCCACGCTCCAGAACTAAAGCGCACCGCTGCCGTCAAATGGGGTAAACCTATTCAGCTATTCAATGGAAAGGATCTATCCGGATGGAAAGCTACAGGTAAGACAAATCAATGGCTGGTAAAAAATGGTATTTTGACCAGTCCGCAGTCCGGATCTAACTTAGTTTCAGAACAAAAATTTGAAGATTTCAAATTACACGTTGAGTTTAAAATTCCAGCAGGAAGCAACAGTGGTGTCTACCTGAGAGGTCGTTATGAAGTTCAGATAGAGGATAGTCCCAAGGATGCACATCCAAATGCGGTGCTTTTCGCAGGGGTATATGGCTTTTTAGCTGCCAATGAAATGGTTAATAAAGGAGCCGGACAATGGCAAACATTCGATATTACACTTATTGGACGTCTCGTAACGGTAGTGGCAAATGGTAAGACTGTGATCTGTAATCAAGAAATCCCGGGCATAACTGGGGGTGCATTGGATAGCAAAGAGGCAGAGCCAGGGCCGATCTATTTCCAGGGGGATCACGGCCCAGTTGAATTCCGTAAGGTGATTATTACACCAGCAATTAAGTAACAGCACATCACACTAAGGCTTCCTGAATTGCATTGCCCCCAAAAAGTTAAACACTTTCTGGGGGCATTTTTAAATTCCTATGACAACGACCACAATATCTTCATTCTGGTAGGATGTATAATAACGTTCAATAGATCCATTATCCTTATATTCCTTCAATTCTTCAAAAACCATTTTCTTAAGCATTCCCTTTCCCTTACCATGAATAAACCTTATTTCGTTCATTTCCCAATAAATAGCTGCGTCTAGATTAGATCGCATAAAATCAATGGATTCCTGTAAAAGTTCCTCTGGTGAATAATCTTCCCAATCATCAAGGAAGGCATCGGTGTGTAAGTCAACAATAGCTGAAGGTTTGCGCATTTCTCAATATTTTACGATGCTGCAAAAGTATAATAAAACGGCGACTTAATAGGTGAAGTCATTTACGAAATAAATCGCTTGTGAGAATTTTTCATGCCATTTCTTGATAATGGCTGCCATTTCATATTCTTCCTCATCGGCATGGCTGAGCATCAATGATTCGATCGACTGTAGTAACTGCTTGACGTCAAGAAAATGCCCGTCAAAATCCATGAATGCAGAAATTGTGTCACGAACCTGCAGCATCACATCATGACGAAGTGTTATCATGTCGTAACGCGAAGAAATTCTATCCAGCAACCACTCCTTTTGAAAATTGGAATCAATATGTCTGTTGCACGCCTGATTGAAAAGTAGCTCAAATTCAACGAGTTGATACTTAAGGTCATAAATAGCTTTTTGGAGCTCTTCAAAAGTGCTGATCATTTTCTCCTGCGTCTCCATATTCTTCGATACAATTGCCATGAAAATTTATTTAAAATGATATACAATTGATTTTTAGCTGTTTAAATAACAATGTCTTAGGTAAATACAAATAGGTAAGCGCAATGTTTTAACTGGTTTTAATTTGCATGCATAACTTTTACTTTTACCCCTTCTTAACCTTAATATTAGTATTCGCTAAATACAGCGAAGAGCGTAGGTTATTTGCTATTTTTTTACGTTATTCGCATAAACGAAAAATAGAATAATAAAATCAAATGAGGGAAAAGGCGATTGGGAATTACCAATTAGAAATCTGTTCAAATTCTGTAGCGTCAGCTATAGAGGCTGAAAAGGGTGGGGCAACCCGCGTAGAGTTTTGTCAAAATTTAGAAAACGGGGGAACTACACCTTCGTTTGGCCAGCTACAGTTAGTACGAAAATTGGTTAACATTGGAATTCATGTGCTTATCAGGCCACGTGGAGGCGACTTCCTTTATACCGAGACTGAGGTTTTGGAAATGATCGCAGATATTGAAATATGTAAGCAGTTGGGGATGGATGGCGTTGTAATCGGTATGCTGAATGCAGATGGTACGGTCGATAAAGTCAATACCTTGCGGTTGGTTGAAGCTGCACGCCCCATGCATGTTACGTTCCATCGCGCCTTTGATCGCGTAGAAGATCCTTTCAATGCGTTGGAAGACGTTATTGATATGGGGATAGATCGTATTTTGACATCCGGTTTAAGAAATTCTGCACTCGCTGGAGTTTCATTACTCAAGGAGTTGGTTCAACAAGCCAATGGCCGTATTGTGATTATGCCTGGTGCAGGGGTCGACGCGTCTAATATCGTTCACATTTTAAAAGAAACGCGTGCAGTTGCGATACACAGTTCGGCGAAAGAGCTGCATGTATCGGATATGAATTTTAAGCAGACACAGGTTAATGGAATGGATGAAGCACAGTGGATGAGCTCAAAAGAAAAAGTCCACCATTTGGTGGACCTATTAAAAAGCCTTTAAAGTTATACTTTAAAGGCTATTAAATTCTTCTTACTTATTTAGCTTCTAAAGCTAATTGATTCAAGATAGCATCGTTTTTAACGATTTGGTTGCTAGCTTTCATTTTTGATCTAGAACCTAACTCTACGTTAGTTCCTAATTTCAAAAACTGAACTTCAACACGTGAAACAGTTTTATTTCTTCTATCTTTTCTTTTTAAACGTGTAACTCCCATTTTGATAATATTTTTATTGTTTAAAATAAAACGAGGTCGGAAGCGGATTCGAACCGCTGTAGGAGGTTTTGCAGACCTCAGCCTAGCCACTCGGCCATCCGACCCTATTTTTTTCCTTTTGAAGGTCTGCAAAAATAAAACTTATAATTGGAATTAAAAAATCTTTATGATAAAACTTTTGAGTTTTTAAGCATTGCTCTGAAAACCAAGCTTGTATTTTCAATCAGTAGCCTCAAGCGCATGTTTATGAAAATGTGTTTAACAATTTAAAGTGAAATGTTAGCCGCTTTATTTCAATAAAGTGACCCGCTGTTTACGAAGGCTTTTTAAGATGATTATTACCAACATAGTAAGATGAACTTTACTCCACCAATTGTCTTTTTTAAAGGACATTCGTAAGTATAGTATTTTTGATTTCTTATATTTTTTTAATTTGAAAATGAACGTGTTATATATTTTGGAATAGATATTGCAAATTACGTTGTCAGAAATCTCATACAGGAAATATATGAGAATAAAAGATAAAAGAACAAAGTAATTAAATTGGGAAACATGAAAAAATTATTATTATCTGCAGCAATTTTATTTGGATCAGTGGGCGCATTTGCACAAGGAGGATTGGGTTACGGATTACGTGCGGGTGTAAATATCCCTAAATATTCCTATGAGAATGGAAGTTCAGAATCAAATACCGGCTTCTTTGTAACCGGTTATTTGGATGCCCCTGTGTCTCCATACTTCTCCATTCAGCCTGGATTGTCTTTGCAAAATAAAGGTGGCAAGAGAACAATAAGTGAGGGATCAAGTTCTGGTGAATTTAAACAGAGTATCATGTCGTTAGACATCCCTGTAAATTTAGTAGCTAAATTGCCTACGGGCGAATCTGGTAATTTCTTTGTTGGTGCTGGACCATATGTTGGCTTCGGACTGAGTGGTAAAAACAAAGTTAAAGGTAATATTGGAAATTGGGGGGCAGAGGGCGAAACTGACGTAAAATTTGGAAGTGGTAATGACGATAATCTTAAACGCACAGATTTCGGTATTAATTTCTTAGCAGGTTATCAATTGACCAATGGCTTCCAGATTAATGCCGGTTATGGTTTAGGTTTGACAAATTTAGCTCCCAATAGTGGCTCAATAAAAAACCGAGTTTGGTCCGTTGGTATCGGTTTCGGACTATAAGAAATATAAGTACTTAAACTTATTATGAGGAAGGAGTCCCTACAGTTGTGGGGGCTTTTTTAATGGATTAAACTTAAATCGACCTAAATTGTTATTTTTATGCAAAAGATAGCTGTATGAAAAGATTTCTTACTTTACCATTCTATGTGAAGTTGGCCAGTGTACTTATTAGTATTCTCCTGCTAGGTTATTTAGCAAAAATTGGCGATACCATTTTGGTCCCGATGATCCTGGGATTACTATTCTCCCTACTTTTAATACCGTTGAGCAATTTCATGGAACGTAAACTACGCTTCCCGAGAACATTAGCGGGCATTTTAAGTGTAATATTATTCTTCGGAGTTTTGGGGTACGGGCTTTTTCTATTAGCTTCCCAACTCACACTCCTGAAGGAAGATTTTCCAGCATTTAAGGAGCAGATAATGGATGGTGCGAGCAAACTGCAAAGCTGGGTCAGTGAACAATTTGGCATAAGGCACAAAGAGCAAATGGAATTTATCAATAAGACGGCCTCGAAGTCCGTGGATTCTGGTACGCTGTTTCTAGGAACGGCATTGGTTTCTCTTTCATCCATGTTTATATTATTTGTTTTTACTTTCCTTTATACGTTTTTTCTCCTCATCTATAGAGGGCATATTGTTAAGTTTCTTCTATTTGTCAATCGTGTCGAAGACAGGCCCATTGTGGTCGATGTAGTACAGCAAGTACAGTATGTGGTCAAAAAGTATCTCATTGGTCTATTGATCCAGATGAGCTTAGTGTCGCTTTTGGTCTTTATTGTTTTGTCATTGATTGGTGTCAAATATAGTTTGCTTTTAGCATTGATTACAGGGGTGTTCAATGTGCTACCCTATGTCGGTATTTTTTCCTCTATACTTATTATTTCCATTCTTACTTTCGCGACATCATCGTTGACCCATGTGGTTTTGGTCATCTTAGCGTTGATTATTGTACACATGATTGATAGTAACTTTATCGTCCCCAAAATTGTGGGGTCTAAAGTTAAAGTAAATTCATTGTTTGCGATGTTGTCTATCATTATTGGTGAGATGATATGGGGTATTTCCGGGATGTTTTTAGCCATTCCTATTTTGGCAATAGTTAAGATTGTGATGGATCGCATTAGAGAGCTTAAGCCCTGGGGATTTTTACTGGGAGAAGAAGATAGCAAAGATGAAGTATATAAGGATTTATTTGAGACGCTCAATCCGATAGAGAAGAATATTATTGACAATGAAGTGAAGGAGTAACTTGATTCTACATTATGTGCCTCATGCTTTTGTATGCCTTGTCTCGCCCTTGGATCGTACCATCTTCGGATTGCCCCCTATAGCTTGCCTGTAGATAATATGGTAAGGCGGCGGGGGAACAAATTGCGAAGCATCCCCCAATTGAATATGAATAAACACTAAACTATTTGCAGAAAATCTTATCCTCTTAATTTTATCGGCTTTATGGACGTTGTCTATAGATGGCGGTCCACAGATGGTGCTAAGGTGTAATTACCATATCGCCATCGTTTAAATTAATGCCGCTGATCCATATTGGTCTTAGAAAATCTTCTTTTGTGATAGGGGCAGTCATATAACTACATATAATCTGAAAAGGGTCTCCATCAAAAAGGTCTACCTCTTTTGTATCCGATATTTGAAAATGTATTGTTGAGTTTGCAAGGATAGCCTCGTCCTCTTCCATTAGTTTTCTTTTAAAATATTTTCTATCTACCAGATTTTTCATAGTTTCATAATCTGCGTCGGATTCAATGAAAATTGATGCTGCTCGCCCGAAGGTGATTTCATTGACATACATTAAATCTTTAGGGTCGAGCTTCGCTAGAGCGGAATGTGCTTTTGCTTTGGCAATATCCGTCATACACGTCAAACTATAGATCAGATTGGTGAAACTTACAGCATAGAGGTATTTAGAACCTTTAGATTGTGGGTTAACAGCAAGCATGACCTCCGAGTTGATCTTTTGACCAAAAACTGCTCCTAATTTTTCGTAAGATGCGACCCTTTGAACTTTGGGTATTGATTCGCTGACTATGCCTGCTAGGTCATCGCCTTCAATATTTTTGAGAATGAAATTAACCATTGCAGCTTTACTGGGCATGATTACCGCGTCAGCTGTCTTTGTATTAACCTTCACGGTTGGAAGATTCGAAGCTTCAATAAATTCATAATTATCCTTATGGAGGGAGCTGATTTTCATAATGGCACCTAGGTACAATTTGCCAATATTTTTATTCATGAAAAATCGGTTAGCTTCAGCTTCTATCTCCTGTGCGGCAATGTTTAAACTAAATAGGCACAATAATGCAATTAGAATTTTTATTTTCATGACTCTTTATTTTGGGGGACATACATAACCTGGATTTTTAACCAGATCGTTTTCATATCGGCTCGGCTTTTCTCACTTAATATTTCATTTATGGACGCGGGATTATAAAGCTGCCCGCTTCGCAATGCATTGGAGTTGGTACTTTTTATTTGGCTGTTATAGAGTACAACATTCAATAAAATCTGGTTTTTATCATTTTTGGTAGCGAAATGTCGCCAATCTTTTTCCTGGTCCTGATAGATAAATAATTTTTCCTTTTCCCATTTTATCTTGTGGGATTCCTTATAACCACCTAGTTTGGAAATGTACAATGAATCCGTCTTAATGGTCATTGTCTGAGGTCTGAAATATTTTGCGCGGTTCCCAAATTTTTTTTCCTCGTCAAATACTTCAAATGATGATTTAAGGACGTCATTTTGATAAAGGCTGAATTCCAATTGATTTTCCGAGCTATAAACATAAGTTAGCGCCTTTACCTCATCTGGGCCGTCCTCTGGCTTTGTTTCTGTTTCTTCTTCTTTAATTTCGGGCGTCGTTTTTGTGCAAGAATGAAATACTACACTTGAAGCGAAAATTAAAAGAATACAGCGAAAATTTATTGTAAATATTTTCATTTCTTTAGAATTCAATAATTGGTCACTTTATAGGTTCTTTTATCTTCCTATATTTTATTTAAATATATTGATTATAAATTTAGTAACAAAATGCATCACCTATAATAAATACTTTTCGTTGAATAGTGTTTTCAAGATATGTTAGATAAGTAGTATTGATGGTTAATGCCTTTAATAAAAGCTATATGATTTGACTAGTTGTAGCTAATCAGAGATTGAGCAAAAGATTTTTTTCGTATCCATGAAATGGAAGCATGTCATTTTATCCGCTTGCATAGGCTACAATCTCCATATAGAATAATTTTATAAGGCGCAAAGTTTCGAGTTCCAAAGAAGTTTTTAATTACTATGTAATCTTGATGATTTGTTTATTTGAATAAATGTATACTCCAACAATTTTTTGAAATTTATTAGTATAAAACGGTTATGGGTTAATATCTAGAAGTCTGTCTCTTACAAGTAGGCATGCTCCGATCACCCCTGCCTTTTCTTGTAGCTGTGATAATTTTATTTTGGTATCTGTACTCACAAGATTTAATGAATACTTGTTGATTGCACTCTTTATAGGGAGTAGGATATAATCGTTAGTTTGTGCCAAAGGACCTCCGAGAACAATCAATTCTGGATTGTATAGGTTTATCAGAATTGCTATAGCTCTGCCGAGTTTTTCACCAATTTTTGCCAGTAATTCAATGGCTAGCACATCATCCGAGTGAATTGCCGAAATAATGTGGTTTAAATTGATATCTTCGATCTGAACGGTTTGTGTTAAGGTGGTGGCATAGCCTTCAGCAACTTTTTGTATAAAAAGATCCTTTAAAGCGCGGCCAGAAGCCTCAGTCTCAAGACAACCTTTCTTGCCACAGTGACAGATGATTTCATTGTCAAACATCGGGATATGGCCAAACTCACCCGCAAATCCAGATTGACCGTAATAAATCTGTCCATTGATAAGCGTGCCCATCCCAATACCATAATCGAGATTTAAAAAAAGTACATTTTTTTCCTGTTTCACTACCCCTGACATAAACTCTCCATATGCCATTGCTCGTGAATCGTTCTCAATGAAGGTCTTTATTTTTAAAGTTTCTTCAAGGTATTTGCTTAGCGGTGTCTCACTGAAATAAAAGAAACTATAACTATACCCTGTCTTGTAGTTAATCCGGCCACTTAGATTCATGCCCAAGGCTAAAATCTTTTCTTTCGGAACAGTGGATTTCTTTATGAAATCCTGAATGATCTTACAGAGATGATCCAAAGAAGCTTGATTATTGGCCAACTTATAGGGAAGGTGCTCGGCAATAGATATTACATTTTTGTTGAGATCAATAAGCCCTATATTCACATGGTTGTGCTTGACATCAACTCCAACAAAGAAGCCTGAAGTGGGAAGTAGTCCGTAGATATTTGGTTTCCTTCCACTGACAGATGTCGACTTTCCATAATCTTTTACCAGTCCTTCTTCGATTAGTTCATTGATTACATTCGTGATTTTTGGTACGCTAAGCTTCAGTTCCTTACTTAAATCTGCGATCGTACTGTTGCCATTCATAGAAAGGATCACAATAATATGCTTCTTGATGGAATTGTTTTTGTAGGCAACGCCAGAAATATTCTCGTTTTCGATATGCTCAAAAAATGTCATCGGATATAAATTGTAAAAAACAAATCTAACAAATTTAAATGTATATATTGAATCTTAACTGTCTTTAAGGCTTAAATAACATTATTTATTTTTATATAGAAGCTATTTATTAAATTATTTTATTAAATACATTGCATTATTAAAATTTATTTTTAATTTAGCATTGTCTTCTGCTGGGTAAGCCTTATAACCTAGTTCAGAAATTCGCAAAAATGCCAACTAATAACATTATGGATAAGCAGAATCGTAGAAAATTTTTAAAACAATCATTTCGTACCGCCCTTGCCGGAGTGGGAAGCTCGATTCTGTTGCAGCGTTGCGGTATAGAAGATGGGGCTGATTTGGAAAAAATCCCCACGATCAATACAGAGATTCGAGATACTTACTTGGTAAATTCCAACGATGCTCTTCCAATAACGGCAACTTTTCTTGATGAAATATCGCATGATATTCCACATCAGAATTGGGGCGAGCCAGAATGGGACTTAGATTTTAGGCATATGAAAAAAATGGGGATAAATACCGTTATTTTGATCCGATCTGGCTATCGCAAATTCATTACCTATCCTTCGAATTATTTACTTGCGCAAGGCTGCTATAAACCTAGCACTGATTTGCTTGATATGTTTTTACGGTTGGCGGACAAATACAACATGTTGTTTTATTTTGGCCTGTATGATTCTGGTGCATATTGGGATACAGGCGATTTGTATAAGGAGGTAGAGCACAACAAGTACGTGGTGGATGAGGTGTGGTCGAAATATGGGGTAAAGCATAAAAGCTTCGCCGGTTGGTATATCAGTGGCGAGATCAGTAGAAAAACCAAAGGGTCCATCCGCGCATTCCGCGATTTGGGGATCATGTGTAAATCAATATCAGATGGTTTACCGACCTTTATCTCTCCTTGGATTGATGGCAAAAAAGCGGTAATGTCAGCTTCCGCAGGTCTTTCCAAGTCAGATACCGTTAGCGTTAGGCAACATGAAGAAGATTGGTCGGAGATATTTGATGGTATACGGGGCGTTATAGATGCCTGCGCATTTCAAGATGGACACATAGATTACAATGAACTCGATGCTTTTTTTACAGTAAATAAGCAACTTGCGGATCGTTATGGCATCGCCTGTTGGACAAATGCCGAAACATTCGATCGTGATATGCCCATTAAGTTTATGCCAATAAAATTCGATAAGTTGCGCTTGAAGTTGGAGGCAGCCAAGCGGGCCAGCTACGAAAAAGCGATTACCTTTGAGTTCTCCCACTTTATGAGTCCGCAATCTGCTTATCGTCAGGCGGCGAATCTTTACGACCGTTATATGCAATTCTTTAACCGTCGATAACAATAAATACCTAGTTACCTAATGAATAATATCATCGATATGAACAATAACCAAATTAACTTAAATTATATCAGCTTCCTCTCGGTCGTGGCAGCTATAGGCGGATTTCTATTCGGATACGATACAGCGGTTATATCTGGAACGATCGCACAGGTAACGACACAATACGGCTTGGATAACGTTTCTCAGGGATGGTACGTAGGCTGCGCATTGGTAGGTTCCATACTGGGTGTCACCTGTGGAGGTTACCTTGGTGATCGCTTTGGCCGTCGTAAAATGTTGTTTATCAGTGCTGTTCTGTTTTCTGCTTCGGCGCTTTACTGTATGCTTTCTTCTGGTTTTCAACAGCTTATTTATGCACGTATCATCGGAGGGATAGGTATTGGGGTGGTTTCGATCATATCGCCTATGTATATTTCAGAGCTTGCCGTACCCCAATATCGAGGCAGATTAGTGTCTCTCTATCAACTGGCGGTTACGATCGGGTTTCTGGGTGCTTATATCGTGAACTATTTACTTATGCAATACGCGATCGGTGATGCACAAAATTTACAAGGTGATTGGCTTCGGCTCATATTCTATCAGGAAGTATGGCGTGGCATGCTTGGGATATCTGGATTGCCGGCTGTTTTTTTCTTTCTCATTATCTTCTTCATTCCGGAAAGTCCACGTTGGCTGGTGAGACATGGTCGATCAGAAAAAGCACATGATATATTCCGGCGGATCTATGGCTCGGAGAGTGAGGCCAGAACAGAACTCAATAAAATTCAGGATGCAAGTTCCAAAGAAAAAAAAGTCGATTGGAAGCTGTTGGCTCAACCCGGTGTACGTAAAGCTGTGTGGATCGGAGCTGCAATAGCCATCCTCGGGCAGTTCATGGGGGTAAATGCCGTACTTTACTACGGTCCTACCATTTTTGAAAGTAGTGGCATTTCTGGTGGCGACTCACTCTTCTATCAGGTAATCGTTGGATTGGTCAATGTCTTGACGACCGTACTGGCTGTTTTTATCATTGATAAAATAGGGCGCAAGAAGCTGGTATACCTAGGTGTTTCAGGAATGATCGTTTTTCTTTTGCTTATTGGTGTATATTTCTTTTGGGGCAAAGTCCTTGGCCTCCCAAGTTTGTTTATGTTAAGCTGCTTTTTAGCTTATGTATTTTGTTGTGCCATTTCTATATCAGCGGTAATCTGGGTATTGCTCTCGGAAATGTATCCAAACTCCATTCGCGGACTGGCCATGTCCATAGCAGGTCTTTCCCTTTGGTTGGGGACCTACCTGATCGGACAGCTTACCCCATGGCTATTGGATAATTTAAGCCCCGGCGGAACTTTTTTCCTTTTCGCAGCAATGTGCGTACCCTATATGCTCATTGTGTGGAAACTCGTGCCGGAAACAACAGGCAGATCCTTGGAAGATATTGAACGACATTGGATTCATTAACCTGCTTATTATAAATGAAAGTATAAAGAATTATTAGATTATAGATGGATTTTAAAAAACTTAGTAAACAGTACAAATCGGAACTGTTAGAGAACGTATTGCCCTTTTGGTTGGAAAATTCGTTGGATAGGGAATATGGTGGATATTACAGTTGCTTGGACAGGAAAGGGCAGGTTTTTGACACCGATAAGTTTATCTGGTTGCAAGCGCGTGAGGTTTATATGTTTGCGAGCATGTATAACAAGACGGAGAAAAAGCAGGAGTGGCTTGAGGCAGCGGAACATGGCGCCGCCTTTTTGCTGGAGCATGGCCATGATGGTCACTACAATTGGTACTTTGCAATAGATCGGGTAGGTAACCCGCTCGTAGAGCCGTACAACATTTTTTCCTATACATTTGCGACCATCGCATTTGGACAACTTCACTTGGCAACAGGCAATCCACGTTATGCTGAAGTAGCGAAGGAAACCTTTAGACTGATCTGTTCGAAGCTTGACAATCCCAAGGGGAAGTGGAACAAAGCGGTTCCTGGCAGCCGTAGCCTCAAGAATTTTGCCCTTCCCATGATCCTCTGCAACCTAGCTTTGGAAATTGAGCACCTGCTTTCAGCGGAGCTGTTGGATGGCTTTATTGATAACTGTTTGCACGAAGTGATGGCGGTTTTTTACAGACCGGAACTCGGTGGTATTGTCGTAGAAAATGTCACCTTGGAAGGGCAGTTGTCGGATACCTTTGACGGGCGCTTAATCAATCCTGGGCATGCGATCGAAGCAATGTGGTTTATCATGGATCTCGGCAAACGCCTAAAACGCGACGACCTGATTCAGAAGGCCGTAGAGATAACGCTCAATATGGTCGAATATGGATGGGATCATCAACATGGTGGAATTTTCTATTTCATGGATCGTTCGGGCAATCCCCCGCAACAGTTGGAATGGGATCAAAAGCTCTGGTGGGTGCATATTGAAACCTTGATTTCGCTTATTAAAGGCTATCAATTGACCGGATCGCCGGAATGTCTAGCTTGGTTTGAACGTGTCCACGATTATACATGGGCGCATTTTAAAGATACAGAATATCCAGAATGGTTCGGATATCTTAACAGACGGGGAGAGGTGCTGTTGCCACTTAAAGGTGGTAAATGGAAAGGTTGTTTCCATGTGCCGCGGGGCCTTTATCAATGCTGGAAAGTACTCGAAGATATTGCCTGTAAAGATTTGTTTGTTCAAGTTGTTTAGTTTGGAGCCGGCCTTCGCCCTTCGGGGCCGGCCTCTCTTATAGTTAATTTACCTATTTATGATGAAGTCAGTTTTGTTACTTTTATTCAGGCTTTCGCTCATTTGCGCTATACCCTTATGTACTTTTGCACAAAGAGCCAAAAAATACCCTTTAGCCTTATCGTTGGAAAAAGCGGTATTGGAAGATAAAATAAAGGGCGGATGGGCAGGTCAAACAATAGGTGTAACTTATGGGTGGCCTACAGAATTTCTCTATCAAGGTACGTTAATTCAGGATTACGAACGTATTCGCTGGGAAGATGATTATGTAAATCGCGCCATTCGCGAGTTTCCTGGATTATTTGACGATGTGTATGTGGACCTTACGTTTATGGAGGTACTGCATCGATTGGGATTAGATGCTCCGGTAGATTCCCTTGCACATGCTTTCGCAAAGAAAGAGTATGAACTTTGGCATGCCAACCAGGTAGCACGATATAATCTCAATAACGGCATTACGCCAGATAAATCCGGACATTGGTTGAACAATCCACATGCTGACGATATCGATTTTCAGATTGAAGCTGATTTTGCAGGCCTGATCAACCCGGCTATGCCGGAGGCTGTTACAGCCATCTGTGAAAAGACCGGTAAAATGATAGCCTCCGGTGATGGGTATTATGGCGGGCTCTTCGTTGCACATCTATATGCCCAAGCATTTCGGATGAATGAAGTGAAACCCCTGATCGAAGAGGCGTTGCAGGTGTTGCCGCCGCAAAGTAAATTCTACCAATGTATACGTGATGTGTTAGCATGGTACGCCCAGGATCCGTCTGATTGGAAAGAGACTTGGTGGCAGATCCAGAAGAAATGGTCGGAGGATCACGGCTGTCCAAACTTTGTTTTTCACCCGCTGAATATCGATGCAAAACTTAATGCCGCTTATGTCGTCATGGCATTACTTTATGGAAATGGTGATTTCTTTCATACCATGGACATCGCGACCAGAGCGGGGCAAGATTCGGACTGCAATCCTGCAACAGCTTGTGGTATACTCGGAACCATGCTGGGATATAGTCAAATACCGAGCACTTGGATAGACCCACTAAAAAAAGCAGAGGATGTGCCCTTTAGTTATAGTAACTATTCCCTCAATGATGTATATCGTGTCAATGTGGACCTTGCAATGGCAAGCATCGTTAAGGCAGGTGGTGTAGTGGGCAAAAATCGCGTAACCATCCCGTACCAAAAAATAGTGCAAGTACCTTTCGAAGAAAACTTCGCCGGGCATTACCCAAAAGAGCGTGTAAAGGTTGCGAAATCTTTTCCTCAAAGCTATCAATTTAATTTCGAAGGTTGCGGTCTGGTGCTCAGTGGATACGTGCAAAAAGTGGATAATGCAGTGAGCGATAGGGCGGTACAGTTGGGCTTGTATATCGATGATCAATTAGTAGAAACGGCAAGTCTTTTTTCCAATGCGAATATGCGTCGTCCGGAATTATGTTGGCGGTATCAAATGCCCGATAAAAAGCATCGGGTAGAAATAAAACTATTGATGGAAGAACCGGGGTATCAGCTCTACGTCACTGACTACTTGGTTTATGCATCTCATCCGCAAACGCTAATCCCATACCATCATGATTAAAATAACACTTTTGTTTACGGCGTTACTGTCGATGATCTGCCTATCAACAGCATGTTGTGCAAGGGGATTGGAAGTGCAGGGGCAGGTGCGACAGGTCGACGGCCAGCCGGTAGCAAAAGTGGCCGTTACTGATGGATATAAAATCGTCTTTTCTGACCATCGGGGACACTATCGTATCATTCCTTCACCTTTGGCCCGTTTTGTCTATATCACGGTTCCTGCTGGCTTTGAGATGTCCGCAAAAAATAACGGAGGTAATTTTTATATCCCATTGCCCAAAGAGGGGACCACAGATGCTTTCAATTTCGTTTTGGAACCTATAGGAATTGATTCAACGCATGCATTTTTCGTATTGGGCGATCCGCAGGTATATAACGCTGCTGATGTGCAACGTTGTGCGCTGTTTGCAGCGGATATAAAAAACTACAAGGATAGCGCTTTGCGCAATATTCCCGTGCATGGAATGGTGGTGGGCGATATGGTGGGTGATAGGCCAGACCTCTTTGTTGGAGTAAAACAGGTATTTGAATTGGCAAATATGAACTATTTCTTTAGCAAAGGTAACCATGATCTACGTACAGACCAACGTTCAAATACGACGGCAAGTATGTTATACGAAGAAAATTTTGGTCCACGTTACTATGCATTTGATCGCGGTTCCATGCATTACATTGTGCTTGACGATGTTTTCTATTTGGGGCGCGGTGGCGAGTATGTAGGGTATATCTGTGAAGAACAGTTTCGTTGGCTCAGGCTGGATCTTCAAAAAGTGCCCAAAGGTAATACGATCGTCATGATGTTCCATATTCCGACGGCTAGTAAGGATTTTCGAAAAATAGAACGAAAGCAACAAGTCGTTAATGCTAAACATCTGTATACGATGTTGAAGGACTATAAGGTACATATATTGTCTGGACATACTCATTTACACGACCATTTTCAGCCTGCGCCCCGTATTATGGAGCATAACCAAGCCTCGATTTCGGGCATCTTTTGGCAAGAGAAAAATTCCTGTGCGGATGGAACACCAGTTGGTTATTCCGTTTATGTGGCTAAAGGCGACAGCCTCACTTGGAGATATAAATCGCTCGGATTGCCGGACAATATCCAAAGCAGGGCATATGGTCTAGGAGAAAATCCAGAGCGCCCGAATGAGCTCACAGCTTTGGTATGGAATTATGATAATGTCTGGCGAGTCTCTTGGTATGAAGACGGTGTTTATGCAGGGGAAATGCAGCAGTTCATCGGACATGATCCGCAGACAAGAAAGAAAATCGTCGAAAATAAAAATAAATACGCTTACGATTGGATTTGGACGACAACAACAGACCATTTGTTTGCAGCGAAACCACTGAATCCAGATTCAGAAATGATGATTTTGGTAGAGGATAGATTTGGAATTAAATACAAAACATATGTTCAACAGAAAAAAGATAGATAGCTTGTTCTTGATGGCCCTAGTGATCCGTTTATGCATCGCATCCCCATCAATCCTGCTAGCTCAAACACCGTTGATTTCGCTTAGCAATTACACAATCCCACTTAACAGCAAGGGAGCTTATGTCGCCACCATTCATGCTCCGTTGCCGCTGAACCAGCTGCGGATGAAGATTGTCTGTGATACGGCAAAGCTTTTTACTTTGGACAAAAACGGGAAAATTTATCTTCGAAAGTCAAAGCTGGTGCCCGCAAATGATGGTATCCGCGCGTATAGTATAACGGTAGAATTTGACAAAAAAAGGTACGAAGTGGAACTGGTGAAGGATGAATTCCTGCGCAACAAAGTAATCGCACATCGTGGGGCATGGCGTGCAGAAGGTGTCATGCAGAACTCCATCCGTTCTTTTCAACAAGCCGTCGCCCTAGGCTGTGCCGGTTCTGAGTTTGATGTATGGTTGTCTAAGGACCGACAGGTTGTGCTGTCTCATGATCCACATATCGGCGGTCTCGCTGTAGAAGAATCTACGGCACAAGAACTTTATACATCAACGCTCAAAGGGGGCGATCCTGTACCCACGCTAATCGAGTTCATCAAGCTGGCAAAACAGCAGAACAAAACGAAAATGATCCTGGAGATAAAATCTTCGCCAACGGGTAGAAGCCTGGAGCTTGCGGATTCGGTTTTAGCTGTCGTGCACCGCCTTAAAGCACAGGGTTATATCGAATATATTAGTTTTGATTATGCTGTTCTCTGCCATATCATTAAAAGTGATCCGAGTGCTCGCACGGCTTATTTATATGGGAACAAGACTGTCGATGAACTTAAAGTAGATGGGCTCGCCGGACTCGATTATGATTTCTACCAGTATAGGAACGACCCTACATTGATAAAGCGCGCAAAGGAAGCAGGTCTATGGACCAATGTGTGGACAGTCAATACCGTAGACGAACTGCGCAAGTTTCTAGATAGCGAAGTAGACTGGATTACCACTGACGAACCCGAGCTACTGTTAAAACTAAGCCATGAAAAAAAACTAAAATTTAGACTATGAATAAGCTGAGAAAACTTTTGCTGTCCTGGATGCTAATCCTTATCATGGTACCATTTGCTGTGATTGCACAGGAAGGTATATCCCTTACGTTAATTCCACCGACGACGATTACTAATCAGGTTGATCTCGACATCCGTGCGGGTTTAAGAAATGAGGAAGGAACGGCTAAAATTGTAGAACTATCTGTTTACTTAGGGAAGGAACGACCCGAAAACCTGTTGCATTATTCAAAGAAAGAAGTAATGCCCCAAACAGCGTACGAAATCAAGCATATCCTCTCGACAAAAAATTTGGTGGGAAATCAAAAGATTACCCTTGTGGTCAAGTACGGTAATAAAAAATACCGAAAAGTTCGCGATATAGAAGTTATCGCTTCCCAGCAACGTTCCACCGGGCTTATTGATGGCGCATGGGCGGGCATCTATCATTGGAGTGAAACTGAAGGTAAGCACTGGAATAATGATATCAAACAGATGACCGATGAGCAGTGGCGTGAAATGGTGCGCGCCATGCACAAATTAAAAATGGATATTGTTGTTGTTCAGGAAGTTTTTCGAAATGAAGAATATGTAGGCAAGCATGAGACGACGGTAGATTCCTATAAAGGCAAGGCATTTTATCCATCTGTATTGTATCCCGAGCGGGTTCCGATCACGTCAAAAGATCCCGTGGAGTCCATTTTAGATGAAGCCGATAAGCAAGGTATGCATGTTTTTGTAGGTGTGGGGATGTTTGCTTGGTTCGATTTTACCAAAGAATCACTGCTTTGGCATAAGAAAGTGGCCCAAGAGCTTTGGGAAAAATATGGACATCATCCATCGTTCTATGGTTTCTATGTTTCGGAAGAAAGTGGTGGTAACTTAGATAATTGGGAGCATAGCGAAGTGATGCGAATGCAGCGCAAAAAAGAGATTGTTGACTTCTTTCGTGAATTCAAAGCCTATTGCAACCAAATTGCGCCTGCAAAGCCGGTCATGCTGGCCACGAATAGCATGCAGGTGCCCGTGGGGCTAGATACTTATCCAGCACTGCTACAGAATCTGGACATTCTTTGTCCCTTTGGCTTCGCTCGGATGCCCGAAGGTGACTTGACGGGCAAAGAAGCTGCCGATCTATTGCAGTCCCTATGCAACCAAGCGGGAGCTCATCTTTGGTTTGATTTGGAAACCTTTTTGTTTAATGAGGATCAATCCCTTTATCCGCGTCCTATGGAAGAGATTGTCCGCGACCTTAATCTTTTCCAAAACTTCGAAAAAATACTTTGTTATCAATTTCCAGGTGTATTTAACGATCCTAAAATGTCTATCCGCATCGGTGAGGAGCGCACATTAGATCTCTTTAGGGCATATCAGCGCTATCTGGAAAAAACAATGAAAGATCGCCTGTCAAAAGACAAACGTATCCGTTAGGAAGGGTGGTGCGGCAGCGTTGTTAATTTCAGATGAATTTTTATTAAAGGAATTTATTCAGTTTATTTTATATTTTAAAACATTTTAATATTGTATAGTTTTATAGATATATTTATTAATAACTATGCGATACCACTACAACTACTAACCAAAAACTTTTATGAAGCCATTTAAACAAAAGCAATTAAGCAAAGAGGGGCAGAGGCGTGATCTTAGATTCTCGCGTTCCTTATTTGCGCTGTGTCTCTTGTCTTGTACCTTCGCGAGATCCTACGCACAACAGTCACGACTTGAAGGTGTCGTTCGAAACGCCACTAACAGGCAGCCATTAGAAAGGGTAAGCATACGCGAAACAGCAACAAAGCTCAATGTAGCGACAGACCTATCGGGTCGCTTTTCGTTACCAGTGGAAGGAAATAAGGTACGCCTTTTACTAACGGCAATTGGGTACGTTTCAAAGGATACTATAGTCACAGTGGGTAATAAACCCATTGAGTTTCTGCTGAAAGAAGATAATACCAAATTGGATGAGGTTATCATTGTGGGGTATGGGCAAATGAAAAAAGCGAGTGTTACAGGAGCTATTGCCCAGATGAGCGGCGATGAATTGAAAACAGCACCGACGGCCAATCTTTCTTCAATGCTGCAAGGGCGTTTACCCGGATTGGTAACTCGCCAAAGCAGCGGCCAGCCGGGGTCCGATGGTGCTTCGCTCATGGTGCGTGGCTATAATACACTGGGAAATAATTCACCGCTGATTATCGTGGATGGTATAGAACGCGAGTTTCCGCAGATCAATCCCGATGAGGTAGAAGCGATCTCGGTTTTAAAGGATGCGTCAGCGGCTATTTATGGTGTGAGAGGTGCTAACGGTGTAATCCTAATAACCACAAAAAAAGGAAAACAGCAGAAACCTACCTTAAATTACAAGGGATCCTATGCCCTAAGTAAAAATACCGCTTTTCCTGAATTTTTAAATGCAGCGGATTATGTAAAATATTACAATAAAGCACAGGAACTCGATGGTGTTGCCGAAACTTCGCGCCGTTTCAATGTTGATGAGATTGAACGCATCACCCATGGTGACCCGCAAGGGATATTTGGCAATACGGATTGGTTTAATATGCTTTTTAAAAGTAGCGCTCCAACGGTGACCAATAACTTGACTCTCAATGGTGGCTCAGACCGATACCGTTATTTTGTGTCAACGGGTGCTTTTAATCAAGATGGCATCATCGATCGCACGTCCTACGACCGGTATAACGGTCGTATAAATTTCGATGCCGATATCCTTGATAACCTCAAACTTTCACTAAACATTGCTTATCGGGATGACATCCGTAAAGAACCAGGCTTATCTGCGGGCTTGGGAAACAGCTATGCCTCGGTATTTGCACAGGCTATGATGTCCTATCCGTTTTTACCAGCTTACAATGCTGCAGGCATTCCCGTCGGAAGCCTGAATCCAGGGAACGGTAATCAGAATCCGCTGGCCGCGAGAGATTTATCGGGCGAAAACTCAATACGATCCAACCGTTTCCAAAGTAATCTTTCTCTTGAGTACGAGGTGCCTGGCGTGTCTGGCCTTCGGTTGAAAGTAAATGGCGCCTTTGATAAAGGATATACGATGCGTAAAGCCTATTTGTTACCTTATCAATTGGATGTATACAATAATGCTACCCGGCAGTATGCATTAGCTTTTGCACGGCATGCAAATGGTGGCGTAGCAAGTTTAAACCAATGGTTTACCGACTCATGGCAAAAGACGATCCAACCATCAATAAGCTATGCGAATAAGTTTGGAGCACATTCGGTCAATGCACTATTTCTCTACGAATATATGCGCACAGATAATAGCTCGTTATCTGGCGGGCGCCGTGGTTATCCGATCACAGATATTATGGACTTGAACTTTGGTGAGGAAGTTATTGATAATCTAGTAAAAGGAGGGCATGGGATGTTCAGTAGAGCCGGTTATTCTTTCCGTTTAAACTACGACTACGCTGATAAATACTTGTTGGAAGTGTTAGGACGTTATGATGGCTCGCCGATGCTTCCCGCTCATACACGCTGGGACATCTTTCCAGCCGTATCTGCCGGTTGGAGAATCTCTAAGGAGCCCTTTTTCCAAGAAGCGCTTGACGTGGTAGATGATTTAAAAATCCGTGGATCGATTGGCAAACTTGGAAACGACAGGATCGGAGACTATCAGTTCTTACGGACGATGAGTCTCGGGGCTGATCCCGTGGTCCTCATCGGGAATACGTTAGGAAAACCGCTTAATGTCACCACGGTACCTAATTTTGATATAAAATGGGAAACAACCACCACTTATAATGGTGGTCTGGAAGCTACCTTATGGAAAGGCCTTCTCGGCGTGGAAGCCGATGTATTTTATAGGGTCACCAAAGACATCTTGCAGGGTCAGTCAAATCTAAATCCACCATCATTTGGCGGATATTTTCCCAACTATATCAACTCGGGGATAGTAGATAGCAGGGGCTTTGAGCTTGTTTTGTCGCATCGGAACACTATCGGTGATTTTAATTACAATGTACGTGGAAATGTAAGCTTTGCACGTAGTAAAGTAATCGAAACAACTGAAAATGCCAATGTACCCGATTATCTTCGTCGTACCGGAAGACCTATCGGTCTGAAATATGGTTTCGTAGCAGACGGATTTTTTCAAAGTGAAGAGGAAATTATGAGCAGTGCACTTTTTGGTCCTACGCGGGTAGGAGAGATTAAATTGAAAGATCTGAATGGCGACGGACGTATTACGTTCGATCAGGATTGGACTGTGATTGGAAAAAGTGACTTGCCAGAAATGATGTTTGGACTAAATTTGGGAGGCTCTTATAAAGGTTTTGATTTCAGTGCTTTCTTTCAGGGAGCAGCACGTTCGGATGTCGCTTTGTCAGGTCTTTATACCAATTCAGGAATCTATGATAATACCTTCTATACGATGCCTTTTTATCAGGATGGAAATTCGCCAAAATATTTAGTGGAGAATGCCTGGACACCGGAGAACACAAATGCGAAATACCCTCGTTTAAGTACGCAGTCGGCACAGAGCGGCGGCAAGTTCTCATCTTTCTGGATAAAAGACGGCGCTTATCTACGTCTAAAAACCGCGCAGATCGGTTACACGTTGCCGGCATCTTGGTTGAATAAAGCCAAAATTCAACAAGTACGCTGTTTTGTTTCGGGTAGCAACCTGGTTACATGGAGCAGTTTGCCCTATCTGGATCCCGAAATGCCGAGTGTGAATCAAGGTTATTATCCGCAACAGCGCGTTTATGAATTTGGCTTATCTCTTACCTTTTAACTAGTAAAACCATGAAATTGATATATAAATATAGCATACTGGCTTTGACCGTAATGCTTAGTTTTCAAAGCTGTTCGATAGAACCGGAACTTACCGATGTATATGATGAGCGGGTCGCCTGGAGTGGGGAAGCCAATGTGGAGCTTTCTCTAAATAAGTTCTATCCATTGATAGGACAATCCTATTATTCTGCACATGTCAATCAGGATGCGTATGCCGACTTGCTAAAGAAGAATACACCGAATGACGAGGTCAACCTGTTGATCTTAGGTTCATCTACGATCACACCGGGAGCCAATCCGCTCGATAACTGGTCTTGGGGATACACCTGGATCCGACATTGTAATGAGTTTTTAGACGGGCTGCAAACAAAGGGTGTCGGGCTGCCGACAGAATTTTATCAACGTGCAGAGGGAGAGGTTTTGTTTTTTAGAGCTTACGTGTATTTTGAATTGGCAAAGCGATATGGGGCTAGCGTAATTTTGTATGATGGCCTGAGTGATGGAATGGGACGCTCGCTTAGCAAGCCAGATGAGGTGTGGAATTTTATTGCTGCGGATCTGGATAAAGCGGCTGCGCAGCTGCCCGCGACTGTTCCAGCTGCAAAAAGGGGAAAGATAACCAAGGGGGCAGCATTAGGTCTTAAGGCACGTGCCATGCTCTATGCAAAACGATGGAAGGCCAGTTCTGATGCGGTAGCGTCCTTGCAGGCACTTAACCTGTATGATCTTTATCCTGATTACAGAGCTTTATTTAACCAACGCCGGAGCGAGGGCGCTGAAAATAAAGAGAGCATTTTGGAGTTCGGTTTCTTGGCACCTAACTTTACTTATTCTTTTGACTATTTCTTTGGTCCACCATTGGATGGTGGATATGCCCAGATTAGCCCCACAGAAAATTTGGTAAAGGAATACCAGATGGCAGACGGGACAGATTTTAGTTGGAACAACCCTGTACATGCAGCTAATCCGTACCAAGGGAGAGAACCTCGTTTTTATGCGTCAATACTCTACAATGGAGCTACTTGGAAAGGGCGTACTTTGGAAACTGTAGTGGGATCGAAAGAAGGGTACGCCATTGGGGGCGGAACGACCTCAACAGGTTATTACATGCGTAAATTGTTTGATGAAAAACTGACGGATCTTGGAAGGGGCGAACTAACATTCTATTTCATGCGGTACGCAGAAGTTTTGTTAATCCAAGCCGAGGCGATGGCCGAGCAAGGGCAATTGTCGGCAGGACTGGAAGCCTTGAACAAAGTGCGTCGTCGCGCTGGCTTTACAAGGGATCTAACCGCGACAAATACCGGCCAGTTGTTGAGCTTAATTCGTCGGGAGCGGATGGTGGAGCTCGCATTTGAAGGGCACCGTTTTTGGGATCTTCGCCGATGGGGACTCGCAACGAGCGTATTGAATGGTACACATGCTACAGGTGTTAAAATCACCAAGGGGACCAGCGGAAACTTAACTTATGAATTGGTGGATGTTGATAATGGACGTAGCCGTGTTTATCCGGAAAAATACAATCGCTTCCCTATTCCTATAGCAGAACTGCAACGGAATCCAAATATTGAACAATTTAATGAGTGGAAATAAACCAAGATATAGACCGATGAAAAATTATCTAAAATATACACTGCCGCTGTTGTTTATCCTCAGTTTGCTATCCTGCCAAAAAGTGGAATTGCATAAAGATGCGGAATTTAATCGTGGATTGTTAAATTTCATGTTGGCTATTCCAGGACAGACTACAGAGTACATGGCTAAAAATACTGGACCTTATGCGGATGGAGATACCATCTATGTCGAAGTACCAACAACAGAGGAAGAACCTATTGACATTTCCAAGTTAAAAGCTACAGCTAGCTTGGAAAATAATGCCCGCATGGAGCCGGCGCTGACAGGTGTGATGGACTTTACCCATCCGCTAGCGGTACGGGTGATTGATGGTGACGGAAATAGCAAGCGCCATATTATCAAGGCTGTGCCGACCCTTCCACGCACAACATTCAAGAAACGCTGGTTCTATACTGCTGACAAAATGGGGATACTTCGCACCAATATCTCTGGAATGACAGTGGTAAAAGATCAACTATTGGTTGCCGATTTTTCGGGTGGCAATTTGGGAGAAACAGTAGGTGTGCGGGTGTACAACGCTAGCGACGGAGCCTATGTGAAGACTATCCCTGCGCCAACAACATTCTGTATGCAGGTGAGCGCAGATGACGCGGATCACTTTGTGGTCAACCGATACAATATCTATTCGGCAGGATTGATGTTATATTACTACGAGGATGTGGATAGTAAGCCGAAGCTTATCTTGAACTATACTGCTGCAGATGGAGCTCCAGCCGAGCTAGGACGTAAAATCTCTATCATCGGTAATTTAAAGCAAGGGAAATCGTATGTTTATGCAACAGCACCGGCGGTCAATAATCAGATTTACTATTGGGAGTTTAACGACGGTGTGGTCGTGAATTCAAACCCAACGGTTATTCGCTATGCAGCGGCTGCTCCATGGACATTTGCAACCGTACAGCGTAAATCTTTGGACGACAATTCTGATCACTACCTGACATACTGTAACTACGTGGCTTCAGATGCCAACCGGGAAAAAGGAAGCCGCTTTGTTAAATTTACACCGACAATGGATGTCGTTCAAATGGCCTCATCAAACCATTATTATAAAATCTTAGACTTCGAAGTGTTTAATGTCGATGGAAATCAGTTTATGGCTATCCTTACACAGGGCTTTTTCGCTTGGGATGCAACCCACATTAAGGTCTATGATATTACAGACCCAAACAAAATGCTGCTGCTAGCAGATTCTCCATCTTACCGTGATTTTATGTTATTCGAATCGGACGCCTATGGTGGTACAAACTACAATCGCTACGGCGATATCGATGTACGTGTGGTGGGTAAAAAGATTTCAATCTTCGCTACCATGGCAACAAATGATAAAGCGTACGCCGGCGTGATGGCCTACGACATGAGTTATAACAGGTAAATTAGATAAAGCAACAAAATTCAACACGTTATCCTTAGAGATAACGTGTTACCTCTTTTTTTATAAGATGGAAAAAATAGCAGCGATTTTAATCTTTGTTTTGGGCTGTGTTTGCAAATGCTTTTCACAGGACAGAACGGTGCGACAGCTCCCAGCAAATACACCACAAGTCACATACGTCGGACGGACGATTACCAATGCATCTAACGAGGTGACTTTTGATTGGGTTGGAACTTATTTTGAGTTTAAGTTGACCGGACAATCTGTCGCCATGCGGGCTTCGGATACAGGGGAAAGTTATTACAATGTTTTCGTTGATGGTAGACTAGAGAAGACTTTTCTGATCAATAGCAGGGATACAGTGATTACGATCGTTTCAAACCTGAAAGGCAACAAGGCATATCACGTACGTGTACAAAAACGCTCGGAAGGCGAGTTCGGTTGCACGACGATAAAAGGTTTTATGCTCGGCAATAAGTCTTTACTCGATGGTGTTGTGTCTCGACCAGCTCGATTTATAGAATTCATCGGCGACTCTTTTACGGTAGGATATGGCGCAGATGGAACGAACAGAGAGCAGGACTTTAGTGTGGAAACTGAAAATGCGGACAAGACCTACGCTTGCATACTGGCGCGGTACTTTCAAACAGACTATGCCCTGATTGCACATTCAGGACGTGGTGCAGCTAGAAACTATGGCGATACGTTAACGAGTTCTCGATACACCATGAAGGATGCCATGTTGAATACCTTGAATAGCGATTCATCCACACGCTATAAATTTGATCAGTACAAACCTGATTTAGTTATTATCAATCTGGGATCGAACGATTTTTCTACGCAACCAATTCCTTCGCAAACAACATTTGAAAAAGCGTATCTCCGCATTATTAGACAATTGCGGAGTGTATATGGTCCCGAGGTGAAAATTTTATGTGTCGTATCTCGTTTAGCTGATCCGGTTGAACGCTACATTGCCGAAATTGTAGAACGCGCTGGAGACACCAATCTGCACCATACAGCTTCCTTAAAAAACGTGATGAACAATGATTCGGATATGGGAGCTGCTTGGCACCCTGGCGTACGTGGGCAGCAGAAGATGGCTACTTTTTTGGTGCCCTATGTGGCTACGGTAATGGATTGGTCACTGGAAGACCGAGTTATAAAATAACGTTATGATGATAATTTACAAATTTACATCCTATTGGCATAGATTATTATATCTAGTGCTGATCGTTGGTGTCCTCCCCAGTTGCGGTGCAACAGCACCAGACCCACCAATAATTCCTACGCCCGAACCGCCGAATGGTTCCGAAAAGGGATTATTTATTGAAACACCTGCACTAAAAAAGATAAAAGGCAACTCCATACAGATTGATCCGGAGATGCTTTACCAACAACAGATCTCCCCAGAGACGCTGGTTGCTGATCTTCGTATGGCCAATGTACGATCGGTACATTTTTTTATAGTTGGTAACTGGGATGGCAGTAGGAATGACCAATTGTTGAAGCCTGCGTATTTGCAGGCTCTTAAAGCAGAAAAAATTGCTGTTTGGTTTATGCTGCTCGGGAACTGTATCTATGGCAATTCTGACCTGCCGAGCGACTGGCAAATGGAGTTCCTTAAACCTTATCCAAATCCTGGTATCAAGTTTTTTTCTTTCCACAGACCGGAGTTTGTCGATTGGCAAATAAATCGCGTGAAGCGCATCTTGCAAAATTACGAGGTGGATGGCGTCGAATTTGCGGAAAGTTACTTTCCCGAATGGAAAACATTGAATGGAAATGGTTTTTATGGTGATGTGAGCGCGTTTGCGCGAAAAAAGTTTACCGAGAAATATATAGGATCTGGATTGGCCACTGTTTCTTTTGATTACATCGTAAAGAATCCGGCTGTTTATAGCAAGTGGATGGATTTTAGAGCAGACGCAATTTTGTCTTTTAACAAGCAGATAAAGAAGGCCATTAAAGAGGTTAATGCCGATGTCCTTTATGCGATATGGGGGATGGGCATTAGACAAGGCACCATTGCTGAAATTCGCGAACACTTTGGCTTAGATATGCCTGCACTTGCCGAAGAAGTACAGCCGGATGTCATGGTTTTGCAAACCGCAGCCCAGGATTGGCTGGATCCTAAACTTCCTTACAACTATCTACAGGATTATGCCACTTTTGCTAAGGCCATACAGGCAGCCAACCCAAAGGTTGCATTGAGTATCCAGGCAGATATCGTCTCCTTGGGCTACAGTAATCCGTCTGTAGAAAAGCGATACCCAATTTGGTGGTTGCCGTTTTTTGATCTAGCGCTGCAATCGGGGTACTATAGCAATGTGGCTTACGAATACGCCTTTTCAAAAAAAGAAGGTATCTGGCCAAAAAATAATATCGACAATCCGGTGCCAAGAAAACTCTATAGGGATCCTTCGCTGCAATCAGCTGTGATTAGCGATGCCATCGTACCATTAGCACTAATAAAAGAGGTAGATGCGCACTGGAAAATGGTTTATACAGAAAAAGGGCTGGGCTGGTTCTATATCAATTAATTATATTTTTATACTAAAATTTTGCCTAAATATCATGAAAAGATTATTCGTTAAAATAGGATGCTTTTTGTTTGTCGTTAGTTTGTTGACTGCCGCGGTTGCTGTAAAGCTCCAGGCACAGGACTTAAAACCATTAAAAGGTACATGGCTTAATTTACCCTACCAAGATGTACGCAATACATACATGAATCCGGCGCATGTCGATTGTCTTGCGCCAGCATTCTGGAAAACAAAAATTGAGGAATACGCGCAGATGGGCCTCAGGTATCTCGTTCTCATGGCGGTGGCCAACGACGGCAAAGCATTCTACCCTTCCTCTTTTATGCCGGCAGCGTATCCAGCGGGGCAACAAAGTCCTGTTGAGGCCATCATGGAGGCTGCAGATCAATATGGCATGCATGTGTTTATGAGTTGTGGTTGGGCTGAAAATCAGGATGATAACATACGTGATCCGAAGATTAAAGCATTGCAACAACGTATTATGCAAGAAACCGCCGCTCTATTCGCGAGAAACAAATCATTCTACGGCTGGTATCTTCCTGTGGAGGATAGCATGGAACCTATTCTTTCTGATGAAGCGGTCCATGCTGCAAATACACTTACAGGGATAGCCAAAAATTTAACTCCGGGTAAGAAAGTGATGATATCACCTTATGGTGTTTGTTACGCCGCGTTGGAAGATCCAAAGTTTGCCCAACAGATCAAGAAGCTAAACGTCGATATCATCGCCTATCAGGATGAAGTTGGCTGCGTGCGCGAACCGATGCCTTTGCCACGTGTTAGGGAAAACTTTAAAAAACTGGGCAAGATACATGAAGACACAGGGATAGAATTTTGGTCCAATATCGAATCGTTTACCTGGCAGAAGGAGGACAACTCTCGAGAATCTGCGTTGATTCCGGCTGCTTTTCCACGCTACCTGTCGCAGCTTGTTGCCGCTTCACTGGCGGGAGCAAAAAACGTGATCAGTTTTTCAGTTTATGGTATTATCGATGATGCAAACTCGATTATGCCAATTGGTCAGCCCATCGAGTCGGCACAGTCGTTCATCGATTTTACAGATTGGAAGCAGCGCAAAGGACGTTGGCCTTTGCTGGAGGCAACATTTAAAGGCGACGTAATGCACTATGCAATAGGTGCAGATATAAAGGTCGAAGGTAATTTTGCAAAATCCGTTGTTTATGATAAATTAACAGATGGTAAGTTGGGCGAGGAGCACACCGATGACTTAAATTGGGTGGATTTTGGAAATCAGAATATGGGTGTTATACTTGATCTTAAAAAACAACTGCCTATACATTTACTAGCAGCACGGTTTCTGCACTATCGTCCTGCGGGTATCTTATTGCCTGCAGCAGTACATTTTTATGTTTCTAAGGATGGAAAACAATTTAATCACCTGCAAACTATAAACCTATCTGCGTCAAAAAATGATAAACATGATTGTTGGATCGACATCGCTTCGACCGCTAAATTAAAAACAAGAGGTAGATACGTGAAGGTTGTCGCAGAACGAGAAGCTAATTTCCGGATAGTATGTGATGAAATATTGGTTAACCCTCGTATTGATAAATAGATTGGCAATAAATGAATTTTGCGAATAGTTGTGATGAGAACGGAGTGCAACGTTTCGATGCTGGGTTAAATTTATTGGGTGGTTACAAACTAACAAATGGTTTCTTGATCAATGCTGGTTACGGATTAGGACTTACCAATATAGCCAAAGAATCTTTCGATGGTGAATCGGTTAAAAACCGCGTATTCTCAGTAGGCGTCGGTTACCAATTCTAGTCAAAAAAATATAAACAACAAAAATGGGCTTTTCTTACGAAAGGCCCTTTCTTTTTTCAGTGATTGAAATCTATCACACTTTGATTTCTACTTCAACACCTGAAGGCAATTCAAGTTTCATCAATGCGTCAACAGTTTTAGCGTTTAATTAATAGATATCCAACAATCTTTTGTAAGCACACAATTGGAATTGCTCACGTGCATTTTTGTTAACAAGTGGTAGACCCATTATCTAAGATTTTTTTAGAATATCTTGCAGAGATTACTATTTTATTGTATTTAATTAAATTATGTTGTATTTTTGTTCATTATTTAATTTATTTTTAATGAAAAGAAAATTACTATCAATCGCTGCGGCATTATTTTTTGTTGCTGGAGCAAAAGCACAGACTTCTTATGGTTTAAAGGCTGGTGTTAACTTCGCAAAGTTAATAGCAAAAGGAGGAAACATTACTACTATATCTAATAACGCTACTAATTTTTATGTTACCGGATATGCGGATGTGCCTTTAGCGAATAGCTTTAGTATTCAACCTGGAGTGTCCTTCCAGGGTAAAGGTGGTAAAGATTTTGATGATACAAAATTAAATTTAATGTACATTGAAGTACCAGTCAATTTTGTATATTCTATTCCGACAGGAAATTCTGGTAACGTATTTTTAGGCGCAGGTCCTTATGCTGGATTTGGTATTCACGCTAAAGCAAAATTAGGGAATGTAAGTGAAGGTATGAGCTTCAGTGATGCTAATATAAAGACCTTCGATGCTGGTTTAAATTTATTGGGTGGTTACAAACTAACAAATGGTTTCTTGATCAATGCTGGTTATGGATTAGGACTTACCAATATGGCCAAAAAACCTGTCGATGGTGAATCGGTTAAAAACCGCGTATTCTCAGTAGGTGTTGGATACCAGTTCTAATAAAAAAAATATAAACAAAAAAGGGCTTTTCGCAAGAAAAGCCCTTTCTTTTTTCAGTGACTGAAATCTATCACACTTTGATTTCTACTTCAACACCTGAAGGCAATTCAAGTTTCATCAATGCGTCAACAGTTTTAGCGTTTGATGAATAGATATCCAACAATCTTTTGTAAGCACACAATTGGAATTGCTCACGTGCTTTTTTGTTAACGTGTGGTGAACGTAATACCGTATAGATTTTTTTCTCAGTAGGCAATGGAATAGGACCACTAACAACTGCACCTGTAGGTTTTACTGTTTTTACGATTTTTTCAGCTGATTTGTCAACCAAATTGTAATCGTAAGATTTCAATTTAATTCTGATTCTTTGGCTCATTTTTATTTATTTAAAATGACTGCTAATTAGAGCTATTCACAACTAGCAATCGGTGTTTATTTAATATTTTATTAAAGAACAAAGACAAATTACAACAGTACTTCATCTTTGTTCCTCTATCTATGTTCTATATTATTCTACAGAACCTTTGATTTTACCTTTTGATTTTGCAATCACCTCTTCAGCAACGTTACGAGGAGCTTCTTCAAAGTGATCAAATTCCATTGTAGATGTAGCACGGCCTGAAGTGATTGTACGTAATTGTGTTACGTAACCGAACATCTCAGAAAGTGGAACCAATGCTTTGATTACTTGTACACCATTACGTGAATCCAAACCTTGCATTTGACCACGACGACGGTTTAAGTCACCCATTACATCACCCATGTTTTCTTCAGGTGTTAAAACCTCAATCTTCATGATTGGTTCCATTAACACTGGAGAACATTTAGGCAATCCTTCACGGTATGCTTGACGAGCAGCTAATTCGAAAGACAATGAATCTGAATCGACAGCGTGGAATGAACCATCAATCAAACGAACTTTCATTCCTGATAATGGGAATCCTGCTAACACACCATTTTTCATTGAAGTTTCAAATCCTTTTTGAACTGAAGGAATAAATTCTTTAGGAATTTTACCACCAACGATTTCATTAACGAATTGAAGAGGTGATTTTGTTAAATCGAAATCTTCATCCGCTGGAGAGATAACAACTTTGATATCCGCGAATTTACCACGACCACCTGATTGTTTTTTGAATACTTCACGGTGCTCAGTAGTACCATTGATAGACTCTTTGTAAGATACTTGAGGAGCACCTTGGTTAACCTCAACTTTAAATTCACGTTTCAAACGGTCGATCAAGATCTCTAAGTGGAGCTCTCCCATACCAGAGATTACTGTTTGACCAGTTTCTTCATCAGTTTTTACAACGAATGTTGGATCCTCTTCAGCCAATTTACCAAGACCAATACCTAATCTATCAACGTCAGCCTGAGTTTTAGGCTCAATTGCCAAACCAATCACTGGCTCAGGGAAAGTCATAGACTCCAATACGATAGGAGCTTTTTCGTCACAAAGTGTATCACCAGTTTTGATGTCTTTGAAACCTACAACAGCGCCGATATCACCTGCCTCAATGAAAGGGATAGGGTTTTGTTTGTTCGCGTGCATCTGGAAGATACGAGAGATACGCTCTTTGTTTCCTGAACGTGTGTTCAATACATAAGAACCTGCATCTAACTTACCAGAATAAGCACGGATAAAACATAAACGACCTACAAATGGGTCAGTCGCGATTTTGAAACCTAAAGCAGCGAATGGTTCGTTTACAGATGGTTTACGTAATATTTCTTCGCCTGTATCAGGGTTAGTTCCTTTTACAGCCTCTACATCAAGAGGAGAAGGCAATAATTCCATCACCAAATCCAACATGGTTTGAACACCTTTGTTTTTGAAAGATGAACCACAAACCATAGGAACGATAGAGTTATCCAATACAGCAGCGCGTAACGCATTTAAGATCTCACGCTCAGTCAATGAATCTGGATCTTCGAAGAATTTCTCCATCAAAGTCTCATCATAACCAGCAACAGCTTCTAATAATTTCTCACGGTATTCGGCAACTTCTTCCACCATATCATCAGGAATAGGAACTTCAGTGAAAGTCATTCCTTTATCATGCTCATTCCAAACGATACCACGGTTGTTGATTAAGTCAACTACACCTTTAAAACTATCTTCCGCACCGATAGGCAATTGCAAAGCAACTGCATCAGAACCTAACATATCTTTAACTTGTTTTACAACTTTCAAGAAGTCAGCTCCTGAACGGTCCATTTTGTTAACGAAACCGATACGAGGTACTTTATAACCATCCGCTAAACGCCAGTTTGTTTCAGATTGAGGCTCAACACCATCAACAGCTGAGAACAAGAATACTAATCCGTCTAATACACGTAATGAACGGTTTACTTCAACCGTGAAATCCACGTGTCCTGGAGTATCGATTACGTTTACTTGGTATTTGCTACCACGGTAGTTCCAGAATACAGTTGTAGCAGCAGAAGTAATTGTGATACCACGCTCAGCTTCTTGCTCCATCCAGTCCATTGTTGAAGCACCTTCGTGAACTTCACCAATTTTGTGGTTTACACCTGAGTAATAAAGGATACGCTCAGTTGTTGTAGTTTTACCAGCATCGATGTGAGCAGCGATACCGATATTTCTAGTGAATTTTAAATCTCTTGCCATAATATTTTTAAGCAACTGGCCATACAAGGGCCTTATGTGTTTAAATGTAATGTTAAATAAGTACACCGACCTTGATAAAGGATTGTTCTTTTATCGGAGGTCGGTGTAATCATATTTTTTTGAATGTCTTCAAAATTAGAATCTGAAGTGTGAGAACGCTTTGTTAGCTTCCGCCATTTTGTGCGTATCTTCTTTCTTCTTAACAGCAGCACCTTCACCTTTAGAAGCTGAAATGATTTCTCCTGCTAATTTCTCGAACATTGTTTTTTCACCACGTTTGCGAGCGTATGAAATTAACCATTTCATACCTAAAGCGATTTTACGGTCTGGACGAACCTCCATAGGAACTTGGAAGTTTGCACCACCCACACGACGTGATTTAACTTCAACAGCAGGCATAACGTTGTTTAAAGCTTTTTT
Source organism: Sphingobacterium zeae (assembly GCF_030818895.1). Classification (NCBI taxonomy): domain Bacteria; kingdom Pseudomonadati; phylum Bacteroidota; class Sphingobacteriia; order Sphingobacteriales; family Sphingobacteriaceae; genus Sphingobacterium; species Sphingobacterium zeae. The sequence continues at coordinate 1,396,227 of NZ_JAUTBA010000001.1, forward strand.
CCAAGCTTCTAAACCGCTTTCTTGTGTTTTTTGTTCTACTAATTCTACTGCATCGTAAAAAATAGAATAAGCGATAGATTTTTTACCATCTACCATCATATTGTTTACGAAACGTGTTACCTGAACGTCGTTAAACTTTGGATCAGGTAAAATGATTCTCTTTTTCGGTTTTGATTTTCTCATTTTTCTTTCCTCCGTTTAATTATTTCTTTTTACCTTTTGCTGGAGCTGCAGCTGCTTGTCCTGGTTTAGGACGCTTAGTTCCGTATTTTGAACGACGTTGGTTACGACCTGCTACACCTGAAGTATCTAATGCACCACGGATGATGTGGTAACGCACACCTGGTAAATCCTTAACACGACCACCGCGGATCAAAACGATCGAGTGCTCTTGTAAGTTGTGACCTTCTCCAGGGATGTAAGCGTTGACCTCTTTACCGTTTGTTAAACGTACACGAGCTACTTTACGCATTGCTGAGTTTGGTTTTTTAGGGGTAGTAGTATATACACGTGTACATACACCTCTTCGCTGTGGACATGAGTCCAACGCTGGTGACTTACTCTTATCAACCAGAGCTACTCTACCTTTTCTAACTAATTGTTGAATAGTAGGCATTTACCTGTTTTTGTTTATAAATTTTGTACCTAAATTATTTTAAGTTCGCAAAGATACTGATTCCCTTTTGAATATGAAATAGTTACTGTATAATAATTAGATTATTTTTTCGAAATAGGACCTCTAATTCGTCATTACGCTCTCCTATCCCTATGCGAACCTCTTTTGTCCTGAAATATAGACAGTCATATGCTAGTAATTGGTATATCCTGAATCAACAATAATTTTGGAATAATAGCTGCTGCGGATCTGTTTTCCCTTGGTATTACACTTAGCAATAGTCTTTTGGCCGAAATTATTTTTCTACTTGTTTCCAAGTATATTGTGTAGTCTGCATGTTTTTGCGTGCTGTTTGGCAAAGCATTTGATAAACACGGATAAAATTATTTAGTAAAAACAGATAAAGTATTCAAGTTATGAAAATGAAAATGAAATTAATGTATGCGGTTGTATTGGCCTTGGTAACTTTCGCCTTTGTTGGATGTTCGAAAGATGATGATAATACCGTTCCGACAAGTGGTAGTATTGATGTTGCTGTAGGTACCTACAAAGGTAAGGTACAAGTTGGGGGAAATGAATTTTTTGATCAAATGGTCGTTGTCTCTAAGGTATCTAATGAACGTGTCAAAGTATCTTTTAGCAATAAATCACTTAATGTAGCAGATAGAGAATTTAATGTATCGAATCAGAGCGGGATGTTTATTCAAGGCGCTGTTGGTGCCACAGGCGGATCATTCCTATTTGATATTAAAGAAAAAAGTTTATTAACTCAATTTACTGTCATGGCAGAAGGTGAACGTTTGGTGACTTTTACTGGTGATAAACAATAAATTTATATTTGTCGAGTTTAAGATAGAAATTAATATCTATTGAATCAGAAAGCCGTTTTGTATGTAATCAAAACGGCTTTCTATTAATCTATAATTTAACTCAACAACGTAAAATCAATCTGCCTTTTATCCAGATCGACTTTCTTCACGCGGATCTGAACCTCATCACCCAACTGAAATTTCTTTTTCTTCCGTTGTCCAATGATTGCATAGTTTTTCTCGTCAAGCACGTAAAAGTCATCGGTAATATCCCGCAAGCGTACCATACCCTCACATTTGTTCTCCTCAATCTCGACATACATACCCCATTCGGTCACGCCCGATACAATACCGGTATATTCGGTGCCAATCTGGTCCTGCAAATATTCCGCTTGTTTGTACTTGATGGATGCGCGCTCGGCCTCAGCCGCTTTTTTCTCCATTTGGGAAGAATGCTCAGCCATCTTTTCATAATGCTCTGCATTGATCTTCGTGCAGCCATCTAAATAAAACTGTAATAGACGGTGTACCATCACATCCGGATAGCGGCGGATAGGAGAGGTGAAGTGTGTGTAATAATCGAATGCCAACCCATAGTGGCTTGTCTTTTTCGTCGTGTAGATCGCCTTGGCCATCGAACGTACGGCAAGCGAAGTCAGCATGTTTTGCTCTTTGCTGCCTTCTATTTTGGTCATCAACGCGTTCAAAGATTTGGCCGTTTCCTTATCGGTCTTGATCGTCAATTTATGGCCAAACCGTGCAGCAAATTGAGAGAAGGTAGTGAGTGTTTCTGGATTAGGTACATCGTGAAAACGGTAAACAAACGTAAGCTTGTTTTTTCCGCGCCCTTGCTTACCGATAAATTCAGCAACCTTACGATTGGCCAATAACATAAAGTCTTCAATCAGCTTATGAGCGTCTTTCCGGACTTTGGTGTATACCCCCGTAGGTTTGCCATTTTCATCCAGCGTGAATTTCACTTCTTCACTTTCAAACGCTATCGCTCCATTTTTAAACTTCCGCTCGCGAAGGATATAAGCGAGTTCATTTAATTTCAGAATCTCCTCGCTGAAATCACCCGATCTCGTCTCGATCACCTCCTGCGCCTCTTCATAGCTAAACCGTCTATCCGAGTGAATCACTGTGCGCCCAAACCATTGATCGTGTACATTAGCTTTTTCATCCAGTTCGAAAACTGCTGAAAAACACAGCTTATCTTCATGTGGACGTAAGGAACATACACCATTGGAGAGGCGCTCTGGAAGCATAGGGATAACGCGGTCTACCAAATAAACCGATGTGCCGCGACTGAAGGCTTCTTTATCTAATTCTGTATCAGGCACCACAAAATGGGAAACATCAGCAATATGAACACCAATCTCATAATTGCCATTCTCCAGTTTCTGAAATGAAATTGCATCATCGAAATCTTTTGCATCTGCCGGGTCAATGGTAAAGGTCGTCACATTTCTAAAATCGCGTCTTTTCGCAACTTCCTCGTTGCTTATTTCTTCCGAAATATTATTGGCTTCGGCTTCCACTTTTTTCGGGAATTCCAATGGAAAACCAAAGTCGGCCAAAATCGCATTCATCTCGGTATTGTTTTCTCCTTTGGTACCCAAAACATGTTTTACAGTCCCCACAGGGTTTTTGCTTCCGCTCGGCCAGTCAATAATCGAAACCACTACTTTTTCTTTATCCTTGGCACCATTCAGGTTATCCAAGGGAATGAAGATGTCGTGCAACATCTTGCGATCGTCCGCAATGAAAAATGCAAAATTATTGGAGATACTGATGGTTCCCGTAAAATCGGTCTTTGCCCTTTGCAGGATTTCAACCACTTCACCTTCTTTTTTACGGCCACCTTTTCGTTTTTCAAAAGTATGTACCTTAACGATATCTCCGTGTAGCGCCTGCCTCAGCTTACGTGGGGCAATATAAATGTCATTTTCAAATTCGTCATCAGGAATGACATAGGCAGAACCATCGGCGGTCATATCGACCTTCCCTGTGACATACACTTTGAGTTGCTTCAGATTAAACTTGCCTCGCTCGACCTCAACAAAAAGTCCATTTCTAACATTATCATGTAAAATATCGGCGATAGCGACTTTAGAGTCGTTATCTGTGAGGTTCAATTTAGAAGACACTTGTTTATAGTTGAGCGGCTTGTTATCTGATTTTTCGAAAATATCGACGATCAGTTGTGTCAAGACCTCTTTATATGGATTTTCTTTTCTTGTTTTCATCCAATTTTTTTCTTAATTATTATTTATTTAGTTGTATCGATCCTCAACAACCTTCGGCTTTCTGCTAGCTGCCTGCGGTAATGGATCGCACAAAGCCAGCTTCTGAAGCGCAGCGTGAGAGTGTCGGATAGCAAGATCGATATTATGACAAGGTACAAAAAAAACAGCAGTTGGCACGACAATAACGAGCTAAACGGAGCATCTTTCGATAGCTGATGTATAGACACTTGAACCGACAAATAGTTTTAGTTTCGTATAGCCTGATTTATTTTTTGCAATGATTGCACACACCAAGCGCATTAACCGCTATGGCTTCGAGACTAAAGCCTTCAGGTATAGATACCTTCGGTAAAGTCATATCTTCCAGACAGTACACAGAATTGCACACCCGGCAAATAAAATGTACGTGTTGGTCGTGGTGATCATGTTCTGAACAGTTTGTCGAACACATGGCATATGTGGCCGTACCATGTAAGTCAAAGATTTTATGGATAATCCCTTTCTCTTCAAAACTGGCCAGTACGCGGTATAATGTAACACGGTCAATATCCTTGCCTAGTAATTTTTCCAGCTCCGGCTGAGAAATCGCCGAATCTTTACGGGAGATAATTTCAAGTACCTTCAACCGTGGCTGGGTAACTTTTAAACTATTTCGTTTGAGAATTTCTGGATATACAGTGTTGGAATCTTCCATGGATTTTTCTTCGTTAAGCCTTAGATCAGATACAAACTAAGAGAAATTTATGGTCATTTACAAGTTTTAAGAACTGTCTGACGAATTTATTCATCGCACTTTCCCCTTTTACCCTTCCCTAGATGAAACAAAAATTAAATCTTTTTCACTAGTCAGCTGAAGCTTTGATAAGACAAAAATACGGAATCTGATGAAATAAAGAAAACCGATAAGTTTAATATTCGTGTCATCTTACTTATCGGTTTTAACGCTATATGGAACTATAGATGCCTTATTTTCCTGCAGCTTTAGCGTGATCAGCTAAAAATGTTGCCAAACCGCTATCTGTCAATGGGTGTTTCAATAGGGAAAGGATCGCCGACAATGGACCTGTCATCACATCAGCGCCAATTTTAGCACATCCTAGAATGTGCGCACTGTGACGTACAGAAGCCGCTAATATTTGCGTTGAATAGTTGTAGTTATCGTAGATCAAACGGATATCTTCAATCAGCGCCAATCCATCTGTAGAGATATCATCCAAACGACCAATGAAAGGAGATACATAGGTTGCACCAGCTTTAGCAGCCAATAACGCCTGACCCGCTGTGAACACTAATGTACAATTTGTTTTAATGCCTTTTTTGCTGAAATATTTAATTGCTTTTACGCCATCTTTGATCATAGGAACTTTAACAACAATCTTATTATCAAGAGCTGCCAACGCTTCTCCTTCTTTGATCATTTCCTCATAAGTAGTAGAAATAACTTCTGCACTTACGTCGCCATCAACGATCGCACAGATCGCTTTATAATGGTTGATTACGTTTTCATCACCGCTAATACCTTCTTTAGCCATTAAACTCGGATTGGTCGTTACACCGTCTAATACGCCTAAATCTTGAGCTTCTTTGATTTGTTCTAGGTTCGCTGTGTCAATAAAAAATTTCATTGTGTATTGTGTTGAATGATAATTATTTGATTATTCTATTGTTGAAAATAACAGTACAAAGTTATCGATTATATTCCACTATTGAAGCATCGATTTTCACCTATTGCATCATAATCTTTGCAAAAAAAGAATCTCTTCGGCTAATTTTTTGTTATACTTTATTATAGTATTATCTTTAACGTATGCAGGTTTTCCGTTCGCTCCAATATAGAAATTTTCGTTTACATGTTATTGGACAGGCAATTTCCCTGATGGGAACATGGATGCAGCGTATCGCTATCAGCTGGTTGGTCTATGAAATTACGGGCTCTGTATTCTGGCTCGGTTTTGTTCAGTTCATCTCCTTATTGCCTTCGCTCATCCTTTCGCCATTTATTGGAAGTTTTGTTGATAAGCACAAAAAGTATAAATTGGTTTTGATGACCCAAATTGGTCTCATGATCCAGGCGGGTATTTTGACTCTGGTGGTGTATCTGAAGTGGGAGAGTGTGCTATGGCTTTCCGCATTGGGACTTATACAAGGGATCATTAACTCCTTTGACGTTTTGGGACGACAGTCCCTTATGATGCATTTGATTGGAGATCGTAAAGATCTGCCGAATGCCATCGCCCTGAACTCAACCATCTTCAATGGCGCACGCATGGTGGGCCCTGCAATAGGGGGGATTTTATTAAGTACTTACGGCGAACTCGCCTGCTTTGCACTTAACTTTATTAGTTTTGTTCCTGTCATTATTACGCTATTGATGATGCGGGTCGACGAAACTCATGCTCAGCTGAGCAAGGGGAGCAATTGGGAAGGCTTGGTCGAAGGTTTTCGCTATCTCAAACGGTCACCACATATCTCTTCGCTGATTATCATCATGACCTTTTCCAGCCTGATTGTCATTCCCTACACGTCGTTGCTACCGGCCATAGCCAAAGAAATGTTTCACGGTGATGAACGCACCTTTTCCTGGTTTGAAAGTGCAGCCGGATTGGGAGCTATGATTGGTGCCTTTAATATGGCTCGCTTAAAATCTGGTACCAATTTGCGGTATCAGGTGATGGGAGCTGCCGCACTGATGGGGATGGCATTGTTGTTTCTGGCGCATTCTAGCATGCTTCAGATGGCACTCGTTTATGTCATGTTGGTGTCTTTTGCCATGATGATGCAAACGTCAAGTATCAATACCTATATTCAGACCCACGCCATACCGATTTATCGTGCCCGCGCGATCTCCTATTACGTGATGGCCTTTCAGGGGATTTTCCCGATCGGCACATTGATGGTCGGTTCTCTGGCCAGCTATTGTGGCCTGAGAATAACATTATATGCGATGGGCGGGCTAGGTATTATGATAGCAGTCGTTTATTACGGTTATCTCCGGTTCCACATCCAAAAACGTTTATTTAAGTTTTAGTTTTCGGGTGCGCAATTTTAGCGTGCGCTTGGCATAATCGATGACAGCACCATAGTCTGCAAAAATATCTCCACCCAATACGCCAATCACAGGATCTAGATGCATTTGTTCGTAGGCATAATTAATGGAACTTAAGTCCAATACCGCAGTATGTAGTTTGTTGATCTCCCATTCGCCAATTTTCAGGCTCGGAATTGCCAGGTTAAAGCTTTCCATTGAATTGGTACCAAGTCCTGTTGATAGTGTTTCAGATGGTTCAAGCTCCAATTGATCCTCTAAAAGATGGCCCAATTGTGTTTTATCAAATACAGTTTTAGAAGCACCTGTATCAATCACCATCTTGAATGAACGACTATAAATTTCTACATCAACCAAAATGTGTGTGCCTTGGCCTTGTAAATCCAATAATTGAAATGGTACTGTTGTCATACCTCCAAACATAGCCAAAAAATCCATCAAAAAAGAAACTTTCCGCCGCTGGAAGCTTAAAATTGAGCTTGATGCTGCATGGTGTATCTGCACTTTTCCGCTTTTCAACGTTTTCAGGTAGGGATGCAGGTTTACTAAAAGCAACGACAATACAAGAAAGATAATAGATCCTAAAGGAGAGGAGACAGCGAAATAGGCTGTTATTTGTGTACAACAGCCTATTACTTTGTTGCCTATAGGGCTTTTATTTCTTTTAATACATTATTCATGTTACGGACTGCTTCCGCGCTTTTGCGAAATTTTTCTTCGTCCTCTTCATCCAAATGAAGTGGTACGATCCGATCCCATCCTTTTTTATTGATGATAACCGGTACGCCAAGCGTAATATCTTCTTGGCCAAATTCACCTTCCAAATAAACGGAAGCAGTAAATAATTTCCCTTGATCACGGACAATGCTTTCAACTACTGCAGCAGTTGCCGCGCCAGGCGCATACCATGCTGATGTTCCGATTAGGCTGGTTAATGTAGCTCCTCCAACCATGGTTTTGTGGACAATTTCATCCTGCTCTTCCACGGTGAGAAAATCCGTCACCGGAATACTGTTCCACGTGGAGTGCTTAATAAGCGGTATCATTGTTGTATCGCCATGACCACCAATGACTATCGCATTGAGATCCGCAGCGGAAGCATTCAGTTTATCACTTAATTGATATTTAAATCGGGCCGAATCCAAGGTCCCACCCATACCGATAATCCTATTTTTGGGTAAACCACTTGCCTTTAAGGCCAGATAGGTCATGGTATCCATCGGATTAGAAACGATGACAATGATAATATCTGGAGAATGTTTTACTAAGTTCTCGACAACAGACTTGACGATATTCGCATTTGTCCCGATTAATTCTTCACGTGTCATTCCAGGTTTACGTGGAATGCCGGACGTAATCACAGCAACAGTAGAACCAGCAGTTGAAAGATAGTCACTCGTTACCCCCTTGATTTTTGATTCAAAACCCAATAAGGCTGCAGTTTGTGCCATATCTTGTGCTTTGCCTTCTGCAAAACCCTCTTTAATATCCAACAATACAATCTCCTCTGCGACATTCCGACGGATTAAATTGTCCGCTGTAGTAGCTCCTACAGCTCCAGCACCAACAATAGTTACTTTCATATGTACTTTATTTGTTTATTTATGCGCTAATTATCCGACTAAGCCCAGGTTGCCTTTGGCAGCTTTATGCCATATAGAATATCCAGCCTATCCTCATCCGTGCGTGTATCTTAATGCTGCATGGATATTTCCTGAACATTTATGTGGATCAAAAAATAATGCTTGAATTTAATCAATTATTGTCAGTAAATCAATGCCGGCCGTGGGAATACTTCGTTTTTTGTCATAAAAAAGGTAACAGGATTTCGTCCTGAGCGAAGAATACCCGATAACATCGTTGCCAGTGTATGACTTAGTTAAAATGACCAAAAAAAGAACAGGTTTGAAATTCATTCAAGCCTGTTGTTATTAGGGCATATGCCGAATCGGTTGCTTAGAACGGATAACCAATGGCTAAGTTGAACATCAAGTTGTCTTTACGCCATTTAGAACTTCCAAAGTCAATATCGCTAAATACCCACCGTTCTCCTTTTGGAAGATAGGGGATACGGAATGGTATGGACATATCGGTACGGACAATCAGGAAAGTGAAGTCGAAGCGTAATCCCGCTCCACCACCAACTGCTAATTCATTTAAAAAATCTTTACTGAATTTGCCGCCGGGCTTGTTCACATCCTCCCGCTGCAACCAGACGTTTCCCGCATCAATAAATGCTGCCCAATGCACAAACCCTGCTAATTTTGCTCTATATTCCGTATTAAGTTCCAATTTAATGTCACCGGTTTGATCCGCAAAGAAAAGTCCATTGCTCAACTTTTCAGGGGCAACAGTTCCTGGACCAATAGCGCGGGCCCCGAAAGCACGGATACTATTAGGCCCCCCCACATAATACTGTTTTAAATAGGGAAGGGAGCGGGAATTGCCATAAGAATAGCTCAAACCCAAACTTACCCGCGAAGCAAGTTGTGCATTTTCCGATAACTTTAAATAATGTCGGCCATCGCCACTGATCTTGATATATTGTGAGAAATAAGCGTCAAACAATTTGAACGTTTTCCCTTTATTAAAATCTGCTCCTTTGATCAGCCCTAGTATGTTTCCCGACAGGTCCAAGTTGCCTTTGAAATAAAACGTATTTTTCAAATGCTGCTTCATGGTGTTTTGAAACGTAAAGTTGTAGTTTGGACCAATGGTAAACTGCGGGTCTATGGCATGTCGCAATGCAGGAATGGTATCCATTTGTTTTTGGTAGTTTTCCGAAATGCCTTTAGGCTGAACATAAGTAATCTCCATTAAAGCGAGATCATGCTGTTTTTCTTCAGATTCTTGCCAGATATAACCGTAATCCAATGCAATCGAATTTAGCGTATAAGCTTTGCGGCGATTTAAAAACTCATAGCGGCCTTTGATATAAGTCTTCGGAATAAAGCGCCGCGACGGCGAAACTCTTCCAAAAGGAGACAATATGCGAGGAAAAGTCAAGGTCGCCTCCATACCGTAGCGGTAATAACTCGAATTGAGGTCGGCCGATCCTCCCGTCTGGGTCTCATAACCGCCGAATACGTTAAAGCTGAGCTGCTCGGCACCTTTGAATGCATTTCGTAAAGTCCAGTTAACATTCACCTCAGTACCGTTGTATACCGAAGCCATTTTGCCTAAAAGCTCCACCCGAAGGGACTTTTTGGGTAATGGGGTCAAGTAATAGTAGACATCCAGTGCGTTGGGCACTTCTTTGCTGTCGACAAAATTGTTCTTTACAAATTTCCAGCTATTGAGGTTTACCAAATGACTGATGGTCTGATTGTGGGCATTACGGTTGTATGTATCGCCCGGTTTAAAGAAGATATGGTTTGCAATAACAGGCTTCCGGTAAAGATGCTGACGGTCTATAAAATAATAGCTGCTATCGTACAGTTCGGCATTCCGTGTAGACCGCTGATAACCGGAGCTTGTTTCCGTATAGTTCGGGAAAATGTAAATTTTATTGATCTTGGATGGGACTTTCGCCTGCGCCGGTGTCTCTTTTTTAACCGTAACATACATATCCACCTTGTTATTCCGGTTCGAACTGTCTACCTGAACCAAGATGTAATCTGGGCTGAAATAATAATAGCCTTTATTTTTAAGATCATTATCGATGCGGTCACGTTCGTTTAAGATAACATCTAAACTGTATTTCTTTCCTACCTGGAGAAGACTTTGATCAGAACTCGAACGAATATCTTTCCCCAACTGACTATTGCTGTCAACATCAAATTTAACAGACTGTATGCGGTAAATCAGGTTGGGCTTGGCGGTATAATTAATCGTTGCTTTTTTGTTTTCTACTAACGTATCGGATCTCACTTCCGCATTAAAGAAACCAAAATTTTCCAGACGATTGCGCAATAGATTTTCATTATATTCTCGATTAACATCCCGCAGCAACACGGGCTCTTCACCAATTTTTTTAAAGAATTTTTTTATGATGTTGTTCCCGGCTGAATCTCCAGCCATATTATTAAAATATAGCTTAAAAGGTACCCCCGCCAGTCGTTTATTCGGTTTGGGCATAAGGGCCTCTTCCAGGCGGGTTGATATCTTTTCCTTGTTTTCCTTAGAAATGGTGTCCGACTCGACGATGACATTCCCCTTCACATATAAGCTTTCTCCTTCTTTCAGATTTTTGGTTGACGAACAGGAGGCGATGAATGCAGCGAATGTTACTATTCCAACACTATACTTTAATCTAACCTGCATGATAACTCCTTTCCTCATCTTCATTTTTTATCGCTGTTGTTTTGATGGTATCTAAATTTGATTTTGGACCATTGCTTTTTGGTGATTTTTTGCTAGAGTCCAATTGCTGTTTACGTTTCTCTTGTTCTCTTTCCTCCATACGTTTTCTGTATGCTGGACTATGTAGCATCAAACTGTCACGGATGACCGTGCGCACGCTATCACGATAGGTTGAGTCGGTTTCCATGCGCTCCACATCGAAACGTTTTCTGAAACCTTTGCTATTCGTATCATAGTACTCTTTGAGTTTTTTTGAACTCATCCAGATTTCCTTAAATCTGTTGTAATCCATATTGATGATAAATCCAATACCTGTTTCTACATATTGGCCCTGCAGTGTAACCTGATATTGATTCTTTCGGTATACCCGTGCAAAATAACGGCCGTCTTGTGAAAGCTGATAATCCAATTGGATATCTCCGGCGATATTATTGGCAGTCTCTCCAGGCCGCGTGTTTCCTTCCACTTCAAAATTGGATCCAATAGTAATTTTTAAACGATCATTTAAGAGCATTTTCGATACACCTATATTCAGATCCGTGCGGGTTTGTCCAGCTCCGGTAGCATAATCCTCTTCTGAAGTTAAATTAAAATCCAGTTCTACTCCTGTAATAAGTTCGGAAGCCAAGCGGTTCAACTGACCACTTAGGAAGGAACTGATACTATTTCTCACAATAGCTTCGGTACCACCGCCACCCGAAAGACTCTCAAATGGATTGGTCGACATAAAGCGCCCCAATACAATAAGTGAAAAGACCTGCTTGTTAAGTTCAGACGGATTTTCACGTAACGTCGTCAATGCATTGTTTACCTTGCTGATTACATCTTGCGAAACAACCGAGTTGTTTTCGTCCAGGTCAATATCAAAATTCAGTTGCGGCTGGAACAATTTGTCTGTAATCTTTAGTAACACATTGAACGGAATACGCTGCTTATACAGATTGGCATTTTCTGAACCGAGTTGCGTCGCTACAAGCTCTAAAGTCGGTGCTTTGGTCGTATAGGCTGCTGTGATATTCAGCTGGGCATCCAAAGGATCCCCGTTCCAGGTGATCGTACTTCCTTTTCGGAACGTAAAATCTTTCTTCACAGGGCCAAAACTAAATGAATAGCTTCCCTTGTCAACGGTAAATGTACCTGACAAGGTAATTTTGCTACTGGCATCGATACCTGCATTCAGCTCGGCTTCTCCCTGTATGTTCAGGGCATCCTGCGAACCGGCATCCAGAAGGATCTTAAATTTAGCATCCTTATCTGTTTGAAGGTTGAGGTCCACATCGATCCCCGTTAAACGGGTGACAGTCATGGAATCTAATTTGGCAAAAACATTCGCTCTTGTTGTATCACTCTTATCAACAAATTCAACAACCCCTTTACGATCGGCCATCCCTGGATCGTCGTTTGGCATGACAAAGGTAAAATCGGTATCATCCAACACTTTGATTGTACCGTCCACGATAGGCTTATCGAGATTTCCGCGAATGCGCAGATTCGAAGTAAGATACATTTTACCATAGAACATGTCATTATCGCTTTGTGTTGAATTGAGCACTTCAAAATTGTCTGTATTGACATTGAGATTAAAATCAAAATCAGTATACGTTGTCGTGGCTATGGATCCCGTCAGCTTGGCAATATTTCCTTTCTTGTCTTCTAATGCAAATTTGGGGAAAGTAATGCCTCTTTCGTCCAAGTGAATCGTTTCATCTTTGGCTTTAAAGAGTGCATTGAGCATGGCAATATTAAATTGTGCATCTTTAAATTTAACATCGCCGTTAATGACCGGTTTAGATGGTGATCCCGTTATTTTCAATTGCCCTTCAAGATTTCCTTTCGAATCTTTAAGATAGCCGAGGCTGAATGCTTGCACGGTCTGCATGGAAAGCGGCGCAATATCTAAGGTGAAATCTAAGCGTGATTCTCCCTGAGGAGGGTTCACAAATTCACCATTTAAAACAACATTGTTGCCATTCTCGCTAATACTAATATTGGCATTGTACGTATTTTCTTTCTCATTGTTAACCTTAATATTGACATTCCCAACGGTATCCTGTCCGATGTAAAATTTATTGATAACAAGATCCGATACAAATACAGGGCTGCTCTCTAGACGGGATATCGTCGCCTGACCATTAATTCCACCCCCGAGCTCTACTGTTTCGCTTTCCAGCATTTTACTTAATGTCTCAATCCGGAAATTCTTAAATGCTATGTTTATCGGTGAATTGAGTACACTATCTTGTGAAGATATACTAAGCTCTTGTCCCTTATTGCTTAAGATAAATTCATTGGCCTGAATCCCAGTACTCCCAAATTTGAGCACATTGTTTGGATTTATTGTCCATTTGTCGTAATTCAGCATTAAGCCATCCTGCAGCAAACTAAAAACAAATGCCCCATTATCAACACGCATATTTGCGCCAAGGTGATACTGTTCTTTCTCTTTCTTATCTTTTATCCAGAGGCCAAAATCCAAATTGTTTTGGATGACTTTGCCACTGAATACGGTATTCACTAGTTCCAAATTGCTTACCTTAATTTTATTGATCAATGCCGAGTAATACAGTGTACTATCGAGGGTATTGATATCTAAGGTAACGTTATTTATTTCAGTGCCATTATAGATTATTTTCGGTGCATCCAGCTTAGCGAGAATCGTTTTTGATTGACTGTTGAACATACCATCCAAAGTGATATCCGACATCGCTGTCAGTTCTGGCAAGAAATCTCTGATGAACTTCGTTCGGGTCAGCTGCGCAGAAAACTCAATATTTTGCGGCTCGTATTTGGGCACTTTAACAGCTTTTCCAGGCTGGTAGTATACCTGTAGGATATCTTGAATAGCACTCTGCAATTCCAGAATTTTATATTTACCAACTAGATGAGCATTTAAAAAGTCAGATCTTAATAGCAATAAATTACGGCTGGTATCGGCTTTTGCTATAAGCGAAATGCTGTCTAAAGAATAATATGCACCACTGTAAAAGATCGAGGAATTTGTAATATGCGCTGCACCATTTAAAAAATTTGGATCGGCTGAACTGAAATTTCCGACGAGTTTACCCTGGTATTTGAACTCATCATCCATCAACTTTAAATTTTTAAGATTAATGGTATCTACCTGAAGTTCAAAATCCACCTGTGGATATTTAGACTTCATATTCGCTGTTGCGTTTAACTTCAATTGAATATTTGGATCAGGGCTAACCACAGCCGCTTTAATATCTCCTTTGTCTGCGGTCAGGTTCATGTCGATATTCTGATACCGATATCCCATGGCGTCCATTCGGTTTACTTTACCATCAAAGTTGGCTACAAGCTTCTTAGGGTCAGTTCCATGTCCTTTAATTTTCCCCTCAAATGAAAGTATACCCAAGGTACTGTCCATTTTCATGATCTTACCAATGTCAAAATCACGGATACTCACATAAGCGTCGTAGGTCGTATCGCGACCGATCATGCCCACTTTACCATTAAACTTAGCCGTTCCCTTTTCTGTTACCAGCGAAAGATTGGTGTTAAAGGCGCTCATTCCACCTTTAAAAGTTCCGGTGAGTCCGATCGTATTGGGCAATTCAATTCCGCTAGGCAGCATTTTTTTTGAAACCAGTTTCTCGATATCCGAGCGTCCGGTAGTCAATTTTTTTAAATTAAGATCTATGGACATTCTATCCACTTCGGGAAGCCCCCTTAAACGTAGGCTTGCAATGACACGTGTATTGGACAGGGTTTGGAAATCAATTGCTGGAATATTCAGATCATTTAATTTCCCCATAACACGTCCATCGATAGCAAATTTTTTGTCCATCAAGGGTTTCATCACCTGTATGGTATCCAAAAAAGGGGCAAAATAGTAAATGTCGCGCATATCGACATGACTCTTTTTGATGGTTGCATTCACGTAGAGGAGTTCCGGTTTTTTGGCGACAATATCCAACGATGGATAGGTTACTTTTACGTAATCCCGTAGGAGAGTACGTGGAGTTTCGGCATACAGATTTTTGATTTCAGCACCAGTGTTTGTGTACGTAAAATCTCCCTTTAATTGTTTGATTACAAAACCCGAGTGATCAGACGTTATGAGTTCGTTCAAGGATCCACTGATTGAGTCGGCACTGTAGTAAAGATCACTTAAGCTTGTTTTCATACCGGGGATCTTAATGTTAAAGTAATCAAAACCCTTCATTCGCACCTGATTGTCATCGCGATAAGCTAAACTTGTATTATTGATCTGAATATCTTTGGCCGATACAATCCAGTTTACTTTGGTCGTATCTGCTGTAGATTTAGCTGAGTTGTTTGCTTTTTTTAGGACCTTTCCAAAGAGCACACTGTTGTCCGAACCATCGAGGCTGATTGTTTGAATATCAACAACTTCTTTGTTGAGGTCGATCTTGTTAATGTCTGCATGAAGATTTTTGACATAAAACTTGGTGTTCAAGAGGCTGGACTGATCTTCATAACGGACTAAGATATTGGTCAAATCCGCAATCTGTATGCCAACATCAGGAAGCAGCGTGGTTGTTTGAGCCGTTTTATCCGTAATGCCAAAGTCCTCAACAGTGGGCGCTGCACCGTCAACGATCGGCCGCCATTGTTTGATGGTAGCACTCAGACCATCAATCTTTACTTTGGGAAGATTGAAAGCCATATTTTTTGTCAGATCAAACTTCTTAATGTTGGTATTTAGGCTGTTGAGATATACATCGGCGCTGGTTCCAATTACATCATCGGCATAGACAATATGAAATTTATCAAATTTTACTTTATCGAGGTTGAATAGGAGTGCTGAACTGCTGTCGGCAGTGGGATTGCTTTCTTTTTGCGATGCAAATGCTTTGACAATATAATCGAAATTGAACGAACTATCAGGTAATGTACGACGAATTTTTGCGGTGATACCCTCTGCTTCTATACTTTGAATTTCAACCGTATTTTTCAGCAGCTTCAGCATATTGATATCTACCGCTATCGATTTTCCAGCAACCAATGTATCCTTGCTTTGGTCCGCTAAATAGATATCCTGTAAAACTAGTTTCTTCGGAAAATCGATATTGATGTAGCCTATTTTAACGGGAGTACCAATTTTGCCTTCAACATATTGAGTGACTTTTCCGGCAATATAATTCTGAACCGACGGTAATCGAATTAAAAATACAATTAGAATAGCAAGCGCAATTATTACTCCAATAATCCACAAAATTGTTTTGAAAGCAACTCGGGTAAATCTGTTCAACGTGTAATTTGATTTAAATATCTACTAATAAACAATTAAAACGGAAAAAAGTTACATCAAATAATTGACCAAACCAGTATAGCCATATAAAGTTTTTAGTTTTTTAATTTTATGTTAATAAAAACATTAAATACCTATCAATTTGTCAAAAAATAGGTATTTAATAGTAATATATGCGCTATGCTGAAAGAGCTTGTTTGTCTAATATTAAGGCAATCATACAAGCAATTTTTTATACTTTCCCCAGTTTTCAAAAACTACCCATAACCAGATGATAAAAAGTACAGCCCAAATAATTAATCCCTGTTGACTATAGAAAATCATATTATGGGTAAAAATACCCATGAGAATTGGAAAGATGACCAATGCACCCAACGTTCTTGTCTTTGGGAAAATGAATAGTAGACCGCCAATGAGCTCAATAATTCCAACCAGTGGCATTAGCCATTTTATAGCATTAAAAGCCTCAAATACTTTTTTCATGTCCATATCCATTGGTGGAGTTGGCATATAATGAAAAAGTTTATCTAGACCCGCATTAATGAATAGCAAAGCAAATAGAATGCAAAGTATATTTTTTAAGATTTTCATAGCAGGCAGTCTGAGTTGATTAATTTACTGTTATTGTGCTTGGTGGATCCGTACTGTTGTCTTCCTTGTCATTTTCGTCCTTCTGGCTATTGCGTTCCACAGTAATGGTGCACTCTGTAAGTAATGCAGCGACAGCTCCGATCGCTGCAAAAACAGGGGCTAAGATCAAACCTATCGCTCCAACAGTCACTGGAAAGCTCATGATCTCCTTCCCATGCTTGTCCGAAATAGTAATTTTGTTTACGTTGCCCTCAGCAATAATTTCTTTGATTTTCTGCAAAAGGTTTTCACCGTTAATCTGAAATGTTTCTTTAAATCCCATAATAGTATAATTTAAGTTCGCTATTATAAAGTTATTCATTTTTTACAGAATTAGGATAAACTTTCCGGTATTGTTCCACTCGAAGTCAATTTTAAACTACCCGGAATCTCTCAGGAGACGACCATACCTTATTCATGAAGCTCTTTTTAGAAAACCCTTGAAATGAAATTTCCGATACTAAAAGGGGAATTGACGGGGGCCTATCTTTAATAAAACATGCATACCTGCTTCAGTCTTCACACGATCATTTGTCGTATATACTTCGGTACTCGTACGGTGTTTCTTCGGTTTTAACCGAAGAAGCACCGTACAAGCACCGAACAAGTACCGAAGAAAAGGCGAATTTGGTGTTAACAAAAAAAGGTCCCGTGCATTACACGGGACCTGATCAGCTGTATTGTTTAGGTGTTATCCTAATGCGATTAAACTTTCTTGCAGGATTTTAATCTTAGCTTCTGCGTCAGCTTTCTTGCTTTTCTCGTTTTCGACAATTTCAGGTTTTGCATTTTGTACAAATCGTTCATTGGAAAGCTTCTTGTCTACCGAAATTAGGAAACCCTTTAAGTATTCCAATTCTTTCTCAATGCGTTCGCGCTCGGCATCCGCATCAACATTGTTTTCCAAAGTCACATAACATTCATCTTTGCCGGCAAGGAAACTGGCTGCACCTGCAATTTTCTCAGAGACAAAAGTCACGTCCTCCAAATTTGCAATCTTAGTGATGATAGCAATGTATTGTTTTAAGTTGACCTCAGATTGCTGATTGATCGCTAATGGCAACGTAATTTTAGGGGAGATACCTTTAGAATTACGGATATTCCGAATCTCAGAAATAATCTGTTGTGCGACAGCGAAATCCTTGATAAGCTGCTCGTCAAAGGCATCTGCCGTCGGATAGGGAGCGACGATAATGCAATCTTTCTCCTCTTTTATTCCGAACAATTCGTCGTGCCATAATTCTTCCGTCAAGAAAGGCATGAAAGGATGCACCAATGTGAGGATACGTTGAAAAAATGATTTTACTGTATCTAAGGTTTCTCTAGAAATAGGTGAGCCGTAAGCCGGTTTCACCAATTCAAGATACCAGGCGCAAAAGTCATCCCATACCAATTTATAGGTTGTCATCAGCGCATCTGATAAACGATAATGCTTAAAGTTTTCTTCGATATCGACCAAAGACTGATTTAATCTTGCCTCAAACCAGGCAGCCGCAATTTTGTCAGATGCGGAAGCTGGTGCTGCGGTGGTTTCCCAGCCTTTCACCAAGCGGAAAGCATTCCATATTTTATTGGCAAAATTACGTCCTTGTACACAGAGTTCAACATCAAAAGGAAGGTCATTACCCGCTGGAGCAGTCAATAACATCCCCATTCTAGTCGCATCGGCACCGTATTCGTTCATCAAATCAATTGGGTCAGGTGAGTTGCCCAGCGATTTGGACATTTTGCGGCCGAGTTTGTCCCGTACAATCCCAGTAAAATAAACATTTTCAAAAGGCAATTGTCCGCGGAATTCATATCCTGAAACGATCATACGTGCTACCCAGAAAAAGATGATATCGGGCGCAGTGACCAAATCTTGGGTTGGGTAATAATAGTTTATTTCTGGATTTTCTGGTTCGTTGATACCATTGAAGACTGAAATTGGCCATAGCCACGCTGAGAACCAGGTGTCAAGGACATCTTCGTCTTGACGGAGATCTTCTGCTTGAAGATTTGCATTGCCCGACTTTTCTTGCGCTAATACAAGTGCTTCTTCAACTGTCTGTGCTACTACAAAGTCTTCGTTGCCATCGCCATAGAAATATGCCGGTATTTGATGGCCCCACCACAATTGTCTTGAAATATTCCAGTCGGTCAAATTCTCCATCCAATTGCGATAAATATTTTTGAATTTTGTCGGATGAAATTTGATGGTATCATCCATGACATTATCCAAAGCCGGTTTTGCAAGGTCTTCCATTTTGAGGAACCACTGATTGGAGATTTTGGGCTCGATCACCGCGCCTGTTCGCTCTGAAGTCCCCACATTATTGGTGTAGTTTTCAACCTGCTCCAACAAACCTTTTTCCTCAAGTTCTTTTTCGATCTCTTTACGGACTTTAAAACGATCCATACCAGCGTAATGCAGACCATTGTCATTTAGTTTTGCTTCGTCGGTAAAGATGTCGACAAATTCCAGGTTGTGCTTTTTACCAAGCGCATAGTCATTTACATCGTGTGCTGGGGTAACTTTAAGGCATCCGGTACCGAACTCCAAATCTACATATTCATCTTCAATGATGTTCACTTTTCTGCCTACAATCGGTACAATGACTTGCTTTCCTTTTAACCAGGTGTAGCGTTCGTCGTTGGGATTGATACAGACCGCTGTGTCACCAAAAATTGTTTCGGGACGGGTCGTTGCAACAACAATGTATTGATCAGTACCATCAACCTGATATTTCAGGTGATATAATTTACCATTTTTCTCTTTATAAATAACTTCTTCGTCAGAAATATTTGTTTTTGCTTCCGGATCCCAATTGACCATGCGGTAGCCCCGATAAATCAATCCTTTGTTATAGAGATCTACAAAGACGCGGATAACAGATTGATACAACTCTGGGTCCATCGTAAAACGCGTGCGATCCCAGTCACAGGAAGCACCAAGTTTTTCCAATTGTTTGAGAATAATACCACCATATTTCTCTTTCCATTCCCAAGCATGCTTTAAGAAATCTTCGCGGGATAACGATCGTTTGTCAATTCCTTGTTCTTTCAACATAGCGACCACCTTGGCTTCAGTAGCGATGGAGGCGTGATCGGTGCCCGGTACCCAACAGGCGTTTTTCCCCTGCATACGTGCTCGGCGAATCAAAACATCTTGAATGGTATTATTTAGCATATGCCCCATGTGCAACACTCCAGTGACGTTTGGAGGAGGCATCACAATCGTGTAAGGTTCACGTTCGTCAGGGGTGGAACGGAAAAATCCGTTCGCTTTCCAATAGCTGTACCACTTTTCTTCAGCTTCTTTTGGATTATAAGTTTTCGCTATGCTCATTTTAAATTTTCTATTCAAACTTTTAAGGAACACAAAAGTAAGTATTTCTATGTTATTTTCCTTAGGTATCAGCTGATCTTGTGCGCAAACAAAAAGAAGCTATCCATCATGTATCGGCAATTCATTCAAACACCATCCTCCTTTAGCAGAAGAGTTTGCTATTGATAGGGTATACTACCTCAAAGGGACTTTATAATTTTTTAATCTTTTATTCATATTACTAAGTAATTAGCCTGTATTTCATGTAAATTAATGTAAATTTGCCTGTTTTATTTTTACGCGAAAGGATGCAACAATTTGCTAAAGAGTTGAGAGCTTTAACACAGTATTTTCTATTCTGGTTAATGATCTGTTTTATAGATAGATTGATTTTTGTTACTGCTTTTTTTGAGAAAATTGGTTTTTCCAATTTTACAGAGGTTTTCAGAATTTACTATCATGGCCTCAATCTGGATTTCTCTGCTGTTTCTTATATATGTGCACTACCGTTCCTTGTGTATTGTATATTAAGTTTTTTTCCAAAGCTCAAACCCAAAAGGCGGTTCTTGGATGTCTATACCATTATTGTGCTGGTTGTTATTTTTTGTGACAAGCTTTATCAATGTCAATATCTACCGGGAATGGGGCGACAAAATCTCCAAGCGTGCGATCGATTCCTTTTTGGCCTCACCTTCAGGAGCTGTAGCTTCGGCAGAAGCCACGCCGGTATTCCTCCCAATCGTCGGCATGGTGATCGGCATATTGTGTGGCTATTTTTTATACCGCTGGATGTTTAAAAAGGTATTCTTTTTCAATATCAAATCTCCGGTTGGTAATATCTTTAAACTGGTCGTCGGAATGTTTGTCCTCTTCACGTTTATTCGAGGTGGTTATGGGCGGGCAACATTAAACCCCAGTAAAGCTTATTATTCGGAAGACACATTTTATAATCATGCGGCAGTCAATACGCAATGGGCTTTTTTACGCGATTTCTTTGCTAAAAATACCAAACTGAAAAACCCATATAATTACTTTAGCGATCAGAAAGAGATCGCAGAGAAACTACGGCCCGCCTTTCAGCATCAGCCCGATTCGGCAGTTCAGGTGCTTTCAACGACTCGTCCGAATGTGGTCTTTATTATGTTAGAAAGTTTTGTCGGCGACCTCATCCAGTCCCTCGGGGGGGAGAAGGGAATTACGCCACACATGGAAGAGTTGATCAAAGGGGGGATTTTGTTTGACCATATTTATTCTGCTGCTGATCGATCTGACAAAGGAATGGTGGCAATATTGAGTGGCTTTCCCGCTCAAGGGCCGGAAAGTATTATTAAATATATTGATAAACATGAAAATATGCCTGCAATTGGGCAAGAGCTCGATCATGCAGGTTACGAAACATCCTTTTACCACGGTGGACAAAGTGAGTTTTACAATTTTAAATCGTATATGCTGACCCATGGGATCGCTAGGGTTGTGGACAATGCTAATTTTGGCTTGGATGCCGAACGTGCCTCGTGGGGGGTATATGACCATGTGGTTTTTAATCGGATGATCAAGGACTTTAAAAAGGAAAAACAGCCTTTCTTTTCGACGATCTTTACCTTGGTCAACCACGAGCCATTCGATTTAAAAAACGGTTATAAGTTTGGCAATGCTACCAATGCAGATAAGTTTAAAAGCACAGCATATTATACGGATTCAGTAGTGTATGACTTTATCTCTAAAGCCAAAAAGGAAGCTTGGTATAAGAATACTCTTTTTGTTATTGTAGCTGATCATGGGCACCGCCTTCCTTCAGAAAAATGGGAGCTATTCCATCCCAATCGTTTTCATATTCCATTGATCTTTTTCGGAGATGTTATCAAGCCCGAGTTTCGGGGGAAAATTTTCAGCAGAATTGGCAATCAGACAGATTTGGCAGCAACGCTATTGACCCAATTGAAACTTCCAACCGAACGTTACCATTGGAGCCGGGATTTATTTAATCCAACCACACCTCAAATTGCCTTTTATAATTCCAAAGATGCCTTTGGAGTGATTACTCCAGAGCAAGCGGTTTCCTTTGATAACGTGGGAAGGATAATCAACTATAGGTCGAACAAGGAATATCCAGTGAGCAAAACAGATAGTTTGTTGAATATCGGTAAAGCGTATTATCAAGACGTATATCGTGAATTTTTAAAATATTAGGACTATGAAATTAAAAGGAGTACTTGCACCGTATTTTGCTGTCGCAATTCGTTTTATCTTTCTTTTGGTCATTTATGCGTTGTTAAGATTGGGGTTTTATGGCATCAATGCCTCCTTATTTCCACACATTGATGCGGGTAAGCTCCTGGTGATGTTTGCCGGGGGTGTGCGTTTCGACATCGTAGCCCTGCTGTATTTGAATATTCTTTATATTGTAATGCTGACTGTTCCGGGACCGTTTAAGGATAACCGGATCTATCAGCAAGTCGCGAAATGGATCTTCGTTGTGGTCAATTCAATAGGAATAGCCTTGAATCTGATTGATTTTGCCTATTATCCCTTTACACTCAAAAGAACTACAGGTACAGTAATCGATCAATTTTCAAATGAGTCAAACTTGGTGAAGCTAGCCTTTGATTTTTGTTTGGACTATTGGTATCTCATCGTACTATTAGCTCTTATCGTGTATGGTCTAATGAGATCCTATCAGTATATTCAGCTGGAAAAGATCACGAATTATAACTGGAAGTCATTTTTGATCCAAGTACCTTTGTTTCTATTGACCGCCTTTCTTTTCATCGGTGGGGTACGTGGGGGCTGGGCCCATAGCACGCGTCCCATTACGTTAAGCAATGCCGGAGATTATGTAGAAACCCCAGAAGAAATGAATATCGTACTGAACACGCCATTTAGTATATTAAAAACATTAAAGGCTGTCAGTCTTAAACCGGTGCATTATTATTCTGACCAAGAGCTTGAGCAGTTATACAATCCCATTCATATACCAAAAGCAGACCAGCCTTTTACAAAGAAAAATGTTGTCGTTCTGATTTTGGAGAGTTTTGCAAAAGAGCATTTTGGTGAATTGAACAAAGATATTCAAGGTGGAAAATACAAAGGTTATACGCCTTTTTTGGATTCATTGATCCGCCATGCGTACACTTTTACAGATACGTATGCCAATGGTCGTAAGTCAATAGATGCATTACCATCCGTGATTACCGGCATTCCTTCGATAGGTGAACCTTTTGTACTTTCCATATATTCGGGAAATGAAACCACGAGCTTAGCAAAGCTGTTGGGTAAGAAGGGGTATGAGACGGCCTTTTTCCACGGCGCACCTAATGGCAGTATGGGGTTTTCGGCTTATATGAAATTGGCCGGCATTCAGCATTATTTTGGTAAGAATGAATATAACAATGATGCGGACTTTGATGGCATATGGGGAATCTGGGATGAACCTTTTTTGCAGTTTGTCGCAAACAAGATCAATACTTTTCATCAGCCATTTTTCGCCAGTTTCTTCTCATTATCCTCCCATCATCCCTTTAAAGTACCCGAAAAATATCAGGGGAAATTTCCCAAAGGACCTTTGCCGGTACAGGAACCCATTGGATATACCGATAATGCACTGCGTGAATTTTTTGCAACAGCATCGAAAATGCCCTGGTACAAGAATACCGTATTTGTTATCTGTGCGGACCATGCTACTGTAAGCTACCTGCCGGAATATCAAACGGCGGCAGGGGGCTTCCAAATCCCTATTATATTTTATGCACCCGGTGATAATCTAGTTGGCAAAGCGGATAAACTGGTACAGCAAATAGATATTATGCCTACTATTTTGAATTATCTGCACTATGATGAGCCTTATTTCGCATTTGGTTCAGATGCCTTCAAACCAGGTAAGGATAATTTTGTGCTCAATAATAATGCAGGGAGCTATAACCTCTATTATAAAGATTATATGATGTCGTATGACGGGCTGAAAGCGACATCGTTTTACGATCTAAAGAAGGATCGGCTCATGAAACAGGATCTGCTGAAACAGCATCCCGCAGTATTGGATACGATGGAGAGCAAGATGAAAGCTTTTATTCAGCAGTATAACAACCGTATGATTGAAAACAAGCTGACGTATAAAAAATAGCATCAATTATTTGCAGGACTTAGATCGGATGCTTCTGTCGGTAATAAATAGAAGGAACTTGGCAAAATCAGGTTCGCAATTAGCAATGCCGAGCGGTATTTGTGACTTCGGGCATTTAGATCGCTACATCGGTTATGAAGGTATAGGAGCACTATTGTTCCGATCAGGGTGAGCAGCTGGGTTCGATAGGTATAAATAGGCTATCTTGCTAAAAAAAAGACCTATACCAAAACGGTATAGGTCTTTTCTTATTTACAGTCTTTAATCAGGCTTAAACACCCAATAATAAACGAGCTGGATCTTCTAATAATTGCTTTACACGTACCAAGAAGCTAACTGATTCACGGCCATCAATGATGCGGTGGTCGTAAGAAAGTGCTATATACATCATTGGACGGATCACCACCTGACCATTTTCAGCAATTGGACGTTGGATGATGTTGTGCATACCCAAGATTGCCGATTGTGGCGCGTTGATGATTGGCGTAGACATCATTGATCCGAATACACCGCCGTTGGTGATTGTAAATGTACCACCGGTCATTTCATCGATCGTTAATTTGTTGTCACGTGCCTTACCTGCCAACGCAGCAATTGCTTTTTCGATCTGCTCCAATGACATGGCATCTGCATTACGAATAACTGGAACTACCAATCCTTTAGGTGCAGAAACCGCGATTGAAACATCTGCGAAATCAGAATATACAATTTCGTTATCTTCAATACGTGCATTGACAGCAGGCCATTCAGCTAACGCAGTGGTTACTGCTTTTGTAAAGAACGACATGAAACCTAGACCGATTCCAAATTTCTCTTTAAAGGTATCTTTATATTTGGCGCGTAAATCCATGATCGGCTGCATATTGACTTCATTGAATGTTGTCAACATCGCTGTTTCGTTTTTAACGGCAACTAGGCGTTTCGCGATCGTTTTCCGTAAGGAAGATAATTTCTCACGACGTTCGTTTCTAGCACCTGCGACGGGAGCAACTGTCGCAGGTGGAGCCGCAGCAGGTTTTGCTGCTGGTGCAGCAGTTTTAGCAACAGGTTGAGCTTTTTCGGCATCTTCTTTAGTGATACGGCCTTCTTTCCCTGTTCCTTTTATTGTAGAAGCATCAATTCCTTTTTCTCTTAAGATTTTTGCAGCAGCAGGAGAAGCTGTACCAGCAGCATAGCTATCTGGATCTTCGTCTTTCGCGGCAGCCGCTGGAGCAGCAGTTGATGATGCTTCCTTAGCAGGGGCAGCAGCTGGAGCTGAATCGCCAGTAGGGGCAGCACCCTCTTCAATTGTACAAACAACAGCACCGATTTCTAAAGTATCACCTTCTTGTGCAATGATTCTTAAGATACCTGCTTTTTCAGCTGGTAATTCAAACGTTGCTTTGTCTGATTCCAGTTCGGCGATGTTTTCATCCATCTCCACATAATCGCCATCTTGTTTCAACCATTGTGATAAGGTTACCTCCGTGATTGATTCACCTACGGTTGGTACTTTAATTTCTAAGCTCATATATAATGTTCTTTATTGACAATTGCGTCCTAGCTATAGGACGCAATTGATTTTAAATTGTTTTTATTCGAATGATTTATTTAAGATTGATGCCTGTTGAGCAACGTGTTGTTTCATGTAACCTGTTGCTGTACTTCCACTTTCTTTGCGGGCAACAAAACCGGTGAATGCAATCTCAGTACCCATGAGTTTACGGCAATAATAAGACCAAGCACCCATGTTTTCGTTTTCTTCCTGAACCC
Source organism: Sphingobacterium zeae (assembly GCF_030818895.1). Lineage (NCBI taxonomy): Bacteria > Pseudomonadati > Bacteroidota > Sphingobacteriia > Sphingobacteriales > Sphingobacteriaceae > Sphingobacterium > Sphingobacterium zeae. Next base: position 1,422,294 of record NZ_JAUTBA010000001.1, read on the forward strand.
AGACAAACTCTTTCGCTTTTGTGTATTTTTTGCGGATTGCTTTCAATTGATCTGTAGGGATTGGAAACAACTGCTCGATACGAACGATAGCAACATCTTTGCGCTTATCCGCCTCTTGTTTTTCTAATAAGTCGTAATACACTTTACCCGAACAGAACAATACGCGTTTAACATCTTTTGCTGAAACATTAACATCGTCGATTACCTCTTGGAAAACACCTTCTGTAAAGTCTTTTAAAGGCGACACGACTTTTGGATGACGCAACAATGATTTTGGTGTAAATACAATCAATGGTTTGCGGAACTCGCGTACCAGTTGACGACGCAACAAATGGAAGTAGTTTGCAGGTAAAGTACAGTTGGCTAAGATCATATTTTCATCTGCACACAGCTCCAAAAATCTTTCGATACGTGCTGAAGAGTGTTCAGGACCCTGACCTTCCATACCGTGAGGAAGCATCATCACCAATCCGTTGGAGCGTTTCCATTTCGTCTCTGCACTGGATAAATATTGATCAACGATAATTTGAGCACCGTTATAGAAATCTCCGAATTGAGCTTCCCAGATTGTCAACGAATTTGGATTAGAAGATGCATAACCATATTCAAAACCCAAAACAGCATATTCTGAAAGTAACGAATTGTAGATAGAGAATTTATCGCCACCTTTAATATTGGCTAAAGGAACATATTTCTCTTCCGAATCTTCAAGCGTCAATACCGCATGACGGTGTGAGAATGTTCCACGTTGTACATCCTGACCCGAGATACGTACACGGTTACCTTGATCCAATAATGTCGCGTAGGCCATCAATTCACCCATTGCCCAATCGTATGAATCCGTATCGATCATTTTGGCACGGTCTTCAAATAAACGCGTAATCTTACGGAAGAATTTTTTGTCAGCAGGTAAGGTTGTAATTTCTTTTGCTAATTTTAAAAATAGATCCTTTGCTACCTTGGTTTTATCGGAGGTTGTTAATACTTCACCTTTTTTAGCAGGACGCAATCCTTCCCATGCACCTTTAAACATCGGGATCTCTTCAGTCAATACCTCAACTGTTTTAGATTCCTCAAATTTAGTCTGTAGTGTAGCTTTAAATTCCTTCTCGATAGTTTTGGAATATGCTTCGTCAATACTTCCTTCAGAAATTAATTTTTTAGCATACACTTCTTTCGGGTTGGGATGCTTATCGATAAGTTTGTACAACAATGGCTGCGTGAATTTTGGTTCATCGGCCTCATTATGTCCAAATCTTCTGTAACATAAAAGATCGATAAAGACGTCAGTTTTGTATTTCTGACGGTACTCTACAGCTAAATTGATGGCGTATACCACTGCTTCAGCATCATCACCGTTGACATGGAATACAGGTGAAGAAGTGATTTTTGCGACGTCGGTACAATATGTACCCGAACGGGCATCCTTATAGTTTGTTGTAAATCCGATCTGGTTGTTAATGACAATATGTACAGTACCACCAGTTTTGTAACCATCTAGTTTCGACATCTGGGTTACTTCATACACGACACCCTGGCCAGCAATTGCCGCATCACCATGGATGATGATCGGTGCAATTTTCGATGAATCACCATCATATTTGAAGTCGATTTTAGAACGTACCATACCTTCTACAATTGGATCTACCGTTTCCAGGTGTGAAGGGTTAGGAGCCAAACTTAGGTGGACAGATTTGCCATCGTTGGTTTTGACTTCAGAAGAGAAACCCAAGTGGTATTTTACGTCACCACCAAAGTTCACTTCGGGATCGTCGGCATAAGTCTTACCTTCAAATTCAGAAAATACTGACTTGTAAGATTTACCCATAATATTGGTCAATACATTGAGACGGCCACGGTGAGCCATACCAATAACAAATTCCTGAATACCGATTTCTGCTCCTTTTTCGATAACAGAATCTAGCGCAGGGATTAAACTTTCGGCACCTTCAAGTGAGAAACGTTTTTGACCTAAAAACTTAGTACCCAAAAAGTTTTCGAATACGACAGCATGGTTTAATTTGTTTAAGATTCTCTTTTTGGTATCTAAAGAGAATTTAGGCATGTTACGATCCGCTTCCATACGGTCCTGTAACCATTTAATTTTCTCTGGGTTACGGATATATTTGAATTCTGCACCAATGGAACGGCAGTAAGTATCCTCTACCAATTGACGGATGTCTTTTAATGTTGCTGGACCTAAGCCTACTTCAACACCGGCATTGAAAACGGTACTCATGTCTGCTTCAGCAAGACCAAATGTCTCCAATTCCTTGCCAGGATAGTATTTACGTCGCTCACGCACAGGGTTTGTGTGTGTGAATAGGTGACCACGATCGCGGTAGCCATTAATCATGTTCAGCACGTTGATTTCTTTCAAAACGTGCTCAGGAGTAGCTTCACCTACTGAACTTGTTGTTCCACCAGCATTTTGACCGAAATCAAAACCTTCAAAGAATTTTTGCCATCCGAAATCTACCGATTGGGGATCTTGCTTGTACGATTGATATAAGCCATCGACATAAGCCGAATCAGCATTACTCAAATATGTCAGATTGTCCATTTACAATTAAAACTATGAAATTTGTCAAAGTTATGAATAAAAAAAGAGTTTCTAATACTGAAATTGAATAATTTAATCAATAAATCTATCCAATTCTTAACATTTTTAGCATGATTTTAAAGGAGATTCCGGCGTGCTAAAAAGGTCTTTTCCTTCGGAATATTTATTTCCGACGAAGATTTATTTAACCATTATTTCATCCAGTTTTGGAAGTCCATTCGGGAAATGAGTTTTGATCAATTTTTGCCAATCCAGTGCCTTATTATCTTTTTCACTCGTACCTACGCCAGCGACATGAGACCACTGTCCATATACGGTGGCAGGAGAATAGTCCAGCAGGTGCTCTTCATACCAGGAAGCTCCACGAAGCCAATTGACACCATACTCATGCACCAGATAGCTGGCGGCAATAAAGCGTGCCTGATAGGGGATGTAGCCCGTCTTCTGCAATTGAATCATCACACTGTTTATAAAATCATGTTCTGTACGGCCTGATTTCCATTTATCAAATCGTTCGTCATCGCCGTCAGCGGTTGGAAAACCCTGCGGTGCACTAGTGTTAAAGCCCTGTGGTTTAAAAAATATATTCGGATATTTTTTTAGCATAAACCTAAAGTAATCACGCCAAAGAAGGATGTCAATAATCTTCTCAAACCGTTTGTCCTTTTTGCCTTCACCCAATTTTTTGATATTTTGATATAAAAGGATTGGGGATAAGGCGCCTGAGGCAATAAAAGGACCGAGGATGAGTGGATCCTGATCCGTCTCTGGGTAGGTTGACAATAGTGCATGCATAATACTGAGTGCGGTATCTTCGCCTCCGAGAATGTAGATGTCGTCAACAGATTTGATCTCCTCTGCTGAATAACCTAAGTCTTTCAGTGAGGGAATTTTGGTGTCCTCTAAATGGGGGGACGTAAGAAAGTTGGTCGGTAACGGAATCGGTTGCCGAACTAAACTTTCCCGCTCAACTTTTTTCTTGAAAACAGAAAAAGCATTGGGTATATCCTTAATCGGAAATGGAAGGTCTTCTTTGTGATAAAGGGTATGACCGATGAAATGACGGAGATTTATTTTGCTGCTCCAAAGTCCACTTTCTACTTTTTCGGAAATAGAGGTCTCCCGAAGTGCGACTTCGCGGTGGTGATAAACTTCGTGAACTTGATACTTTTGCGCGATTCTAGGAATAATGTCTTCAGGCTTGCCTACATAAGTCAACAAGTCGCTACCATGGCTCTTTAATTTTTCTTTTAGAGCCGTAACCGCTTCGATAACAAAGGCCGCTCGCAGAACACCAGTCTTCAAGTTGCCAAACTGATTTCGGTCGAAATATCGCGGATCAAAACAATATACCGGGATAATAAATGAACTTTTTTCAGAAGCTTGATAAAATACTTCATTGTCATGAAGTCTTAAATCATTTCGAAACCAGATCATTGTAGCCCTTTTGTCCATAGAGGTGAAGATAAATACTTTTTAGTGCAGCCTATTTTCAGAAGATTTACAAATATATAAGGATATTGTGTTCTTGAAAGTATTTATTCATGAATTGACAAAAAAAGGACAATGACAGTTGTCATCAAGCTGTCGTAGTCTTTTTTATCGAAAAAATAAAAATTAGTGTTAAACTTATTTGGCGTTTTTCTGTTCTAAAATCAGAGTAAACACAGCTTACTAGCGGGGGTAGGATCATGTTTCATGACCACTATAGTGAGAACGAATTATAAAATCGGGATGGTTTCATAGCCATAAAATAGAGCATTCGAATGAAAAAGGTTTTAATCAGCGGGCTAAATACCTATTTGGGACGACGGGCATCCTGTTATCTGCAATCCAGCGATTTTGATGTGACGGGATTAGTCCGCAACTTATCTCTTTTTAATAGAATCGTGAAAGAACAGGTTACGGCTAAGCTTTTTGAACTCGACCTCTTGCGGAAAGGTGAGGCTTATGAGAATTTTGAAATCTCAGATCTTAATTTTGGAATTTATTTTACCCAAGTCCCTTCGCTGGATAATGATATACAGCTTCAGCTTGAATTGCTCGGTCTGCGCAATTTCGTGGAGCTATGTAAGCGGGGAGGCAATAATCGTGTTATTTACGTCGCGCGGCTAATGGACGAACATTTTCTGGAGCCCGTGCGCAGTCTTCTTGAAAATTTACGTGTGCAATATACCATTGTGATTAAAAGCAGTGTGGTGGGAAAAGAGAGTGTACTGAACCGAATATTTGCTAAGCTTGCGCGACGGCAAACTATATTTTATTGGAATTGGGTAGCTTCCCTAAAATTTAGACCACTTCCTCTGCTCGATGTATACCGTTGGCTGCGGGAAATGCCCTGGGAAAATAATTTTATATCCGAGATCATTTACCTCGGCGGCAATGAGGAAATGACTTTTAGAGGGTTATTTTACCATTTTCTGAATTGCTCATCCGAACGTCCTAAAAAAGAGATCGGTGTCAATAAATTCTTTGCTAAACTTTTGTTGACAAGATTGAATGATATCAATAAAGAAGATATCGATGAGTTTAGAAGAGTGCTTTATTATGAAAAGAATGTCGATAACACAACTTGGCAGAAAATACAGGCATTTGAATTTACTCCTTTGAAAACGTATGTCTGCGTAGACACCTAATCTACCGTTCAGGGGATATGAGAACAATAGTTTTTATCGCGGTTTTTCAGATAGGCGTTTTCGTATGTTCTAACGGTTTTTATCCTGTTTAATAAATTATTCTGTTAAATTTGTGGATTAACATGTTGAAGCAGATTTAATATATGGGGTACAATAGTTTAGAAGCATGTGTTGCGGATCTTGAAAAGCATGGACATTTGATCCGGATCAAAGAAGAGGTTAATCCTTATCTCGAAATGGCCGCCATACATATGCGGGTATTTGATGTTGAGGGACCGGCCTTGTATTTTGAAAATATCAAAGGTACCACATTTCCTGCGGTGTCCAATTTGTTTGGTACGTTAGAACGTTCGAAATTTATGTTTCGCGATTCGCTGGATCACTTAAAGAAATTGGTGGACGTTAAAATGAATCCTGCCGCGGTGCTGAAAAACCCTTTCCAATATATTGGTTCGTCTATGACAGCGTTAGGGGCGCTACCTTGGAAAAGGAAGTCGGGTGCTCCTATTCTTCATGGAAAGACATCCATTAGTAAACTTCCACAGATTGTCAACTGGCCTATGGATGGTGGTGCTTTTGTGACGATGCCGCAAGTATATACCGAAGATGTCAGCAAACCTGGTATCATGCATGCTAATCTCGGGATGTACAGGATTCAGCTTTCTGGTAACGATTACCTACCGGATCAGGAAATTGGTTTGCATTATCAGTTGCATCGTGGCATAGGGATACATCAAACAAAGGCAAATGCACTTGGTAGACCTTTAAAGGTGAGTATTTTTGTCGGTGGACCTCCTGCACATCCGTTAGCTGCTGTAATGCCATTGCCCGAAGGACTTTCTGAGATGATCTTCGCGGGCGCATTGGGTAATAGAAGATTCCGTTATTTCTATGATGATGAAGGGTTTTGTATTTCGGCAGATGCTGACTTTGTGATCACAGGTACTGTTTATCCGAATGAAAATAAGCCCGAAGGTCCTTTTGGTGACCATATCGGCTATTATAGCCTGACCCATCCATTCCCATTGATGAAAGTACACAATGTGTACCATAAGAAAAACCCGATTTGGTCTTTTACCGTTGTGGGGCGTCCACCGCAGGAAGATACCAGCTTTGGCGCCTTGATCCACGAAATTACAGGTACTGCTATTCCACAGGAGATTTCAGGCCTTCATGCTGTTAATGCTGTTGATGCCGCTGGGGTGCACCCCTTGCTCTTCGCCATAGGTTCTGAACGATATACGCCTTATCAGCGTGTGGATCGACCGCAGGAAATTTTAACGATAGCCAATCAGATACTGGGTAAAAATCAGCTCAGCCTTGCTAAATACTTGTTTATTTCAGCAAATGAAGATAATCCGCAATTGGATATTTATGATATTCCGGCTTTTTTGGGTCATATCCTTGAACGCATAGACCTTACGCGGGATGTTCATTTTCAGACCAATACGACTATCGATACTTTAGATTATTCCGGAGATGGATTAAATGCCGGTTCCAAGGTGGTTTTTGCTGCCGCTGGTACAAAGAAAAGAGAATTGGGCCGTGAATTGCCGGCTGGTTTTGAACTACCCCGACCTTTCAATCAGGCAAAATTTGTCCTACCCGGTGTGATAGCGATCGATGGTCAGGCATTCTCTGGTTACGAGAATGAATCGAATATTATGGCGGAATGGTGTCGCGCTGCCGCTTCAAGCTCTTGGGAAGGTTTTCCATTGATCGTTTTATGCGATGATGCTAACTTTACCGCTGCTACTGTCAATAACTTTGTTTGGACAACGTTTACCAGAAGTAATCCTGCATTTGATATTTATGGAATAGGTAGTTTTACAACATTTAAACATTGGGGTTGTAAAGGTCCCTTGATTATTGATGCGCGAACAAAACCCCACCATGCCCCGGCTTTGGTCAAGGACGAAGCGGTGGAAAGACGTGTGGATCGGCTTGCTGCAAAGGGAGGCTCACTTCATGGCGTTATTTAAGAGCGTTTAATGCCTGTTCATTCAGGTTTATGGGGGAGAAATTAAATTCGAATAGATTTTAAAAGGTATAACATTAAGATGAATACAGCAGAATTATTGATTAAATCAAAAGGAAGCGAATTACAGTTTCAGGAAGTATTGGCGCATATTGCCGATCACTACAGCTATAGTCCCAGTGCATTTCAGAATGGGACGCTTAAAAACTCAAAAGAAGAAAATCAAGGTAGTGCAAAAGTGTTCTATTTTGCGCAGTTAAATAATCTTTCCCAAGAAGATACATTGCGCCTTTTTGCCGAGCATTATCAAAATGTACTCGATAATCCAGACGGAGATGGCCATCAGAACATTCGTCAATTTAGGACAAATGGCTGGGATGGGATCCTGTTTGAGGAAGAAGTACTGGTAAAAAAATGATAGATTAAACCTGGTAGCGGTAAAAATTTGAGATGCACAGGAAAATATCTTGTTGTGGCAGTTTTGAAAAGACAAAATTGAAATGGCCGTTCCACAGGGTAGCATAGGTGCTACACGATAACGAAACCAAGGGAATAGAAAGGGCAGTAGGAGTAGATTACTGCCCTTTTTTGCCAATATTGTCTGTTGAGCAGTTGGCTTAAGCGTTACTTTCGCAATCTTCTTCTTTATTTCCACCAAAGTAAACCATCCAGCAAATGCCGAACTGGTCTTGAAAAGCGCTGTATAGTTCGGCAAAAAATGTTTCTCCGAGGGGCATTTCGACCAACTTTGCATCGGTAGTTAACGCATCATATAATGTTCTTGCCTCTGTCTTGCTTTCACACATGAGCATGACATAGCTGTTGTTTCCTTGAATATACTGTTGTCCAAAAGCGGAAACAACATCAGCGCCCATCAGCATGCTATCTCCATTGATGGAAATTGCGGTGTGACAGATTTTATTTTTTGCGTCGTCTGGAACAGGGGGCATTTGTGGATCAGCAGGAATATCTCCGTAACGCATATAACCGGGGTTCTTGGTGTTGAACACTTTTTCATAAAAATTGAAAGCTTCTTCGCAGTTTCCGTTAAAATTCAAATAAGCGTGTAATTTTGCCATAATTTCTGGTTTTGAATGTATATTACTTTTTGGGCTTCCTATATTCCATCCTGTTATCCTATTGAAGCAGACTACATGCGGCCGGGAAAGCTTAAGTAAAAATAACCTCAAAACTGCTTAAAAAACTTGCCTTAAGACAAGTTTAAAAAAAAAGAGCACGCTTGTCAGGGAAAGGGTCAATTACCTTGAGCAATTTCTTTGCGGATACGACTCAAAGAAGTATCAGTAATGCCCAGATAAGAGGCAATGTGCTTAAGTGGTGCTTGCTGTAATAATAGGGGCTTTTCTTTCATGAGGTGCAGATAACGTGCCGTTGCCGGTTCAGTAATCATAGCGGTCGCTCTATTTTTACTGTGAACAAGCTCTTTTGCCATCCAGGATCGTCCCCATTCCCTAAATTCAGGAATCTGATGAAAGAGCTCCTGAAAATCTTCGAATTTTATTTTCCAAAGGCGGGTTTCCACGAGTGCCTGAATATTTTCTACCGTTGGACTACGTTGAAAAAAGGACGCCACTTCAATGACTACCTCTTTGTCAATACAAAATCCGGTAGTGACTTCATTACCATCGTAATCGTGTAAAAAAGAACGTGTGAGTCCGTGCTCAATCAGGTAGTAGGCATTTGAAACCTGCCCTCTGGTCAATATAAAGTCGCCCTTTTTGACCGTTATGGCCGTATGTTTTTCAGTGATAGCAGTCAATTCCTCTGCTGTGAGCGCTAGCTCGCTGTAAAAGGTTCTGATTGGATCCATGTCTTGGTTATTTGATTATAAGTCCAATTTAATCATTAATGTCCAGACCGACTGCTGATCTTTTGTGTGATTATTTTAAACAAACATGTGTTTCATTGATAATTTTGTTTGTTTTGAAAACTATTTTTAATAAAAATATAAAAAAATTTGAAAATTATTGTGAAATTAGTTTTTAATTGTTTTACTTTGTGTCAATAACATAATGTAAAAAAGAAATCTTTAAAAAGTTCATAATATGTGTGGAATTATTGGCGCTTTTGAATTAAAGCAACCTGCAAGCTCATTGAGATCTCAAGTATTGGAAATGTCAAAACGTATTCGTCACCGTGGTCCTGACTGGTCGGGTATTTTTACTGGCGAAAAAGCGTTGTTGGCACACGAGCGATTAGCTATCGTTGATCCTAAATCGGGAAGTCAACCTTTGTACAGTCCGGATGGTCAAGTTGTACTGGCAGTTAATGGCGAGATCTATAACCACCATGAATTAAGAAATAGTCTTCCCGATTATGAATTTTCGACACAAAGTGATTCTGAGGTTGTGCTGGCTTTATATTTAGCCAAAGGGCCTTCATTTGTTGACGAATTGAATGGTATTTTTAGTTTTGCACTATATGATTCGCGTGACGATTCTTTTTTTGTTGCCCGTGACCATATGGGAATAATTCCATTATATTATGGTAAAGATAAAGAGGGGCAGTTTTTTGTCGCATCGGAATTAAAATCACTGGAAGGTTTCTGTGAGACGATCGAACAATTTCCTCCGGGTCATTACTTGTATAGTAAAACCGGAACAGTTCCGCAGCGCTGGTACCAACGCGATTGGGAAAGTTATGACACAGTAAAAGATAACGAAACGGATATCGCTGTATTGCGCAAAGGATTGGAAGATGCGGTGCATCGTCAGTTAATGTCAGATGTGCCCTATGGTGTATTGCTCTCTGGAGGATTGGATTCATCTGTTATTGCTGCCGTAACGAAGAAGTTTGCGTCTAAACGTATTGAGAGTGACGATCAGGAAGATGCTTGGTATCCTCAATTGCATTCATTTGCGGTAGGTTTGAAAGGTGCACCAGATTTAATTGCAGCGAAAAAAGCTGCTGATCATATTGGCACAATACATCACGAAATTAATTTTACGATCCAAGAGGGATTGGATGCTATCCGTGATGTAATCTATCACTTGGAAACGTACGACGTTACAACAGTCCGTGCTTCGACACCGATGTATCTATTGGCGCGTGTAATCAAATCGATGGGAATTAAAATGGTATTGTCTGGCGAAGGTTCGGACGAACTTTTTGGTGGGTATCTCTATTTTCATAAAGCACCCAATGCACAGGAATTTCACGAGGAAACTGTACGCAAGCTGAAAAAACTTTATCTATATGATTGTCTGCGCGCAAATAAATCACTTGCGGCTTGGGGAGTTGAGGGACGTGTACCTTTCTTGGACAAAGAATTTATGGATATCGCCATGCGCATCAACCCTTCCGATAAAATGATCCGCGACGGAAGAATGGAAAAATGGGTGGTACGTAAAGCGTTTGAAGATTATTTGCCCGAGAGCATCGCTTGGCGCCAGAAAGAGCAATTTTCGGATGGTGTAGGCTACAGCTGGATCGATACCTTGAAAGAGCAGGCTGAAAATAAAGTTTCTGATCAGGAATTTGCCGAAGCTTCGACGCGCTTCCCGGTAAACACGCCGAAAAATAAAGAATGAGTTTTTATATCGAACAATTTTCGAGTCACATTTTCCGTCAAAAGCGGCGGCACAAACTGTTCCTTCAGTAAAATCTGTTGCATGTAGTACGCCCGAAGCGTTGGCATGGGATGCTTCTTTCCAGCATCTGAACGACCCTTCGGGTAGAGCAGTGGCTTCTGTGCATCAAGAGAGCTACGAAAAATCGAAAGTGGAAGCTGTGTAACTAATCAACCTTCATATCTATATTTTTAGTAAAGCCTGGAAAGTATCTTTTCAGGCTTTTTTATCCCTTCTTTTGGCATTTCCGAGCGAAATAAAAAGATATGATTGAGCTACTCTAAAATAATGTGTGTTTTTAAATATTCTTTAGTAATTTTCGGAAACGCCATTCACTGGAAACTCTGGTTTGTCGAATTAATTCCAGTTGATCAAAGTGCTGTCTTTTTTGAAGCTCCTGATTGGAGCTAATGGAATGTACACGAGGCAGATCACGCTTGCGGTGTCTGTTTGTTGACGGATAATTATAAAATAAGTAATAATAACATATGAAAATAGATGCAATGATACCATTCGGAATAAAATCTTTTGGATTAGCACTTCTTTTATGGAGTACTCCCCGGGTTTTTGCTCAGCATAAGGAAGCGATGGTCTCGTCGATTGTCCAGGAAGCACATGCAAATTCGCAATTGGAAAAGTATGCATTTGAGCTGATCGACATGATTGGTCCTCGTCTTGTTGGGAGTCCACAAATGCAACAGGCGCACGACTGGGTTGTTAAAAATTATAATTCGCTTGGAGCGCAGGCCCGTAATGAGGCGTATGGCGAATGGCGTTCTTGGGAACGGGGCACCTCGCAGGTGACGATGACCTATCCGCGGGTGAAGTCCTTGGAAGGTACACAATTGGCCTTCAGTCCGATGACAAAGGGGAAAGGTGTCGAGGCGGAGGTGGTGACTATGCCTTTGTTTCAGTCTCAGTCCGACTTTCAGTCGTGGCTTAGAACTGTCAAAGGGAAAATTGTGCTTATTGGCATGAATCCATTGTCGGGACGTTCAGATGCCAACTGGAAGGAATCTGCTACTGCTCGAGGTTACGAAAAATATCAAACCTTAAAAAACGATCAGCTAAAAATGTGGGAGCGCAGTATGGTCTACACGGGAAGCACTCGTCGGACATTGCCTTTAGCATTGGAAGAAGCAGGTGCAGTTGGTGTCATAGATTCTTACTGGACAGAGTTGCCGGGTATCACGCGTATTTTTGATGCAAAATCTAAACAGATTCCCGTCTTTAATGTGGGACTGGAGGATTATGGTCTTTTATACCGAATGGCAGAACATGGGGTCAAACCCCGGGTGTTGCTTCAGGGAAATTCAAAAGAACTTGGAATATCAAAAACCTATAATAGTATCGCCGAGATCAAAGGTAAGGAAAAGCCCAATGAATATGTTGTACTGTCGGCACATTTAGATTCTTGGGACGGGGCCTCTGGCGCGACCGATAATGCTACCGGTGTGATTACCATGATGGAGGCCGTCCGTATTTTAAGGAAGGTTTATCCGGATAATAAAAGAACAATTTTGGTTGGGAACTGGGGGAGTGAAGAGCAAGGACTGAACGGTTCTTCTGCGTTTGTCGAAGACCATCCTGAGCTTGCAAAAAATATACAGGTGGTGTGGAACCAGGATAATGGAACAGGTCGAATTGTTCGTATTGGGGGAAGTGGTTTTGAAAAATCTTACGAATACATTGGTCGTTGGTTGCGTTATCTACCTGAAGATTTTCGCAATGAAATTCAAACGAGTTTTCCCGGTATGCCAGGGACCGGAGGAAGTGATCATTCTTCGTTTGTTCAAAAAGGAATTCCGGCATTTGGACTTTCTTCGACTTCTTGGGACTATGGTAAATTGACCTGGCATACCAACCGTGATACCTACGATAAGATTGTATTTGATGAGGTGAAGCAAAATGCCATTATTGTTGCAATTTTGACTTACTTGGCCTGTGAGGAGCCGACATTGGTTTCACGCGACAAAATCACATTACCTATCGATAAAGATGGTAAGCCAGCAGCATGGCCAACGAATCTTCAGTCGAAAAGAACAAGCGGCAATTAGTTATGAAACAACTCATCTTAGTTTATCTATTTCTCGTATGCGGTCTTTTTTCTTTTGCACAGACTTCATTTGTCAATTTAGAAAACTACAGGACAGAGTGGCTGATCCTTCGTGAAAATGACCGATCTTTGGTGGGTATTCGTAGTTTTACATCGAACGCTGTAAAATATTACCTCACGGTAGATCCTACTACACTTCAAACGCGTGTAGTAGGGGATCGATCGGTAAGCGTGCGCTATAAAGATGCGAATCAGGTTAATAAAAGTTTAAAGGGTTCTGTATATGAAAGGTGTTTTTCCTTCGTTAGAAAAACCGAGAATAACTTACAGGATGCTGGTCTGAATTTTAGCCTTCCTAAAGAAGCGGGTATTAATTTGACAATCGATTTATGCCCTTCACATAAGCCCTTGGATAAAGCTATTTTTGAAGATCTTCTATTGGCGTTTAGGGGTGTCGATGGTACTTTGCCATTGGCTGTTTCTGTTTCGGGTAAATGGATGCTGAATCATGGGGCTGATCTGGAATGGCTAAAGTCGCTGGCAGGAAAGGGTATCAAGATTACCTGGATCAATCATACGTATGACCATGTCTTTAACAATCATCCACTGTCGTCCAATTTTCTGCTTTCTAAAAATACGGATCTAAGGTTTGAAGTGTTGGAAAATGAAAAATTGATGCTGAAGAATGGCCTTATGCCTTCGGTGTTTTTCCGATGTCCGGGCTTGGTTTCAGATCGCCGAATTATTGAACACCTGATATCTTATGGTCTCCTTGCCGTTGGATCGGATGCCTGGCTGGCTAAGGGGCAACAGGCGAAGAATGGGAGTATTGTCCTGATTCACGGTAACGGAAACGAGGAGCTTGGGGTACATGACTTTATCAAATTACTCCAGGCAGAATCGGAGGCAATAAAAACGAAGCACTGGACATTGTATAGTTTGTCTGAAGGCTTAGATCAAAATGAGCACTAGCCATTAAATAGCTTATTTCTTACGATCGTTTTACCTTGACGGAGTAAAATAGCATGATAAAAGCTGGGTATATCATTTGACCAGTTTTTAAGTATTAGGATGATTGCAACAATCTCCAGGCGGGTTATTAATCCTATCCAGATTGTTAATTGGAATAGAATGGTGGATTGGCCGTGGAGTAGCAATTCGATTAAAAATGCGAATAAAAAAAGTGTCCAGACCTTGGCCCCGATAGAGTGTGTTGCGATTTCTTTTTTGAACTTGATGAAGCTAATGACGTAGGTTAATGCTTCTGATCCGATCAGGGTCAAGATCAATGCGGCATTATCTTTAAAAAAATCGGGACTGCTCAGGTAGGCTGCCAGGCAGATACAGCAGAAAAATAACAGGTCCACACTAGAATCCCAGCGTCTTAACAAGGCAGTAGCGACACCCAACCTTCGGGCAATGATACCGTCAAAAATATCACTCAGTAATCCGATGATAAGGAAAGAAACAGCATACCAGTTGAAATGATCAATCTGGAGCCAATACAAGAGGATAAGCAACGGTCCTAGAATAAGGCGAAGTAATATCAGGATAAATGGAATGTGTCTTTTCGATAGCAATGTTTACTTGGTTAAAGCAGTGTGTTTAAAGATAGTTATTGTTGGTTAAAAATACAAAAAGGCCAATCAGTTGATTAGCCTTTTTGTTGTATTAAAAATCGTGACGCTTCTTTGTTTTTTAAAACTAAGAAGGGTTTTTAAGATGTTGATTAAAATAGTCAGCAATTTTTTCGTACATATGGATACGGTCTTTACCCATCACATTGTGTTCGTGCGTAGGGTATAGAAAATAATCTACTTGCTTACCGGCTTTAATGCAGGCTTCTAAAAACTCCATGCTATTTTGCTGTACAACAACAGGGTCTTGTGCACCGTGAATAATCAATAGCCTTCCTTTCAGCTGATTGGCTTTATTGAGCAGTGATGTTAATTTATAGCCTTCTGGGTTTTCCTGTGGTGTGTCCATGTATCGTTCTCCATACATCACTTCATAATACTTCCAGTCGATGACTGGACCTCCGGCTACAGCTGCCTTGAAGATGTCGTTGTGGTGCAGCATGAAGGAAGTGGTCATGAATCCACCGAAGCTCCAGCCAAAAATGCCCATGCGTTGTTGGTCAACAAAAGATTTTGATTTCAGGAATTCAATTCCTTTCATTTGATCGGCCATTTCATTTTGGCCGAGGTTGCGATGAGTAGCGGTGTAAAAATCCCGACCTCTGTAATTTGTGCCGCGATTGTCCATCGTGAAGACAATGTAACCCTGCTGGGCCATATACATGTCGAAGTAACCTGCTCCGCCTAACCATTTGTTAGACACCAACTGTGAGTGTGATCCGCCATATAAATAGTACATGACCGGGTATTTCTTGGCAGGGTCAAAATCGTTGGGATAAATGATACGTCCTGTCAACGGGTATTTTCCATCTGCAGAAGTTAACTGTACAAATTCGATTTTAGGATCATTTATTTTCCCGGTAAAAGGATTTTCAGCATTGACTAAGGTCGTTTCTTTAGCAGATTTGACATTCTTGATCTGAACTTTATTAGGTGTTTTTAAATTGCTGTATTGATCGTAAATATATTTGCCGTCGTCACTTAAGGCAGCATGGTGCATACCAGATTCATGTGTTAACTGAATCGTCTTACCCGATTTTAGATCAACTTCGAATAACTGGCGATCTAAACCATTATTGGTTACGCCGGTATAACTTACTTTGTTGCCATCGGCCGAGAAATCGAGTAATGTTTCCATGACGATGTCTTTGTAGCCTAACTTTTTAATTAAATTACCGTTGGTATTGTATAAGTAAAGCTGATTGTAACCATCCTTGTCAGATTGATAAAGAAATTGATCTGGTTTGTTTGGTAAAAATGTTAACGGGCTTTCAGGTTCAACCCAGGTTGTTGCGGTTTCTTCAAATAATGTTTTGATCAAGGAACCGTTTTCAGCATTGTATTTGTTGACTTTAAGGTCATTTTGTCCGCGGTTAAGGAGTCCGACATAGATGTATTTTCCAGAAGGATCCCAGGTAACCATGGTTAAATACTGCTCTGTATGCTCACCGGTTTGAAGTGTCACTTTTTGTCCAGTTTTGGTATCGTAAACGACTAAGGAAACTTCTTCTGATTTTTGCCCTGCCATTGGGTACTTTATCCATTTGATGTCCGCAATTCTGGAGCTCCATTGTGGCAGAGGATAATTGGCTACCATAGTTTCATCTTTACGGTAGTAAAGCAGTTTGTCATTCTGATTGCTCCACCACATTCCTTTCTTGATACCAAATTCCTGACGGTGTGTGTAATCGCTTCCATTGACAATTCCTTTATTGCTATCATCTGTTACAGCAGTAATTTTGCCATTCTTGTCAATAATTTCAATGTTGTTTTCGACTAAGTAAGCGATTTTAGAAAAGTCCGAACTTACCTCACGATTCGCACCTTTGTTGTCATTGCCGATAAAGCTTTCAATAGTTTTGGATTGAATGTTGTAAGTTACGGTGTACGTTTTATCTTTTCCTTCAACTTGGAGTAAGAGCGAATTTCCGTCATGCCATTTATATTCAAAAGGAAACATCCGAAGACTGAATGCGTCATTTGGAATAGCCGCCTTTAAAGCGGTTTCGAGGTCCGCTTTAGATGCCAGAGTTGTCTCACTCCAATTGTTTGTTGAGCTTTTCGATAATAGATTTTGGTATGATTTATCGAGATAGGAGATGGTGCTGGATTTTGGGATCCACGACGCACCAACGATCGATGTCGGTGCATAGGTGCGGGGACCAAAGACTGTTTCTTCTAAATTGAGGTTGCGTTGTGCATAGCTGCCTAAGGAGCTTGCCAACAAGAAGAATAGCGCAATTCTTTTCATTAAACTGTAATATTTTGTGAAAGTTTATTCTCAACGGCATACGTGAACCCGTTCCGACGGTTATTTTGCGTTTTGCTGTACTCACTTCGAACGAAGAGGTCTGCTGCGGGCAAAAAAATAATGCAGAAAGAACGTATTATATTCCGTTTTATTTTAACATTTATAGGGCTAAAATTAGGGAAATAGCCCTATAAAACCTAATACAGAATTGTTGCTTTCGTAACTAAAATTGCTTGCTGCAAACCTCTACTTCTTGCTGCTTAGCTACAATTTGCGTAGCCATATGTTTCGGAATTGAACCAGATCACCATGATCCTGTAGCATGATCGGGCCTGGACCGTGGCTTACTTGTTTGGGCAGCCCTATATACTCTGTAGTACCCTCGATTTGGGTATTGTTTTGCACTAATACCCCATTATGTAGCACGGTTACAGTTCCTTTACAGATTAATATTCCATCTTTACTGAATTGGGGGGCTTTGTAAATAATATCATACACATGCCATTTGTCTGGCGCAATTACCTGTGCCAGTGGTGGACGCTGCTTGTAAAGACTGCCTGCTCCACCGTTCACATAAGTCGGATTGTTGTTGTTGTCCAGTACCTGAATCTCATATAGCCCTTGTAAAAAAATTCCACTATTGCCTCTTCCTTGACCCTCACCTTTGATAACTTCGGGGCTCTTCCATTCCACATGCAGTTGGAAATCGGTGAAATGTTCGTTGGTTTCAATGGCTCCAGCTCCGGGTTTTACTTCGAGTACATTATTGTTCACCGTCCAGTTGGCTTGCCCTTTCTCACCTTTCCATTTACTGAGATCCTTGCCGTTAAAAAGGATAATGGCATCGCTCGGTATACCGTGATCGATTGTTATGGTTGGAGGGACAGGACTGTAGTATTCCGTGTCAGTAGGTTTCATATTGGTCTGAGCACGTAGCCCTGTCGCGCCAAATAAAAGTGTTAATGCTATCGCTGAGGATAAAAAAGAGTTCATCTGTTGGTTTTTTGGTAATGGTTAAATATACAAATAATCCCCTTTGTATGGAACAATTTCCTTAGGTTTGTGCATGGCAACCATTTTACAGACAGTATCACTAAAAGAAGCACGATTCTATGCACCGATAGGGTATTATGAAGAAGAACAGGTGTTGGGTAACGAATTTTTTGTCTCTATTGACGTATGTTTTCCCTTTCTGAATTTGGAGACGGAGAATTTGAAAAATACGCTTAATTACGAGGAACTTTACCACATTACCGCCAGCGTAATGCGACCTAAACGAAAATTGCTTGAATCTGCTGCGTCAGAAATATTGGACCAGATTCGAAATCGGGTATCCCATGCTGTAACGATCACAGTCGTCATACGAAAATCAAATCCTCCTTTCGGCGGCGATCTTGCCTGCTCACAAGTCAGTCTTAACTATTTCAAGGATTAAAACCAAACTGGATCAGCCGTATGTCGACTGAAAGATTTAGTTTTAGCAACCATTATTTGAATATCTTAAAAGTATACTATGAATATTTTTGATCTGGTCATTGCTGATAAAGAAAAGATCGCTTTGGAAACGGTTTTCTTACAGGAAGAAAGTCGTCAGAAGCTTTTGCAGCTCATTAAAGAGCATCGTTATATCAAAGAGCTTGCACAATTAGGTCTGCCGGTCAGCAATAAGATTTTACTGCATGGTTATTCTGGCTGTGGAAAAACCACAACGGCCAAAGCCCTGGCAACAGCGCTCGACAAACCCATTTATGTGTTGAATTTGAGCAATCTTATTTCGTCTCGTATTGGGGAGACTTCCCAACACCTGAAACAGGTCTTCGACAAAGCGGGGCGCGAAAAGGCCGTTTTGTTTTTAGACGAATTCGACCAGATTGGTAAGGCACGGATTAGTGAAGAGAAAGATGTGGGTGAAATGCGCCGCCTTGTTAATTCCATTATCCAGCTGATCGATTATTTTCCCGCTGAAGCGGTATTGGTTGCTGCTACCAATCATCCTGAGATATTGGACACCGCTATCATTCGACGTTTTCAGCTTCGTCTGGCGTTTGAGTTACCGACCAACGGGCAGTTAGATGCCTATTATGAGAATCTGTTTATGCCATTTCCACAGTATGCTGAAGTCGTTCCCAGGCGTTATGGGATTTCTTATGCAGAGGCCAAAGATTATATTTACGATGCCGTCAAATCCTTGGTGATTGCTGCGCTAGAAAACCCTAAAATTTAACGTTTTTTTGAATAGCTCCGTCGCTGTGCTTTTCTGTGCATAGCAAGGCGATGGGGCGTATAATCAATACATACTAATAACTAACATATAGACAAAATGGCATTAATTCTTTATTAAAAATGTCATTTTGTCTTTAAAATGGGTGTGGTACGCAAATTGAATAATTCCTCTCAAATAGTTAGAATAAAAAGCTTAACAATAAAACAAAAATTAGGAGGACAAAAAAATGGCATTAATTAAATTCCCATCGAAAAGTTTAAATACTGATGCAGTAAATCCGTTTGTAAACACTGTATTTGATAATTTATTCAATGATAATTTTATTTCAGATCGTTTGGTATCTCGTGTTCCGGCGGTGAATATATCAGAAACTGAGAAATCTTTCAAAGTTGAAATGGCTGCGCCAGGATTGGATAAGTCTGATTTTAAGATTAATGTAGATAAAAATCTGATTACAATTTCGGCTGAGAAAAAGGAGGAAAGTGTCAGTGAAGAGAAATTATACAGTAAAAAAGAATTCAATTATTCATCATTCTCGCGCTCGTTTACTTTGCCTGATACGGTAGATTACAGCAGTATTGAGGCTGCGTATGAAGGAGGGATATTGATTTTAACTGTGGGCAAGAAAGAGGATGCAATTATCGCTAAGCGTTTAATTGAAGTGAAGTAATAGAGAAGAGTGAAACAGTATATCCGCTTTGAGATGATCAAAAGAACGATAGAAGAAGAATAAAGGAAAATAGTTTTTAGGTTTAGTTTATGTTTTCATCCCTTGGAACGTCAGTGGTGTTCCAAGGGATTTTTTTATAGCAGTATGCTGATATTTTGAATATAGGTTATTCTGTCTCTTCATATTTTTCAGCTCGAGGAATTCTGGCGAGAAAGGGCGCTAATTCTTCTGGTAATTTTGTTAATTTTCGTTTCTTAAGATCTAACCACGCTCCATCGACATGAACTGTGCAGCAGCGTGTTCCGTCAGAACGAAATACTTGATGCATAAATGAAAACCGGCTATTGTTTTTGTTGTATTTCGTCAATTCCACTTTGACTTGTACATATTCGTCCAGATGGATTTCCTTAAAATAAAGGAGTTCTTCTCTAAATAATATGGGGCCAATATGGTATTCCGCAAATTTATCGAGGGAAAACCCCACCTTGTGCAGCATATTACTTCGCGCCTGCGCGCAAATATCAGCGTAAGCAGAATGGCGCATATGTCTATTTGCATCGATCTGCGCCCAAATGATTTGGCCTTCATAAAATATATTTTCCATAATCTCTAGCGATAAGTCTCCTTTTTAATAACAATTTACATATTTTTAAATAAAGCTGTAACATTTTGCATGTTTGCTATACTTATTACCTAAACTAAATTTAATAAAAAAGTCGCCAGGTGAACCCATCGGAAATAGAATTTCTTAGACTGATTGATGAGAATAAAGGAATTCTCGTTAAGGTGAGCCGTATGTATATGGATGATCACGATGGGCGGCAGGACCTTTATCAGGAAATCGTATATCAATTGTGGAAATCCTACGGAACATTTAAGCGGCAGAGTAAATTTTCAACATGGATGTATCGTGTTGCCCTTAATACGGCCATGGTATTTTTAAAAAAGGAAAAGAAGCATCAGATTTACGATGCATTGGACGAACGGCATGACGCTGCCGATGAAGGTTATGACGCTGATAAAGACGAGCAATTAAAAGTTTTCTATCAGGCAGTCCAGGAACTCAATGCAATCGAAAAAGCGCTGATCTTTTTGTTTTTAGAGGGCCAAAGTCATCGGGAAATTGCCGAGAATTTGGGTATATCAGAGGTGAATGCCCGGGTGAAATTGAACCGTACAAAAGAACGAATTCAACAGATCATTAAAAAATATAACTATGAATTTTGATGAGTTAAAGAAGTCTTGGCAGGAACAGCCGACAGATGAAGATTTGCAGAATCCAAATCTGAAGTACTACAAGGAAGTAGGCAATATTATGGGCAAGCTGCGCAAGAACATCAAGCGCGAGTTTATTTCATGGTTGTGTTGTATGTGTTTTCTGTTTTTGGTGCCCATATTGCCCATTTATAAGATCGAAGGTTATGCAGCATTTGCCTATTACTTTTTTATTGTACAGATATCGTTATCGAGTCTTCTATATTACCGAAGGTTTTTTTACTTGGTAAAAAGTACCAAGCAGATCGAACTGTTAGCCTCTAAAGAACATTTGCTCAAAACGTATTACGACTTAAAGTATGCCGTTGAGACGTATCGTATTGCAGCCTATGTAATGATCCCACAGGCATTGTTTCTTTACCTGATCATGATCGCCCAGAACCGAACGAGTGTATGGTTTGATCGATTATATCACTTCAAGGAGACTTTTGCAACGGATCCTAATTTTATTGTTTGGATGATCCTGTCGGCAATTGTTTCTATTGTTTTGGTTGTTGGTGTGACGGAAATTATGATTCGCTGCTATTATAGTCGTTACCTCATTCAGATCAAAGAGAAGCTGGATCAATTGGAGACGGAATAAAGTTTTACTGCTGCCTGTGTTTTTTGGGCATGGATATTTCGTATATTGTTATCGAAAAATCCAAGATGCGTTATGTTTAATCCGACAAAGAAGTTACAGCGTAGTTCCCAGATCTTAAGTATATTGGCCAAATATGGTTTTAAAGACGCAATCGCTCGTTTGCCATGGAAAGGATCTAGAGCTTCGGTAGATCATTCCATTGACGTTGATACCGTTAGTGTATATGCCCGTATACGTATGGCGCTTGAAGAGTTAGGTCCGGCATTTATCAAGCTTGGACAATCTGCTTCGACTCGGGAGGGGCTGCTGCCGAAAGATTTGGTAGATGAACTTAAACGCCTGGAGGATAATGTCCCACCTTTTGAAGTAGACATTAAATCCTATCTCGCAGAAGAACTGGAGCTGGATATTGACGCGTATTTTCAGGAGATTGTGGCCGAACCGTTTGCTGCAGCTTCTATCGCTCAGGTGTACAGAGCAACCTTAATAGATGGAACCCAAACGGTGCTAAAGGTGCGACGCCCGGGTATCGATGAGATGATGCGCAGTGATCTGGCACTCATGCGTGATATTGCCAAAATCCTGACCATGTACAATGATGTACTGGAAAACCTTAATCTATCTTTGATTGTCGAATCTTTTTCCATGACTTTGCAGGAGGAAATGTCTTTGGTGATTGAACGACACAATATTGAGCGGTTCGCTAAAAATTTTAAGGGAAATAAAGGTATAAAGGTGCCGCGGGTTTACCCCGAACTATCGTCCGATCGTGTGCTTTGCATGGAGTATCTGGATGGTTTTAAAGTTACCGATGTGGCAGAGATCAAGCGGCGGGGAATGGACGTTCAATCGCTTGTTAAAAATGGGATCAATTTGTATCTCGAACAGGTTATCATCCATGGTTTCTTCCATGGCGATCCGCATCCAGGAAATATGATGGTAATGCCAGACGGGCGGATTGCCTTTTTGGATTTTGGAAACATGGGTAAATTATTGGGTATAGACCGTAGACTACTGGAAGAGTTTATTCAATCGGCAATATCAGAGGATGCTGTCCGGCTTGCTGACGTGATCGAAGATGTAGCTGTCGTTAGTCATATACCAGACCGGAATCAGTTTGAGCGTTCGCTTTATGAGATTTTCGATATGATCGATAATGTATCACTTGGTGATCTTAGCTTAGATTTATTGTTCAATAAACTATGGAAAATTATAGGCGACAATCGCCTGTATTTTCCGGAGTATATTTATCAGTTGATGCGGGGCATCTCCCTGATGGAGGGGATAGGCCGTCAATTATATCCTGATCTCAACATTATGGAAAGCATTAAGCCCTTTGCGCGGCGCATTATGATGGAAAGGCTCTCTCCGCAGGCCATGTTCAAAAAAGGAAAATATAAAGTGGAGTCCTTTGTTCGTGATGTGGAGAAACTACCAGAAGATATGCGTGCGCTCGTTCGCTTATTCCGGACCGGGAATTTTACCCTCAACCATCGTTTGATCAGCGCCCGATCTTTCAATACGATCCTAAGAAAAGGGGTCAATCGTATCGTCATTGGCATTATGTTTATGTCGCTCAATTTGCTGGGCGGAATGATCATCGTGGCGCGAGTTGAACCGAAATGGTGGGGAATCCCCGTTTTTGCCTGGATATGCTTAGGTTCGGCTTGGGTTTTTGCAGTTTATTTATTTATTGCCATGATTCGGGCAAAGGACAATGATTAGTCGTATCGAATATAGCGTTTTAGCGAAGAGGCATGGTGAGGAATATAGCTAAAGAATAAGATAGGAAATAACAAAATATGGAAATTAATCTAACAGGGAAAAAGGCTTTGATTGGAGCGAGTTCAACGGGTATAGGTGGTGGGATTGCCCGAGTGCTTGCCTCTTGTGGTGTATCGGTGACATTAGCCTCCCGAAATGAGCAAAAGCTACAGGATGCGTGTGAAAGTCTAGACAGGTCTAAAGGGCAGGTACATCAATATTTGCTGGTGAATTACAACGATCACGAAGCCTATAAAAAACAGATAGCACATTATTTTGAGTCGAATAAGGTCGATATTTTAATCAACAATTCGAATGGGCCCCAAGCAGGAACCATAGCACAAAAGCAGCTTTCAGATTATCAGGATGCTTTTGAGCTCTTGTTTCAAAATCACTGCTACACGACCGGATGTGCATTGCCTTATATGCAAGCTAACGGATATGGTCGTATTATTAATGTTTCTTCTTCTACAGTGAAGGAGCCGGTTTCTAACTTGGTATTATCCAATACCATCCGTACCGCATTGGTTAGTTGGAGTAAATCGTTGGCGGAGGATGTTGCCAAAGATGGTGTGACAGTAAACAGCATTTTGACAGGACTATTTGATACTGACCGCATACAGTCGCTAACCAATCTGGATGCACAACGTTTGGGCATATCCTACGATGATGCGCTGCAAATACGCTTAAAACAGGTTCCGGCACAACGCCTGGGTAAACCCGAGGAATATGGCTATCTCGTCGCTTTCCTTTGCTCAACCTACGCAAGCTATCTTACCGGTGCCAATATTCCGCTGGATGGCGGTCTGCTGAAAGGTCTGTAAAAAATGATGGCTATCTGATATCAAATCGGATAGCCACCAAGTTTGTGTGATTTATTATTTTCCAATTAATTTAACACCAATTCAGTGTTTACAATGATATCAACATCCGAAGCAACAGCTTCTACACCCGAAGGTAGTTTATCGTTGTATTTCAAGCCAAAGTCGTGGCGGTTAATTGTTGTTTTAGCAGTGAAGCCTGCACGTGTTTTGCCCCAAGGATCAGTAATGATTCCTCCATTTTGAGTAACCTCGAAAGTCACTTTTTTCGTTACATCACGGATTGTTAGATCCGCTACCATTACATATTTTCCTTTTACTTTTGCATTGTTAAAACTAACAGACTTCAAGGTCATTTTAGGGAATTTTTCCGCAGCAAAGAAATCGTCAGTTTTCAAGTGGTTGTCACG
Organism: Sphingobacterium zeae; assembly: GCF_030818895.1. Lineage (NCBI taxonomy): Bacteria > Pseudomonadati > Bacteroidota > Sphingobacteriia > Sphingobacteriales > Sphingobacteriaceae > Sphingobacterium > Sphingobacterium zeae. Next base: position 1,446,752 of record NZ_JAUTBA010000001.1, read on the forward strand.
GGCAGCGACACGTGTATCGATACTGTTGACATCAATAGAAAAATTGATTTTGGCATTGTTAAAACTTGTACCTGTTGCAGTTTCAACTGTACCTTCTACTTTTGTAAATTCACCATCAACAAAGCTGATACCTAGGTGTTTTACGTCAAATCTTGCATTTGTGTGCGCTGGGTCTGCAGACCATTTTACTTGTGCTACAGCAACATTAATCATTAATACTGCTACTGCCAAAACTTGGAAAAATCTATTCATCTTGTTTTCTTTTTATTTATATAACTGAAATATGTTCAAATTGTTTGTTTGAACAAACTTCTGCAAAGTTGGTATAAACTTGGAAAGAAAAAATTGATGTAGGTCAAGAATTTCGATTAGGTTTTAAGAGCTGTCTTTTTAGGCGACTAAGAAACTCTTGTGTGACGCCCAGATAGGATGCTAATTGCATATTTGAAATCCTCGGGTAAATTTTGGGATACCTCTTGATAAAATCAAGATATCTCTCCTGAGCCGTAAATCCGATACTCGAAATGATGCGATGTTGGGATGCGACCTGTGCACGCTGTGCCATTATCCGAGAAAGTTTTTCAAAGATTGGATGGTCTTTGTACAGTTTGTCTTTATCTTTTTTTGAGAGGGTAAGTACGACAGCATTTTCTAGCGCCTGAATGTTTTGTAGTGCCGGCTCCTGATAGTTGAAGCTCGCAATATCTCCAATCCACCAATCTTCAATCGCAAATTGTAGTATATGTTCTATCCCGTCGGCAGTGATATAGAATGATTTAAATAGACCGCTCAGCACATATGCTTCATGATGGCAGATTTCACCGGCGCGTAGAAAGTACTCTTTTTTCTTTATTTTTTTGACTTGATAACGCGAAACAATGTCATTCAGCTCGTCCTCTGTGACATCAATGCGTTGTTTTACAAATTCCCTAAATTGTTCCATTTGGCTGTAAAATACAAAATTTTGTAAAGCTAATTTAAGATGCGGTGAGATTCCTATCAATACCTACTTTAGAATAGGAATAAGTTGCACTAGCTTAGCTTCATATTTGATTTAAATTTTTGTTAACATCTACATTTTTATGTAATATTTGTCTTGCGGGCCCCTTAATTTAGCTAATTTCATCATTAATTGGTATATTCTGTAGCAATTGAAATATTTTAATTACTAAACTAGCACTGTGTCGCATGAAGTTTGTCGCTCCCAACACGCTCGAAAATGATAATGTCTTATTGAGGATCATGAACCCATCGGACTTCGATGCGCTATACCAAGTTGCCAAGGATCCGCTGATCTGGGAACAGCATCCCAATAAAGACCGTTGGAAAGAAGATGTTTTCCGCCAATTTTTTGAGGCTGCTTTGGCAAGTAAATCAGCTTATTTAATCTATGACAAAAAGAATAATACATGCATTGGCAGTACACGGTATTATGGGCTTGACCAGGTTGGGAGATCAATTTTTGTTGGATTTACCTTTTATGCGCGCGCTTATTGGGGGGTGGGCATTAATCCTTTGGTAAAAGAGATGATGTTTGACTTTGCTTTCAATTTTGTAGACAGCATTTTAATGCATGTTGGTGCGGAGAATTATCGCTCGCAGAAGGCTGTGGAACGCTTGGGGGCAATCAAAGTCGCGGAGCGGATCGTGAGCTACGTAAATGAACCTGAAAGGAAGAACATTGAATATATGCTGCAGAAATCTTCTTGGCTGCGCGCCAAGAGATAAGGCAATTTTACCCCTTGACGCCGCTTAGTATGCTCCCTATAATGACAGCTAATACGATCAATGTAATGATGATATAAAGCTTGTCCTTTTCGATTACAAATCCAAATAGTGAACCAATTACCCGTACAATAGGGGTGAAAATCAATAAAAGGACACCAAGCTGTATGATTTGGGGAACGTTTCGGCTTAATGCGCCAGTAATGATCCCAGTAATTGTGGTGTTGGCGTTTCCCTCACCGACAAAATCGCTGTAATTCGGTACAGTTTCCTGTCCATGAACGATGAGGTAAAGGATGCCACCCAGGACGAGAATGGAAGAAGCGATGACAACTCCTGTTCGTAAAATTTGTCCGACGAGTAGTGAGATATCTTTGTCTCCCCAATAATGTTTGGAAAATACGTGTTTCATTTTGATGCTTTGTTTTCCTTCTTCCTATTGGTGAAGGATCTTACACTATTAATTATGCTAATTGCAACGTATATTTTTTAAAATTTTTGTTGGAATCCGTTGAAAATCATCTCTAAGGCCACGAAAGTTATGGCGACAGCGAAAATGATCCGTAAAGTCTTTGGATTCATACGTTTTAGGAGCTTAGATCCTGTAATGGCACCACCTAATACGCCTAAAATTACCGGAAATGCGATACCGGGATCCATATAACCTCTCTGCAGATACACGACTGCAGATGCTGCTGCGGTAACACCGATCATAAAGTTACTCGTTGTTGTACTGACTTTAAATGGAATTTTCATCATGCTATCCATTGCAAGTACTTTAAGGGATCCGGAACCGATCCCCAATAAACCGGAGATAACACCCGCCACACCCATTAATGAAAAGCCACCCACAATATTGGTTAGCTTGTAGGGGATTAATTTCCCCTCAACAGGATACGTACTGTTTAGCTTCAGTTTTTCAGCTAACGGGGAACCGCCAGCGTTTGCGTGCTCATTTTTTTTACGCACCGTCATGGCTGCCGAGAAGATCAGTACAAAACCAAAGATTATGGCGATGGTATTCGTCGGCATATAGATGGCGATAACAGCTCCAATGACTGCCCCAATGGTGGTAGCGATTTCTAAAAACATACCTAGCCGGATATTGGTAATGCCTTCCTTGACATAAGCTGTTGCAGCACCAGAAGAAGTGGCTATGGAAGCAAGCAATGCTGCTCCTATGGCATAACGAATATCAACATGAAAGAAGAGTGTTAATAAAGGTATCACAACGACCCCACCCCCTAAGCCTGTCAGCGATCCTAATAACCCTGCTACATAAGCCCCTAAGAGAAGGATGATTGTAAACGTGAGAATAGTCATAAATATATTATTTGTTTTGATCCTTAACACACAAATTGTTTTAAGGAAGGTAATTTGTTGCAAAATTAAGGGCTTTTTATCGCTTTTTAAATTTAAAAGCCGCAAGAGATACAATTGTTACATCGATACTGCCTATGCAATTGGTCTGTGTTGTGGCCTTATCGCTTAGTGCATTGTCGATGGCGCGCATTGATCTGAGTAAATGTATCTAAGCTATAGACAACACTATTCAGCTATTGTTTGCTGTATCTTTTCTTTTCTATTGAAGATATCATAGATGATCGGAAAAATTAGCAAGGTCAATATAGTTGCTGAGATTAATCCGCCGATGATCACGATCGCCAGCGGTTTTTGTGATTCCGAACCGATACCGGTAGATAGTGCAGCTGGTAGGAGTCCTATAGAAGCCATCAATGCTGTCATAACCACGGGTCTTGTTCGCGATTTTACACCTTTATAGATCGATTGGTCATTCGGTAGTCCATCTTTCTTATTTTGATGGAATTCTGAAATCAGGATAACTCCATTCTGGATACATATACCAAATAATGCAATCATACCTACACCTGCCGATATTCCAAAATTCATACCTGTAACGTGTAAAGCTATAATTCCGCCAATCAGTGCAAAAGGAACGTTGGCTAATACGAGCAACGAGTCTTTGATATTACCAAACAGAATGAATAGTAAGAAGAAGATAACGACCAGACTGATCGGAACCACCTGAGCTAAACGGTGTGTAGCACGTTGCTGATTTTCAAATTGCCCAGTCCAGCCAATGGAATACCCTTCAGGCAGCTTTATTTTACCGACTTTTTGTTGTGCTTCTGCAATGGTGCTTCCTAAATCACGGTCACGGATGGAAAATTTGATGCCGATATAGCGTTTGATGTTGTCACGATAGATAAAAGCAGCACCGTTATCTTTTTCAATGGTGGCAATACTTTTCAACGGAATTAATGTGCCATCACCGCAGGGAACCATCAGCTGTGCAATATCTTTTTCTGTTTTCCGGTATTCGGGAGCGTAGCGCAGACGAATGTTGAATTTCCGTTCGCCATCGTACAAGATCGAGGCTGTTTTTCCGCCGAAGGCCATTTCGAGTACCGCCTGTGCATCTGCCGGTAGCACGTTGAAAGCTGCCATGCGGGTCCGATCCAATACCACGCTCACTTCGGGCTGGCCAATATTGAGAATAATACCGGGATCTTTAATTCCCTGTATACCTTTTACTTGTGCATAAACTTCTTTTGCAAGCCGGTCTAAGGTCGTGAGGTCGTCGCCAAAAATCTTAATTCCGTTTTCAGCTTTGAAACCAGCAACTGCCTCAGCAACATTATCCGAAATAGGCTGTGAATAGTTGTAGGTAATGCCTTGATATTGTTTGAGTTTGTGGTCCATTTCATCAATCAGCTGATCCATAGTGATTTTGCGCGTCCATTCTTCTTTGGGTTTTAGCGCTACGGCAAACTGAACAAAACCAAACCCGTTAGGATCTGTACCATCGTTGCTCCGTCCAGTTTGGGAGAGCACACCAGTGACTTCAGGAAAGGTTTCCAACGTACTTTTTAATAGTTTAGTTGTTTTAACCGATTCACGTAAAGAAGTACTCATAGGCATCTCGGCAGTAACCCAAAGGGATCCTTCGTTTAAAGTTGGTAAAAATTCTGTTCCTAAAAATTTTGCTGAAAACAAGACTACCGCCAATAAAGTAATTGCGAGGATCATGCTCAGACGTTTGTTTCTAAACGTGAAACCAAATCCCTTAGCGACGACTCTATTCCAGAATTCCACAAAGGGATTGTGGCGCTCGCGCACATTTTTATTGAGCAGAATATGTGATAAAGCAGGAACGAGCGTTAAGGTGAAAAGCAGCGCTCCCAATAAGGCAAAACCTAGGGTAAAGGCTAGTGGCGCAAACATCTTTCCTTCTACCTTCTGGAAGGAGAAAATAGGAATCAATGAGGTAATGATAATCAGTTTGGAAAAAAAGATGGCTTTTCCCAATCCCGTTCCTGTCTGTTTGATCCAGCCTGCTTTGGCCATCTTGTTGAATTTTTCCATGCCAAGTTTGTGTGCCTTATGGTCCAGCATGACAAATATTCCCTCCACCATAACCACGGCTCCGTCGATAATAATACCGAAGTCTACCGCGCCCAAAGAAAGCAGATTGGCACTCATACCGGCCAATTTAAGGCATAGAAAAGCAAAAAGTAAAGCGAGTGGTATGATAATGGAAACGATAACTGTGGTGCGCCAGTCTGCCATAAAGAGCAGTACCATCAAGGTGACAAGCACAATACCTTCGATCAAGTTATGCATAACGGTATGTGTCGTAAAATCCATGAGGTTGTCACGGTCATAGAAAGTTTGCATCTTGACGTCTTTGGGGAGGATTTTGTTGTTAAGCTCATCTATTTTCGCTTTTACAGCAGTCAATACCTCTCTTGGATTTTCACCTTTTCGCATTACGATGGTTCCTGCTACCACATCATCATCCTTTCCAAAACCGGCTTGACCCACGCGAGGCATCGCGCTTTCTTTCACTTCAGCCACATTCTTGACGAATACAGGATTTCCCTTTTGATTGATTACGGTGATATTTTCGATATCATTGATTGAGTTGACTAGACCAATACCACGTACTACGTAGGATTGACCGCTTTTTTCGATGACATCTCCACCGACATTCAGGTTACTTTTGCTCACGGCGTCAAATACCTGCAAGGGTGTCAGATTAAATTTGTCGAGTTTTATAGGGTCCGTACTGATTTCGTAAACCAAATCTTGTCCGCCAAAAACATTGATATCGGCTACACCGGGGACACCCCGCAGCGCCCGATCAATGACCCATGTCTGTAAAGTAAGAAGGTCGCGTGAATTGCGTTGATCGCTGTGTAATGTATAGCGGAAAATTTCTCCAGTAGGACCGTAAGGGGGCTGTACATCCGGATCGACATCGTCTGGCAAGCTCACGGATCGCAGGAGGTTATTGACTTGGTTGCGGGCAAAAGTATCGTCGACACCATCATCAAAGATGATTTTGACAATGGAGAGGCCAAACATGGTCGTGCTACGTATACTCGTTTTCTTTTGTACCGGGCTCATGCCCAATTCAATCGGTGTAGTCACAAAACGTTCGACTTCCTCTGCACTCCGACCATTCCATTGGGTAATGATGGTTATCTGTGTATTGGTAACATCCGGAAATGCCTCAATGGGCATACTTTTAAAACTGATAAAACCAGAAATAGCCAAGATAGCCACCCAAATAAAGGTAAAAGCTTTATTTTTTATGGAAAAGGCAATGATATTCTTAATGAATTTGTTCATTCGTGTAAATGCTAAGGCAGATTAATTATTCAGTGCTCTATAGATCAAAAGTTTATTGTTTACAACAACTTTCTCTCCTTCCTGTAGTCCCGTAGACATATAGGTTGTTTCTTCGTTTTGCTTTATCGGCAGGATTTCACGAATCTTGATGTCATTTGGAGATTTGTAAACCAATACGAAATATTTGTTTTGATCGAAAATGACTGCGTCCGAAGGAACAGCTAGCGCCTGTGTGTTGGATCGATGTGCTACTTTAATGGTGGCCTTACTATCTGGAATAAGTAGTCCATCTTTATTGTCGAGTACCACACGGGCCTGCATAGAATTGGTCTGTGGGTCGATAATCTTAAAAATTTTGTCGATACTACCTTGAAATTTTTTGTCCGGGTAACTCAGCGTTGACACCACGGCAGGCATGCCCATACTAATCTTTTCAATATCTGTTTCGTTGACATTCAGGATGGCCCATACATCTTTTGTATTGGCCACATCGAAGATGTTGTCGCTTCGGTCACTCCGCAGTTGCATATCCTTGTTGATATTTTTTTGTACGATGTATCCATCGATTGGCGATACCACCGAATATATATTGCCGCGTCGAACATTATAGATCTGACTGACTGCTTCAGAGCGGCGGAGCTGCTCTTTGGCTTTCGTTAACTGTCCTTTTGCTTCCAGCATGTCCTTATCTGTACTCAGTTTACCTGTATACATGTCTTCCGCTACACGGTAGTTTTTTTCGGCAAGCAATACATCTGTTTTGGCATCCGAAAGATCTTTCTGTATGCCTGCAACTTCTGTACTTCTGATTGTGGCCAATACCTGACCTTTGTGTACATAATCGCCCAAGGACGCATTCACGGATACCACATTACCGCCAACGAGAGGGAAGATATCGATGTAATTGTTCTGATCAGCAGATATTTTACCAAAGAAATTGAGTTCTTCGCTCACATTTTCTTTTTTAACCGTTGCAAAACTGGTCGATTTTAGCATCGTCTCACTCATTTCGAAACCTTTGCCAACGGCTGTATTATCCGTTTCTTTATGATTTTTGCAAGAGTAGAGTAGCACTACAGCCACTGTGGCTATGAGAAGTTGTTTATTTGACATGAGTTGAGTTGAATATAGATGTTTGCGCCAGGTAGTTTAATTGTTCGGCATTGAGAATAATTTCCTTTTTCATATCATATAGCTTCAGCATGGATATGCGGTAGCTATCCATAAAATCAGTGAATTCCACGAGGGAGATGTTACCTTTTCTGAAATTGTTAAATACGCCATCATAGACCACTGCAATGTCGTGGAGGTCGTCAGGTGTAATGGTAAAATACTGATTGTATTGGTTTTCCCAGGACAGGTAATTGGAACGGATCTGTGATTCGAGCTGCTGCCGTTGGACTTCAATATTTTTCTTTGCTTCTTCTTCGGCGTATTTTGCTTTGATTACATTTCCTTTATTTTGTTTCCATAGCGGGAGTGGAATTGCTGCCGTTAAGTTAATTTCATTGCGAAAAGCACCTGAATTTTGACTATAGGCAAGCCCAAGATTGATGTCAGGCGTATTTAATGATTGTTGCCATGTTGTAAATAACTGTGCGCTTTCCGAGGTTTTTAATGCAAATTGATAATCAGCATTGTTTTCCAACGCCAATTGGAAGATTTTGTCCAAAGGCATTGTTGGTTTTATGGCAAGTTCCTGATCTGCTTCTTGATCGGTTAGGTTCGGTCGTACGTCTTCCTGACTGGAGATGAGTACACGTAATTGTTGTTGTAAGTTAATGCTATTGTTGATCGCAGTTGTTTTTTCATTATTGAGATCGATAGCCATTGTTTGAAGGCGAACTTGATCTTTTAATGAAATGTTTCCTTTCTTACCTTGTTCTTTGTATGCCGTTAGTAGACTATTTAGATAGTCAAGCTGAATTTTGATATCTGCCAATTTATGCTGTTCAAAGTAAAGGGAATAGAAAGTTGTACGGAGTTGTGCGCGAAGACTGGCCAGCAGTTGACTGAATTGTAGTTTGGCAAGTTCGACATTCGATTTGGCGAATTCTACTTGATTTTTCTTTTTTCCACCGAGATAGATCAATTGGGATATACTGGCTTCTTTAGAAGGACCGACGTGGAATACCTTTTTGTTCTGTGGATCATAGGCGTTAACATTCATTTCCAGCTGTGGCAGCTCCCATATTTTAGCTTGTATGACGTCTGCCTCGGCCTGACTGATGTCATATTGTTGGGCAAGTAGAGAAAGATTGCTCTGTACAAATGCTGCTTCGCATTCTCGAAGCGTCATTTGTTGTCCGGCGATATCGCCTTGCTTTTTTATAAGTGTACTTTCATCCATACGCACATAATCTGTTCGCGGCGGTCTCTGCTGGGCAAATGCTATACCATTGAAAAGCAATAAAAATAAGAGAGGTGTCTTTGTCATTTGTTTCAAAACTGATGAAACAAAATAACTGGTCGAAAATTAAAGACGCCTTAAGAAATGCTTAAAAAAAGCTTAAAAAGGAAGTTTCTATCGATACTGTTTTTACTCGGGAGCTTGTAATTTAAATAGTAACACGAAGGTATGCTTGCCATGCTTTTTATTGGCTTGGTATTCAATTGTCGCATGATGCGATTGCATGATGCGCTGAACAATGCGCAGCCCCAATCCGGATCCTGTTGTCTCAATAGCATTTTCTCCGCGGCTGAATGCATCAAAAATTCGCTTTTGGTCGCTGGTACTCAAGGCGGGCCCCGTATTACTAACAAGCACTTTTAGTTCTTGTGCTGATTCTATCAATGTGACTTTTACCTCCCTGTTGTCTGAATAGAGCGCAGCATTCTTAAATAAATTTACAAAAGCGATTTCAATCAATTGAGCGGAACAAAAAATGCTGAGTTTGGGGTCTTCAGTTCCGCTAATTGAAAAATCCAGTTGAAGGTCGGGGAATACTTTGGCTACTTTTTCATAGGCCATAAATATAATTTCATCGATTCGCTCTTCTTTATACGTCATTTTTAAACGTTCCGAATCAAATTTTGAAAGAAGCATCAGCGAATCTGTGACTTCTGAGAGGTGCAATGTTTCTTTGGATATGTTGCGTAATACCTGCCTCACCTCTTCACTTAACTGGTTCTGATGGTACAGGTTTTCAAGTTGAAAAGACATTCGTGCAAGTGGTGTTCGTAATTCGTGGGAAGCGCTGGAATTAAATTCTTTCTGCGATTCGAAAGCAGTAGAAAGTCGTAATAACATCGTGTTAAATGCTCGGGTTAGTACAGTAATTTCGTCGGTATTTCCTGTGTACTCAACAGGTTTAGTGAGTCTGCTGGCATTAATCTGCGTAATATTGTCTTTTAATTTATCCAGCGGGACCAACAGCCGTTGGATGAGATTATAGCTGAATACCCACACTAAAGCCGCACTCAGGATAAATAGTATCGTGAGGACAAGCGCTAGATGGTCCATTTTTTCATTTCCGGAATAATCCTGTGCTTTTACGATAATATAGTAGGGGGACCCATTAATGCGATAATATTTGGCAAATGTCTCATATTGGTCCTGGTTGTAGAAGATCTGCTTTTCATGATCGAGCCGATTAACAATTGACGCGCTCCAGGTAACGGTTTGGTCCTTGACAGTGCTAAAGACCAATTGTTTATTTTTGTCGAGAATGATAACATCTTCGTAGAATAAACCATCTTCATCGTCGTGAAAGTAATTTTTATAGGACTGTCTATTGAAATAGGGGTTGCTGGCGATGTAATGAGATATATTATCCAATTTATCGATCAGCCGCTGGCGGAATTGATCTTTACGAAAGTCGAAACTAGCATAATAGATAATTAACATTGCTACTCCAAAAAGGACGGAAAATGCGATGCTGAAACTAATGGCTATTTTCTTCTTCAAATTCATTTGTCTGCCGATAGAAAATAGCCAAATCCAGGTCGTGTATGGATAAGTTTATTCGGATGATTCTTATCAATTTTCTTGCGTAAAAAGTTGATGTATACTTCTATTGTATTCTGTGTTGTCTGAAATTGATTCTGCCACACTTCTTCGGAAATATGCTGCTTTGATAACGTTCGGCCCTTTGCCTGTGCTAAGATAAGTAACAGCTGAAATTCCTTTTGAGTGAGATTAATCTCTTCATTGGCACGTAGTACGCGAGCTTCATCTGGATAAATAACCAGATCATCTATGATTAAGGTTTTTGTATCACTGCTGTCACTGTGTTGTTGCCTGCGTAACAGGGAATAGATTCGCATTAAAAGTTCATCTAAAACGAATGGTTTGACCAGGTAATCGTCGGCTGCCCGAAGAAACGCTTCTTTCTTGTCGTCTATATCATCATAAGCTGAAAGGATAATAATTGGCGTAAAAGCATCATGGCGTCTTATTTTTTTACAGATTTCCAAGCCATTGATTTTTGGAACGTTAATATCCAATAGAAAAAAACCATATTTCTTTTGGTGCGTTTTGGCCAAAAATTCAATTCCATCAAAGGCTTGATCGCAGGAAAAGCCTTGGTTTAATAAAAACGATCGAATCTCCTTCGAGAGTACCTTATCGTCTTCGAGTAGCAAAATATCTACCATACGTCCATCTATTGTCTTTCGTAAAAATAAACAAATTTTTGCCATCCTATCAAAAAGATATTTCATGATACCTCCATTTAGTAACATAAGAATTACACGAAGAAATATGAAAGGAAAGGAAATCTAAGTAGATTCAATTCGAAATTATAAATAAGTATTATGGAAAGCAGAAGAGAGTTTCTGAGGAAAACTTTGCTATTTTCGGGAGCAGCAGGTATTGCCAGTTTTATGCCTGGTTCAATCCAAAGAGCCTTTGCGATAGATCCTGAGATGGGAAGTACTTTTTTGGATGCCGAGCATATCGTTATCCTTATGCAGGAAAATCGGTCTTTCGATCATACGCTTGGGACGCTTTCAGGAGTTCGTGGTTTCAATGATCCACGGTCAATCCGCTTACCGAACGGTTTGCCCGTATGGTATCAAACGGATAAGAATGGAAAGATCTATGCACCCTTTCGATTAAATCTAACAGAGAGTAAAGTAACTTGGATGGGTTCTCTTCCGCACAGTAGGGCGAGCCAAGTGGATGCCTTTAACCACGGACGCTACGATCAGTGGCTGTTGTCCAAGCAGTCGGGCAATAAGGAATATGCGACTATGCCGTTAACATTGGGGTATTTTACTCGTGAGGATCTACCTTTTCATTATGCTTTGGCGGATGCATTTACCGTGTGTGATCAGAATTTCTGTTCAGGCATGACAAGCACCACGCCGAACCGTTCCTTTTTTTGGACGGGGAAGATTACAGAAATGAAAGATGGCTTGCAAAAGGCAAATATTAGGAACGACGATTTTGCGTACGGTAAAATGACTTGGGAAACTTTCCCGGAATTGCTTGAGAAGGATGGAATTACCTGGCGTTTTTATCAAAATGAGACAAGTTGTGGCGGAGGATTTGCTGGGAAAGAAAGGGCATGGTTGTCAAATTTCGGATGTAATTTACTAGAGTTCTTTCAGGCTTATCACGTTAAATTTAAGGAAAACTATATCAGAAATCTGGAAAAACAGGTGCATGATTTACCCGTGCAGATTTCGAACTTGGAAGAAAAGTCTGCTGGCTCTGAGGAACAAGCCGAAAAAATCCGTGCTGATATCCGTAAAAAAAGCGAGGTATTGGAGCGAGCTGAGAAGGAACTCAAAGAATATAATCCGGACAATTATAAAGCGTTAGGTGATTTTGCTAAATCATTGAATGAAAGAGCTTTTACGGTAAACAAGGGCGACAATAATTACAGGTCGCTTGATACCTTGCATTTTAAGTGGAAAGGAAAAAAGGGTACGCTGGAAGTTCCGAAAGGGGACGTTCTTTATCAATTCAGGAAGGATGTTGACACCGGTAGATTGCCAGCCGTATCCTGGCTGGCTGGTCCGCAAAATTTTTCGGATCATCCGAGTGCTCCCTGGTACGGAGCTTGGTATGTGTCCGAAGTTTTGGAAATTTTAACGAAAAAACCTGAAATCTGGAAAAAAACAATTTTTATCATTACTTATGATGAAAACGATGGTTATTATGATCACGTAAAGCCATTTGTTGTTCCTGATTTAACTAAAAAAGACACCGGGGCATGCTCTGCTGGTATTGATACGGAGGTGGAAATGGTACGTTTAGAAAATGAGCTGAAGCAGGGGATTGCTAAAAAGCAAGCGCGTGAAGGAGCTGTGGGCTTAGGTTTTCGTGTGCCCATGTATATTGTTTCGCCCTGGTCGCGGGGAGGTAAGGTGTGTTCTCAGGTATTTGATCATACATCTACTTTGCAGTTTTTGGAATACTTCTTCAATAAAAAGCTGAACAAGAATATGCATTTGGAAAACATCAGTGCATGGCGTCGAACGATCTGTGGTAATTTGACTGCAGCCTTTACACCTTTTACACAGCAAAAAGAACAGATCACTTTCCTAGACCGCAATCAGCACATTGAAACGATATACAAGGCACAATTTAAGGATAATCCGCGAGCTTTTGTGGCAGTCAATGATCCTGAACTTGCGAAGAGAAAGGTCTGGATTCCAGAATTTGACCGTATACAGGAGCGTGGGATTCGTAAATCCTTAAATTTGCCTTATGCGCATGAAGCAGTTGGCTATGTGGAAGATGGACAGTTTTGTCTCGTGATGACTGTAGACAACAAGCTGTTTGGAAAAAGAACTGCAGGCACGGCTTTCAATGTGTATAGCCCGCTCGCTTATCGTGATGAACAAGGACAAAGCGAAACCTATCGTAATTGGAATTTTGCGGTGAAGGCCGGTGATCGTTTGACATATCAGTGGGATCTGGGACGATTTGAAGGAGATCGCTATGCTTTTGAATTGCATGGTCCGAATGGGTTTTACCGTAAATTTTCTGGACAGAAAGCAAAGTCACCGATACAGGCAGCGGTGTGTCCTGAATATAAATCTTTGACACAATCGGTTACTGGAAGATTGCAGCTGAAGGTGAAAAATAACGTTGACCACGTGGTAAGTGTAGTTATTGAAAGTCTCCATTATGAACACTATACGACGGTGAAAGAAATAGACGCACAAGAAGAAGTTTTAATAAATCTGAACGTGGAGAAACATGGATATTGGTATGATCTCGCGGTAAGGCTTGAGGGCGACACCAATTTTCTTATCCAGCTTGCTGGACGCCTGGAAACAGGCGCTGAAGGCACAACTGATCCATTATTAGCCTAAATTATTCTTTCTTCTGCTGCTTAGCGCTGTTGCGGACAACTGTATGTTCGGGTCTTGACCATTTGGGTCTTTCTCCAAGATCGTGATAAATTGCCATTTCTTTTGTGACGGTTTGGGGCTGACTTTTTTTCTCAAACGGCTGCTGTGTGACCAGACCTAATGTTTTAAATAGGTCAAGGTCTTCGTTGCTGTCGGGATTGGGCGTGGTGAGTAGTTTATCGCCAGAGAAAATCGAATTGGCTCCTGCGAAAAAGCATAAAGCTTGTCCCTCCTTACTCATATAGTTTCGTCCGGCCGATAGGCGGACCTGGGTTTTGGGCAATAAAATCCGCGCCGTAGCAACCATGCGTACCATCTCCCAGATGGATGCGGTGTCCATTGCCTCCATGGGTGTACCCATGACAGGCACCAACGCATTGATCGGCACCGATTCGGGCTGTGGGATAAGTGAAGCAAGCGTAATCAACATTTTGGCACGATCTGCAATCGTTTCGCCCATTCCAATGATGCCTCCACTACAGACTGTGATATTTGTTTTGCGTACATTTTCGATGGTCTGCAGGCGATCATCGTAACTTCTGGTGGAGATAATTTCCGGATAGTAATCGGCAGATGAATCGAGGTTGTGATTGTAGGCATACAATCCAGCCTCAGACAAACGTTGTGCCTGGTTTTCGGTCAACATTCCGAGTGTACAGCAGACTTCTATATCAAGTTTGTTTAAGGTACGAACCATATCAAGTACACGGTCAAACTCATGACCATCCTTCACATTGCGCCAGGCGGCTCCCATGCAGATCCGAGAACTACCACGAGCTTTGGCAGCCAAGGCTTGCTGTTTGACCTGTTCAACGCTCATCAAGCTTTCTGCCTTTACATGTGTATGATAACGTGCGGCTTGTGGACAGTAAGCGCAGTCTTCAGGACATCCACCTGTTTTTATTGAAATCAATGTGGATACCTGCACTTTATTTGGGTCATGGTATTTTCGATGTGTTGTTGCAGCTTCATATAGAAGCTCCATCAACGGTTTGTTGTATAGGGCGACAACTTCTTCCTGTGTCCATTTTTGTTTTGATTCCATGTTATCCATAAGTTTTGTTATAAAATCGGGTCTATCTCACTAACTAATGTTTCGACATCGTATTTAAAGATGTTTTTTTATCATGGTTACAAAGATTATAGATTAAATTTTAACTTTGATCGTCCGTAATAAACATAATGAGTAGTCCGGTTGGTATAGCTTTTCATTCCATTATTAAGATTGACCGTCGCAAGGATGACGCCGTCTATCTACAGATTGTGTATCAATTTATTAATGCCGTTAAGCGAAATTTCTTGGAGGATGGAGATTTGTTGCCTGGCAGCCGAAAGATTGCAGATGAATTGAAAGTGCACCGAAAGACTATCGTAGCCGCACTGGCTGAATTGCAGGAGCAGGGCTGGGTGAACATTGTACCCAATCGAGGTACTTTTGTGAAAAATCCCGAACGTATTGACGCTTCGACATCGACCATTGGTGCATTTAGGCAGCCACCTAAGTTTGCTCCTTATACTTTCCGAAAGGAGCTGATATTGGATATGCCTAAATTGGAAGCTTCAGCGAAGTACTATTTTACGGATGGCACACCAGATTACAGTATTATTAGTGCTGAGGAACTGGTACGTTTTTACGCATCAATGGTTAAACGCAGAAAAAAAAGTGATGACTTTCCGACCACTACGGAGGGGAATCTGTTTTTTAGGGATCAGTTAAGTTATTATTTGAACTTGACCAGGGGATTTCATCTTTCGCGCAACTTCGTCTTGCCAATTGCCAGCCGTGAGCAAATCTTTTCCATTTTATCCCGGTTATTAATTCGGCGTGACGATGTTGTGCTGGTGGAGAATTTAAGTTATTTTCTTCCCAATATGATACTTAGTCAAGCAGGAGCCAAACTAAAAACCGTTCCGGTGGATGCGGATGGTATGATTGTAGATAGGATCGGCGATCAATTTAAGCCCGGCGAGATCAGATGTGTTTATCTCAACTCCAGATGTCAGTATCCAACGACGGTTAACCTTTCCGAAAAGCGGAAAATTCAACTGTTACAACTGGCCGAGCAGTACGATTTTATCATTATTGAGGATGATGTAGATTTCGAATCGTCGTTTTTTAAAACAAAAGGGGAATCGCTTTTTCGGAAAAATGCAGGCAACCGGGTGATTTATACTGGTGCTTTCGGAAGTTTCTTTGCCCCCGGCTTCCAAATGAATTTTTTGATCGCACCTCAGGATCTGCTAGAGGAGGGTAAAAAATACCTGAACATCTTTGGGAAACCGAATTTTATGATTGAGAAAACATTGGGTGAAATTATTCATCAGGGTGATATCTTTCGTTATCAGCGCAAATTTCAGAAAACAATTGCAGAGCGCAAAGAGTTGTTTGGGGTGTTGTTGCGGCGTTATTTTGAAGATGAGGTTACTTTCACAGTTCCGAAGGCTGGACTGGCTTTTTGGGTACAGTTCAAACCTATTTTTTCATTGACTGTTTTGCAGGAAAAGGCACGAGACAAAGGGTTATTGATCCCGAGCAGTTGTCTATATCAAAATAGGATGGTTAGTGCGTTACGATTGGGTTTTGCTCATTTAGACGAGCAGCGTATGTCGGAAGCAATTTATTTGTTGAGGTCGGCCTATGGGGACTTGATGGACATTAACTCATGAAATTTACAAAACATGTGTGCAGCCAATGATTGCTTTTGTAACACGAAATTCGCGTTGGCTCATTCGGATAGTCATTTTTAGGATGCAAAGAAAAAGCCCAGCAAAGAATGTCTGGGCTTTGAGATTATATAAGGGGAATAATACTTGCTTAAAAAGTGAAGACCTAGTCTTCATCGGTGATAATATCATCACCATCCAATTCGAAACCTTCTCCGAGGAAGGTATGCTCTAGTTCGAATAAATCTGAATCTTTAATCATTTTATTTTTTTTTGATATTCAAATTTATCATTCTTATTTAAGCTTATCATCAATATAAAATGAAGTTTTTGTTAAGGGTTATTATATTTTTTTGAGTACGACATCCAATTTTTCTGCTTGGATAATTCTGCTGAAAAACTCTTTTAAATCAAAGTATTCTTCGGGCATAAACAAGGGTTTATTTAATTGGGTAGCAGATTCGATCACTAAAACATCGGCGGCCGTATTGTTGATTTTGAAGATATATCTTGCGGCGCGTTCTGGAAGAGCCATACTGATGTTTTTTAACTTATCTGCCATGGAGTAGGAATAGCCTTTTGGCAGTTTTATTTCCATATAACTCTCTTCTTGAATTAAGGAACCAAAGTCAATTGGGTAATTTCTCTCTGTTAGATTGAAAGGATTTTTAGACATTTTGGTATCAATATAAGGATTGAATAGAAGCTGATCATTTTGCAAGGTTGCAAAATTTTTAATCTCAATTTCAAACTCCTCAGTTAATGGTTTATCAAGTGATTCCCGGTTAGATACTTTAAAACTGTTGATTTTGATGCGATTATTTTCTTCGTCTATTTTTTCATAAAATTCTTCTTCCGAATTGCTTCCTTGAAGACGCTCTCGCATTTTGGACGCACCATAACCATTCCGTGATGTTATCCATTTTCCTTTTAATTCACCATTTTCAGATAGTTCGCCGTAGAAAAAGTTACTGTAAGTGGACGGAAGATTTGCATCGAGTTTTACCCAGGCGGATTCACCTTCAAGGGGAATCGATCTTCCCTGGTAGTTGACACATTTCATCGGAATATTTCCAAACATTTCATAGGGAGAGGTGGCGTCCAGCAGATAGTAACTTTCACCTATTTTTACTTGTGCAATCACATGGTTGAACTCGGATATTGCGGGTGCATAAAGTCCGGCATATCCATTGTCGCGCGTAGATAAGATCACAGGGGTGGCCTCTAGTTTCGCGTAGCGTAAAGCATTGACAAGTCCGAGGTTGATATCTGCACTATTGCCTGTTCTTTTTTCAATGGCTTCTTTAATGTTTTTTGCATAAATTGAATGTTGATTGTTCCATTTTATTTGTTTTTGAAAATAGGAATACAATCGCGCCGCTTTTTCGAGATCATCTTGTGCGTTTTGTACTATAGGGTCGATAAAATCTTTCAACGCACCTTTTCGCTTAATCTGCCCACCGAAGCTTTCACTTTGTACCAGTTTATCTCTGACATTTTCCCAAGTGAGCGAGAAGTCTTTTGTTGTTCCCATTGGAACACTGTATCGACCGAGTTCGAAGAAAATAATTGATCTAAAGTTTTTGGAAGAAGTCATATAATCTTCGGCATGGAAAGCTGGAATATTTTCCATGGTATAGATGGTTTTACTTCCTAAGATTTCTCCGACTTCAGAATATAGACCTGTATTGTAATTTTCTACTTTTCTGTTACTGACGGCCAGCCCTCCTTTTAGATTGGCTTTATAATGGCAAATTTCGGGAATGCGCGTAACGTATTGACTATAAAGTTTCGGAAGGTCTTCCTGAAATTCCCAAGAATTTAGGTTAAAGATAAATGGAGACTCCGTGCGATAGCGGTATTCAATAATTGTACCTTCTTGAACCTGTGGAATAGCTGCTTTCGTTACTGCATAGTTTTCTGAAGAGTTTTCGTAAAATATATTTGCTTTGGTCATCTCTGTTTCTACAATTTTGTCACCGACAAGATGATAGGATGCCCCCTTGATGTCCATAAGAACTTCCCGTTCATTTCCGCTTTTGTATAATGGAATGCTGAAGTTTGCATAATTGTAGGCTTCTTTATTTAAGATTTTAATGCGTACATGTTTGAAAAACTCCACAATTAGACCTTTATTCTTGTTGTAGTTGACTTCAGCTGAGCCATATTCACGTAAGACAAAGGCATTTGCAGCCGTGTCTATTTTGTCCATATTTATGGCAAAATCTTCCTTTTTTATTTTACCGAATGAAAAATCTTGCGCTTGTACGTATAAATAGCTAAGCACGAGCAGGCCAGTTAAAAAACTTTTCATAAAAAATGACTGTATGGTTAATAATTATAGCGCTAAAGTAGGAAATAATTTTAAATCAAAATCACTTTGTGTATTAATTTGGTGTAAAAATTAATGCTTTGAAAAGTTTAGTCTGCTTTTATGTTTAGGAAATATGCTGTACGTATCTACAGCGTGAATTCTAAGGTTAATGTAACATATCGATAATCTTCTCCTTTCCATTTGGGACCTGAAAGTATAATTTCCTTGGCTTTGGCATCCAGGTAATCGTTTACACTTTGTAGAATACTGATATTTGTTGGAGATCCGCCCTTATCAATATAGAAGCTTATGCGTACGGTGCCTTCATAACGGCTTTTGGCTGTTTTTTTCTTGATATAATTGTTGAATGATCTCCAGCCCCATACCGGTTCAGCACTTTTTGATTTGCGTGAAGACATCGTGGTGACGATAACTTCATCCAGTGAGTTGCTGGAGGGCTGCAATCTGATGGTTGTATTTTTACTGCGACGCATATTCACTGCGACGGTATTGTAACCTAGGGCCACGATGTCGACGAGTGAATCCACCGAGCTTGGTTGGATGGTCGCCTGTCCCTGCGCGTCAGTGTTGGTCGCCAATTTACTATTGGGTTGAATGATGGTAACTCCTGAAAGAGGTAAGCCCGTTTCTTTGTCGCGAACGGTAAGTTGAAGGGGTATACCTCCTTGTTGTACTGACGAAATCCCCGCAGCTTTGCCAGCAAGTGTATTATTGAAAGTCGAGCTTCCCCGCATCATCGTTTGAGAGGACTCTTTTTTCATTGCCATCGGTGTATAGCCAATCACGGTCGCACTGTCTTGTGGTCTTAGTCCAAATACAGGACGATCGCTATTAAGACGTCCTTCCATTTCTTCCAGTGATTTTACACGTAGGGAGGGTTCGCGCGATAAAATCGCGACCTCCTCTTGTGGATGTTGTTCACGAAAACGGGGACTTTTGTTATCTGCTAATTGTGGCGAGCGATCTTGCGGTTCGATATTTGACTTGATGTCATCCGTGCCCGTGGTAGTGTCTTCTTCTATAACCGCTGTTTTTGGCTTATCCTGGGTAACGTTTACGTCGGCAGTACGTTTTGACTCAGATCTATTTTTTTCCTGCTGCCAGAAAAGTACAAGACCTACTCCCAAAACAATTACTGTAGAGGCGGCGATGGCTAGCCTTTTCCAGTCGAATATTTTAATTTTAGCAGCCTTATCCCTTTTTGCACGTTGGCTAATCTGCTGATTGATTGCTGCAATTACGGTTTTATTTTGATCCATCTCTATACCCATCAGCATATCCGCCAACATGGGGTCACGCTGTGCCTCACGTTCAAGAGCGTACATCTCCGTTGGAGATAGTTCACCGTTGACGTATTTCTTTAAGTATGCTATGTCGTAATTACTGTTGCTCATTCCAAGCCTCCATGCAATTTTTTAAATTCCGTTTTCCATTTTGGATATAACTCTTTACTTCGTTCAAGCTATAACCGGTAGATTCACTGATCTCTTTGTAACATTTTTCCTCTAAAAAGAAAAGTCTGACCGACTGTTGCTGTTTTTCTGGCAATTTGCCCAGGCAGTCTTCCATGGCCGTTAACTGTTCTTCTTTTTCATCATATTGTTCATACTGATGCACGTCTCCCGGAAATTTCACAAATTCATCCAAAGAAATCTGAGATTTGTTTTTTTGAGACCTCAAATACATCAGACAATGATTTTTGCTTAATACATAGAGCCATCTTGGAAAATCTTTGATTTCTTGCTTGTTGACTTTATATATTAATTCCTCAAAGATATTCATGACCGCATCTTTGCTCAATTCGGAGTCTAGGAGATACCTTAAGCAAACATAATATACCATTTCGGTATGTCGCTGGTATAGATCGCCCAATACCTGGAGATCCATAGACTCCTGATAGCGCAACAAGAGCTCGTGGTCTTGTGGTGTATCTATTTTTGACGACTTGAATGCGGACATTATATAGTCTAAAAGTATTTTTTTTTTCTGGTTTATGGAAATTTAATATTTCGTGCATCCCTTGGCAAAAAAATAATGTTATGAGAACAATACTATTTGTGATAGGCTTGTTGCTATCCTTCGGTGGATACGCCAAGCAGGGATATGAAGTTAGCGGTAAGGTGGTCGATGCATATACGGGAATTGCTCTTGCCGGGGTGCAGGTAAGCAATGCCGTAACCAAAGAGCAGCGTCTGACTGATGATAAAGGAAATTATCGCATCCAGGTCCAAGATGGTAAAAATACCTTGATTTTTAGTTATATCGGATATGTCGGGCAACGGATCGCGGTCAACCATCGGTCAAAGGTTGATGTGGCTTTGGTGCAGCAGAACAATACACTGGACGAAGTTGTGGTGACCGGATATGAGCGCAAAGTGAAGCGCCAGACGGCACCGATGATGCATTTTAATTCAGCTTTTTCTGGACAAGTGTCAAGTTTGTATATCAGAGGCACGGCATACATGCCTAATCAAAACCAGGAATCTTATCGGAAGGTAAAGGAAAATAAGTTTATCAATCCGCTTAAAGAACCTTTATCAACGTTTGCGGCGGATGTTGATGTCGCCTCTTATAGTAATGTACGTCGTTTTATCAATTCGGGAAGTTTGCCTGATAAAGATGCGGTACGCGTTGAAGAGATGATCAATTATTTTCAGTATAAGGTGGCTGGACCTAACTCTGGTGAGCCTGTAAATATTGTCACTGAATTGACGAAGGCACCCTGGAATACTGCGCATCAACTTATGCGCGTAACGTTAAAAGCGAAAGATATGCCCACGGCAAAGCTTAAACCTTCTAATCTGGTGTTTTTGATTGATGTTTCTGGATCGATGATGGGGCCGGGGCGTCTGCCTTTAGTAAAAGCTTCGATGAAGATGTTGGTTGATCAGCTTCGTGACATAGACCATGTGGCTATTGTGACTTATGCCGGATCGGCAGGGGTAAAATTGGAAAGTACGCCTGGCGACGAAAAGATGAAAATAAAATCGGCTATTGAAGAGCTGGAAGCAGGCGGGAGTACCGCTGGTGCAGCGGGAATTAAGAAGGCTTACGAAATTGCCAAGCAACAATATATCAAAGGTGGAAACAACCGAATTATTTTGGCGAGTGACGGTGATTTCAATGTTGGAGAGCACAGTGACGAATCGATGGAGGAATTGATTGCGAAAGAAAGTAAATCAGCCATTTTCCTTACGGTACTCGGTTATGGCATGGGGAATCTTAAGGACAGTAAGATGGAAATCCTTGCGGACAAAGGTCATGGAAATTACGCTTATATCGATAATATTTCGGAAGCGCGAAAGGCGATGGTGACCGAATTTGGGGGAACGTTGTTTACTGTTGCTAAAGATGTAAAGATTCAGGTCGAATTTAATCCAAGTTATGTGCAAGCCTATCGTTTGGTAGGATACGAAAATCGTATGCTGGAGGCCGAGGATTTCAATAATGATCAAAAGATGGGCGGTGATATGGGCGTAGGCCATGTGGTGACAGCCTTGTATGAAATTGTACCTATCGGTGTTGAGTCGGGAATGGTTGGAACGGTAGATCCCTTAAAATATCAGCAGCATGCAAATCCGGCAACTGGACGGAGAAATGCTGAACTGGCAACAGTTAAATTTCGGTACAAGGAGCCTGAAGGGCAGAAAAGTAAGTTGCAGCAAAAGGTGGTAGGAACAGCCGTAACGGAGTTGAATAATGTGAGTGAAGATTTACGTTTTGCAACAGCGGTAGCGGAACTTGGTTTACTACTTCGTGATTCTGATTTTAAGCAAAAGGCCAATTTTGACCAGCTGATCGTGCGTGCAAAAGCTTCCAAAGGAAAAGACGAGGAAGGTTATCGTGCTGAATTTATCCGTATGGCTGAAAATGCGCGAGACTTATCGAGATCGAAGGAATAAATAGGAAGAGCATATATAAAACTATTTTTTAGCAGTGACAACCGAAAGGCTGCCGCTGAAAATAGTTTAGTTTTGAGGGTCATAGATAAAAAAGTAAATAAAATATATTTTTAAGCCATAAATAAAAGGAACGTATTTTGCTCCTGCGAGTGGTGCTACAGGCTATTCTGCTCAGGTGGTGAATGGGGTGGGTTGTTTTGGTAAATAGAGATCACTTGTAAAGGAATCGGCCTAGCTGTCAATGGTGAGGTAAATATGCGAGAATAAAAAATAATAGATAAATGAAAAATTTCTTCTTGTGCTTTCTTTTGGCAATTGGTATCGTTATACCTACGATAGCCCAAAATGCGGGTTTGAATAAACAGCAGACAATGGCCTATATTAACAAGCTGTATAAAGTTGCTTATCATTATAAGGACACAAAAGTCGATACGGTGACTGTAGACGGGAAAGTGCTGACAGTCTTTCTTTCCAGTGGCCAGCATTTTCGAAGTGATATTGCGAAATCAGATGTACTTGTCATTGCCAGGGTAAAATCAGGTTATCAAATCCGATTCAAGTCGTCGCCAAGCACGGATGAAATTTTATGGGCTATCCAAACTGAAGATGACGCCAAGCGTCTGAAAAATGCGCTGGAGCATCTGATTAAAATTGTAAAAACAGAGAAAAAGACAGATCCTTTCAGTAGTTAAGTACTTTAGAAGCGTTCTGGTCTGAAGAATACTAGAGTGTTCGGCAAGGTATGCGCTTGCCGTTACGGATATAGATTCGTATAAATGCGTGCTGTAGTTTATACTGCTCAGATTGCACAAAAAAGCAGACCCGATGAAAGATCTGCTTCAATTGATATGTATTAGCAGTTGGCTGCTACGTTAAACGAGTATTAAGATCAATAGTGGAATTAAGGCGACCATAGAAAACATCAATGTAGTACGCTTTTGTAGATATAAACTTATAGATAAGATCAATTCACTGTTTTCGCAGCTCTCTATTTTGCCGCCATTAGATAGCGAAGAGGACTTGATTTCTACAACTTCTCCTAGCTCATCTTCAATTTGCCATGCGGTCATCCACCTATTTTTAGGGCTCCATGTGTATTTTTTATTGATCAGGCTAATGGTAGCTTTACTCTTCCAGGAATTGTATTCAATATCACCTATCAGCTCGTTATTTTGATTTCGAATCTCTGTGAATGGATTGAAAAGCCCTTTATTTATGAAGCGATACTTGTCTTTATGGATAGAAACATGCGCATCTAAGTTCCAATCAATAGATTCGAGGCTACCGATCACAGCATCATTGCAATAGAGGATAGACTTTGTTCCGAATAAATTATTTTTCCAGTTATAAATTGATTTCTTTTCCATGATTGTGTATGTTTATATGTTGATTTTAATTTATTAGTAGCCTATCAGCTCATTTTGTTACAGCGTGTAGAAATATTTTTTGCGGAAGTTTTTTGTGGAAGCATTCATAAGGCTTAGTATAGGGGAAGTACACCGAAAAATCCCTATTTTTATCAAAAAAATCATATCGAATTGACACATCACGAAAAGTCGAGCCAGATCAGGAAAGAAATAAATCAGTCCTATCAGCAGCTTAAAGAAATATACCCCATATTAAAACGTCAGAACAGCATTGGGATGTGCATATTTGCAATCGCAATCCTAGCGGTTCTGTTTGTATCGATCGGTTGGTATCGCGCAGTTGTGCCGACATGGTTAATGATAATTAGCAACGCATTTTTTATGGGCGTGTTGCACGAAATTGAGCACGATCTAATTCATTGGCTCTATTTTAAAAAACAGAGAGGTATTCATCATTTTATGCTTTTTAGTGTATGGATTTTAAGGCCATTGACTGTCAATCCTTGGATTCGTAGAACCCTACATCATCATCACCATAAGTTTTCGGGTACGTTGCACGATGTTGAGGAGCGTAGTGTGACAAATGGAGAACGTTGGTCTCTAAAGCGTCTGTTGACAACTCCGGATATTGTATTAGGAGGGCTTTTTCGCCTTCACCGAATGTTTAGCGATATGGATAAGGAAGTCGTAAATGGAAATCTAAAATTAGAAACTTCTTCTAAACTAAAACGAATTATGTTTTTGAGCATTGTTCCGGTGACGATTTTTGCACATGTCGTATTATATTTCTATTTCGCAGACTTGCTAATGGATTGGCTTAATGCATCATTCGAGTTAGATTTGAGTTTTCCACAGTATGTTGATAACATGTTAATAAGTTTTGATGGGTTAATTTATGTTATTCTTTTACCAAACTTATTACGTCAATTTTGCTTACATTTTATTACATCAAATATGCATTACTTTGGTGATGTTGAAGCAGGAAATGTCTTGGAGCAGACACAGGTGCTGACAGTTTGGTGGACTTTTCCGATGCAATTGTTCTGTTTCTTTTTCGGCTGGACCCACAGCATTCATCATTTTGTGGTTAACGAAACCTTTTACGTACGGCATATTGGTCGTAAGGCAGCTCAGGATATCTTACGTCGGTATGGTGTTCGTTTTAATGATTTGGGAACATTTAGAAGGGCAAACCGTTTTCGTGAACTTTCCAAAAAAGAAGTTTAGCGCTTTTCTCTAATTTTTTTTACGGTAGGTTTTAAAATTTCCATGTTGTCGGTAAACAAGGGTTCCCTCTTCGCAATAGTTTGATAAGTAGACGGAAAACTTGTTACTCTCGCTCTTATCAACTCCCAACTGAATCAATACATCAGAAACACGTCTTTCGGTGTTAAAAAAATCGGAATGATAGACCAGATTATCTAATTTTTTGCTCAGTGTAATTCGCTCTCGCGCCTCTGGAGGTAGCGAATATGGCGATTTGAATACAATGTCATGCTGGAAAAAGAGTGCTGGCTGAATTTCGAGACTGCGGCATAGGGTTAAAAAATTTGTGAACGTGAGGTCTTTACCCTTTTCAATACCGTTAAGTGTTCCTGTGGAAATGCCTGTTATATGGGATAGATCGCGCAATGAGTAATATAAATCATTTCGTTTTGCTCTAAAGCTTAACCCAATTTTTTCAAGTAATTGTTTGTCTTCGTCCGTCATATAACGAATTGAATGACAATTTGCGCAAAATATGGTTTATTATTTTGATCAAAAATTTGTATTTGATTTATTTTAATCTTATGTTTGTTATAACGGCCTTTTATAGGAAAGAAGGGATTTAAACGCACCCTACATCACCAACCCTATGTTAGCTAGTGTGGTACATTGTTACCTTATCACTAGGGGATATGAAAAACTAATCCTATAAGTGAAATTATCAATTTACTGGCATCGTTTACTGTGTATACGTTGTGTAGAATTTATTTTATGATAGTTTTCTAGGATTTAATCATGATAGCAGCAGTTGGTCCAGCCAACTGGTTATCTACCGTGCCTGATAAAAAACAATTTCCCAGCTTCAGTTTCAAGGAATCCGTCAAATTCTGTCGAAGCTGTGGAAGTTGTCTATTAGTGGAAGTTGTTTATTATTTTCCACTCATGAAATAATATATGATATAAAATACGATCAATAGGCATACTGCGATAATAAGCGTGCGCTTGATGTTTCTGCCCGCTGGTAAATCATCCTTTTCTTCGACGGCCACTTCGGGTAGTTTCTCCTCCTGCTTGTGGTCGCTATGTTCGGGCGAATTATACTTATTTTCCATAATTAAAAATGTTAATTTACATAACTAGAACAGTGCTGATCGATAAATCGTTGGGGTTGGCTTATAATTTTAATTGAATAATAACTTCTTTATAAGAGGCTATTTTGCATTTAAAATAAATAAAGGCGTTAAAACATTGTGTTTTTTCCAGTATTTACATACATTGCAGGTACATTGAACGCAACACCCTAGTTAATCTCTGAGCACTGCGTTTACAGATGATTGTGTGTTTAATGTAGTCTATAAAAAAATAATTGAGCACTAAATGAAAAGAAGAACTCTTATCGGAACATTGGTAGCTGGATGTATGATGTTGGCGATTACTCCAACATTTGCGCAACAAAAAGCTGCAAAAAAGGAAATCGGTCTACAGCTATATTCTGTACGTGAAGAAATCGGGAAGAACCCAAATTTCGACCAGATTCTGCAAAAAATCGCTGCATTAGGCTATACAGGAGTGGAAGCTGCGGGATACAAGGATGGCAAATTATATAATTTGAGTCCACAGGAGTTCAAAGCAAAAGTGGAAAAGGCGGGAATGAAGGTAATTTCATCACATGCAACGAAGACTTTGTCAGAAAAGGAGCTATCCTCTGGAGACTTTACGGAATCTTTAAAATGGTGGGATGAGTGTATCGCTACGCACAAAGCTGCGGGAATGAAATACATTGTTACGCCTTGGATGGAGGTTCCTAAAACACTTAAAGATCTGGAAACACAGTGTCGTTATCTGGATGCGGTGGGCGCCAAATGCCGCCAGCAGGGAATCGTATACGGATATCACAACCACTCACATGAATTCAAAAAAGTGGAAGATAAAGTGATGTATGATTATATGATCGAGCACACAAATCCTGAGAATGTTTTTTTCGAAATGGACGTATATTGGGCAGTAATGGGACAGGCTAGTCCTGTGGATTATTTCAATAAATATGCGGGTAGATTTAAAGCATTACATATCAAAGATCACCGTGAAATTGGTCAGAGCGGTATGGTAGGGTTTGATGCGATTTTTAACAATTCAAAAGCGGCGGGATTACAATATATCTTTGTTGAGTTGGAAGAAACTCGTAATGATATTTACACTGGTCTACAGCAAAGTATTGATTATTTGAAAAAAGCCCCTTTTGTTAAAGCAAGCTATTTAAAATAAGGAGTGTCGGGAGAAAAGTGACGCTGTTTCGACAATGATCCGTTTGATAGATTTATTATTTTTCGGTAACTTGAGGATAATAAAAAAGGATTTTTTTTCATTTAAAATTGGATGATATGAAGCGGATTATTGTTGCTACAGATTATGCGGAGGAGGCAGAGCATGCCTTAAAATTTATTATGGAAGTATTTGCTGGAAAAGAGTATGAACTCGTTTTATTTTCCCTTCAAAATCCTTCAATTCATGCGATGAACGCTCGGCTTTCTCCCGATTCTATGTTTAAAATAGTTGAACATCAAAGCAAGATTCTACAACATAAGGCTGATGCTATTACTGCTGAGAGCGGTGTTGTGGCTATTCCATATCTAGCTGCAGGTCTATTTTACGATCAAATGACCAAATGTATCGAAGAGACAGGGGCCGATTTGTTAGTGATGGGTATGGCTAAACGTTCTTTTGATCAGGATATGCTTGGTAATACGACAACTGCAGCTATTAGTAAATTAAAAATACCGATCCTTTCTATTCCGCTTGGCGCAAAATTTACGGGTCTTCAGCATATTCTTTTTGCCTGTGATGTCGTTCGTGGTGTGCAAAAAGAAATTTTAGAAAAAGTGAAGGATTTTGCGAGTGATTTTGGGGCAGTATTGGAGGTACTCAATATTCGTAAGACCGTTGAGCGGCTAAATGAAGAAAAAGGAAGAGAAACACGGGAGGCCATCAACGATGTGATGGGAATTGTAAGTTATTACTACAAAAATGTAACCTCCAATGAGGTTGTAAAAGCCATTCGTGACGAAGTTAAAGAAAGCAATACAGATCTGCTGATTATGATTCCCTATAAGTATGGTTTTTGGAGTTCATTGACCCATCGAAGTAAGACTCGTATGATGGCATCGGGGTTGGATATTCCATTGCTGACGATTTCGATTTAATCTTTTAACACCATTGGCCCTGCAGAACTAGGTTCAGAGGGCCTAATTTTAGTTTGGTATATTATAGAATTGGTAATATTTTGTCCCATATCTGCTGGTAAAATCTATTATCTCGAATAATTCCCTTATCCAGATCATAATAATTTGGTGATTCATAACTACCTCCCCTACGACGTTCTATTAGAAATATATTGAGGACTATCTTTGAACTGCCCCCTTTTAACGGGGTTATCAAAAAATTTGTAATTATTTTTTCACCTTCTTTATTGCTAAGCAGCTTCTTGTTTTCAAAGTAAGCACTGGTCTGAACGAATCCAGAGGATCGATCCAATTGTGAAATAAAATACCCGCCATCTTGAAGTGCTTGTATGATTTTGGTATACGTCGAGTCGCTTGCGATTGTGACAGTTTTTGTCCGTTCAGGATTTTGGGCCAACAGAGAGCTGGAAAGGAAGAATAGTTGAGCGATCGCCAGCAGAGAGATTTGGATTAAGCGTTTCATATGACAGGATTATAAATCTTATGTTGTTTAAGCTTTAAGTTAACCATTTATTTTAAGTAATGGCTTGTAATTGTAGGACATTGTCTATTTAATCCTTATTCCCAGGATCTTTAGGCTTCGCTCTTCCTGATCGAGCGTTGCAATATTGGGTAAATTAGCCCATTCCTCGAATCCCATTTTCTCAAACAACGCTATGCTGGCAAGATTGTGCGCGAAGATAAATCCCAGCAAGGTGTGTACGCCGAAATCCGGTGCTTTGTCCATGCAATATTGTAGAATCTGTTTACCCAATCCTCGGCCTCGCTGTTGTTCATTCAAATAGATACTGATTTCTACTGTGGCATCATAAGCCGGACGACCATAGAACGATTGGAAACTGACCCAGCCAAGGAGTTGATTATTTTCATCTTCCACCATCCATAAAGGTCTTTTCAAAGCGCTGTGTTCGTCAAACCATTTTTGTCTACTCGCAACAGATACAGGTTCGGTATCTGCTGTGACCATACGAGAGGCAATTGTTGAATTGTATATCTCTACGATGTAAGGTAAATCTTGTTGTTCGGCGTTGCGAAATTTTAATTGATTCATGGATTTTATTGTTTAATTGCTGTTCGCTGTTGTTTTTTGCTCTAATGTCCAAGCTAGAAAGTCTGTCATGACGTCCTTCCAATGTGGTTTTTTGTAATCGGGCCTACCATCATTCTGAACTTCAAAATAATTATGCTCTA
Source organism: Sphingobacterium zeae (assembly GCF_030818895.1). Taxonomy (NCBI): domain Bacteria; kingdom Pseudomonadati; phylum Bacteroidota; class Sphingobacteriia; order Sphingobacteriales; family Sphingobacteriaceae; genus Sphingobacterium; species Sphingobacterium zeae. Next base: position 1,476,345 of record NZ_JAUTBA010000001.1, read on the forward strand.
GATTGTAATATCTTTTTATCGTCAGGTTGTTTTTGTGATTTCTTATAAAATATAGTGGTGCTAGATCATTTAATTCAGCTACAATGTCTTCTGTGCCGGAGACCAGATAGATTGGGTAGTCAAATCCCAATAGCTCATCAATAGCAGGTTGTGAAAATGACTTCCAGGAGCGCAAATTGGGATTGTTTTTTAATTTCTCCGGGTTGTTGGCATCTTTATAAAACGCATAGGTTTGTTCAATTTTTTGAGAGGCTTGTTGCCAGGTAATTTTTCCTTTTTGGACATCGCGCTTTGCTTGCCGTATATCTTGGTCTATCCGCCCAAACAAATTTGTCCCTGATAAACCCAGTTTGCTGACTTTTTTATATTTATTGGCTAGTTTGGCGGCTACATGTCCTCCTTGGGAGTGTCCAAATACTGTTAATTGCGAATTATCTACCCAAGGTTGTTTGCTCAGGTAATCTAATACGGAAACTGCTCGATTCACATAATTATCTAGATAATCTGCTTCTTGATAAGCTCTACTAGGGATATTTTTATCTTTAGAGTCGCCATAATACCAATAGGAATCATTAAGCTGCGATTCGTCCACAATAACAGGGGTCTCTGGCATGGAAATAACGACGAGATGGTACGACTTAATTATATCCTGGTAGTTAAAGTTGGTTAGTCCACCCCCAAAAAGACTTAAACCTTCTTTTTTATAATTAAAGTATAGTGGTATGGGCAAGGAGCCCTGACAAAACAAAAATAGAGGCTTTTTGCTTTTTGGAGCTGGATCAATGACTAAAAAATCAATTTTACTGTTTGGAGTTTCAAGTGTAAAAACAGTTGACTCATTGTTGATAACGCTTGTTTTCTGTCCGAAGGCAGCCTGTGACATTAATAATGAACAGATAAAAAAAATGAATTTCATGAAGATCAGCTATCTAGTATACTTGTTATTGCCAAACTTATATAAATTGAATTTTATATCCAATAGCATAATATTCATTTAGGAGTGATTTGCATGTAAATAGAATCTCTCGGAAAGGGGCTGGAGAAGACGTCTTTGTTGTTATATGTGACCACTGGCTCTAATTTTATTTTTGCATGCGGTGATATTGTATCATCTCATTGAATTTTTGGTTTAGCTGTTATAATCTCTTTGATCTTATATCGGCCCTATTTCACTTATCATCGGTGGTAAAATCGGATTTGAATTATCCAATAGTTGGGTTATCTAGCTTATAATGCATTTTATCTAGGTCAAAATACAGTTCGTCGAGATTTTTTCTAAATACTCTCTGATATAAATACTTTTGGCCAATATTAACTTTTATCATTCTAAATGAAGAAGCTATTTATTTTATTTTTGGGCGGTCTTTTCCTAGTCTCATGTAAGAATCAAGGAATCGAAGCTGATGCATTAAACAGGGACGAGTATTACATACCATTGGGTAAAAGTATTAAAGTCGCAGATTCTCTGCATTATTTTATTTTAGGAGATGTTAATAAAAAGGCGTCTACTAAATCCAAGATTGGAAATACCAATGCCACTTTAAAAAAGGAAATTCTATCGGAAAATGGGACGCCATTAATGCGTGTTTTTAATTACGGGAAGGGGGGATTTATCATTTTGGCTGCAGATCGTCGGGCTAATCCGGTATTAGCATATTCCGATGAGACAAACTTTCCCTCCGATACTATACCAGCCGCAACGGAAGCATGGTTATATGAAAATAAACTTCAGATAGAAGAGTTAAAATCAGGCACAAGAGAAAATGTGAATGGAGAAAACCTTTTGAAAAAGGGGAATTATGTCAAGCTTTTAGGAGGGGAAGTTCCAACAGTTAATGTAAAAAGAGCATCTATTGAAAAAGTCGCTGGATTTTTCCCTCCGGCAGGAGGATGTGAACCAACGGGATTTGAAAAAGGTCCACTTTTGCAGACAACTTGGAATCAATCTGGCGGCTATAACAATTTAATGCCTGATATGTCTTGTACCCCTTACTCTTGTAATGGAAAAGCGTATACAGGCTGTGTAGCTACAGCAATGTCCCAGGTGATGAGATATCATCAATATCCTGCTTCATATAATTATAGTATTATGCCAAATGCAGTTTCAAGTTATTTAGATGTTTCATCAGGAGCTAATGAAATCTCTAAGTTAATGAGAGACGTAGCCAATTCTGTAGATTCACAACCGGATTGTGATGGCACAGGTGCTGCTTCTAATCTAAATGATATTCCATACGCCTTAGAAAATACTTTCGGCTATTCAGTCACAGTGACAGCAACTGACTTTAATTATAATACCGTAAAAAGTGAAATTCAAGCCAATCGTCCAGTAATCTTAAGTGGATATAAGGATAAAAGTGGATTTATTTTTCATACATTTAAAGGAGGCCATGTCTGGGTAGCAGATGGTGTTCGTGGTGGTACAAGCTGTGGTGAGCAAAATCCTGATGGTACATGGACAGGTGGTGCTTCCTTCCTGTACTTTCATATGAACTGGGGTTGGGGAGGTTCAAACAATGGATGGTTTGGGTTCGCTAGTGCTGATGCAGGCGGAGGTTATAATTTCCAATATAAAAGAGGTATGGTTTATTCAATTAAAAAATAACGACAATATGTACAAATTAGGATTACTATTGATACTATTTACTTTATTTTCTTGTGAAAAGAAGGAGGAAAAATGTTGTATGAATGTTGAGAGCCAAGTATTATTAAACTTGACTAACGAAGATAGTAACAATATTTTTGAGTTAAACGAAGGGGCAAAAGGGCTCAATGATCTGGATTTATATTATGTTGATAAATCAGGCAATCGGGAAATTCAAAACCATTCTAATCTTGATATCCCCAAAAATATGCAAATTATCGATTGGGAAGTGCCTAAGCAGAAAATATTAAAAGTCTTTGGAAATCTTACACCTCAAAGTGACGGTTATGCTGAAAGTATATTAGTGGTAAAGGGATACTTGGAAGTTTCAATAAAATTAAAAATAGAAAGCACTGATTCCTATAAAGGTTATTCACAATTATTGGTGAATGGAAAGGAGATTTCAAAAAGTCAACTTGGACGTCCTATTTCTGTTAAACTAACTCCGTTTTCGGAATAGGACTTCCCAAAATTAAATTTCATAGTTAGGGTTTTAGGTAAACCACCATTAGTTTATTTAATGGTGGTTTTTTATTTAATGTAGAATAATGCCATTTTATAACCTTAATTAATGAACATAAAATATAACATCGTGTAGATAGGGTATTTCGTATGGGTCAAAATTGAGTTGGTCGAGATTATTTATTTATTTGATAAATATGATATAGCTTTTCAGAAGTTTAGCCAAATACGAAACAACATGAAGAGAAATTTGATCAAAATCCTAGCTTTTTTGCTTGCGTTGATTTTCAACGTGCGTCCTATTTTCGCTCAAGGGGTTGAAGAAAATGCAGAGGTAAGAAATTACCTAAACAACATGTTCTCAACTTTAGATAAAGCTAAAGTTCCTAATGGTTTATTAAGAGACTTTGCCTTCGATCTTACTGATCTTGATAAATTTACTGGCTCTGATCTGAATGATAAGAATTACGTTGATAAGGAAATTTACAGTTATTTACTACGTACAATTAGATCAGCTGCGGTTGGAACAAAACCATTCGGAGATGTTAGTCAGATACTCGCCACTCAGTACAGCACTGGCTCAAATAGTATTGTTTCATTGGGCGGAATGGCGTTTCAATATTCCTTTATAAAGGAAAATGCTATCTCTGATCAACTAATAAATTATTCCAACGGAAAGGTCTCTGATAAAACTGTCAATGGAGTCTGGAGAAATCCGTATGGTACTAAATATGTTATTGGTTTCGCTCCTCAAGATAGTATTTTTAAAACAAGTTCTGTGACGTTCAAGCTTAACAGTACTACATGGTTTTCTAATCTTTCATATAATAAAATTGAAATAGATTATGGAACCGGCTATAAAGTAATAACCGTGGGAGGAACTGTTGCAGCTTCATTTACGTCAGGAGGTAGAAAGGAAATTAAAATGCGTCTAACCTTGACGAATGGTCAGCAACTCGTTTCGCACACTGCTATTCAGGTAAATTCCGCAATGGCTATGCGGACTTTTTCAGACCCAGATTTGACCACACCAAGACAGAGCTTTACAGGAGCAGCCTATAAAGGTGTAAGTACAACTGCTAGGGTTTTTGTGAAAACTAGAAATGGTGCAATAAGAGATCCTTTGATAATTGTAGAAGGGTTTGATCCCCTAATTGGAAACCCCTATGGATTTCAGACAGCGGAAAAAGTATACAACTCATTGTATAAGGATGATTTCGGCAAAAAGATATTACTTGATTATGATTTAATTTATGTTGACTGGGCAAATAGCGAACAATATATTCAGTCAAATGCTAATACGCTAAAGCAAGTCATTCAATGGGTCAATAGTCAAAAACAATTATCCGGTAGTACCTCTGGAAATGTGGTTATGGGGTCAAGTATGGGAGGGTTAGTAGCTCGGTATGCATTAAAAACGATGGAAAATCAGGCACAACCTCACCAGACTTCAATCTATGTAAGTCACGATTCCCCTCATTTAGGAGCTAATATACCAGTTGGCTCTCTCTACGCTTTGCATGGCATAGGCTCTTTTTTAGAAAATAAATTAAATCTAGGAAGTGTCTATTCGATGACTACAGGCACACCATTAGAGTATATGCTTAAGCAAATTCACTCACCTGCTGCAAGGCAAATGTTAGTCAATTATGTGGATTTTGGTGGAAATATTAATAATACTGATCATAATTTATGGCAGCAAGAATTGAACACGCTAGGTTTCCCCCAAGGTGATCCAAGTAAGCCTTTTCGAATGATTGCTTTAGCTAATGGAAGCTATGCTCCGGAAACAGTTCCATCTTCATATCTTACGGCAAATGCAACTGCTTCAACTGATTTACTGGATGTTGCAAATATACTGACAGGTGGAATTTCTGCTGTTTTAGTTGGTGCTTTTTTTAATGATTTTTGGGCTGGTGCTTTATCTTTAGTACCAGGGAAAAGTACAATAAAAGGTACTTTAGAAGTTTTTCCTGGCTCAGCAACTGGCGCGAAAGTAACCAATTTAAATTTCAAATTTATCAAGAAATTTCTTTGGACAGTACCTGTTACTCGAACAATTTTTTCATACGAAAAGTTTATGCCCGGTGGGCTGACTTATGATATCTTCCCAAGCTCTCAATATAAGACAAGCTTAGACATTGGGACTGAAGGGCCATTTGTGCCTAAAGTTCCAATTTTAGGGAGATATTCGTACGATGTAAGTACCTCCGAAAGTATACCATTTGTTCCTACTTCTAGTGCTTTAGCAGTAGGTGGAGGAACTGCACCATTGACAGCCGCACTTTTTACAACAAGACCTACTTCAGCAAATACACCATTTGGTGGAAATGTTTTGATAAGAGACGCTAAATCTGGGGACCATATCGATTTGGTACCAAAAGAGGCAGAATGGCTTTATGCTCAGCTAAAAATGGGAATTAGTGGCCCAAAATTAGGAAAAACCGGTTCCCAATATAGTATTATCAATCCAATAGGCGGAGCGGTCACTTGGAACACGTCAAATCCATCCATTGCGACAATCAGTTCGTCAGGTGCATTAACTGTTACTGGTAAGGGGGTTATTGACGTTACAGCTCAGATTGGTAATGCTACTATATCTTCTAGAGTAGCGGTAGGAGTTCCTCGGTTTGTACTTGCAAATGTGAAACGTGATCCGGGATTTTATACAATAAAAGCAAACTGTATTGATACAGAGGCAGGTTACGCTGATTTTATACTTAATAGTCGTGATATAATAATTTACCAATGGGGTGTTAAGACTGAAAATGAGAATATCCGATGGATGGATAGTGAATCGGCTGAAATTAAATTGAGTACTACAGAGGATAGTGAGAATACAACAATATATCTTAAAGTAAAAGATGTGCATGGGAATGTAAGTACACCAATATTCGTCCGAATAACAGGATATGATATTTATGACTTAGGATATAGGACATTTATTCTCAATAAAAATGGTAAGCTTTTCGACGATACCGGTTATGAACTGTATTATGAAAATACCGGAATGCCACTCATTTTTAGAAGTACCTCATATGACGATTTCAGTAATGCCGAGTGGAGCCCATTAGCTGGAACAATGATTAATGAGGAAAAAACTCAGTGGGTAGTACCATGGTATACAAACTTCTATATTAAAGACATTATAACTCCAGCTGAAATCGAACGGATAAAGACAAGTTTCGTAAATAACCAAATTGCCGTCTATTCATTCTTTTTACTGAATTATGATGGTCAAATCATTCAAAAAACACCTGTGTCGGTGATTTACAAAGAAAATTATCCAAATCCTTAAATATCTATATAATGATAAGATTCGTTAAGATCCAGATTGTATGTAGTCTAATCATATTTCTGATTGCTGGCTGTGACAAAAAAGGGAACCCGTTGCCTTCGAATATAATGTTCAGCGCACAATTGAACGGAATTAAGTATAAAGATGTAATGCCGATGGTGATTCCGCCGGGGGCTCAGAGAACTCCAGTTCTAGAAATTGTTTATGGTGATAAGAATTATTTTAACATTAACTCCTTTTTAGAGCCCGAAGACCAAGAGAATAAAAATGCTTTTTTTCTGAATATCAGAGTTCCTTTAAGCGAACAGATCATGCTGAATAAAATATATTCCTTTAGTCCAATCGATGGCAAAGAGAAAGTGACAGGTTTAGAAGACCTGATCTATCGGGAAGGCAATAAGCAATTCGTTTCAATTACTTCCAGATACAACCTGGATACTCATTATTATGGGAAAGGCACATTGATATTAACCGAATATGATCTTGTCAAAAATAAGGCAAAAGGTAAAGTGGAATTTATTTTTCCATATGACAAATGGGATTCAGGCACAAAAGAACTTAAGATGTCTGGGGAATTTCACTGCTGGATTCGAAACCCTAACTAATAAAGTAAAAGATATGAAAGCTATTCAATTATTGGCTATTGTTTCAATGGTTATGTCATTGACAATAATCTCCTGCAAAAAGGAAATTTTGCAGGAAAAGACTCTAATTAACAAGGAGGGACACGGAGCAAAAGTAGCAGTTCAAGATAGTTTGGAGACATTGTATATGATGCAATCCAATTTAGAATTGTTGCTGGCAGATCGGATCATATCCAAATCAAATGGATATGTCCTTGATATTTCAAAACAAGAGGCTACGGAACTTGATATTCCTGATGAGTTATACCAAAAATATAAAACCAAAGTCAACGAGCTTAACAAATTATTAATAACTAAATGAAACTAACATGAGAACAACAAAAGTTAAATTATTTCAATTGTTTGTATTGTCCTTGATCGTACTAAGCGGGTGTAAAAAAGATAACATTGCCGGAGGAGATGATCAACAAAATGCGGCGAAGCTGAATTACGAGTTAAAATACTCAGAACAGCAACTAAAAAATTGGAAGGAAACGGGGAGCCCATTTTTAGAAACTCAGCAGAAAAATGCCTTAAATACAAAAATAGAAGCGCATATTCCATCACAGGGCGGTGTTTTCGAACCAATTCCAGTGGGGACAAAAGCATATGGACCACATCCATATCAGAATAGATATTGGTCAATGGTGAGGTTAAAATTGGCAATTCCTAACATATCAACCCCTAATTCACAGCTTAGGTCTAGAGTCGTACAGGCCATTAACGAGATCCAAGCCAATACGAATGTTCGGTTCTATAATGCATTCAATGACCCTGTCACTGATCCAACTTGGGGATTTACATACCCTAACGTCCACATTCATGTTTCAACTGATGCAAAGAAAGGTTCTTCTTTTGTCGGACTCCAAGGAGGAGAGCAATATATCTATCTTCCACTGACAGCAACAAAAGAATTTATTATGAGAGCGTTGGTAAATGCCGCAGGGATGTACAATGAACAACAGCGTAATGATCGAGATACCTATGTAAATATCAACACTGCTAATGTCGATCCTGTTAATCGCTATCAATTTGATAAGATCACATCAAACTTTTATAGTATGGGTTCTTTTGATTTTAATTCAATTACTCTTGCTGGGTCTACAGAGTTATCTAATAACGGTCAGAGAAGTATTTGGAAGAAAGATAATACTGATATTGTAGCTAATACTACGTTATCTGACCTGGATAGAGGCTTTTTAAATTATTTTTACCTTCCATATATTGCCAGGACTGATACATATAGAGAGTTAGCCACGACAGTGTATGATGGTAATAACAACATTCTTACAGCGCAACAAAGGGCTGATCTCGAATACTATATAAATAATGGAGCTTCAAATCCAGGCACTTCAGGTAGAAGTCCAATAGTTCAATGGTAATCAGTTTAGATATTAAAAAGTTTAAGAGATCTTTATGAAATAGAACCATAATTAAATAATTTAAATGAAGGAGCCAAGTTTAAGTCGGCTCCTTTTTAATTCCTTTAATACATGAGATTTATACTTATTACTTTATTTGTGGTGCTTTTCATTTCTTGTAAAAAAGATGACCAGGCCGAAGCCCCTAAAATTAAATACGATCATACGATTATTGTAGTCATGGAAGCCAATAATAATTTGAGACAGTATGCTTTTAATAATATCAATGAAATGGAGCTAGCAAGTAATAATTTAAAAAACGCTGCCGTTTTAGTTTATCTCCATTCAAATAATGATAAAGCGATTCTTCTTCGAGTGAAATTTGATGAGAACTTAAAAGTAATAGCTAGCGATACGATAAAGAAGTATACCATTTCAAGTAGTAGTCCACAACAATTGAATATGGCAATCAATGATAGCAAGGAATTATTCCCTGCAGAAAGCTATGGATTAATTTTGTGGTCTCATGCGACCTCATGGGCACCACCTATTTCAAAACGGATAGAAACACGGTCCTTTGGGGAAGATCAAGGAAAACAGATGGATATTATTGATTTGAAAAATTCAATTCCATCAGGATTCGAATACATTATATTTGACGCGTGCAACATGGCAAGTATAGAAGTTCTTTGGGAATTTAAGGAAAAGGCGAAATATATTATTGCATCTCCAACAGAAGTATTAGCAAGTGGCTTTCCTTATAGAAAAGTATTACCTTATCTTGCCTCTAAGGAGCCTGATTTAATAAATGTTGCAAATCAGTATTTTGAACATTATAGTTCTTATACAGGTCAAATGCAATCTGCATCTGTTACATTGCTTAACACAGCAGAACTTTCTAAACTTTCAAGTTTATGTGCTGATCTATATTTAAAAAATAAGTCGGTTGGTATACCAATTAGGGTTAATGTCCAAAGATTAGATTACACAGCGGATTTTCCAGTGCTTGCATTTGATTTTGTAAATTATCTGGAGGTAAATTTTCCTCTTTCGGAGCTTGATCCTATTAAAAAGCAGATGGAGAAAACGATTATTTATAAGAACGCTACAGATCAATTTTTAGGAAAGCCAATTAAGGCTTTTTCTGGATTCACCTGTTTTATTCCAGAATCTGAGGATTTTTATTTAAACTATTATCGTACCCTTAATTGGTATAAAGATAGTGGTACTAATGTGTTATTTTAGTTCTTTAGATCTTCTCTTTGGTGGATGACCTTTTAAGAGAAGATCTAAATACAATTTATAACGTAAAAGTTCCTTTCAAAGATGTTCTACCTCCATTTTCATTTGGGATGGTGAATTCTATTATTCCAGAACCTTTAGCATTGCTTGGGTTGCCTCCATCATCAAAATGTGTGAACATGATGTAACCTGTCCCATAATAGTAGATTTTATCATTATCAGAGTATCGAATAAATGCATTGTCCCAATCATCAAAATATCTGTTTCCCTTTTCAATTTGGATTCTTTCTTTTCCAGCATTTGGCTTTATTTCATATTTCTTGTTTAAAACAACTCCTCCGTTTACGGGACAATAGATGGTAATGTCAAATCCTTTGGGATTTTCACCTTTTGTATATGGAGAGGCAGATAATGTGAAGTTTTCCTTATACTGCTGATACGAATCAGTTGGTGGGGGATTGTAAGTTAGAAATGGGCTATTAGGTGCTCCAGGTGTTAGAATTATATGTCTTGCATCTACATAAGTAATCCCATCTTTCTGTATTTCCAGTTTATTTGAACTAGGTAAGAGATTACCGTTTTTGTCGCAGGAATATAGTCCAATGGAAATGATTGTTAAAAATAATATTATCGTCCTCATAATTATAATGTTTTGATTGTCAGTTATACGGTTTGAACCTACATAATGCTACAGTTATTAATTATTTGATTATTTATTAGTTTTTATGAATGACTTTGTATGGCAAAAAGTATTTATTGTGGATTATTTTGTCGAGGATTTTCCTAACGTTATATGGGTCAAAATCAAGTTGGTCGAGAAAATTTTGTGGATCGTAAATGTTTCAATATTATTATTCTGTAAAAGTATTTTGATAATCGCTTATCAATTTGGAACTTCTAAGAAGTTTTCGATGAAATTCTGGGTGAAATATCTAGGTATTAAATGTCTGATTATTTTTTAACCTTAATAAACACTATTATGATCAGGAAAACACTTAATTTGAAAACTCTATCATTATTGATGATAGCTTTACTTTTATCTTGCAGTAAGGACAAGATAGCTGACCAACCGAAACATATTCAAGAAATAGCGAAAAGGGCTAAAGGTGAATTTATTACCCTAGAGTCTGGGGCAACGGTTGAGAAACGTGGTGAGAATTATTTTATAGAAGGTGACATCTTACTGACACCTAGTCAATTTGAATTGATAAAAACGAATAATTCTTTTGAAGCGGTTGCCAAAGAAGATTTGGATCAACCTTATCAAAACGCGTCACCGGCATCTTCGGGTAGATTATTTAGAACAAATCCCAATACCAAAAGTGTTGGTGTTCACCCAAACGAAAATAGAATGTGGGCTATGGTAAGATATACTGTAAATTCCAATGTCAGCGCTGGGGCAAGGTTAGCCATTAGTGCCGCCATTCAACACATTGAATCAACAACAAATATTAGGTTTTATAATGCAACAGGCCAGCCTACTTATGATTCTCAATGGGGATTTTATTATCCCTACATCGAATTCTTTCATGGTACTTCTACTAATCCTAGTGCTTGGAATGCAGAAGGAAATTGGTCAACTGTTGGGAGATGGGATGCCGTTAAGAATCCAGCGACACAGGGTCGGGGAGATGCTGGTCAATGGTTAAGCCTTCAGCAGGATGAATCAATGGGGCCTTTTTTGCCTCCTTTTTCAGTTCCTATGGGTGTTGTGGCGCACGAAATTATGCATGCCATTGGTTTATACCACGAGCATACTAGACCTGATCGCGACAATACCATTACTGTCCATCCTGATAGATGTAGGCTAACTGGTGATGATTATAAAGCGAATTTTGATAAGCGGACAGGGAATTATTTTATGTTTGGAAGTAGTGTTGATCTAAATTCAATTATGATGTATGGTATGACCGATTTCGCTAAAGATGCTAATTTTCCTGTGATTACATTAAATGCAGGGGGGACTTATCCTGTTAATAGAACTGCACTATCAGATTTGGATAGGTCGTATGCTAACTATTTCTATTTACCATATATAGCCAGATCAGACGTTTATAGAGAATTGGCTCCAACTGTTTATAAATCTGATAATACTGTAATGACTGCTCAAGAACGATCGAGTTTGCAAGCATATTTGAATAATGGTAATCCTAATCCTCCAAATTGTTGTAGGTTAACAAATAATCACACAAATTTATAATAAAAGAAACCCGTATTTTACATACGGGTTTCTTTTATCTTTTGTATTTGATACTTACCACAGGATCACTTTTTCCATTCCTAATAATCATTTCGGAGTTATTCAGAATTTCACAATTCAAGGAAACATAAGAGTTTTCCTGTCCTTTTTCATTTGGTATTTTTAAAAATAGTGAATCCTTCTTTTTAATAAATCCTTTGTATATTGATGGTGGAGTATTTATCCCAATATTTGCATTTATGCCATTATATTCATAAGCTCCAAACATAGTATCGGCATCCACTTTATAATCAGTATAAAGGCGAAGAACATTACCATTTGGAAGTTCTTTCCAATCTTCATTTCCCTTTTTTATAGCAGTTTCTTTCCAGGCATATTGGTTACTATACATGGGAGGATCTATAATAGGAGGCTCGATTTCATTTTCTTTACAAGATTCGTTAAAAATAAAAAATGCTGATAAAAGAAGTAATTTGAATGAATTTCTCATTTTTTTCTCGTTTGATTAGTAATTATTTAAACGATTATTGTCTAAATAATGCTACACCTAAAGGCATTCTCTGTGTTTGGTAAATCTTTGATCGAGTAAAAAACTACTTTGATATATTTCAACTCTGAGTTCGTCGAGAATATTTTCGATTGTTTTTAATAAAATATATACTTACTGTGATAACTGAACCTTTAAAAATCAAAATGAAACCAAATAGAATTGACCTCTTCCCAAAAAACTGGAGTATTTAAAAGTAGGGAATTCGGACTTGAATTACTAATTTTAAAAGGGAGGAAAAACGATGAAAAAATCAAAGTTTACCGAAGCACAGATCGCCTTTGCGATCAAACAGTCCGAGACAGGTATCCGTGTGGAAAAAGTCTGCAGAAAAATGGGTATCAGGGAAGCTACCTTCTACAACTGGAATAAGAAATACGGTGGCTGGGGGTATTGGAGCTGCGTAAGCTCCGGCAATTGGAAGAAGAAAATGCACAGCTGAAAAAGCTCGTGGCCGATCTTAGGACAAACGGATGCTCTAGGATGTATTAAAAAAAAGTTTTAAAGCCTTCGCAGCGTAGAAGCATGGTTACCGGATTTATTTCTGATTATCGAATTTCCCTACGCACAGCGTGCGAGATATCTCTGCCGAGCACCTCAGTTTGGTATTATAAACACCATAGATCAGATGACAGCCCATTACGCCTTCGCATAAAAAGCATTGCTGAATCACGTGTCCGTTACGGAATAGAGTGAATCGTCGTTCTTTTGAAACGTGAAGGCCGGCGGGATAATACAAAACGGATTTATCGAATTTATAAGGAAGAAGGCTTAGATCTACTGGTGAAAAGGCCTAGACGCTGCCGTGCCGCTGCTCATCGATCCGAGAGACCGGTTTTTTCCAATTTACATGACTGCTGGAGTATGGACTTTGTCGCTGATGCGCTGTTCGATGGCAGGAAAATCCGCTGCTTAACTATAGTGGATAACTATAGTGGATAACTATAGCCGTAAATGCATGGCTATTGAGGTTGGATAGAGGCTTAAAGGAAATGACGTTGTTTCTGTTTTGGAAGAGCTCCGACTATTCCAACAGGCAATACCCAGAAAAATCCAAGGGGATAACGGATCGGAATTGCGGAGCAATCATGAACACCAAATAAAAACAAACACAGGTGAATAATTTATTTCCAAGGAGGTCGATAGATGGGCATATGAGCATCAGGTGAAATTGGTTTTCTCCAGACCGGGAAAACCAACAGATAATCCGTATATTGAGTCATTCATTGGAAGTTTTCGGGACGAGTGCCTAAATGCGCATTGGTTCCTGTCATTGGAAGATGCGAAGGAAAAAATTGAAATCTGGATGGAAGAGTACAACACCTTCAGACTCCACAGCTTTTTAGGGGATTTGACTCCTGAAATGTTTATAAAAAAAAGAAAACAGCAGAATTTTCTACTTTAGAAGACGCCTAAATATCGGGAGAGGTCATTGATCAGGGAGGTATAGTACTGACTAAAATTTATAACCAATCAAAATATGTTTATTAAACCTTAGTATTAAATATTTTCGTCTAACAGCAATTTGACCTTGACAAACTTTTGAAATACCACAATATTTTAAAATGTAATGATTTGATATCTCTAAGCTTACCAAAAAAGCTGAATATTTTTTTTAATTCCTTTATTTAGAGGCTGTTATTTTTTACGAAAATTATTCTTGTGTCATGTTATGTAGCGATTATCTTTCTTTAAGATCTTTCTTTATTATATTTAGTAAATTTTTGACTACATATTGAATAAAAAGATATTAGTAAGTAAACCAATATTACATGAGAAGTGAAGTTATTTGGGGGAAATGGTATACGCCTTTCGTAAGGGTGATCGTGCATATAATTTTTTGGATGTTAGTCTTTTTTACGTATTATTTTACTTATAGAAGGCTAGGAGGGAACTATATCTGGATTTTAGTAGCAAAAGAACTTTTTGTCACTACATCCTTGTTCTATTCCGGTATTTGGCTTATTTCAAAATGGATAGAAAAAAGAAAAGTACTTCCCCTCATAATATTTATAATCCTATCATATATATGGTGGTTAAATATTACTTATTTTGCATGTGACTTTCTTACTGACTTTGAATTAAAGGAAGGTAGTGGCATTTATAAGTATGTGAAATTTTTTACCAGTGATGGATATTTCGGTATTTATCGACTTAAAAAATTTCCTGGTGCATTTCCTGATTATTTAACCCTTGTATCCCTACCATTAACACCAAAATTGGTTAAGCATCTTATTGTTCAAGGTAACAAGATGCTCTTATTAGAAAAGAACCAGGCAGAACTCGAACTTGAAAAAGCAAATTTAGAATTAAAGACTACTAATCTTGAATTAGATAAAGCAAATCTGGAACGAGATAACCTTAAGATGGAACTAGAAATTCTTAAATCTCAGATCTCTCCCCATTTTTTATTCAATACGTTAAATAGCATATATAGGCTGGCTGAAAAAGGAGAACCCAGTACTCCTAATACCATAATGAAACTGTCTAATATGTTACGGTATTTGCTTTATCAGACCAATGATGATAAAATATTCATCGCAAAAGAAATTCAGTTTTTAAATGATTATCTGGACCTTATCCAGATCAGATTTGGTAATGACATAAATCTGAATTTTAATATAGAAAAGATAAAGGAACCTTATCGAATAGTCCCATTAATGCTATTGCCTTTTATCGAAAATGCGATCAAACATGGACCAGAAAGAAGCAGAGCAGATGCATGGATTGATGTTTCATTAACAATTGATGCCGGGGTATTGAAATTCGTAGTTGCTAATGGAGTAAATAAAAGCAGTACTGAACCACCAAAAGGCGGCATTGGATTGAAAAATGTTAATAGGAGACTGGAACTTCGATATAAGGATAGATATAAATTAGACATATCTGATAATCTGAATAGTTACACTGTCGTACTTGAAATTGAATTGTAATAAATCTTGAAAAATGATTAAATGTATTGTAATTGATGATGAACAACTGGCACAGGAAATACTCGTGTCTCATTTAGAGAAAATTCCCGATATAGAAATTGTGGGAGTATTTAATAATGCATTTGATGCAATGAAAGTGTTAAGATCAAAAGAAATAAATCTGGTGTTCTGTGATATTCAAATGCCTGATTTGGATGGTGTTAATTTTCTTAAAAGCCTTAAAAATCCTCCTTTATTTGTATTTGTTACTGGTGATCCATCACATGCTATCGAAGGATATCAATTAAATGTCTTAGATTATATACTTAAGCCATTTGGCGTAGATCGTCTTTTGCAGACTATAGAAAAAGCCCAGGCGTACTTAAACCTGGAGAAGGGAACCAAACCGGAACTGAACTTTCTTATAATTAAAGATAGGTCAAATATTATCATTACACCTTACGATGAAGTATATTCAATCAAGGCAGATAAGGATTACGTATGGGTTGAAACATTGGAAAAAACGTACCATGTGTGGAAAAAACTAATGGAAATGGAAGAATCCTTGGTCAATGCAAAGCAGTTTATCCGAGTGCACAAATCTTACATCATTAATCTAGATTATGCCAAGCAAGTTGAAGGTAATATAATAAAAATGAGAGGCAGTTTGGACGATGTGCCAATTGGTGGTCAATATAAAGCAGAATTGTTTAAACGTTTGGGATTAACGGGAGGTTAATAGCTTTTTAACATTCAGTTCTCTTGAACTCACAATTTAAGATCTTAACAAGGAAATGGTAAATTACCATTTCCTGTTCTCTTTGTTTGGTGAAGAAAATTCTATTCAAAAGCATGTGTGTTAGAGAGCCAATTATTCTTAAGTTCATCATTTGAAAATCTTTATTCTTATTGCATTTCTCTGCGACTAAAGTCATTTGGGCCTTATATTCATTGAGTATCGAGCAATAATTAGTGTTTTCTATTTTCATAAATGAAGAGATTTCATCCTTCTTTTCCCGGAAATTTTTATCCAGTTTGTACTTTAATTTTGGTACAGTGTCAAATTCCTTAAGAAAACGGTCTCTCCATAAATTAAGCAATGATATTTGTTCAGCAATTGTATAATTGAATGCTGAAAGAAGATTCTTCGTCATTCCTAATGCCAGCTTCCATCTAAGGCTTTCACCTTCACGTTTAATATAGGGTAATAATTTGGAAATCGTTTCACTCTCTAAATGGAATATAGATTCGCAATTTTCAATGTTTGAGAAACCATAACGTTCAAGTTCCCGTTCATAAGTATCAATCATGAACTTTGAAATGCGGCGACTTTTAATTAATGGCTCCAAGATATTGTTGATACTTTTCGAGACTATTAAAAATGTACTTTCCAATTCTCCATTTAATTGAAATCGTACGCGCAGATGCGGTTCTGGATCGGCATATCTGATATAAAACCATTTTTGAATTTTATCATGTTGCTTTAGCCCTTGAACTATCCGTTGCAATTCTTCTTGAATGATCCTATCGCTTTCTCTTTCACCACAATAAATTTTGAGATATAGCCATTCGCTTCCCGGAACAAATGTTCGCTTAATATTACTTTCGGACTGAATAGGCAGGGAAGAGGAATCTCTAGTGGAATTTCCAATAATTGGAATAATCACTTCATTGGACAATACTTCGCCGTCAGAATTAATAACTGGGCTACTAAATTCATCATAAATATTTTCAATTAGCCTTAAATCATAATTATTCAATTCTTTTAAAAAGATCTGTTTCCCAATTTCGTTATCTAGATCAATTAAAACTTCATTGTCTCCATTGGCGATTAAAACTTTTGTAGGAAGCTGGTATTTTTTTACAAAATATTCGATTTTTTCATTAGCATCCCTAAGATTCAAATTCCTAAATTCTATATGTGGGATATGCCATTCGGCACGGGAAAGAATAAGATGCTTATAGCATATTCTGGGAAAGAAATTTTTTTTTGTGTTTGGGTGCCAATCCCAAGAAATTTTAATGGAATTTTCTTGTTGTTGAACATCACATAAAAATCTATAAATAGTCATTCCATAATGGAAGTTATGCGCGCTGCTGAGTCTAGGAAGTACACGTTTATTTAGATTTTGTGACCTTAAAATTACCTTTCCGTTTACTACTTTTAAATATATATCACTTAATGGTATTGTATGATCCTTATCAACGGCAGCTTGACCAATAATAGGAATTTCATATTCGTATAAACTTGGCCTTGCAAGAATGTTTCCGGCATTGGATTTAGGATAAAATACGATCTCAGCCAGAATAGTTTCATTTAATTGGTTTTGTTCTTCTCGTGCAAGCTTTAAAAGTTTGGTCTTTAGTGTCTCATCAAGATATGAAAAACGGGTGAGCAACGGTAAAGACGATGAGCCTCCACAACCTTTTAAATGAAATCTGAAATCCTTAATATCAGATTTTGTTTCTAATAGGTTACCGAATATATATAAGCCAAGGGGTAACTTGTTTTTTTCTGAATTAT
Organism: Sphingobacterium zeae; assembly: GCF_030818895.1. Lineage (NCBI taxonomy): Bacteria > Pseudomonadati > Bacteroidota > Sphingobacteriia > Sphingobacteriales > Sphingobacteriaceae > Sphingobacterium > Sphingobacterium zeae. The sequence continues at coordinate 1,494,158 of NZ_JAUTBA010000001.1, forward strand.
TCTTCATCCCAAATATCTCAAAGTCTTTTTCTTTCAGTTCTATTGAACGTTTACTATAATCTGGCTTTTCAGAATACTTTTCTACAATTGATTCAACAAATTCAGAATAATCGGGGATATTGTTTGTTTGACTGCCAGTTAGTCCATTTAGCAGTGGGAGTTCTCTTTCTAAAATTGAGGCTTGAGTACCATATCCAATGCCTTGTTCAAAATCTAAAGCCTCCATCAAGGGTATTTCCTGATCTCCATATCGTGAGTAAAATTTCTTTGTGAAAAGTTGTAGGTCGTCAGCTTTTTTATTATGATTTAAATGTATTAATTCGAATATCTCGCGTATTATAATTGAAATTTCAATATCATTTAGATTGCCTTCGGTCATTTTTCTCATTGAATCCACTTGGAACAAATTTTTGGGATCTTTATGAAATAAACTCGAAAAAGCTTCCTTGATAATACATTTCGATGAGCTGATTCCCTCTGACTCACTGTTAGCTAAAATTTCCGAAAGTTCAATAATACTATTATAAAAATTTGTTCCCTTAGATATATTAAGGGCTCTATTGAAAAAATTATCTAAGCTATCAACTGTAGTAATAGGATCAGTTTCTGGTATGAGAATTTTATGCTCAATTAGCTCAAATATAAATTTTCTAGCCTGAACTTCTGTTACCCCAAACTGTCCAATAGAATTTATTATTTGTTTGATTGTTTTCCCTTTGCTCGTATTGGCAATTACTGTATTGATTAAAATGTTTGAGTTAATCCTCGACCAGTTAAATTTTCTGTCAGAAAAATGCTCTGTATATTCGATGTATGAGAAGTTGTCACCATTATTGACGAGCGTTGAATTTGGATAAAAGATTATTTTCTCAATCGCAATTTCATCGTTTAATAACTGTTTATTTATAATTTCCTGGCTCGCATAATCCAAACGGTATTTAGAAAGAAACTTGTTGTTTAAAACAAGTTTGGTATTTACATTTGAAATATTCCCGATTGAAATAGATGAAAACTTTCCAAATGGAGTAGGGCGGTTAGACATTCTACTGATGTATTTATATATTGACGGCAATATATTCCTAGTTTCCTGTGTAAAGGGTTTATTTAATAATGTTTCTAATTGATTAAAAAGGTCTTGACTGGCTATAGCAATTGCATCAAGCAACTGTGGATCTTTGAAAAATTCAACGATAAAATCCCAAAATTCCAATTCAGTCTTGCAATTATTCACTCTATCGAAAAAGCTAATTGGCAATCTTGGGTTTCTAATTATAAAGAAATCTGCAGGTTTAACAAGCCTATACATTAGTTACCTTAATATTTCTTAAAATTTTGTCTATACATTTATTGAAATCTTCGAAGAGAAATCGGCTTCAATAGTTCATATATTTCCCCATTTGGAATTTCTCCATTATAGTGGCTTATTGGTGTAGCAGAAATTATAACAAAAATTGAGGACTCTGGAAATTTTGAATAATTGAAATCATTTTTATCTCCATAAGGTATAACTAAATCAAGGAAAATTATTGTAGGAGAACAAATCCTCAGTAGACTTTGGATTTCTGATCGCTCGATAGCAGTTCCCATAAGGATTAGATCATTCCTACGACTAATATAGTCTTGTAGCATCTCAATCGCTAACGCTTCATCTTCAATAAGTATACATGAAAAACCATTCTCCATCATGTTAAATTTTAATAAATAATCATTTATGAATAGGAAGTTGTCATTGTGACTGTACCAGTTTGTTCAGTCTCGTCAAAGATTCCTTTACCTGTACTATTTGAATAATCCGCACTTCCGATAATTTCCTTTTCGATTTTTAAAAATTGTTCAATTTCTGAATGTGATAGTTCCATAATTTTTATTGTTTAGTGACTAATATTTTTCACTAAAATCTGCCTACTATCCACTCAAAAAAAATATTCTCGTCCAACTCGAGTTTGACCAATATGAACTACCTATTTTACCCTATTTCTTTGTTTTACAGGATTTAAAGGCATTTTTTCTATGTTTTTCCAGTTTATCGAGTAATTCCATTGTTTTGGATAGGTGAAAATTGAGTTTGACGAGAAAAGTTGGTTCGTGACTCTTTATGTGTTATAATAATTGACAATGGAATGGAAGCGGATTTCTTCATCATATAGAATCTTATCCATGTCCCTTAAGATCATAGTGACCAAGAACTAGGTTATTCGAAGTAGTATGGCACGAATCAATAACGGTTTATATATTGGGAATATTAATGTCGATTTCTAAAAATATGAGATTGACATTTTTCTGTATTTATCGGCCAAGAAGTCTACTTTATTGATAATATTGACTTAAAAATGAGATCAGCCTTCAATTGTGGCAAATCTTAATCTAATTATAAAAAACTTCCTGAAAAGCTTTAACCCATCAGAATTTTGAGGGTTACGCTTCATCCAAATACTCAATTATATCAGACTAACAAATTCTAAACCTATGCAATTTGCTAAAGAAACTATATATTCCGATTGGTCCACAAGTAAATGGTTATTTAAAATTGAAGAAGTATTTTGTCCTCTCGAATATTCTGATCATAATAATATGATGATTAATCAAACTGAATTCTTGGAACTGCTTAAAATCAACATGATTAACTTCCTTTCTAGTTTTACTGAAATTATTGGAACTGCTACTAAAAAAGCAAAAACGGCAATGTCCCAGCTCATATTGACCAGCGACAAAATTTACACTTATTTAATCAACATATCTAAAATTAAATTTATCAGTGAGAAGAGTAATGATATTCGCAAATTGTATCTGCAAATATTATCAATCATTGAGTCTCTATTAGATGATTGTGAAAAATTAAATGAAAAGCTGTTACGAGAATTGCCATTGACAAAATATGCCTCATTTATTGGAATGGGGATATTTAAGAATAACGTTGAAATAGTCAAACTGAAACTAGTTAAGGCATCTTTAAGCTCTGACCTAATTCAAGTAATAATAAATGGAATGATCAGTGTAGTTCGACGAAGGAAGGTTAAAAGAGGCGAGTTAAGATATGCTTACATGATTTTGGGGAGGCTATTAAATATTGAGCACCCAACTTCTGAAAATGTAGAGGATCTTCTCATTGAATATGATTGGATATACTTGAACAAACTGACCCCTCAAAATTGAATTAGAATTAGGGATGCGTAGTGCGTTTAAAGCTGTTATTCAACTGCCATACTGGCTGATGTTGACCCCCTATTTCATTTTTCAGTTCATTGCGCTGGAGCATGCTGACCCCTTAGCAAGTAGTTTTTGTGTATCCGGCCTATGAACTACAGGTCTGCTGATTTTTTGAAGTTCTGAGGATATAGATCCTTTAAGTTTTTATGGTTTATTGACATGATGTTTTCCAAGGTATGCTTTAACCACTGGAAAGGGTTCACCTCATGCTTTTTACAGCTAGCAAAGAATGAGTAGATCATCGCCGCACGCTGTGCTGCTTCATGGCTTCCTGCGAAGAGGTAGTTTTTTCGTCCCAGTGCAACGGGGCGAATGGCATTCTCGATAAGATTATTGTCTATGTGCAGATTTCCATCATACAGGTATGCTGATAGCGCATCCCATCTAGCGTATGCATACGCCATAGCTTTACCGATCTGACTTTTAGGCAATGTGCTTTTTATCTCTTCAAAGATCCATTTGCCCAGCTCGTTAATAATAGGTAAGGATTCGGTCAATCGAAGTTCTTTGATCTGCTCTGCGCTTAGATTTTCGTGTTTGGCTTTCCGCTCAATGGCATAAAGCTTCTGGATCATTAGCAATGCCTTTTCAGCTCTTGCTTTATCATTATCCAATGCTTTTTCAAACTCACGGCGTGCGTGCGCCCAACAGGCCAAGTGCGTCACTTCCTTCTTTTTGCCATACTTTTCGTATACAGTATAGCCATCGGTCTGGAGATAACCCTTAAAGTTTCCAAGCATAGGCACAGCGGCAATGCCACCACGGGTAGGGCTATAATCAAACAGCACGGTTCCCTCCAATGGAGCGTGGTACACCCAATAATAGCCTTGATGGGCAGCGCCTTTTTTATCGCTGTCCAATACTTTTATTGGGGTTTCATCAACCTGTAAATAACCCTGTGATTTGGTCTGGAAGACGAGTTGTTCATAGAGTGGTTCCAGTTTCTCCAAGGCTTGTCTGGCCCATCCTTCGATTGTTGAGGAAGCTATCTGTATATTTTCTCTGGCAAAGATCTGTTTCTGTCGGTATAGCGGGAGATGATCTTGATATTTACCGGTAAGGATCATCGCAAGCAGGCTCGGCCCAGGGATTCCTTTGTCGATTACACGCTCGGGAAGCTCGGCAATGGCCACGGCAGATTTATCTTTGGCAGCATATTTATAACGGATGTAACGTTTGATATAGAACCTTGCAGGTTCGCATTCCAATTCTTCCGTAATTTCTTTACCGATATAAACCATTTGGGATAGATCACCTTCGGGATGGATTTCAACCTCTTCTACAGGGAGGTGGGCAGGTAATTTAGCACGTCCTTTATGATTAGGTCGTTTACGTACATACTCGATCTTTTCTTTGATTTCCTCCTGTTGCTGTATAACTTCGGCCGGCGCTGCTTCAAAGGGAAGCATGGTCTGATTTGGATCGCCTTCGAATCGCTCACGCTTCTGCCCGAACTGCATACGCTTGTACATAGCGAGTTGGGACTCTAGGTAATCTATCTTTTCATCTCTTTCAACAAGGGCTTGGTCACGACTGGAAATGACCTTGATAAGGTCTTCTTTTGAGAGATTTTCCAGTGCTGTTTCCATACCCTAAAGATACGGAATTACCCGCGCTCATGCAATTAAATGCCGCTTTTAAGGCAAAGTAAAACGTCTTTTTTGAATACTTTTTACGACCTGTATCCCCTCAATCATCAGCACCAGATCACTCCATGACAACTCTCCGTTTTTTATACTGGGCGGTACGAAAGTACCGCTCTCCAGCCGTTTGTAATACAGCACAAAGCCACCCTTCTCCCAATGTAACAGCTTCACGTGCGTACGGCTACGGTTTAGGAACACAAAAACCTCCCCACTGGTAGCTTGCCGCTGCATTCCTGAACTGATCAGTCCACAAAGTCCATCAAAAGACTTCCTCATATCGCAAAAACCATCATAAAGATAAAACCTATGCGATGAGCCTAGCGCAAACATCAGTACAGACGGATCAATTGAGAGAGAAGTCCAAGATCATTTTCTACCTTTATACGTACACCATTGGGATAAATTACCTCAACTTCACTTTTTCTGCAGGCCTTGTCGATGGATATAAAACTCCCCGCAGACGAAACGTTTTCTTTACTGCGCGAATACCAATAATAAAAGGTGGCCTCATTTATCCCTTTTTCTGCGCAGTATCGTTTCTTGCTTATACCGCTTTGTTGCCAGTCTGCTATCAGGGCAAACATCTGTATTCTTTTTTCTTCTTTGCTCATTTAGCAAAGCTCCGCATTATACATCGCTCAGAAAATATGTACTTGGTAGGGCGGATACGTTTTTGTTACTTAGTGATCAAACAATTCGGATCACTGATGGCTGGAAAACCAAAACGAATGAGTCAGATAAAGCAATTAATCAGATTGTACCAGAGCGGTAGCGGAATAAAAACAATCGCCCGCATCCTTGGTATGAGCAAGAATACGGTGAAGTCCTATCTTAAAAAGATGGCCGACGGCGGTTTCAATACGGAAGACCTTCTTAAACAGGAGGATCCCCTGTTGGAAAAGTCGTTCCACGCAGGGATGATAACATTGCATCTCAAAAAGCTTGTTCTAATAATAAAATGGTATTAATAGAAACCTCTGCAATTGATAATGATAGAAAAAGATGTACTATGGCTATTTCTTTTGACAATTAATGTTTATAAAATTAAAGCATGACCAAATCGGAGATTTAGTTTTAATTTTGTCGTTTTATATAGATGATATTGTAAATGAAAATCAATTATAAGCCTTCCTTATCGAGACGGAATACTACAACCATGTATGTAACCAATAATGGATTAAAGGTTTTTTGACCTGTCTTTGAAAAGGTTCCCTTATTTCTGAATAATCAAATTCAAAAATATCTTTTACTGGTAGAATTTGTTGGTTGCAATAATAATCATTCATAGATTCCCGCATCCTATATGCGCCTGAATAATAAGGCGTAAGGGGAAGCTGGCGGGAATTATAGACAGAAATGATATCATCCGTTAGTTTACTAAGGAAAGGTTCGTTCTTTTCGGCTGAAAAACATTCAGGCGCGAAAGTCCCGTTTCTTGGATCTTGCAATAAGTACCCTTTATCCAAATTTGAGATTTTGCGGTAATAATCCGATGAATCCACCAGTTCTATATCCCAATCTACATATATACCTGAATGATGTAGAACAATTAGATACCTTGCTATGTCTGATGCTTCGGCAAGATTTCTAGCATTTATAAAAGCCTGTAGAGCATTAGGATAATTAATGGAAATAAAGTCTGATATCTCCACATGATTCCAATATTTTATCTTGAACCCAAAATTTTTCATTTTTGTCCATGAAGTTAAGCATTTATATATAAGTGAATTGGGAATATCAGATAGTAAAATTTGATGAATAATTGGCTCAATCATATCTCTCGTTATAAATTATTAATATGCCCTTTGTTTTTCTTTATCACTGATAAAGTTTCTTTGTCTAGCACTGATGTTCATGCTGCCAAACCTAAAAGATATTGATAGTCTAATGCTTCGACTATCATAATAATTGTCATACGTTTGTTGTACACTGTTGACAATCGCTTTTAGTTTACCTTGTTGTGTTTTGAGAATATCATTAGCAAATAGTGCGAGGTCCCATTGTTCGTTTATTTTGTATCTAAAATTTAGGTTTACATTAAACCGTGGTGATCTTCGAAAAATACCTGTAATCTGAGGAGAATAATAAAAACTTGATAATTGGGTGGTAATCTTTTTACTAACTTTGAAATTGTTGTCTAAGCTTAAATAGATAACATTTACATTATAATCCGGAACGATTTTATTGTCATATTGTTTTATGTTCCTGTGGTATCCATTGAATACGAAGCTGCTTTCAAGCCAGTTACTTTTACGCAAAGTATAAATTGCTGTAAACCCAACTGTTGACATATCATAAAAATTTTGCATGGTGTCAACTACCATCTTTGAGTTTTCATATGGTATGGCAGTTTGAGCAATTTGTTCTTTTGCAAAATTGGTATAAAGTGAAAGATTTAAATTACTATTGTTGGAATAATTCATCTCTATATTATGAGAAAAAGATGGTAATAAATAAGGGTTTCCAACAGTATAGTAATATTTTGAAATATATCTAGCAAATGGATTCATTGCAAGAAAAGCAGGCCTCTCTATTCTTCTTCCATATCCAAGTGAAAAAGCGTTCTTTTCGTTAATTTTATATGAGGTGTAGAGTGTCGGAAAGAATTTCATGTATTTATTCTCATACTTCTTTACTAGGGTATTTGAAATACCTTCTGTAGTTGTATTTTCAATTCGAAGGCCCGCTTTAAGGTCTATTTTTTTACTAATTGCGGTATTAATAGAGAAAAATAGTGAGCCAATATTTTCTTTGAATTCAAACTCATCTGAATAATTGAAAATGGTATCTGTAATTCTAGAAGTTGCGACAGACTGTAAATTATTTCTATTACGAGAAGTTGAGAAGTTTATACCATAATTGATGTCAAACATTTTAATTTTTTGCTCAACATCTAAATTAAAGGAAGTATTTGTAAAAACATTCTGGCCATTATTTCCTGAATACCATTTATTGTTCTGGATAGGGGTGCCATTAGGTAGAAATGTTTCTGAATTAAAGCTTCGAAAATTATCAAAATTGCTTCTATAATGATCTAAGTCGAGAACTATTTCCTGTCCATCCTTTCCAAGGGAATATGTCGAATTGAAGTTTAAGCCTAAACTATTAGTCGTAGAATTTTGTGAACCATTTCCATTAATAATAGAATCCAGAAGCCCTGTTTTCTGCATAATATTTGTAATAGTATTATCGTTTGCATGTGGTCTATTATCATTGAGAAAAGCCTGAGCTCCAACACTCAATTTTTCACTCACTTTGTAATCAGCTTGTATCCTTCCATTATAATATTTGCTAAAGCTCCTCTTTTTACTTATGGTGTTCCAATCCTGTGTATTATAAGCTATATGGGGTTTTTCTGTGAATAAAACAGAACCCTCAGTCATATTTAAACTAGAATAAAGCGAGAGCCTGTCCTTTTTGTAATTGAAGCCGGCTCCTAAATTTATAGTTGGGTGAGTTGTCTGTGTAAATATGGAGCGGGCGGATGCGCTCCAAAAATCATTGACTATTTTTTTAAGCTTAATATTTAGAATACCAGCATTCCCTGCAGCGCTAAATTTAGATGGAGGAACGGTTATGACTTCGATACTTTCAATAGATTCAGATGGTATACTTCGTAAATAGGAAGTTAGATCATCGCCAGAAATGCGTAGGATTTTATCATTTACCATAATGGCTACACTACCTTTACCTATAATACTTAATGCATCGTTTTCCGCCATAACAAGCGGGGTGACTTTTAAAACGTCCATAGCATCACCACTTAAAGATACCATACTATTTTGAACATTAAATACAAGACGATCTACTTTCCGTTCAATAAGAGGTTTATTGCCATTGACAACTACCTCTTTTAGAGTATTGACTTTTTCAGTCATCCTAAAAGTCATTTTTTTTAAATGTCCTGAAATAAATGTGGTATCAATATCGATAAAACCTGTATGTTGAAGTTTTAGACGATATGTTGATTTTTCCTTCAAGTTATTGAAAGTAAAATTACCATTCTGATCAGAAGAAGAATATTGTAACACGGTGGTATCATGGATAAGTTTGATAGTTACAAATTCGAGATTTTTATTTTCCGCAGTAATAATTTTTCCTTCCACACTTTGTGCAAAAACGGGGCTCAAAAATTGTAATATCAAAAAAAAGCTTAATAAATACTTGGACATTTTCATTTAAGATTTATGGAAAACTTGCATTTTCCGTCAAAAATTGACTTTATTGAACGAAAGATTTAGTTAAATTCCTTTTTTATATCTTGCAAACTCTTTCTCTTGATGGGTTTTAATTACGCAATCCGAAGTTGCAAAGCCAGTACATGCTAAGAAATATCCTTCTTTTATGTCTTGGTCTTGTAATGTTGTTTGGGTAGTATGAATAATACTCCCCGAAATTAATTTACAAATACAACTATTACAATCACCAGTTCGACATAAATAAGGGAGGTTAATATTCTCTTGTTCTGCAAGAATTAAAATAGGTTTATCCTCATTTGTTACTATTTCCTTTTCAATTCCTCTTTTTTCATTAATAAATGTTAGTTTATTTGTTGTTGACATTATTTTATAAATTTATACAATTTTTAATAGCAAAACCATTCAATCCGGCTTGGAAATAAGGCATCCTTCCTTTTATTCTTTTATTATTTCCTCCATGTTTATTATGGAGTTCAAGAATCCATGAATCTGGAAGATCTTTACATTTGAAATTGATTTCAATTCTGCAATGTTTTTCATCAGAACTTTTATTTTTCCAAATTTCATCTATATTAAGGGCTTGTTGATGAACTTCATCATTGTTACTCATAAATCTTAAATGAGCAAATTCATATAAATACAATTCATTTTCATCAATAACAGAGTTTGGTATATGGATATAATTGTTTACATATGAATAAAAACTGTTTTTCCATTCCTCTTCATTATTATAAATGGTTGGATTTATCGGGGGAAGGTTCATTAAAGTATAATCTTGTATTTTGTTTTCATTGAGTAATATTCCCGAATATCTTTCATAATCTTTTAAATGCCTAACTTTTCCCAGTCCATAATCTCCCCAATTATAGTAGGTTCTTTTTTCTGATTGCTCAAATAGACGTTTTAATCGTCGCATTGCTTGATTCTCCAAAATTCCTGTATCAAAATGGTCATCCCAGTGCTTAGGTGTTTCTTTTCGGGTATAATAATGCCAAGTAATATTTATATGGGGATGATATAAATCATAGCCATGTGTATAAGCTCGAACGGCTAGATTAATCTCTTCACCGGAAAAATATAAGTGAGGGTCATCTAAGATTTCTTTACAAAAAGCTCCTATTGAAAAGCAGAATCCCCCAGCTAGAAATCTTGCTGGTATAGGTTCAGTAAGAACTTTCCAATTAGGAATTTCTGATGGCCATCCAATAGGATATATTCCATGTTTATCAAATTCACGGAAAATAATTTGATTTGGCGCAGTTTCTTCATGTTTAAAATTAAAAGGTTCGAAATGAGGAGGATAAGTTGTTAAGATTGGTTTTTTAATACCTTTTAGCCTTAAAGATTCAAGCATTTCTATCAAGATCCTATCCCATTCCCAAATAAATCTCATATGCGAGTCTATTTGTAACGTATATGCTTCATCTTTGTATTCACGTTGGATTAAATTTCTTGCCCAACACAGACCTTTTGATTCTTTATATGGAATTTCAATTATATTGATTTGAGGATGAGTTTTGAACTCTTTAAATTCAAGGTTATAGTTATCTTCAGGATTATATTGATGGCAAATAGTTATATTCAAGTTTTCCGGATTCGTTGCTTTCTCAAGCATATCCTTCAATGTTGAAACCAATAATGGGTCTCTATATGCTGCTATTTGGACAAAAATTGACATTTTTGATTCGGATTAAGTGAATAATAGGCTATTGATTAATAATAACTAACAATACATTCATTTAAAGATGACTTTTGGTTCAAATAACTGACTAACAAACGATCTTCAATATTATATTTAAAAGTGGGGCAACCGAGAGATTTACCCTCTTCTCTTTTTAATAGACAGCCACCTCCACATAACGGTAATAAATTGCAACTATAACAAATTGGTTTATTTTCCCGTAGTTCAAGCATCCAATTCCTAAATTTAGTCGAGTGTACATGAATCCTAACATCGTCGCTGACATTTCCAATTAGATTATTCTCGATTATATTTGGTGTTGATAAAGGAAGTGCATTACAGGAAAATAAATTTCCATTTTTATCAACAGATAATGAATTTTGGTCTGTTGCCGCACATGGTAAATTAACACGAGTTGGAAGTATACTCTGTATAAATCCCTTTTCTATTGCATAGAATAAACACTCAATCTCATTCTCAGCTAATTCATCTTTAGAAGTATCGTTGTTTTTTAGAAAATCAAATTTAAAGGTAATTCGATTTTGAGTCTCAGCATGTGAAAATTTATCAATAATGTTAAAAACATCATTAATTTTATCGCTTTTAATGGTGAGTTCAAATATAATTCCATCTTGGGGCCGGAAAGGAAAGTTATCTAATATTGATAATATATTTTTGATTGTTATTTCAGTGGATTCATAGTTTGAACATTTTAATGTTATGTGATATTTTTTTATCATGCACAAATTGAAAAGCATTGCAAAGACTTTCTCAGTTAGAAATTCGCCTTCACAAATTAGTGATGAAGCATAGTATATATCATTCATGTCTGTAATTCTCAAATTTGACTCTGATATTGAAATCATTGTTTCAATAAATTCAGTTGGATCATCTATTTTCCATGTCAAAAAGAATGTTTTTAGATTTTTTTTGATTAGCTCAATTTCTATGTAAGAATTGATAGAATTAACAAAATCATTTTTGGGTCTAGAAATTGTATTGTTCTTTGAGCATGAATTACACCCAGATCTACAACTCTCAATCAAGTTCACAAATAAGGAGATATTATCATTAGTTACTTTATCGTAATCATATAACTCAACAAACTCATCGTTGCCATTTTGTATTAATATTCTGCTATTTTGTAACTCCGTTATTAGTCTTTCATCCAAATTGTAGAAATCTTCATTCGTAATTTTTTGAAATACTTCGTCCCTTACTACGATAGTTTGGTTAGAAAGACATGAATAAATTATTGTCATCTTGGAAGTCACAGTTTCCTTAGCGTCTTCTATAGAAGTTGTTATGATATATTTGGATAGTTTCATCTCTTTATTAATTTTCTAATCATCGACTCTATAATATTTTCTTTACTGGTTGTGATCTTTAAACCAACATTCATTCCGTCAACTGGTTCGATAACTCGGCTATTGTCTAAGCGTAATTTTTTAGTTTGATAAAGTGTACTTTTCAAGGAGATGTAAGTATGTTGATCTTGACACCAAGATGAATCAATAGTTCCTAAAATTGATCCAAGATCTACAGATTTGTCGCCTAAAAATGTGATTTGAGTTTCTAATCCGTGATCATATTCTATCTTCGGGTCGTCCATATTTAATTTGATAACTAAGCAATTTTCATTAACAATCAACTGGTTTGAAGATATTGTTGCAAGAAATCGATCGTAGTTTTTAATTTGAATTTTATTGATTAACAACATGGCTAATAATATGGATAATGTTATTAGCAAATTGCCCCAGCTAATGAAAAAATGTGGAGGTTTGTTCATCACTTCCTGAACCTCAGGACTTCTCAGTTCATATTTTGATTTTAATTCTGCCATGTCGAATTTTAATTACCTAATTCCAGCTGGTTTTTTACCAATTCATAATATCTACCTCTATTTGAAATCAATGTCGAGTGGTTACCTATTTCCTCTATCTTGCCGTCATTTAATACAATAATTTGATCTGCTTTCTTTACAGTACTAAGTCTATGTGCAATGATTACTACAGTCTTATCTCTGAAAAATTCGTTAAGATAATCTATTATTACTTTTTCATTATTAGCATCCAAACTACTTGTTGCTTCGTCAAAAAATATATATTCAGGGTTTTTATAAACCGAGCGGGCAATTAAAATTCTTTGTCGTTGACCACCGCTAATGCCCATTCCTGATAAGCCAATTTTTGTGGTATAATTATTCGGAGTACTTTCAATAAAATCTTGTAAGTTTGCCACTCTAATTGCCATTTCCATCTTTTTTTCATCTATGTCGCCGCCATCCATCGCAATATTTTTGGCAATTGTATCATAGAAAATGTAGCCGTCTTGCATCACACTTCCACAGTGGCTCCTCCACAATTTGGGGGATATTTTATTTAAATCTGAGTTTCCAACTAATACTCTTCCTTGTGTTGGTTGATAGAAATTCAGCAATATTTTCATTAGGGTCGTTTTTCCACTACCACTTGTTCCAACAATAGCAGTTACTTTGCCTTTTGGGATTCTTAGGTTAATATTTTTTAAAACATACGGAGAATTTGGTCCTTCGTATTGAAAGGAAACATTCTCAATAAATAAATCCCCTAAAGTTATTTGCGGGTACAATATCTTATTTTTTACAATTGCCTCCTCATCTTGTTTATTATGGATCTCTTGTAACCTAGACATACTTAATTTGGCATCTTGTGCGGCCCTAATTAAATTGACTAATTGCTCGATGGGACCAGAAGTCTGGCCAATTATATAAGATATACTTAGAAGTTGACCAATTGTTAAATTCCCTTTAATAGCCTCAGTTGCGGCAATAAATGTGATAAGGATATTTTTGACATGAGTCACGAATATTAGGCCGGTTCGTTGATATTGTTCTAATGCAAGGCTTTTAATATTTAATTTGTAATCTTTTACTTGTAATTGTTCCCATTCCCATCTTTTTGGAGTCTCGCTTCCAAAAAGTTTTATTTCTTGCATACCTGTGATCAATTCATAAAGTTTATCCTGATTTTCTCTGCTTCGGGAAAACCTTTTGTAGTCCATCTCCTTTCTTTTTTTCTGGAAAAGCAGAATCCATATTATCCCAAAAAAGCTAAAGGCAACAAATAAACTGAGGATTTTTAGATTATAAACTGCTAGAACTATTGTGAATACAATGATATTTACAAAAGAAAAAAGTGATGTAAGTACAGAACCAGTGAGAAAATTTTCAATTCTATGATGGTCGTTAATCCTTTGAGCAATATCCCCAACTGCTTTTGAGTCAAAATATCTTATTGGAAGTTTTAATAATTTGGACAAAAAGTCAGAGATTATACTTAGGCTGATTCTGGAGTTGATATGTAAAAGTAACCAGGAGCGCACTAATTCGATACTCATGTTTCCAAAAATTAGAAAGAGTTGGGCTAGCAGGATTACGTGTACTACAGATAAACTTTTCTCCGAGACACCTTGGTCAAGTAATATTTGTGTTGTAAAGGGAAGTGTCAGAGAAATTAAACTTGCAGCCAACATACCAATAACTAGTTGGGCAATATGCCTCTTGAATGGTTGTAAATAATGAAATAAAAATTTCAAACCCTGTTGTTTTTCTTTTATTTCTTTTGCATTGTAAAATGTGGGGGTAGGTTCTAAAAGCAAAGCCACCCCTCGTTCATTGTACGTAGAAACCCAAGCTTTATAAAAGGTTTCTTCATCTAGTTTAACGATGCCATGTGCAGGATCGGCAACTACAAAGACTTTTGAATATGATTGCTTATGAAATATTCTTTTTATGAAATTTCCTTTTCTTTTAATTTTTAACAAAACAACAAAGTGTTCCTGATTCCAATGTAAAATACATGGTAATGGACAATCGTTGATAAGCTTTTGCATGTTCAATTTTACCATCAGCGATCTGAATCCAAGGGTTTCAGAAGCTTCACTAATGCTTAAAAGACTAACTCCATTTTTTCCTAAATGGCACAATTCACGGAGATACTCCATGGAGTAGCTTTTTCCATAAAATTCTGCTACCATTTTTAAACAAGTAGGGGCACAGTCCATTATATCATGTTGGATGGAAAACTTGAACATAAATATTAATTCATTGATGTTACAGTAAAATCATTGATCCGAAGTTTGGAGGTGCTTATATTTAATTCATTGAGCTGATAGGCGTAAATTGAGCTTTTTAGATCTGACGGTATCAATTGAAAAACATTTTGGAAATTCAGCATATTAGCTAATATGAAATGTTGTATGGAGGTAGGAACTTGCTTATTGAAAATATTAGATTTGATAGATTTTTCTATTCCATCCATTTGCTTACCATTCAGAATTAGCAAGAAAATATCGAGTGAATCCTTTAAGTATGGATTGATATTATCATTGTAAGGTATATTAAAATTATCAAAAATAGAAGAAAGATAATCGTTATGAAGTGGATCTAAAGTATCAATTTTTCCTATAGCTTTTGATAATATTCCGTTAATAAATGATTGTAAGATCGACTGATACTGCCCCTCGAAGGACAAAACGCTTGAAAAAGGGAACTGGAAAGATTCCTTTTCATTACTCATTAAATATCTTATCACCTCTCTAGCGAATAGTGCCGATTCGGAATATTTTCCAGCATTAAAATAAACTTTAGATATATTTAGGTATTGTTCTATTTTCATATACATTCCGTCCTCAAATCCATGGTCAATCAAAAAATCGATATTATCGAGTAATTCGACCATATATTTTTGCGCATTGTCGTAATCTTTATTAAGATAATAGTGGTAATAAGCCAACACCGGATTTAGTATTGATTTTACACTGTGATAATCTAAAAGATTATTTGGGTCTAGATTATTGTTCTGTTCTAAAATTTTGTCAACAAAATAGGATGATACATTGGGTTCCTTTTCTTTACAGACCCTAAAAAGTTTTTCGCTCAGGATATAGTTGTAAATAAGTTTTTCTCTAACTTCTTCTGTAGGTCGAACATATTTTAAAAGAGCATAAAAAATATGTCCACTGTCATAGTTTTTATGATTCGATTCTAATTCCTTAGATTCTTCTAGCTCTTTTTCACTCGTTGGAGTATACTTCTCGAACAAATGTAGATATTCAATAATTTGAGATTCATTCATAATTATTATCCTAAAGTTTGTAATTGGGATTTATCAATTAAATATTGTAAAACGAGCTTGTCCTCAATGTTCGCTTTCATTGTGGGGCATGTTATCTCACCATTATACCAATCTTTAGGGCAATTGCCATTGCAAACTGGAAATAGATTACATTTTGAACATTTCGGAGAAACATTACAAGTTGCAAGATCATCATACCATCCTCGAACCTGAGTGTTTTTGTTAAAGGTTGTTTTATCTTGCAGAAGATTTCCAATAATATGTTTTTCCTCCGTATATTTAGGCGTATAGGGGAATTCATAACAAGGCGTGATATTTCCCGTAGCATCATAAACCTCACTAGCTTCGTTGACTACCATACATACATCATAGTTTCTTGTTGGCAAAACGTACTTCACAGGAAATCCTTTTTCTAATAGATACATTAGCCATTCTATTTCAAGTTCAGCGAATTCTATAGTGGTTAAACCTTGTTCATCTCCAACAGTCTTGTCACCCCAATTTGTGATTGGGAAAAAGCCCATTTCAACTTTGTCTTGTAATCCTAAAGATGCCATATAATCAACCATTTCATTTGCTTGTCGATAATTGGTTTCATCAATATTCATCCGAATGAAAATCGGATGTGTTACGAATTGTTGGTAATGATCCAAAGAGCAGATATCAAGTATGTTTTTCATTATAATATCAAAAGTTGACTCTCCTTTTTTCGTTATCCGACGTTTATCGTGATGTTCCTTGGTAGTATCTAAAGTGATTTGAAATCGTTTAACCTTGTGATTTAGATAGAGCTCAGTGAATATATCTTTTTTTAAGCTAAGCCCATTTGTGATGATTGAAGCGCTATACCTAAGATTACGTTTATAAGCAATCTCCTGCATTTTATTGCTTAGATCAATTATGGCAGAATAACCCATTAAAGGTTCTCCCCCATACCAGGTTGTATGAACTAATTCAGTGTCAGGTTTCTTATCTAGTTGATAATATAGCCTTTCAATTATCTTATCTTGAATTTCTTGAGTCATAGTCAGCTTGGAATGAACTTGACCACAGTAGAAACATCCTAATTGACAATTTGCAGTAGGTTGAATGGTCATTGATACACATTTTGTATCTTTAACTCCTAATTTGTTCAATTTTAATATCTCTTGAAACTCATCCTCTAAGCTGTGGACTATAATTTCATACTCCATTAGCCTAGCTAATGCAGTAGTATCAATGGTAGAAAAATCCCCTTTTAATAGGCTTTGATATAGACCCTCCTCGATCAATGTAGATATACCACTTCGAGTAGAAAAGAGTATACGTTGATGAACATCGCTGTTTGGGTCTAAAACATCGGTGATCACTATATATTTTGAAAGTTTGAAATTCATATTTATAAGAGCTTATTTCAATATTATTACTTATTTTAAGTACAAAGCCTATTTCGAGATGACTGTAGGCTAATTATTTGATTACAGCATGCGAATTTTCATCCACATGCCGTAAATTCTTTTGTAATAATTACTATCCGTAATTACTACCATTGTTACAGGTACAATCAGGTTCTTTGGTCGTGTAGTTTGAACCGTTGTTACATGTACAAGCAGCTAAAATCCCACCACGGGTTGCTGATGCTTCATCAAGGTTCATTACTTCAAAACCGTCCGAAAGATTGCCTCCTTTTTGGCTTTCACTAAATTTTAGTAAAGCCATTTGCAAACGTTTTGATTTCATTTGACTTAATTTAAGTTTACAATTCTGCTAAAGTTTTACATTATTAAGCACTTGTTGAATGGCATATTTGACTCCTATGCTGAGTTTCAATTATAGTGGCCGGACTATAGAAGATTTTTGAATTTTGTGTTAATTTCTATATCGATTTCTAAAACTTTCTATTTAAAGGGGGGCGGCTTCTAATATCATAAAAAGCTTCTAGTTGTAGTTTTCTCCCTTCGTCTGTTGCATGGTCGTTATCCTTATGGAGCCTATAGCAATAAATTACGTTCTGAATAAATAGGCAGTTTTCAAATCCAGCAATTTCTAAAAGAGGTAACATTAACGCTTGGTCATACGTCGACATGTAAAATCGATTATCTCCATATCTGTCGTCGCTGTATCTAAAATTCTCAACATTTGGATCTTGGTCTAAAAAAGCTTTGAATAATTTGTATTTAAAAGTTTTAAGATGAGATGCTTTCCATGTTGTCTGCCTCAGCATATTGAATTCCTCTTCTGTATATGGCGAACTCGGATCATAAAAACCATAATTAGTAATATATGAACCATAAGTTAGCAGCGCATCGTCATGATATTTACTGTTTACTATTTGAAAAGCAAATTCTCCGAAAATATAATCATCACCATCTAAGATGATTATTATGTCCTCATCTAAGAAAGACTCTGTTACTAATGCTTGGTATATATTTTCCAATGCTCCGATACGAGAATTATTTATTCTTTTATAAAAATTTGGCAAATCATCATCTATTAACTCTATTGTACCATCATCTGATGCGTCATCCAATAGATACACTTCATAATTGTTGTATTCTTGTCCTAAAATTGAGCTTACACAATCAATAATATAATTTCCAACATTCCTGAATGGAACAAGTACTATTATCCTGTTCGATATTTGATTTTTACTTGTAAAAAGCATGGGCTTTGGTCTATAATCTTTCTTGCTGTTGAATTGATTCTGGTTTATTTTTAAAAACATCCTTAGGATTTCACTAAGGCTATCAAGTAATCTTATTGGTAATTCTATGATTAAAATAATGGATTAGCGTTTTTAACAAAAATAAACTCGACCAAATGCGATTTGACCAATACCAACACTTACTTAACCTAGATGAATTGATATTAAAAGTGTGGTTGATTCTTAATAGATTAAAAGTAGATTGGGAGGGGACGGAGCTTATATCTTTCGAAATTTATTAAAAAACCAATTTGGAAAAAAAACTAAAAAAATAATGTATAACAATTTGAATAAATAATGTCTTATGTCAAATAATTCAGTTTTAAAAAATAGCAGTAATCTTGGTAAAGTGAATAAAAAAGACAATACTATAGCAGACCAAAAAATAAAAAATGATGAAAAATTGGTAAATTTAATAGTTAAGATTTTGGTAAACAAAGCAATAAAGGAGGCTAATGAAAAAGGGTATACGTTATTTAAGGTTCAGCAGTGATGGTCAAAGTTTACATAGTATCGAACGTCAAGATTTAATTACACGCCAATGGATGAATAATAGTGGTGTGGAAATAGTGGATACATTTATCGACGAAGGACATACTGCACGAAACTTTGATAGGCCGGATATTAAGGTACTTTTTGACTTTATCAAAAAGAACCATGATCAAATAGATTACTTGGTTGTAGCTGAATTAACAAGATCCAGTAGAATAGCTGGTGACGCCATTAATATGGTTACAAAAATTCAAGCACTTTATGATGTGAGAATTGTAAGCGCTAGTAGAGGGTCAATTTATGATTGTATGGATCATAATTCCTTCTTTATAATGGGACTTGAATTTTTAATGGGCAATTCTGAAAATATAAAAAGGCAGAATTATATAGATGCAGGAATCTATACAGCAAAAGCCATAAAGGGACTATGAATACAATGAGGACCTGCACCTTTTGGTTATAAAAAAGAAGGAAAGAATGAGGAACGTCGTCTAGTAGTTAATGAAAGTGAAGCGATTGTCATTAGATATATTTATGATGCTTTTATATCAGGAGTTGCTTTATACAAAATTAAGGAAAAGGCTAAAGAAATGGGTTTAAAACGTACGGCAACTACAGCCGTGGAACGAATTCTAACAAATCCTTTGTATTATGGATTCCAACATGTCAAAGCGTGGAAACATAATCCAGGTGGTTTATACCCATTAAAAAATCATGAGCCTATTGTTGATCCAACGACTTGGAAATTAGTAAATGAAAAAATAAAAAGAGGTAGTAAAGAAAGGAAAATTTATGACGACAAGATTCCACTTCGTGGAGTTTTACGCTGCCACTGCGGAAAACTATTAACGGGTGCTGCTAGTAGAGGGAAAATGGGAAAATATTATTATTACTATAAATGTAGTATCGCTAGTGCCCATAATAATATAAATTCTGAAAAAGCTCACAAACAATTATCTGGTGCTTTAGAATTAATGAGTCTTCCTGAAGAATTAATATCCAGTATAAAGGAGAAGAGTGAGGTTGAGATGGAGATAACTTTAAAAGAACATAAGACATTATTAAAACAGCACCAAATCGAATACGAGCAAGCAGGCGAAAAACTTATGTCAATCGAAGAAAAATGGATTACAAATAGGATTCAACATGATACATATGAAAGATGGCATAATGAGTTGACTACTAAAAAAGAATCTCTTAAAGAACAAATTGAAAAGCTAAGACATAATGGAGATAGGACATTTTCATTGTTACGAGATCAATTATTTTATCTTTCAGACCTAAATTATGTCTATACAGAAGCTACCACAATAGAAAAGCAAGAACTCATTAAAATGGTGTTCGACGATTATTTATACTATGAAAATGGTATCTATCGAACTCCGTATATTATGGAACCATTTGTTCGTAATGAATTGAAGATAAGAGAAATGGGTTATTTAGATTATACAAAAAAACGGGATAATTTTTCAATTATCCCGTCAAGTGGAGCTGGAGAGATTCGAACTCTCGTCCAGTCATGGTACTGTATACGCTTTCTACATGTTTAGCTTCTCTTTAATTGTCGAGCGAGGGAAGGTGAGTCGCTTACCTATACCGTACGCCGTAGTTGCTGTTTCTCACAAGTGCTTAGCAACATCACACTTGCCAGTTCTATTGTTCGATGCCCCGAATGTTAAACCAAAGAACAGGATCTAACGGGACAAATAGCTATGTTAAGTCTAACTTAAGCAGCTAAGGCGTAGTTTTCTTCGCCAGTTATAATTCTGAAAGTTCAGATTAAAGTGCTCTACTAACAACGCACTACATGCTTACATAACCGTCTCCATCCTGTCAATTCCGGTCAACCCCAATTATGTCTTACAAAGGTACTATTTTTTTGCTTAATCGGCAAGGTATGCGCGATTCTTGTTTAATACCCTGGTTCTGAATGGAAAACAATTGATGCTTTTATAAAATTGTTTAAGAATCGAACCTTATTTGATTGGCAGAGTGATCGCTTATTTTTTGCAGGGACTTTGATAGGCGAGGAAGTTCTGGATTGACTTATGTTTTCAATTAAAAAGCTGAATATTATATCCAGCTTTTTAATGATTTTATCAATCCAATTATTTGATCAACCCAGCTCTTTTCAATAAAGGTTCTACCGAAGGTTCTTGTCCGCGGAACCGTTTGTAAAGAACCATTGGATGTTCTGTGCCGCCTTTTGAAAGTATATTATCCTTAAATTTGGTTGCGATTTCCTTATTGAAAATACCGTTTTGTTTAAAGTAGTCAAATGCATCTGCATCCAGTACTTCCGCCCATTTATAGCTGTAATAGCCCGAAGAATAACCACCATTGAAAATATGGGAGAATGCTGTACTCATGGCATTTTCCTTGACATCGGGATAGAGTTTTGTTGAGGCAAACTGTTCGTCTTCGAATGCTTTCAGATCCGAGATAGAAGTTGGATCCTGTCCATGCCAGCCCATATCCAATAGCCCAAAGCTCAGTTGGCGCATAGTCGCCATCCCCTCAAGAAAGGAAGCGCTTTCGCGGATCTTTTCGACTAGTTCCATCGGGATCACTTCGCCAGTTTCATAGTGTTTGGCAAATAGCTCAAGGGCTTCTTTTTCATAGCACCAGTTTTCCATCACCTGACTCGGTAACTCGACAAAATCCCAATACACAGATGTTCCAGATAGTGTAGGGTAAGTGCTGTCAGCGAGCATACCATGTAGGGCGTGTCCAAATTCGTGAAATAATGTTGTCACTTCCTGAAAGGTCAACAACGAAGGTTTTGAAGCTGTAGGACGCGTAAAATTGCAAACAATAGAGACATGAGGACGTTCTTGTTTACCATCTTGAATGTACTGTGGTTTGAAAGAGGTCATCCATGCCCCATTTCTCTTGCCCTTACGCGGGAAGAAATCGGCATAGAAGATAGCTACTAATTCACCATTGTCTTTACTGACTTCAAATGTTTGTACTTCTTCGTGGTAGGTATCTATTGTATCGACTTCTTTAAAGTTGATGCCAAACAAACGATGAGCCACTTCAAATGCACCATGTAATACATTTTCGAGTTTGAAATAGGGTTTGAGCTTTTCATCGTCTAAATTAAAGCGTTCCTGTTTCAGCTTTTCGGCATAATAAGCACCATCCCATTTTTCCAATTGGTCTATGCCATCCAAGTTTTTTGCAAATTGGGATAATTCTGCAAATTCTTTCACTGCTGCTGGTTTCGCTTTTCCAAGTAGGTCGTTTAGGAATTCGGTGACTTTGCTTGGATTTTGTGCCATACGTTCGGCAAGGACAAAGTCTGCATGGGTGGCGTAGCCTAATAATTTAGCCCGTTCGAAGCGAAGTTTTACAATTTTAAGGACATTTTCCACGTTGTTGTGCTCGTTGTCCTGAAAAGCTTTGCGGCCTGCGGCGAGGGTAATTTCTTTGCGAAGTTCTCGATTGTCGGCATAAGTGACAAAAGGAAGATAGCTCGGGAAATCCAGGGTAAAAAGCCAGCCTTCTTTTTCGTTGGCTTTAGCCAAAGCATGGGCAGCTTCTACAGCACCCTCCGGAAGTCCAGCAAGATCTTTTTCGTCTGTTACCAACAGCTGATAGGCATTGGTTTCGGCCAGGACATTCTCCCCGAATTTCAATTTTAAAAGTGATAGCTCGGCATCTATTTCGCGGAGTTTTTCTTTCTGTTCATCATTTAAAAGTGCGCCGTTGCGTACAAAATCCTTATAGGATTTTTCTAATAAGGTGGTTTGCTCTGCCGTCAATGTCAGTTGGTCCTTCTGATCGTATACAGCCTTAACCCTTTTGAAAAGATCGAAATTTAAGGTGATATCATTGCCTAAAGCAGATAGTTTTGGGGCAACATCCTGTGCGATCTTTTCGAGATCAGCATTGGTTTCAGCGGAATGGAGATTGAAAAAGATATTGGACAAACGATCTAGTGTCTGTCCAGAGTAGGACATAGCAGCGATTGTATTGTCGAAAGTTGCCGTTTCGGGATTGTTGACGATAGCATCGACTTCATCTTTTGTCTTCTGAATAGCTTCATCAAATGCGGGAATATAATCTTCGTTTTTTATCTGTGAAAACGGAGCCGTGTCGTGCTGCGTTTTAAATTTCTCTGTTAAAATACTCATAGGAGTAAATGTAATAAATATTTGGCTGAAGCGCCAAAATCATTGTGAATAATGTGCTATGGATGATATTTTCCAAAAAATGGGTATCTTCGAAGCATGAAATTGAAATCTATTTATCTCCGGATGTTAGCGATCGGACTAGTTCTGATCATGACCATGGAGCTACATGCGCAGCAGTACTGTGATTCCCTGAAAAAGGAGATCCCAGCGTTCTGTAAGCTTCTGGATGACGATTCAAGGGTGGAGTTCCCAAAAGATTATGCTAAAATCGCTGCTTGTATGGAGATTGATTCCGTCACGGAGATGCTGCTGGGCTATGATATGGTCAAGATGAAAGCCTTACAATTGCAAAAGGTAAAAAGTAGGCTTTTCACTTACGGTGACTGGATGGATATGGTGGTGGAACTGAAAACGAGCAAGGAATACCGCAATGCCGTGCAGATGATGGAGTTGGTTCAGAACAAGATCAATCGTGCGGACTGGGATCAATTGTTGAAGTTGATGAAAGAGAGTATGTTACCTAGTCATCTCGAGGCTCTTGAGCTGGACAGGGTAGAGAAAATGCTTTTTGACCCGAAGAATAAGGGTAAGAAATTCATCGACGTGATGGAGCATATCAAATAAAAAGGACGTATTTGAATATACCGTTGTGGAACATAAAGGGAGATTGATACAACTGGAATTGATAAAAAAATGGGCTATCCAATTTTCTTGGATAGCCCATTCAGTATACTGTGTATTGATTATGCTAATTTGCCTAATGCTTCTTTGATTCTTTTTAAAGCTTCGATCAAACTTTCATCTGAAGCTGCATAGGACAAACGGATGTAGTTGTCGTTACCAAATGAATCTCCACCTACAGTGGCTACGTGACCAACATTCAATAAGTACAAAGCCAAATCAGATGAGTTTTTAATGACATTACCATCTTGGTCTTTTTTACCAAAGAACGAAGAGATTTCTGGGAAGAAATAGAATGCACCTTCCGGAAGATTTGTTCTTACGCCAGGGATTTCAGTCAATAGATCGTATACCAATTGGCGACGACGAGCGAAAGCTTCTTTCATTTTGTTGACAGATTCTAATCCTTGTTCATAAGCGACGATACCCGCACGTTGAGAAATTGAACAGGTACCTGAGGTAGTCTGTCCTTGTAACTTATCATTTGCGGCAGCAATGGTTTTGTTTGCAGCGATATAACCTAAACGCCATCCCGTCATTGCAAATGCTTTTGAAAAACCATTGATGATGATCACTCTATCTTTGATGCTTTCAAACTGGGCGATGGATTCGTGTTTATCGACAAAATTGATATGTTCATAGATTTCATCAGATAGAATAAATACCTGCGGATGTTTTTCGAAAACTTCGGCTAATGCAGCCAATTCATCTTTGCTGTAAACTGTTCCTGTTGGGTTGTTTGGCGATGAGAACATAAACAATTTGGTTCTTGGTGTAATTGCCGCCTCCAATTGTGCTGGTGTTATCTTAAAGTTATTGTCGATTTCAGTATTGATAAATACCGATTTACCTTCTGCTAAAACGACCATTTCGGAGTATGATACCCAATAAGGTGTTGGGATAATTACCTCATCACCAGGGTTGATCAAAGTCAAAATCACATTAGACAGGGATTGTTTTGCACCTGTAGAAACAACAATTTGAGAAATATCATAATCTAAATTGTTTTCTGTCTTCAACTTGTTTACAATTGCCTGGCGCAATTCAGGATATCCTGGCACAGGCGAATAACGCGTCCAGTTTTCATCTAGGGCTTTCTTCGCTGCATCTTTTACATGCTCAGGCGTGTTGAAATCAGGTTCACCTACGCTAAGGCTAATTACATTAACGCCTTTTGCTGCTAATTCGCGGCCCAACTTGGTCATTTTAAGTGTAGCCGATTCGGACAAATTATTTATCCTGTCTGATAAGTATGATGGTGTGCTCATGGTAAGACAAAGATATTATATACGTTGCAAATAATCGTCTTTATTTTTGATAATTTACAAGAAAAATAGGTCTTTTATTGGGCTTTTTTAATAAAAGGGCTGTCGGAGCGATTTAGCGCAGTTATTTACTTGTTTCTTGACTTCATCTGTTTAAAACTAATCGATATGATCTGCCTTTATATATTTACCTTTGTTCTCACAAAATGTTAGCAGGGCATCAATTTCATGGTTTGCTTACATAAGTTTTTTATAAAGATTACAAGCATCATGTCAAGACAAAGAAGATTGATCTTATTATCGCTTTTCACCGGGATAGGTTTGATGGTCGTAAAGTTTTTTGCCTACTTCTTAACGGATTCCAGCGCAATCTTTACAGATGCGGCAGAAAGCATCGTCAATGTGATCGCTTCAGGTTTTGCATTTTATAGTATTTATCTCTCGGCGCAGCCCAAGGATGAGAATCATCCCTACGGGCACGGCAAAGTGGAGTTCTTTTCGGTATTTCTGGAAGGTGGACTTATTTTTATCGCAGGTGCAATAATCCTCGCCAAGGCTTGTTACAATCTATTCTTTCCCGCTGAATTGACACATCTTGAACAAGGAATTTATCTGATAGGTATTACGTCTGTGATCAATTTTGCTGTCGGATTCTATATTATGAAGCGTGGCCGTGCGCTAGGATCCATTACTTTGGTGGCAGATGGAAAACATCTACAGGTAGATGCCTATAGTACGGTCGGATTGATACTGGGGTTACTATTGATGAGACTGACAGGTTTCCAATGGATCGATGTGGTCATTTCCATGGTACTGGGGCTTTTTATCCTCTTCAATGGTTATAAGCTACTTCGCCAATCGATCGGTGGATTGATGGATGAATCGGATATAGCGCTCGTACAGGATGTAGTCGAAATTTTGGAACGTAATCGAAAGAATGAATGGATAGATGTCCATAATCTTCGTGTACAACGTTACGGAAATGAACTCCATGTGGATTGCCATCTTACACTTCCTAGTTATCTTGATCTCATTCAGGTACACGATGAAATCTCTGCTGTTGATAAAATTGTCAATAAAGAGATGTCGGTGCGGACTGAATTTTTCGTTCATGCCGATCCCTGTCTCCCGCAATGCTGCCAATATTGTCAGGTCGGCAATTGCCCAATTCGTTCGGAGCAATTTCGAGGACGAATTTCTTGGGACACAGACAATGTTACACGAAATCAGAAACATTTTTTATATGCTATTGCTGAATAACGGATGCAGTTTCTACCGTTCGTAATAGGAATAGCGCATAGTCTGATCCCCTCGCATATAGTAAACTAAAAAAAGCTAGTTTATATAAATATATATAAAAAAAGGTATCTTTGCCTTTTAGCAAAAGAGTTTAAAAATCCTATATGAAGCACATTCGTAATTTCTGTATTATTGCGCATATTGACCATGGCAAAAGTACTTTGGCGGACCGCCTTTTAGAGTATACCAATACCATCAGTCAGCGTGAGGCACAGGCACAATTACTTGATAATATGGATTTGGAACGTGAACGTGGTATTACGATCAAGAGTCACGCCATCCAAATGAATTATAAAAGAGATGGTCAGGAATATATCCTGAACCTGATTGATACCCCGGGACACGTGGATTTTTCTTATGAGGTGTCGCGTTCGATTGCTGCCTGCGAGGGCGCTTTATTGATCGTGGATGCATCTCAAGGTATTCAGGCGCAAACGATTTCAAATTTATATCTGGCGTTGGAACATGATTTGGAAATCATCCCAATTCTCAACAAAATGGACCTTCCTGGTGCTATGCCGGAAGAAGTCAAAGATCAGATTGTGGATTTGATCGGTGGTGACCGCGATGCGATTATTCCTGCATCTGGTAAAACAGGTCTTGGTGTTCCAGATATTTTGGAAGCTATTGTGGACCGTATTCCTCATCCAGTGGGTGATCCTGATGGACCTTTGCAAGCCTTGATTTTCGACTCTGTTTTCAACTCGTTCCGTGGTATCATGGCTTACTTTAAAGTTGAGAATGGTGAAATCCGCAAGGGCGACCGTGTGAAATTTGTTGCTACTGGGAAAGAATATTTTGCCGATGAAATTGGTACACTGAAGTTGAATCAAGTCCCCAAAGAAGTCATTAAGACCGGTGATGTAGGTTATATTATCTCTGGTATCAAGGAGGCACGTGAAGTGAAAGTAGGGGATACCATTACCCATAAAGATCGTCCTTGTTCTGAGGCTATCCAAGGATTTGAAGAGGTGAAGCCGATGGTCTTTGCGGGTATTTATCCCGTCGATACCGAAGATTACGAGGAGTTGCGTGAATCGATGCACCGTTTGCAGCTGAACGATGCTTCTTTGGTGTTTGAACCAGAGTCGTCAGCAGCCTTGGGTTTCGGCTTCCGTTGTGGTTTCTTGGGTATGCTTCACATGGAGATCATTCAGGAACGTCTGGAGCGTGAGTTTGATATGACCGTTATCACGACAGTTCCCAACGTATCGTATAAAGCTTATATGACCAAGGATCAAGAGGAAGTGATTGTACATAATCCATCTGATCTGCCTGATCCAAGTAAATTGGATTCAATTGAAGAACCCTATATCAAAGCTAATATTATTACGAAATCGGATTTCGTAGGACCAATCATGTCACTTTGTATCCAGAAACGTGGTACGATTATGAACCAGCATTATTTGACTTCAGATCGTGTTGAATTGGTTTTTGAGATGCCAATGGGAGAAATTGTATTTGACTTTTATGATAAGTTGAAAACAATATCGAAGGGTTATGCTTCATTCGACTACCACCAGATCGGTTACCGTAAGTCAGATCTGGTAAAATTAGATATCCGATTGAACGATGAACCTGTAGATGCCCTGTCGTCGTTAATTCACAGAAGTAACGCCTATGATTTTGGTAAAAAGATCTGTGAAAAACTGAAAGAACTGTTGCCACGTCAACAATTTGAAATTCGTATCCAAGCGTCAATCGGCGCAAAAATTATCGCACGGGAGACGATCTCCGCTTTACGTAAAGATGTTACGGCAAAATGTTATGGTGGTGACATTTCCCGGAAGCGTAAGCTTTTGGAGAAGCAAAAGAAAGGTAAGAAACGCATGCGTCAGGTTGGGAACGTAGAGATTCCGCAATCTGCATTTATGGCGGTATTGAAATTAGATTAATCAAAATAACACTATAATAAAGGAGCTCTTGGGCTCCTTTTAAATACAATAAAATCTCCTAAACATGAATCTATTAGATGGTAAACTAGTTTCCGAAAAAATTAAAGAACAAATTGCGTTAGATGCGGCTGAATTTACGACACAGACTGGCCGAAAACCTCATTTGGTTGCTATCCTTGTGGGTAATGATGGTGGTAGCGAAACCTATGTGGCTAGTAAAATGCGCAACTGTCAGTTGGTCGGATTTGAATCAACAAACATTCGTTATGATGAAAACATTACAGAGGATGAATTGATCGCTAAGGTCAAAGAAATCAATCAGGATGAGTCTATTGACGGTTTGATTGTTCAGCTGCCTTTACCAAAACATATTGATCCGGATAAAGTTACCGAAGCAATTGATTACCGCAAAGATGTGGATGGTTTCCACCCCATCAACCTCGGGCGCATGCAGCGTAATCTTCCTTGTTTTATTCCAGCTACGCCATATGGTATTATGTTGATGTTGGAGTATTATAAGATCGATACCGCAGGAAAGCACGCTGTAGTGGTTGGAAGAAGCAATATCGTGGGATCCCCGATGAGTATCTTACTGGCTCGTAATGCTAATCCAGGTAATTGTACAGTGACATTGACACATAGCCGCACAAAAGATCTTAAAGCGGAAGTTTTGCGCGGAGACATCGTTGTTGCAGCAATTGGTAAGAAAAATTTTGTTACGGCCGACATGGTTAAAGATGGTGCAGTAGTGATCGATGTGGGTATTAATAGAGAAACTTCTACAGCAACGAAATCCGGTTTTAAGTTATATGGGGATGTTGATTTTGAAAATGTTGCTCCTAAAGCATCGTGGATTACACCTGTACCTGGTGGAGTTGGGCTAATGACTATCGTGGGTTTACTGAAAAATACATTAGAAGCCGCGAAAGGAACAATCTATCCAAAGCAATAATTTTTCTATTTGGCATAGAAGTTGTAAATTCATATATATGTGCTCTGATGAGCATTTGAAAAACTACACTTATCAATCAATACATAATGAAAAAAATTGCACTTTTAGCAGTCGTGGCAGGAACATTGGTAATGTCTTCTTGCAACAATTCGGAGAAAAGAGATACTGTAGCTAACGATTCAGCTCAGACAGTTGGCGAGCACGTCGATGCAGCAATAGCAGATTTAAAAAATGCGGAGGAAAATGCTCGTTTAAAAGCCGAGCAGGCAAAAAAGGATTTGGATGAAGCTATCGCGAAAGGCGATAAAGCAGCTGAAGAAAAAGCTCGTGCAGCTTCGGAAGAGGCAAATACGGCATGGGAAAAAACTAAAACAGCCTTACGTAATGCTGGAGAGGATGTAAAAGAAGGATTAAAAGACGCGAAAGATGCAACAGTAGATGCAACGAACACAGCTGTTGATAAAACAAAAGATGCTGCAAAAGATGTCGCTCAAGGAACGAAGAACGTTGCAAATGATGTCGCGACCGGTACGAAAGATGCTGCTAACGATGTAAAAGATGCTTCCAAAAAAGTTGGCGACGATATTAGCCGAAAAGCCAAGAATGTAGGTGAAGCATTGAAGAACTAAATATTATATTGAACCTTATTGATATAATAAAGGGACACATTATACGGTGTCCCTTTATCATATAGTCTCATTTTATAGTATAGACTTGATTTTTATTGATAATAGTCCCATAGCAATTTGGAAAGTTTCCGAGTGAGGACTTCAGCTTCATTGGTGTTTCCCCAGCTTTTATCAGCATTATTCTTGGTGAATATACTGAAAACATAATCTCCCTTCGGTGCATTGACTAGAATAACTTCATTACGCACATCATCTAGAGATCCTGTTTTCGATGCGGTTTTCACAGTTGCTGGAATTTGTGAGAGACCTCGCCCATCATAGAACATATTTCCCATAAGGCGATACATCTGATCGGAAGATTTTGCAGACACAACTTTTCCTTCTCGGATCAATGTAACCAAATCAGCCATCTCTTTGGGGGTGGTCTGTCCCCAACCATATCTTTCCCAATCCGATTTTCGTCCCTCAGTCTGTGAGTTTTTTACGAGGGTGTGGACTAGTCGAAGGTCGGTCATTAATTTATTGATTGCGCCTCCCCCCCCTGCGAGTTTCTGATTCCAAATACTGGTTACATTATCGCTATATGACAGCATTAGACCAATTAAGGTTTTCAGGTCCACTTCTGTACTGTCCTGAAAAAATTGCATGAGTCCAGAGCCACCATATTTTTGATTACTACGGTATATCAATTGCTGATCAAGCTGTAACTCACCCCTTTCAATTTTATCAAATATGCCAACTAGAATAGGTATTTTGACAATACTGGCAGTAGGAAAAATGCTGTCAGCCTGAATATTGACCTCTTTATTTTTTTTGAGATGATGTACATAAATGCCAACATCGCCCCGAAAACCTTGAATCAGCTGTTTTATTTTCGATTCGAGTTTTTTATCGGTAGAGGGCCTTTGCCCAAACGACAATAGCGATAAAAAAACTAACGTGAATGATAGGAATATTTTGCGCATTGCGAACGTATAATACATGTTAAATGATGGATAATAGTTACTTTTATAATTTACTGGGCTTAAGTTATGAAATATCCATGATTCTTATGTATAAACACATATGAAAATAAACGGGATATTTTAACAGGGATATTGAAAAACTGATGAGTATATTATGAATTTATTTATGATTTTGATCGGCTGTAAACCGAAAAGTAGACGAACAGAGCAGCATGATATTTTCTTTGGAATCGGTGATGAGCTTAAAGATTTTGTCGATCCCATTAGAGATTTTTGGCCAGAGGCTGATGGTAAAATTCACATTGATGCTTACCGTATTGTCCGTAAGGTCGGAGAGTATGAAATCAACATAGTTGAGAGGAGCGATGAACAAACTAATGATTCCGAATTGAAGTTGTTTTTTGTCAATTTGGGTGGCTACAAACCGAATGAATTTGACGAGTTCCACTACAAAGAACTTATTGTGGCTTCCAGTTTGGCTAAGGCGACTGAAAAGGCGAAGCGTACTGCTTTTTGGAAGCACCACAGTTCGGCACATATCGATGATAAGTATGGCTTGGATGTGGATGATATATATGAGATAGAAGATTTGCTATTACCTCGTGATAAAGAGCAGTATAGTATTCAAATTAGACCAAATGTCCATCAGGGAGAGGATATTATATCTAACGGATATTTTAAACTAAGCGCGTTGTCATTTAGATAAGTTCGTGATCTTTTTAAATAAAATAGGCTTCTTTATAAGAAGCCTATTTTGTTTAAAACATATTTTGTTAGTTCTGATGTTGTTTTCTAATGACACTATGCTTTTTACCATATACAAAGTAGATCAGCAATCCAATAGCAAGCCAGATCGCTAAACGTTCCCAACTTTCTATTGGTAACGAAGCCATCATTAAAATACAAACTAAGATGCCCATGACAGGAACAAAAGGTACTAATGGTGTTTTAAATGGTCGCTCCAAATTAGGATCAGTTTTGCGGAGCACTAAAATACCTACGCAAACCAATGTGAAGGCAAACAGTGTACCAATACTTACCATATGTCCAAGGTCTGAAACCGGAACGAAACCTGCGAATATACTCACGAATACCATAAAAATAGCGTTGGTTTTCCAAGGTGTCTGTCTTTTGGATAGATCTGAAAATATCTTTGGCAGTAAACCATCTTTACTCATTGAATAGAATACACGGCTCTGGCCAAGTAACATCACGAGAATAACTGAAGTGTAACCCGCAATAATCGTAATAATCAATGCAGTGTTTAGAAAATGATATCCTGTTTTCGCAAAAGCGGTGGCAACAGGTTTTGCGTCGCCTTTAAACATGGCATAGTTTTCAATACCAGTCATCACGTAGGAGAATAAGACATACAGAAGTGTGCAGATTATTAAAGAGCCGATGATGCCTATTGGCATACCTTTTTTAGGATTCTTTGCTTCTTGAGCAGCGGTGCTTACCGCATCAAAGCCGATAAATGCAAAAAATACAACACCTGCTGCACGCAATACTCCACTAATACCAAAGTGACCAAAATCATCACTCTTTAAAAATGACCAAAAGCTTTGTTGTCCACTTTTCACAAGCTCTTCACCTGCATTTACAGGAATAAATGGATCGTGGTTTGCAGGATTGATGAAGCTCCATCCCAAGGCGATAAAAATCAATACGACGCCGACTTTTAGAATCACCAATATATTGTTTACACGGGATGATTCCTGGGTGCCGCGCATCAATAGGAGAGAGAGTAAACAGACAATAACGATGGCGGGCAAATTGACAACTCCGCCTTCCCAAGGACCTTTGAGCAGGGTGTCTGGGAGTTGAATATGAAATATCATTAGAAGCTGATTGAAATACTGGGACCAGCTGACGGCTACTGTAGCTCCCGCCAATGCATATTCAAGCACAAGATCCCATCCGATAATCCAAGCAACAAATTCTCCCATTGTAGCGTACGAATATGTATATGCACTCCCCGCCACAGGAATCATAGAAGCAAATTCCGCGTAACAAAGACCTGCGAAGCCACAGCCTACTGCAGCGATGATGAAAGATAGGATAACAGCTGGACCGGCATTTTCAGCGGCAGCAATTCCTGTTAAAGAGAAAAGGCCTGCTCCGATGATGGCCCCAACTCCGAGAGCGATTAGGCCCGAGCTCGACAGGGTCCTTTTTAGCGTGTGTTCACCATTTTCATTTGCCTCAGCAATCAGTTGAGGAATCGATTTTTTAAATAGCATAGGATTGATGATTTACGATTATTTAGCTTCTTAATTGTTTAATTAATGTCAAATATAAATGATATCAATGAAAAAAGGGAAGATTGCTCTTCCCTTTTGTAATAAATCTTAATCAAATGCTTGTTTGGGTACTAATACGCCGCTGTAAAGCGTCTATTGAGGAATTGTTTGTTCGCAATTTCGTCTACTATTGCGACAGCAAGATCCTCAACTGATAATTTGGAACGGCCTTCGTTATCAAACACTGGATTATCTAGCCCAGTGCGATACGAACCAGTGCGTACTCCGCCTGCATGAGAATTCATTTCTATCGCTGGACTGAACATGGTCCAGGTAAGTTCAGTTTCTTTCTTTATGATATCCAAATAGTCGGCCGCAGCTAAGGCTCCCGGTTTAATTTCTTTTGGAAAATCAGGTGAATCGACCAATCGATTTCCATCAATCAACAAACTCCCTGCACCTCCGATTACAATAAAGCGTTTGACATCGGCATCTTTGACAGCTTGTTGGATTGCCAATGCACCTTTCGTAAAATCCTCATAAAGATTAGGGTTTGTCCATCCGGCATTGAAAGCCGAAATGACAACATCGACATCTTTTAGCGCTGAAACCAATTGATGATTATCATTAATGTCTACTTGTAGTTTGTTTACTCTTTCACTCGATGGAGTGTTTTCCTGGTGGCGTGCTATAGCAACGACGTCGTAGTTACGGTTCGCCAATTCTTTTACAAGATGTGATCCTACATATCCTGTTGATCCAATTACTGCTACTTTCATGTCTTTTTATTTAAATGTTTTACTAAAATCAGCTAGGTATAACTTTCGCAAACGCTGTACAATATCAGTGTCGACTTCCTGATAAAGATCATGCAATCTGGAATTGATATTTTTACCAACAATACAGTCTGGGTTTGGGCTGTTAAACTTTCCTCCAAATTCTGCTTGTTTGGTGCTCAGATAAATATCTGCCAAATCAATCGCTGAATTATTCGGATTGATTCGAATACCGCCGCCTTTACCTTCTTTACTAATGAGTAAAGATGCTGTTTTGAGAGAGGCAATTTCTTTGCGAACCACACTGGCATTTATCTGGATACTCGAAGCAATGTACTCAGAAGAAAGCCATTGATTTGACTCTTCAAGCTGCGCGAGAACCATAATGTGTAATGCCGTTGCAAATCTCAAGTTGTGTAACATCCTCTGCTGATTTTTTTAATTACAACACAAAGTAACAGAAAAGGTTTTGAACTGTTTTAAAAAATATTACAGTTTAAAACTTTCTGACAATCACGTGATAAAAGTTTTTCTTAATTTTTCTCGTTAAATTTTTTATAGCTATCCATAATATACACCTTCAAAGATTCTTGGCTACTATTTTGGACGAATTTATAAGAAGGTCTAAATCGTTCCTTAAACAAAGCGAGGTCCGATCCACTGAGTGGAGTCAATTCTCTAATCAGATTCTCTGTAAATTTTCTGTCAATTGCTCTCTTCTCGAGTTCAGCTACCAGTAGTTTATAATTTGAACGCGCTTGTTTTCCCTCTTTACTAAATATTCGACTTGGAGAAATCCGTATGCCCCCGCGGTTCTGAGATGCGTCCGAATATTTTCCTGCCGTCTTTTCTCGTTGTATTTCAGTAGCAAGTCTACTATCGGTCATCCGTTCGACAACAACTTCATTCAGCTGAATTACATTATTCATTCTGTTCAAATAGATTCTCCGCAGGCTATTATCGTAAATAAAGACTGTGTCTTGTTCATAACCTACAGCTTTAATTAAAAGCAGGTCGTTAATCGCGGCATCAATAGCAAATGAGCCATCTCTATTAGTCTGTACTTCAGCCTTTGTTCTTAGATTTTGAATTTGTGCAGCTTCGATTTTCTCACCGCTGACAAGTTCCATAATAATTCCCTTTGTCTTTTCCTGTGCAATGAGATGTCCACTCATTAGCATAAGAAGTGAGCAGCTTAGAATCGCTTGTAATATTTTCATTTGAATAAGTATAGTTATGTATTTTCAATCTCTCTATATATACAGTGTATTTACTGTTTTGTTTATTACCCTATTATCATGATCGTTTTATCATGATCGATCTTTAGCTAAATGATCGTTCTTCAAAAGTAAAGAATACGATTTGAAATTGGCTAATTTGCTTTCCATGAGTTATTGTCAGGATTCTTATCCGGCATCACCATGTCTGGATCTATTTGTACGGATTGTAGTGATTCTGCGGTTGGTATTTTAAACTGCCATACAGTGTTCCTTTCCCATATTTCCACTGGCAGTTTTTTGCGAATCTTTTTTCCGGATACGGTTGTTGCTTCCACAGTCACGGGCATCGGCAATTTTTCCAAGTTCTCAATGGTAATAAGAGCACCAAATTTGGGATTGTTGTTGACATAGGAAACAGACTTTATACTTTGGTCCATTTGCCAATTATTGACAAACCAGCCGCGCCAGAACCAATTTAGATTTTCTCCAGTACCATTTTCAATGGCTTTGAAGAAATCCTCAGGAGTCGGGTGTTTGTATGCCCAATCTTGGATGTACTTTTTGAAGGCATAATCGAATCGCTCAGAGCCGATAATTTCGTCACGCAATAATTTAAGTCCATATGCCGGTTTGTAATAGACAAGAGCCCCAATATTACGTTCTTTCATATTTTGAGGCGTACTCATGATTGGTTCTAGATTACGGGCAGTAAAGATGTAAGATCTGCTTGCCTGACTGCGGTAATATTCGCCATTGTTAAATTCCTTCGTCGCAAGTTCATTTATAAATGTATTAAACCCTTCGTCCATCCATCCGTGCTCACGTTCATTGGATGCAACAATCATAGGAAACCAATTATGACCAAATTCGTGGTTAGTTACTCCCCATAGTGATCCCGCTTTGGCCTGATAGCCACAAAATGACAGGGCTGGATACTCCATACCACCAACATTGGAAGCGACATTGACAGCTACCGGATAGGGGTATTCAAACCAGCTTTTTGAATAGATTTCAATGGCCGCTTTCGTGTATTCTGTCGAGCGTTCCCAGGCATTGTTACTGTTACTTTCAATTGGATAGGCTGACAAAGCGAGGGATTTTTTTCCACTAGGCAGATTTATCTTCGCACCATCTAATATAAATGCTGTAGAGGACGCCCAGGCAATGTCTTGCGCATTATTAAGTTGATACTTCCATGTTAAGGTTTTTTTGTCGGGTCTGGAGTTTTTGGCGCTAACTTCTTCTGCAGAGCGGATGATGACGGTCTCGTCGCTGCGCTGTGCCTGTTGGTATCGCTTGAGTTGCTCAGCTGTAAATACTTCCTGTGGGTTTAACAATTCGCCACCCAATACAACTATGTGGTTTGCCGGGGTAGTGATCTCAACCTGGTAGTTTCCGAATTCACGATAGAACTCCCCTGGTCCTGTATAAGGAAGAGTGTTCCAACCTCTAATGTCGTCATAGACACAGAGTCTTGGGAACCATTGCGCAATGGCATAGATTTTTCCGTTTTTTGTGTCAAGTATACCTGTACGGTCCGCACCGTATTTAGGAACGGTGTATTGGTATTTAATCTTAAAAGTTATTTTTCCGCCTTTACTTTTTAACGAAGCAGGAAGTCGAAGTTGCATGCGAGTATCATCAATGATATGTTCGATCGTATTTCCGTTAACATCCGTAACAGATTGTATCTGATATCCGCCGTCAAAAGTCGAGTTGCCATCACCGTAACGGCTGTTGGTCAAGGGAGAGATCAATTGACCACGTCCATCTTGTGAAAACATATTTTGATCTAATTGCAACCAGAGATAATCCATATTGTCTGGGCTGTTGTTACTATAGGTAATCTCAACTGTTCCTGTAATTTGATCATTTTGATCGTTCAGTGAAGCCTTTATTTTGTAATCTGCTGCATTTTGCCAGTACGCCGGTCCCGGCTTTCCTGAAGCCGAGCGATAGTCATTGCCATTATTTTTAAAGAATAGGGGAGCAAAGGCTTCTGTATAGCTGTAGTTGGATGTTTTCTCCTGTGAAAAGGCAGGTAAAGCATGGCTCAATGCCAAAAGGCTTAATGAAGCCAGTGCAATTCTTTTCATCATACTTTTATTTAAATTATATTTATGTGCTCCAATATACAATGAAAAGTAGATTGAGCCAAAAAAACGCAATGTGCGTTTCAAATGTTAACGGATAAGAGGAGAACTCAAAGGCTTATTTTGGATAAGTGGAGGCTTTTCTAAGCCTCCGCCCATGAGAGTTGCCTTAAACTATTTTAAATTTCTTACGTACTCTGCTTCATTAAAACCGAGTAATATACCTTTGTTGTATTCAATAACAGGACGCTTAATCATACTTGTATTTTCTTGGAGTACTTTATTGGCGCTATCACTGTCGATTACTTGCTCTTGTGTTTCAGCAGATAGCTTTTTCCATGTAGTTCCCTTTTTATTCACTAAAGCCTGCCAGTCTACCAGTGTTTCCCATTCTTTTAATTTATCCCCACTGACGCCTTCTTTTTTGAAGTCATGAAATTGAAATGGAATATTGTTGTCTTCCAACCATGTAAGTGCTTTTTTTACTGTATTACAATTTTTGATACCGTATACGTGTAGCATAATAGTGACGATTTGGTGAATCCAAATTTAATCAATCCCGATAGAATTTTTAAAATAATATATATTTATGAATATTTGCAGAATGCCTTACGTGTAATTTAATGATAATTTTGGACAGCTTGTTGTCCATGCCAATAAAAAAAGGAGCAGCCGGAAAGTTCCAATTCAGTTGGACAGTCAGGGTTTTATGATTTGTCAAGATTCTATTTACTTTATGAGTGATAGTGTATTTAGTACACTATAAAAATTAGGAAGTAATAATAATTTTTAATAATTTAGTAGCTTCAAGTTTAATGAAAAATTAAAATAAATCAATAACAGAAATATGAGCCTAAAAGATTTTAAAGGTGTATTGACAGGTGATCAAGTACAAGAGTTGTTCGAGGTTGCGAAGAAACATAAGTTCGCTTTGCCTGCGGTAAATATTATCGGTACAAACTCTATCAATGCGGTTATGGAAACTGCAAAAGCAGTAAATTCGCCGGTAATTATTCAATTGTCAAATGGTGGTGCACAATTCTACGCTGGTAAAACTTTGAACAATGATAATTTACAAGCTTGTGTATTGGGAGCGGTGTCTGCAGCTCAGCATGTTCATTTATTAGCGGAGCATTATGGTGTAGCTGTTATTTTGCATACAGATCATGCCGCTAAGAAACTTTTACCTTGGATTGATGGCTTGTTGGATGCTGGTGAAAAATTCTATGCTCAACATGGTAAACCATTGTTCTCTTCGCATATGTTGGACCTTTCTGAAGAACCTATTGAGGAGAATATTGAAATTTCAGCAAAATACTTGGCTCGAATGAAACCACTAGGGATGACGGTAGAAATTGAGTTAGGCGTTACAGGTGGAGAAGAAGATGGTGTTGACAACTCAGACGTAGACAGTTCAAAATTGTATACTCAGCCAGAGGAAGTTGCGTATGCTTTTGAAGAGTTATCGAAAGTATCTGACAAATTTACAGTAGCTGCTGCATTTGGAAATGTTCACGGTGTTTACAAACCAGGTAATGTAAAGTTACAGCCAGTTATTCTGCATAACTCACAAGAGTATATTCGTGAAAAATATAATCTTAGTGCTGAAAAGCCAGTAAACTTTGTGTTCCATGGTGGCTCTGGTTCTTCGCCAGAAGAAATTGCAGAAGCGATTTCGTATGGTGCAATCAAGATGAATATTGATACAGATATGCAATGGGCGTTCTGGGACGGTGTTAGAGCATACGAAGCAAAAAATCACGACTATTTGCAAGGACAGATCGGTAATCCAGAAGGAACTGATTCTCCAAATAAAAAATATTACGATCCTCGTGTATGGTTGCGTAAAGGTGAGGAAGCATTTGTTGCCCGTTTGAAAGAAGCCTTCGCTGACTTGAATGCTGTAGATGTAAATAGTAAATTGTAATCCAAGAAAAGAATAGCATAGAAAAAACGCCCTCGGAGAGGGCGTTTTTTCTATGTCAAAATAGGTTAAATATATCGTTTTCGATAGTAATTGGCTTGTTTTTTGACAATTAATACCAAAAAGTCAAATAAATATGAAATTTTTAGGAGTTAGTGTAATACTTTTATTAATGGCCAAAGTTAGCTTTGGGCAGATAAAGCAAAATGTTGGCGATTTTTCTTCAGTATTAGCGACCGACAAGATTCAGGTTGAGCTGATTAAATCGAATGAGTCTTTGGTGACCTTCGAGGGGCAAAATCACGAGAATGTTAAGGTAGTAAACACCAACGGATCCTTGGTGTTGAAAATGAATACGTTGAATATGCTTCAAGGAGGCAATATCTCTGTTAAAGTATATTATAAAACTTTGAGCAATGTTGAAGCGAAAAAGGGTGCTAAGGTATTTGCGACAAAAGATAATACAATTTCGGCAGATCACTTAAAGGTATATGCTTCAGAGGGGGGGCTGGTAGATCTGTATGCTGAGGTAAAAACAGCGGAGATCAAAGTAACTTCAGGTGCGACAATAGCGTTGTATGGAAAGGCAAACAAACAAGAGATTATCTCGAATTTTGGAGGTAAATATGAGGGGAAAGATTTTAAGACTTCCACGACGATGGTTACTGTCAATGGTGGCGGTAAAGCAGATGTCTATGCCGCTGAATCCATCGAAACGAAAACGCGCGGCGGTGGTATCATTGATGTCTACGGAAAACCAGAACAACGTGTAGAAAAGAAAATGGCGGGGGGGACAGTCAACTTTAAATAAGTTATACTGTCTTGGATTTGTCAATTTTAACTTGTGTTGATTTTATTGACTTTTTTGCAATTGACCTGAAATCTGATGTAAGAGATCAAATAAAAAGGGTTTAGCTTAATACGTAATGTAATTATTTTTTAACCTTTTTATTAAAAAGGTCAATAGTTTTGTTTTTATAGTCAGAAACCTTCTTCATTTGTGCCTGAAATAGTTATTTTTGTGGGGGAATAATAAAAATATAGTATTATGGCGAAGCGTAATTATGTTTCAAATTCAACGGAGTCTACGCGCATGTTCAAAAATGACTTTTTGGAGTCATTGACGAAAGTGCATTGGAGTGTACCTTTGATTTTCTATGTACCTGTGGTGGCTTTCTTTTCGTATAAAGCTTTAGTTTGGGGAGATATTCCCTTCTTAACATACATTGGGTATTTTATTTTTGGCTTGGCTTTTTGGACTGCTTTTGAATACGCTCTACATCGATGGGTATTTCACTATCACCCCACGACGAAGTGGGGGAAAAGAGTGGCTTTTATTTTCCATGGTGTACATCATGATTACCCAAGAGACCGTATGCGTTTGGTGATGCCTTTGTCAGCGAGCATTCCGCTAGCTATATTGGTGTATCTTGGATTCACATTATTTTTTTCAAATGAGTTTATCTTAGCCAGCTTTTTTTCAGGTTTTATGGTGGGGTATTTGATCTATGACGAATGTCATTATGCGATGCATCATGCTAATTTTAAAAGTGGTATTTTTAAACGGATCAAGCAGCACCATATGTTGCACCATTATTCCGATCCAGAAAAAGGATTTGGTGTAAGCTCTTCCTTATGGGATGAAATCCTACGTTCGGGCTTTGAAGAAAATAAATCACAAAAAGAAACTTCTTCATTGAAAGAAGAAAAAGTATAAAGTTGGTTCTGTCCCTAAAAGGCCCTTGGATTATCCCCAAGGGCCTTTTATATTTTCCTAAAAATCCTTTTGTAATTATTCTTTATTGTAGCATTTATTTAATGTTTGCCCTTTAAAGCTTGTTTATATTAAAGGCTTCTTGTTGGGGTTAGCATTTAGATAGTCAAGTTTGAACTGGAACATCTGAGCCATTTTCTGTGCACGCCATTTTGCCTCTTCTGCTTTTTCACCAGCAAATAAGTCGTCCACCCTTGCTTCAAATAAGTTGAGCCATTGAGCGAAATGTTTTGCTTCTATGGGTAAATTCATATGCGGGGGAAAGGGGCTACCAAAGTAACTGTGTTCATCCAGTAGGATAGTCTGCCAGAAACTATACATCTTTTCAAGATGGGGTGCCCAATTATCTTGGATTCGTTCTTTAAAAATGGGTCCAAGTAAAGTATCGTTACGTATAGTCGTATAAAATTGATCTACTAATTCCTTAATGTCATCGAGTGTTTGGATATCCTGTTTCATTAACGTGCAATCTAGCTTGTGAATAAGATTTAAATGTTGGTGAAAAACTTATTCATGTTGTTTTTTTTGTATTCTAAATATAGTAACATTTATGGAGAGCGATATCACTTGGATGTAAAGAAGGCTGGCAAAAGTTTTGTATTTTTCTTTTATTGTCAGTAAATTGAATTCATACTAAGGGAAAAACATATGGGAAAATACGTTCTTTTAATTCTATTATCGATGGGATTTTATGCTGCTGAGGCGCAGGTTACAACAATTTCAATCAACAAGGAAAATTTTCAGTCTTCAGGTTTTCCATTTAAGGGGAAGCGGGTTTTACAAGTAGAACGCATTCAAACTCCAAAAGAAGATAATTATATTGTTTTTTCAAAAGAGGAGCGAGGGGCTGATCCCGACAAACTTTATGTACAGCAATTTCAGCAGATTGATGGAATGTGGAAGCTTGTTGCTAATGAATTGATCTCCGAAGAAGGGATGGTCACGTCGGTTTGGGAATCTCGGAAGGCATTTTTTGATGCGGATAGTGATGGTAAATTGGATGCATTATTTATTTATTCTAGGCATCCAATGGATGACCTACAAAAGCAGCTTAGTTGTATAGGACTAGTTCTTTATAAGAATAAATTTTACCGTCTCCGTGCGGAGGCAGCAGATGGTTATAGTCAAACAACGTTTTCAGACAATTATGCATCCCTACCGGTTGAAGTAAAAGAGAATGTGGAACGCTATTGGAATAATCTAGATAAAAGATAATTGACAAGTATGCAATTATGAATATAATGTCTTGGATTTGCCGAAAGATCATCATGCGATGATCTTTCGGTATGCCTGTTTCATCTTATAGTTCATTGGGAAACGGAGTTTACACACTTATTAACATCAATCGATTAATTTAAGAAGAATTGGTTTGATAGGTTACATTCTTAAGCTGATTGACTGAGGTAATTTGAATCTTAATTTTACTAGAGTGCAGCCAATAACTTTCTTTCTTCCTCAATTTGTGTTTTACTTATCACATAACGCGAAATGCGCTGTTTCTTTAATTGATCTATCGTATGAATAAGGTCTTTTGTACGTGCTTCTTTGCTAGGTTTAATCAATACGATCATATCCTTTGTATTCGGCATGGTACTTATCTTTGCTTTTAGTTGCGCAATAACTGCCGATAATTCTTTCTCGATATTTGCTGGTACTTTTGAAGAGCTGATAGGTTTTTTGAAATCCCCATGACACCACATAAACTTTCCTTCGCCTAGAATCAGTGTTGCCGTGCGGTTCTCATCAATCAGAATTGGACTTTCTACTTCTGATTTGGTTTTATCTGGCATAGCAATATCCATTGCTGACGGTTTATTTAGAGTTGTGGTCAGCATAAAAAATGTGATGAGGAGAAAGGCAAGGTCTACCATTGCAGTCAGATCCACTTTAGGAGCCATTTTTCTGCTTCTTATTTTTTTCTTTCCCGTCTCTGGTGTTTTTTGGTTTAATTCTGCCATGGTCGTCTTCTTTAAGTTAACACTTTTGTTGTCACTCAGAAGCATGATGTCGGAAATAGGATTATTCCATAGATTTTATTGTAACAGGCGATTCTTTTTGTACAAATTTTACGGTTTTCGAGTAATGATCTTCGCTGTCAGTAGTTTACATAGTCAATGATATTGTTCCAACTTTTGGTTACAACTTAAGCTCGAACCGCGTAATACGTAAAAAGCCTTTCATTTCTGAAAGGCTTTTTCTGCGGAGAGTGAGGGATTCGAACCCCCGAACCTGTGACAGTTAACGGTTTTCAAGACCGCCGCATTCGACCACTCTGCCAACTCTCCGCGACAAAAGTAGAAATTCTGAATAGATTTTCAAAACTTATTTTGCATTTTTCTTTAGCTAAATGGATGTGGGGATTTTTGAGCGGTAATCTTATTGATTATTAGCTGTTTATTTTTGATATTTTTTTTGCCAAATAAACTATAAGAGCGATCCAAAGGAGCTTTTGACCGTATATGCTTTGCTTCGGAGGTTTTTGATACTATTTGTTTGAACGAGACCATCACGAGTGTGATGATGAACGTTGTTTAATTGCCAAAGAATAGTCGGCGCATATTCCTCATAGATAATCTCAAATTCTCTTTGCTGGTCATTGGATTATTTTAAAACTATATCGAGTTCAGGGTTGAAATATGTTGGTTGGTCATACATATTAAAACATTTAATCTTGGCATTGTATAAAGTCAAATTTCAGCGAATCCA
The DNA here is from genome assembly GCF_030818895.1 of Sphingobacterium zeae. NCBI lineage: Bacteria > Pseudomonadati > Bacteroidota > Sphingobacteriia > Sphingobacteriales > Sphingobacteriaceae > Sphingobacterium > Sphingobacterium zeae. The sequence continues at coordinate 1,537,744 of NZ_JAUTBA010000001.1, forward strand.
GGAAGAATAAGCACATGGCATTCAAACTGCCTTCTCCGAATCTTCGGCAAGGTCGCAAGGATTGTGACTTTGATAAGATTGAATAAATGACTAAGTAGATTTTCACTTATACGCATAAATATAATGTTCATAAAATTGATTTTAAAATTAGAAATCTTGATTGTCTGGAATATTATGTCTATTAGATGTGCTAGTATTCGAGTTATTACACAAAAAGCAAAATAAAAATAAAAGAATCAGCGAAGTGGAGTAGTATCGGAAGGTTTTATCTGAGATGAAATTATTTGAGCTATGGGCAACGCCTTTGGTCCGAACCATGTAAAATGCAAAAAGCCTTTCATTTCTGAAAGGCTTTTTCTGCGGAGAGTGAGGGATTCGAACCCCCGAACCTGTGACAGTTAACGGTTTTCAAGACCGCCGCATTCGACCACTCTGCCAACTCTCCGCGACAAAAGTAGAAATTCTGAATAGATTTACAAAACTTATTTCTCGGAGATAGGCTTAGCGTTTGAAAATGAGCTAGATTATTTTTCTGAAAGCTTATGCAGGTATAATTTCATGGCAATGCTTTCGGATATTGGCAGCAATTTTATCGATAGGTAAATCGTCTTGATCTATACCAAATGGTTCTTCAATGGATTCTCCAATCAATTCGAGAGACGCCAAAACATATAGGATAAAGGGGACAGCAATTACAACAAAATAACCAATCGAAAAAACATAACCTACGGGCAGGGTCATGGTATAGAAAATAATAAATTTCTTAATAAATGCACTATAGGCCAAAGGTATCGGCGTGTTTTTAATTCGTTCACAGGCACCACAGACATTTGTCATCGCAACTATTTCCTCATTGAGGATAATAAGTTGATCGCCACTTATGGTTCCGGCCTTATAAAGATCGTTTATTTTATGAAAGATCATATTGGACACTTGGTTTGGTCCATGCTTTTTATTGTCCAATGCCTTCAATTCGGGATGTTCATTTTCATCTAGCATAAACTTGGTGTAGTCCGATCTTAAAAAATCATAAAGGGTCTCAGCAAATAGTGGTACTGCTTTCCTAAAAAAACTTCGGTTAACCTTATCATCTGTTTCTAGCATTGCATCCAATTTGTAGGACAAGGCTCTACTGACATTGGTTAAAGTTCCCCATTGTTTTCGGGCTTCCCACCAACGGTCATAGGCCGAGTTTGTACGAAAAACAAGTAAGAGCGATATGACGAAACCAAGGAGATTGTGGACGATGGTAATATTCTTTACCCAACTCTTTTCATTTAATTTAAGGAATTCCAATTCTACAAAGGCTATCGCCCAGGAATAAAAAGCAATTAAAACAAGGAATGGTAGTAACTTTTTAAAGGTGTCTGATTTGTGTAATTTGAAAGTTGCTGAAAGCCAGTCTTTGGGGTTGTATACGATCATATACAAAAATATAAATTGTTGCGAAAATTTTGCGAGTTAATTGCTATTGCCGTAACTTCATCTTGCTATGGCGCAACAGCGATCAAAAACAAAAAGAACAGGTACAAAAGGAGGCCCGGGTCGAGAGACTAAGTGGATTTGGATGGTAGCAGGAATGTTTTTATTCTTTCTATGTCTTGTCTTGTGGCATTATCGAGCTGGAATTATCTATTATTTCCGTGTGGCTACTTCTAAGGATAAGTCGTTAACAAAGGAGGCTAAATACGATATCAGGAATATAGAGATTATGAGTAAGCATGACGATAAAGTGTTTGGTATTGACATTTCTACCTATCAAGAAGAAATAGATTGGCAAAATGTAAACACCATCAATGATCACTTTCCGATAGACTTTGTGTTTATCCGTGCGACGATGGGCGAGAGAGGAATCGACGATAAGTTTAGTAGAAACTGGAGTAAAATTGAAGGTAGAGCGGTTTTAAGAGGTGCTTATCATTATTTCAGACCCAACGAGAACTCAGTAAAGCAGGCTAAAAATTTTATTCGTAAGGTTAAACTTCAACCTGGAGACCTGCCGCCAGTTTTGGATATTGAGGAGCATCCCAAACAACAATCTATGGATAGTTTAAAAGTTGGGCTAAGACGTTGGCTTGATGAAGTAGAAACTCACTATAAGGTAAAACCAATTCTTTACTCCGGAGATAAGTTTTATAGTGATTTTCTGGAAAAGGAATTTGCAGCTTATACCTTGTGGATTGCAAATTACAATTTTTGGGTTGAGAACCCCAAAGAGCATTGGGCTTTCTGGCAATTTTCTGAAAAAGGTACCGTAAAAGGAATTCAGGGGAATGTTGACCTCAATATATATAATGGTAAAATTGAGGAATTGGAAAAGCTGCTTATTCCTTTTAAATAAAAGAATATATGTATAGATTTTTTATCTCATTATTCAGCGTTTGTTTTTTTTTGTGTAATCAAAAGCTGCTGCAGGCAAAACCAAAATGCCGTCCGGGTGTTAAACAACAAATCTCTATCCTGTCCGCCCCTATTAACATTGAATAAGTTTAAAAAGCTTTGTAATGTTGATGGCATTCAGGTGCTTGATACTCGATCGTGCGATGAGTTTTTGGAGGGATTTGTCCCAAATTCGATTAATATTAATTTTGAAGGCCCATTCGATCATTTTTTGACGCAAGTTTTCCCCGCCAAAGACCAAAAGTTTTTGCTAATTACTGATTCGGAAAATAATCAAGCCGTCATTGATTATTTGATAAAGTTAGAGTATACCCATATTGTTGGAGTTTTGGAAGGGGGGATTGAAACATGGAAGAGTAAAGAGATGGTAGCTTCCTTAAGTACTATTACTGCGAGGGAATTTAATAAAAAATCAGTTCAGGGTCATATTGTAGATGTAAGGACAGGGAAAGAATTTAAAAGTGGACATATTGACAATGCAATGAATATTCCCTTAACAGATTTAATTAATTTTGGTTCTATGCTTAGAAAAGATGATCAGCAGTTGTATATATATTGCCAATCGGGATACAGGAGTACAGTAGCTTTATCTATTTTGAGCGCAAAAGGATTTAAAAATATATGCAATATCCAAGGCGGGTATAAAGCATTGAAAATAGAAGAAAAGGAGAATCAATAATGGCTACTTTTGACCAAATTATTCAATCAAATTCGCTGGTTCTGGTGGATTTTTTTGCCACTTGGTGCGGTCCATGCCAGACTATGGCGCCGATTTTACAGGATCTTAAGGAATTTTATCAAGACGATTTGTCTATCATAAAGATCGACGTGGACAAGAATCCAAAAATCGCTTCGATTTATAAGGTGAGTGGCGTACCTACTTTCGTGCTGTTTAAAGATGGGCAGCAAGTTTGGCGACAGAGCGGAATGATTCGGAAATTGGAGTTACATAAATTGATCGATCAGGTAAAGTAAATAAAAGATAAGGGTTCCAATCAGATTGGAACCCTTATCTTTTAATGATACTCTGGTGTTTTTAATAGGTAGTGATATATTTCACTAAATATTAAAATTCATCTTCATCATCGAAGTCATCCAATCCTCCAATCGGGTCGATCTCAGGTAAATCGAAATCATCATCGAAATCATCATCATCGTCATCAGGACCGTTGAAGGATGCGAATTTTACTTCTTCAAAATCTTCGTTAGCTAAAGTTGCCGTGTTCATAAAATAATACTTTATTGTTCCTTATTCAATGCTGTAAAATTAGAGAAGAAAACCATTTTTTAAAACTTTTTTTTAAAAAAATACAGTCATTTATTTTTCTGTTAATCAGTGCGTTGAGTCGTTTTTTGAAAATAAAAATTTATTTCATTTTATTTATTCATTTGTTTCGCCGATAGCGTTGTCTTCTGTGACGATATCTTTCATTTGCGGAAGATCTCTGACACCATTGATTCCAAAGTGATCCATGAACTGCGAACTAGTTGCATAAAGTAATGGTTTTCCTAAACTATCTGCCTTTCCGGCGATTTTTATCAATTTCTTTTCAAGAAGTCTTTGAATAGAATAATCACAGCTGACACCTCTAATTTGTTCCACTTCCAGTTTTGTTATGGGCTGCCGGTAAGCAATGATCGCGAGTGTTTCCAGCGCCGATTGACTTAATTTTCTTTTATTGTTGTGGTTTTGAAGTTGCTGAATCGATTCGTGGTACAGCGCTTTTGTCAAAAACTGGTAGGAATTGTTAATGTAGCGTAACTCGAGGACAGCATCTTCATCCTGATACTTAGTTTCAATTTTTTTTATCAAGTCACGCAGTTCATCTCTAGATACTTCGATGGCTAAAGCTTCTTGCAAAATCTGTTTGATATCGGCAAGATCGATTCCTTCTGTAGAAGCAAATATAATTGCTTCAATATTTCTTATAACGTCTTTCAATGTTGCGTATTAATAGTTAATGACCTGTTCGACCATATGAGCTGGTAATTCGCGGAACTCATACTTTTGAGTTCGTAGTTGGGGACTGAATCCGGCTTCCAAAATTGCTTCCTGTATAGATTTTGATGTAAACCGATGTGGCGCACCAGCTGCTGAAACAACATTTTCCTCGATCATAATTGAGCCGAAGTCGTTCGCTCCGGCATGCAGACATAATTGTGCTGTACGTTTTCCGACTGTGAGCCAAGAAGCCTGTATATTTTTGATATTAGGAAGCATAATCCGGCTTAAAGCAATCATTCGTATATATTCTTCACTTGTTACGTTATTTGTAATGCCGCGGAGTCTCTTAAGCAAAGTGCCGTCATCTTGAAAAGGCCAAGGAATAAATGCTATAAATCCATGCGATTCTTTTGGCTTTTCATCCTGGACTTCACGTATCCATACCAAGTGTTCAAAACGTTCTTCTATTGTTTCAATGTGACCGAACATCATAGTAGCTGAAGTGGGCAGATTAATTTTATGTGCTGCCCGCATCACGTCCAACCATTCTTTACCCCCACATTTTCCTTTTGAGATTAAACGCCTAACACGGTCATTAAGGATTTCAGCTCCTGCTCCAGGCAGAGAATCCAAACCCGCTTCTTTCAATTGCGTCAATACTTCAAGATGGCTCATATTCTCTAATTTGGAAATATGCGCAATCTCAGGAGGTCCAAGAGAATGCAATTTTAGTGTAGGATAAAGCGCTTTTAATTGCCGGTAAAGATTCTTGTAAAACTCAATACCTAAATCGGGGTGATGCCCCCCTTGCAGTAGCAATTGGTCGCCACCGTATTTAAAAGTTTCTTCGATTTTCTGTTTGTAGCTTTCGATATCGGTGATGTAACTGTCTTCATGGCCGGGACGACGGAAAAAATTGCAGAATTTGCAATTTGCAATACACACATTTGTTGTATTAACATTTCTGTCGATTTGCCAGGTCACCTTACCATGGGGTACTTGTATTTTACGCAATTCATTGGCTACGAAAGTCAAATCAGCTGTAGGTGCATTTTGATATAAGAAAATGCCCTCTTCCTTGGATAGGAACTCAAATCGGAGCGCCCGTTCTAATAAATTACTTACATTCATCAATAACAAATATAAGGAGCTTTTAGCTTATTTATATCTTCTGTAGAATATTTGACAGGGAGATTGAATTTTACGGAAATTGGAGGATGTAAACAGAACTACGTACTTGTGTAACGAAAGTATTGCAATATTAGATAGTGTATAAACTACAATAACTTGATTTATAGTGTTTTGTAAATTATTTGGTGTTTTTCATTTTTTTTTACATTTATTATTCTTTACATTTATTTAACAGATTTTAACATTTTTATTTGGTAACCAAATTAGAAAAAATAAATAACCAAGGGATCTAAATTTGTTAGCAAGAACCTATTATCGCTGTTTTTGTGATTAAAAAAATAACCAAAAACTAAATATAAACCAATATCAATTTAAATAACTAAAGAATAAACATAAATTTTTTAAACCACCTATTTAGTAAAATTATGATGAAAAAAGCGGACAAAAATTGTTTTGATCTCATATTGCACCAAAAGTTCAATACGAGGTTTCTGCTTATGAGTTCTCTTCTCGTTGGGGGAGGAATGACCACTCATGGATTTGCCAGCGGATTAACCAACCATGGCAAAGTTGAAGTTGTTTCATTGATGAAAACCAAAAGCGTACAACAGACGCCTATTAAAGGGGTTGTGAAAGATGCTTCGACAGGTCAAGGTATCACAGGTGTTTCTGTTAAAGTTAAAGGGAGTAGCACTGGAACGTCGACTGACGAGAACGGTGCATTTACCATTCAGGGAAAAGTGGGCGACGTGCTTATTGTAAGTTACATCGGGTACAAAAGTACTGAAGTAACTGTTTCGTCGAAAGCTGATCTTGCCATTTCGTTAACTGCCTCCCAAGACGCATTAGAAGAAGTCGTCGTGACGGGCTATTCTACCCAACGTAAGAAGGATCTGACGGGATCTGTTGCTGTAGTCAATACCGACCAATTGAAAACTACTCCAGCCGCAAGTGCGGTAGAGTCTTTACAAGGTCGAGCGACAGGGGTTCAAGTTGTGACCGATGGTGCTCCAGGCTCTACTCCACAGATTAAAATCCGAGGTTATAGCACCATTAATAATAACGAACCGCTTTATGTAATTGACGGGGTTCCGTTTGAAGGAAAATTGAGCTGGTTGAATCAGAATGATATTGAAACAATGCAGGTATTGAAAGATGCGTCGGCAGCTTCAATTTACGGTTCACGTGCCAACAATGGTGTAGTCATCATTACTACAAAATCTGGCAAATCTGGCAAACCACAGATTAATTTTGATGCGTATTACGGTGTTCAGGTGCCTAATAGCGGCCGTTTCCCAAAAATGTTAAGCCCACAACAGATTTATAACTTAAATGATAATAAAGATCCGCTACCTGACTATTTGTTGGCTGGTGATGTCTCGGGGAACAAAGTAACGCCTGCAGATGCCGATATGTCCAAATATAATTATGCGGATAACAAAGAGGAATTTTATCAAATTACTAAAGCGAATAAGGCAGGAACAAACTGGTTCAAAGAATTGAGTCAGAACGCGCCGACACAATCTTATCAGTTAAATACAGTGGGTGGCGGCGAAAATGCCTCTTATGCCGTATCAGGAGGATATTTGGGACAAAAAGGAACAGTTATCCATACGGGATTCGAACGATTCAATGTACGTTCAAATACGAATTTTTCCGCTTTTAATAAAAAACTGCGTTTTGGTGAAAATATGCAGTATAGCATGACTAAAGGACACGGTGTTGGTGTAAATACAAATACAGCCGGCGATTATATCGGTGAGGGTAGTGCGATCGGATTTGCCTACCGTATTAAAAACATTAATTCCGGTATACGATGAAGGTGGAAACTTTGCAGGCTCTAGAGGCGGCTGGGGAAATGGTGAGAATCCTGTAGCAATTGCTTACCGCGCAAAAGATAATGTGAACAAAAGCAATTTCTTCTTTGGAAATGCTTTTGGAGAGTATGATATATTAAAAGGGTTAACATTTAGAACAAGCTTTGGTGTCAAATATGAAAATTATTACAATTTAAGTTATACCTATCCAAATCTGGAATTTACAGAGGGTAGCGCAAACAGTGCATCTTCAGAGACCTCAGGTTATAATACGGAATGGACTTGGACAAATACTTTGAACTATAAGGCTAACTTTAATGATGCCCATAGCTTAAATGTATTGTTGGGAACGGAGGCTATTGATAATACCTATCGCCAGGTTCAAGGAAACGGCAATGGATACTTTATAACAAACAGTACGGATTTCTTCTATGTGAGCCAGGCTTCCAAAAATTCGGCAGCAAGTGAAGGTGCTTTGGGATCTTTGTTTTCCATATTTGGAAAGGTAGATTATTCGTATAAGGATCGTTATATCTTAAGTGGAACAGTTAGAAGGGATGGCTCATCAAACTTCGGATCCAAGAACAAATATGGTACTTTTCCTGGGGTGAGTGGTGCTTGGCGGGTATCTCAAGAGGAATTTATGAAAAGTGCAGGCTGGTTAAATGATCTAAAATTAAGAGCAGGTTATGGTATTACAGGAAACCAACGAATTCCGTCATATCAATATTTAAAGCGTTATGCAACTTCTATTAACTCGGCTTCTTATCCAATAAATAATGAATTAGTAAGTGGTCTGTGGGTCAGTGACTATCAAAATGAGAATGTTAAATGGGAACAGGTTGCTTCATTAAATTTAGGATTGGACTTTTCAATTTTGGGAGGGAAGATTGATGGTGCTTTTGATTGGTACAATAAGAAAACTTCAGACATGTTATTTGCATTGCCATTGCCGGGAACCGCTGTTGGTCGGGCGGCTTCGCCTTATGTAAATATTGGCGATATGCAAAATAAAGGGGTGGAGTTCTCGTTGAATTATCATCATAAACAAACTGACCCGAACAAATTTAACTTTGATATTGGAGCAAACATATCCAGAAACAAAAATACAATTGTCGGTTTGGCACCAGGAATCAACGATGTGGTATATGGTGCTTTCCGAAGCATGGAAACCTCCATTTTAAGAACAGGTCAACCTTTTGGTGCATTCTATGGATTTAAGGTAGCGGGGATTTATCAAAACGAAGCGGAGCTGACACAATATCCTTCTTACGAGAAAGCGCGTGTTGGCGGGTTTAGATTTGAAGATGTGAATGGTGATGGTATTATTGACGCAAAAGATAATACCGTAATCGGAAGCCCTCACCCAGATTTTACGTATTCGCTTAATTTCAATGCCAATTACAAAAACTTTGATATCATGATGTACTTTTATGGTTCGAAGGGAAATGAGAATTATGAGGCAACACGTTACTTTACAGATTTTGGCGTGTTTGATGGTCAAAAGAGTGTGCGCGTATTGGATGCGTGGAGTCCAACCAATACATCAAGTATGATTCCATCGCAAACAAAAGAAGAAGTTTCGGCTAATGAGTATGCTTCTTCCAGCTATTTCGTGCAGGATGCAAGCTTCTTTAAGATGAAAAACTTACAGATTGGTTATAATTTCTCTACAGATAAACTCTTTGGTGCAAATACAGGCGTGAAAAGATTAAGAGCTTATGTCGGGGTAACAAATCTATTCACCATCACAAAATACGAAGGTCTTGATCCGGAAGTATCGGCAACACCATCGGATTATCCAGCACTGGGCGTTGATTTTGGGGTTTACCCACAATCTAGGCAATACATGTTGGGCGTAAGTTTAGGTTTTTAACGGAATTATAAAGCAATTAAAATGAAAAAGAGAACTATTCAATTATACAGTTTGTTAGGACTGACGACTTTAGGTATGCTTGGTTGTAGTAAAGGCTTTTTGGAAAAAAATCCTCAAGGGCAATTGATCGAAGAGCAGATTGAGGGAAAGAAGGGGGTAGAAGCTACCTTGATTGGTGCCTATGCAATTATGAACGGTAATATAAATGGCACTTGGGGGAACTATGGTTCGGCGCCAAGCCAATGGATTTTCGGAGAAATTACTTCCGATAATGCACACAAGGGATCAGTAATCACCGATCAGCCAAACATGAATATGATCGAGTCTTTTACTACGATTTCCTCTAACGACAACCTAAGCACCATGTGGCAGGTATATTATGAAGGCATACTTCGTGCAAATACTACGCTGCGTTTGTTGAGTCAAGATCAAAGCGGTAGCAAAACGATTAAAGCAGAGCGTGCTAAAGAAATTGAGGGTGAGGCGAAATTGTTACGTGCCCACTACTACTTTTTTCTGTGGCGTATCTTTAAAAATATTCCATATGTAGACGAAAATACAAGCATCGAAGAGGCAAAAGTTGTCAAAAATGATAAGGATGTACAACCTATGATCGAAAGTGATCTAAAGACTGCTATTGCGAATTTACCGGATAGCAAGATCAATGGTGAAGGTGGACGAATGGATCAACGTACTGCGAAAGCATATTTGGGTAAACTATACCTTTATCAAAAAAAATATACTGAGGCTCTGACTTTATTTAAGGATGTCATTGGAAGCCGTGATATCACAACAATGCCTTTCCAGGATAATTATGATGTCAATAAGGAAAATGGACCCGAAGCGCTGTTAGTGGCTAAGCATGCCATCAATCCTGATGGCGGTGGGGATAATGCGAATGTGGGTGATATGCTCAGTGGTCTTAATGGCACTAACCCTGTTGGCTGCTGTGGTTTCTACCAGCCTTCAATTGATCTCGTTAATGCATATAAGGTAGATGCAAATGGACTTCCGATGCTAGATGATTCCTATCGTACGAACCCATATACTTCTGATATCTTATTGACAGATAAAACCGCTATAGCAAATTATAAATTGGATTTGAACTTAAAATTTGATCCACGGCTTGATTACACCGTTGGTCGCCGCGGTGTCAATTTCTTGGATTATGGGGAGTTTCCTGGTGATGCATGGTTAAGGCCGGAAGAAGGAAGTCGTCCGCATGGTGGTCCATTTACGGGTATTAAAACGATGATTCCGAAAAGTCAACATGCTGCTCATACACAGGCCGGTGCTGCTTATGTAACCGATCTTGATGTGAATATTATTCGACTTGCTGACGTAATTTTAATGGCTGCGGAGTGTGAGGTTGAATTGGGTAATCTTCCAAATGCTTTAAAATACGTTAACTCTATTCGGCTTCGTGCGGCACAATTACCATCTAAGACTACCGGGGGCGGAGTCGCCGCTGCTAAATACGAGGTTAAACCATATCCAGCATTCACAAGTGCGGATCAGGCGCGTAAAGCTGTTCGATTTGAAAGAAGATTGGAACTTGCCATGGAAGGTCACCGTTTCTTTGACTTGGTGCGCTGGGGTATAGCAAAAGAGGTTATCGCAAATTATGCAAGGTTTGAAGGCGGTATACTCCCAGTATTTAAGAGCAAAGCATATGCCGATAAAAATGCTTATTTCCCAATTCCACAGGAAGAAATCAATAAAAGTAACGGTAGCCTTACTCAGAACCCAGGCTACTAATAGCTGAAATAAATAATGCAAAAGGAGGATTAATTTCCTCCTTTTGCTGTTTTATACGATTTATATCTGAATTTTGGCAGTAGGAGAAATGGAGTTATTGCTCTTTTTTGTATGTTTACACCAATGAAAAATTTTCTGCGTACGCTGTTACTGCTTTGGCTTGTCCCATTTTCTACCCTTATTGTTAAATCCCAGGATTTTGAAGACGTCTACCATATGCTTCAGGAATCCAAAATCTTAAATGATCATTTCTACGGATTTTCACTGTACGACTTAAATGCAGATAAGTTTGTCATGGATGTTAATGGCAGTAAGCATTTTACACCTGCTTCCAACACTAAAATATATACTACTTATGCTGCTTTGGCGCTGCTGGGTGATTCGATACCAGGGTTGGAGTATGTTGAACGCGGAGATTCGCTGTTAATATGGGGAACAGGAGATCCGACTTTTTTGCATAATCGTTTGGATACAAGGGTGGTGTATGATTTTTTGAAAAGAACAAATAAAACGATCTACTTCGTTGCCAGTCCTATGAGAAATAAATTCTACGCACATGGTTGGGCAATGGAGGATTTTGAAGCTTATTATCAGCCTGAAATAAGCACATTTCCCATCTATGGAAACGTGGTTACTTTCCGCCAAAGGGGATACAATCATTTAAATACCTCTCCCAAAATTTTTCAGAAAGACCTGGATTTTTTGCCTGAGCCTAAAAAGGGTGAGTTCGAGCTTTCGCGCTCGTTTCGAAGCAATAATTTCTGGATGTCAAAATGGCCAGTCCCAAATAATTATGTCAATGAAGTTCCTTTTATTTATTCGGATAGTTTGTTTGTAAAATTGTTGTCGGATACACTCGGAAAGAAGGTAAATCGCCTGATCTATACAAAACCAAACGATACAAAAATATTGTATTCAGGTGAAACAAAAAATCTACTACGTGAAATGATGTTGCCCAGTGATAACTTTATTGCTGAGCAGTTTTTAATGATGTGCTCGTGGAAGCAATTTGGCCAATTTGATACCTATTTGGTGCGGGATTGGATGAAGAATAACGTTTATAAATACTTTTCAGCCGAGGTTGCCCTATTTGATGGATCAGGTCTTTCTTCCTATAATAAGGTGACTCCACAAAATAATGTGGATTTGTTGGTGCTCCTGAAAAATAAGTTACCTGATGAGAAGGATCGCTTTCGCCTTTTTCCAGCTGGAGGTGTTGATGGTACGCTGAGAAGAACCTATAGCAAAGATCTTGGTCAACCCTTTGTTTTTGCTAAGACCGGAACTATTACCTCAGTCTATAATCAAAGCGGTTACCTCATTACACGGAAAGGAAGACGGATGGCCTTTTCTTTTATGAACAATAATTATATAGATGATCGGGCAAGTGCAATTCGTAAAGAAATGGCTAAAATTATTACTTATATTCGTCAAACTTATTAAGCCAATTTAAATGGAAGCAATTGTAAAAAACAACAAAAAATTGATTCGTTCTTGGGCCATGTTTGATTGGGCCAATTCTGCTTACAACCTTGTTATTACTTCCACAATATTTCCAGTTTATTATACAGCAATTACTACAACGAAAGAACATGGAGATGTTGTCAGTTTCTTTGGAATTGAAGTGGTTAATACCGCACTTTCCAATTTTTCTTTAGCTTTTGCGTATTTGCTGATGTCTTTTTCTTTGCCCTTTATTTCTTCGTACGCCGATGCAAATGGAAAGAAGAAGCAAATCATGAAATTCTTTACCTATATGGGCGCGATGGCATGTATGTGTCTATTCTTCTTTAAGCTTGATACTTTGGAAATCGGTATGATATGTTTTGTGCTTGCTGCAATGGGTTATATCGGTGGTGTTTTGTTTAATAACTCCTATTTACCACTTTTAGCTACTGTTGATCAACAGGATAAGGTGAGCGCGCAAGGTTTTGCTTATGGTTATATTGGATGCGTTACATTACAGATTCTCTGTTTTATAGTCGTTCTTAAACCAGAATGGTTTGGTATTACAGACGCCTCTTTACCGGCACGCATATCGTTCCTAATGGTTGGATTATGGTGGCTCGGGTTTTCTATGATTCCTTTTAAATATTTACCCAAAATTGAGGCTACTGGGAATACTACAGGCAAAAGCTTCATACAGAACGTACGGGATGAATTTGGACACGTGATTCAAAAGATCAAAGGTATTCCTGAAATCAAACAGTTTCTGCCGGCATTTTTCTTCTATGCGATTGGGGTGCAGACCTTAATGATTGTCGCTTCTTCCTTCGGTGAGAAAATTTTGCATTTAGGTGCGGAAAGATTGATTGCCACGATTCTTCTTATTCAGCTTGTAGCCATTTTAGGAGCATTCCTAATGTCTTATTTATCTACACTGTTTGGAAATATTAAAGTATTGATAGTGGTAGTAATGATCTGGATCGGAATCTGCATATCAGCTTTTTATTTATCCACTCCGCTTCAATTTTATATTATTGCCGCAATGGTGGGCCTAGTCATGGGGGGAATTCAGTCGCTTTCACGTTCAACCTATTCAAAACTAATTCCACCTAATATCAAAGATACCACCGCTTTCTTCTCTTTTTATGACGTTACAGAAAAGGTAGCCATTGTCATTGGGTTATTTTCATTTGGGCTTATCGAACAAATAACACACAATATACGTTACTCAGCATTGGTTCTTTCTTTATTTTTTGTAATTGGATTGTTACTTTTGGTGCGGATATTAGTATCCAATAAATCTTAATTTTATTGATCAAATTTAATATGAAAGTAGAACTTTTTGTTCCTTGTTTTATAGATCAGCTTTATCCGGAGACAGCGTTTAATACTGTTCGTTTACTGGAAAAAGTTGGCTGTGAGGTTGTATATAATCCCGAGCAGACATGCTGTGGCCAACCGGCATATAATGCTGGGTTTTGGGAAGATGCAAAGCAGGTTGGACGGAAATTTCTAGGAGATTTTTCAGGCGAGCATGTTATTATTTCTCCGTCCGCTTCTTGTACTGGTATGGTAAGGCACAGTTACAACGATCTATTCGCTAATTCTGCAGATTCCCATCAATGTCATAAAATACAACAACAGGTTATTGAAATATCTGATTTTTTGGTAAACATACTGAAAAAGGAATATTTTGGGGCTGAATTGGAGGGAGTTGCCGTATATCACGATTCATGCTCGGCATTACGGGAATGCAAGATTAAAGATGAACCCCGAATATTACTGAGTAAGGTTTTGGGCTTGGAGATGGTAGAGGTAAAAGATAGTGAGACATGCTGTGGATTTGGTGGTAGTTTTGCGGTAAAATTCGAAGGTATATCGGCTGCGATGGCTGAACAGAAAGTGCAGAATGCTTTGGATATGCATGCAGATTACATCATATCGACTGATTCATCTTGCTTACTGCAGTTGCAATCTTATATCGATAAACATAAATTACCTATTCAGACCATGCACCTGGTTGATGTATTGAGCACTGGCTGGGGAAATATTTAAATAACACATAAATCTAAACACATGAATTCAAGAAGAGATTTTCTTAAAAACCTTGCATTAGCATCTGCTGGGATTGCATTGGCTCCTTCGTTGGAGAGCTTTACAGCACCTAAGAAAGATTGGTTTGATATTTCCCTGGCGGAATGGTCTTTGCACAAATCTTTATTTAAAGGAGATTTGAATAATTTGGATTTTCCAGCCTTGGCTGCAAAAAAATATGGTATCTATGGTGTAGAATACGTGAACCAATTTTTTAAAGATAAGGCGAATGATAATAATTATCTTACCGAGCTGAATATGCGTGCTAAAGATAATGGTGTACGTAATGTACTTATTATGATTGATGGTGAGGGAAATCTAGGTGATGAAGACGAAACGAAGAGAAAACAAGCTGTGCAAAATCACTATAAATGGATTTCTGCAGCTAATTTTCTAGGTTGTCACGCCATACGCGTTAATGCTGCCGGTAAAGGATCGCCTGAAGAAGTGAGTAAACGTGTTGTTGAAAGCCTAACCGCATTGTCAGATATAGGCAAAAAAGCAGGAATCAGTATTATTGTAGAAAATCATGGTGGTATTTCTTCACATGGTGATTGGTTGGCCAAGACACTCAAAGCTGTAGGTAGTAAGTATTGTGGAAGTTTACCTGATCTTGGAAACTTCTATGAATATGATCGTTATCAGGGCGTCACAGATTTGATGCCCTATGCGCATGGTGTAAGTGCCAAAACACATGATTTTGATGCCAACGGCAACGAAACACAAATTGATTATGAGCGTATGTTAAAGATTATCAAGAAAGCAAAATTCAAAGGATACATTGGTATTGAATATGAAGGAAGTAAGTTGAGCGAGGAAGAGGGGATCTTTGCGACTAAAAGGTTGCTGGAGCGTTTACGTCCTTTAATTTAATCATGAATAAGTCAAGTTCTTTTCAATAGATGGAAAGAACTTGACTATTATAACGGATGTTTATTCATCTACCTCTTTGTGTTAAACTGGGCGTAAATTAGACATTGTCCTGTCTGATACCTATTTGATCTTAAGAAATTAAGGTAACAAAAAGAATCATCAAGTTTTCCATTTGCTGATGATGAAATAGTAAATGGAAACTGCACTACCACATTTTGAAAAACAACTATTAAAACACATGAATTTTGAAAAGAATGCTGTTCTAGAAACCCATTTGGAAAAAGTAGGGGCGGAGCATGTATTGGTACAAGGGCACCCCGCCGGATTATTCGTATTATTCTTCACGGAGATGTGGGAGCGTTTTAGCTATTATGGTATGCGGGCGCTTTTAGTGAATTTTTTGGTTTCTACTATCGCACAACATGGTTGGGGATGGACTAATTCAGAGGCGATGCAGCTCTATGGCCTTTATACCGGAATGGTGTTTTTGACTCCTCTATTTGGTGGAATTGTTGCTGATCGTTTCACAGGATATAAAAAATCCATTATGGTCGGTGCGATAATTATGACTTTAGGGCACGTTTCTATGGCTTTAGAAGGGATTAATAAAAGCTTTTTTTTAGCAGGTCTGGTACTTATTGTTCTAGGAAACGGTTTGTTTAAGCCGAACATTTCATCTATGGTTGGTAAGTTATATCCGGATAAAGGCGGTAAGAAGGATGCCGGCTATACCATATTTTATATGGGAATAAATGGAGGAGCCTTCTTAGGAATGATGCTTTGTGGTTACATAGGTGAAAAGGTTGGTTGGCATTATGGATTTGGTTTAGCAGGAGTATTTATGTTTTTGGGTATGTTACAGTTTTATTTTGCCCAACGAATTTTTGGAGAAATTGGAAATACCCCCGAAACAAAGGAAGGGCTTACCGACGACGCCGTAAATAAGGTAGAAAATCCAAAACATGTCGTTCGAGATCGTTTGCTGGTGATAGTTATTTTTATGATATCAAGCATTGTATTTCACTTGGCATTTGAGCAGGCGGGCGGGTCAATGACAATATTTGCTAAAAATTATACACAGCGGGTGCTGAGTGGGGATGCAGCGGTACTATTTAAATGGATTGATGCTGCGTTGACTGTGTTGCCTATTGTAGTTATCACTGGTGTCTTGTTCGTTTTGGCTAAAAAAATCATTCGTAAATATCCCTTGATTATACTTTTTTCCAGTATTTCTTTTGTGATCATTTGGTCCTTATGTTTATGGAAGGTCCATCGCGAATATTACGGTATTAATTCTGAAGTTACAGTATCATGGTTTCCGATGTTGAACTCTTTCTTTATCATTACACTGGCGACTTCATTTAGTAAGCTATGGGAAAAAGTGTGGAATCCTTCAGGGCCAATTAAATTCGCAATGGGTTTGACATTGGTCGGCGTCGGCTTTGCTGCTTTATCAATCGGTAGTTCGGAAATTCCTACTGGTGCAAAAGCGGCTTCAGTGAGTATGATTTGGCTGATCTTAGCATACTTTTTTCATACAATAGGCGAATTATGTATAGGTCCGGTTGGATTGTCTTATGTTAGTAAACTGTCGCCAAAGCGATTCCTTGGTTTACTGTTTGGTTTTTGGTTTTGCGCCAATGCTATTGCTAATTTTATAGGAGGTTTTATTGGGTCGTATATCGATAAGATTACC
The DNA here is from genome assembly GCF_030818895.1 of Sphingobacterium zeae. Lineage (NCBI taxonomy): Bacteria > Pseudomonadati > Bacteroidota > Sphingobacteriia > Sphingobacteriales > Sphingobacteriaceae > Sphingobacterium > Sphingobacterium zeae. The sequence goes on from NZ_JAUTBA010000001.1 coordinate 1,554,780, forward strand.
GAATCTCATTCCATGTCTTATTTCTTCGCAGTATTTACAGTGATACCGATGATAGCGGCAGTATTGCTTATTTTAGGCAATAAAAAAATAAAAAAGATGATGCATGGAATTGACTAATTCATAGAAAATTAGTGTATCTTCAAGCGATTTTTATCAAAATAAAAACGAAACCTGAGTTATAAAACAATTATTGAAATTATATGAATCAAGAAAAAGATCAAATTCTTGTAGCGCATCTGGCCAAGCAGGGTATAGATGACAAGATGGTGAGTGGGCATCCCGCCGGATTATTTGTACTATTTTTCACGGAGATGTGGGAGCGTTTTAGCTACTATGGTATGCGGGCTTTATTGACCTTATTTTTAATCAGTACGATTGCTGACGGTGGATGGGAATGGAGCAATGCGCAGGCGATGCAGTTGTATGGGACTTATACTGGTCTTGTTTATCTGACCCCATTGATCGGTGGTATGATTGCGGATAAATTGACTGGTTTTAAGAAGGCTATCTTGATTGGCGCATTGATTATGACATTAGGACACTTGTCTATGGCGTTTGAAGCTGTCCACTCAAACTTCTTCTATTTAGGGTTACTCTTAATGATTTTAGGGAATGGGATGTTTAAACCTAATATTTCTTCGATGGTAGGAAATTTATACCCAGACAAAAGTTCAAAGAAGGACGCAGGATATACAATTTTTTATATGGGTATTAACGCTGGTTCATTTTTAGGGATGCTCCTATGTGGTTATATCGGTGAAAAAATAGGTTGGCATTATGGGTTTGGACTGGCTGGAGTATTTATGTTCTTCGGTATGCTACAATTCTATTTTGCACAGCGCATATTTGGTATTATCGGTAACACGCCCAAAGCGTTACAGGCTCATCATGACGAAAAGGTCAAAAATCAGGAAGATATTGATGAAGTTATTCCCGGAAATGTTGTTAGAGACCGCCTTATCGTCGTCACAATATTTATGTTGGCCAGCGTGGTCTTCTTTCTTTCTTTCGAACAGGCCGGCGGTTCAATGTCAATATTTGCGAAGGATTACACGCAGCGTGTCTTGTCAGGAAGTTCTGCGATTACATTCAAATGGATTGATACAATTTTGACCATTGTACCCATCGTCATTGTAACGATTGTTTTGACAGCATTGGCTAGAAAAATATATAAACAATATCCGTTGACAATTTTGTTTACAGCAATTTCATTCGGTATTATCTGGGGTTTGGGCTTATGGAAAATATTTCGGGAGATCGGTATAACGGGCTCGGAAGTTGGAGCTTCGTGGTTTCAAATACTAAACGCATTTTTTATTATTTCTCTTGCATCTTCATTCAGTAAATTCTGGGAAAAGGTATGGAACCCTTCTGGGCCCGTAAAATTTGCACTGGGTTTGATATTAGTCGGTATTGGATTTGCTGCGCTAGCTTATGGCGCCAATGACATTCCGCAGGGTGCTAAAACAGCATCAGTCAGTATGATCTGGCTTGTTGTAGCCTACTTTTTCCATTCTGCAGGAGAACTTTGTCTATCACCTGTTGGGCTATCTTACGTAAGTAAACTCTCTCCGAAGAAATTTTTGGGCCTTTTGTTTGGATGTTGGTTTTGTGCTTCCGCAATCGCAAATTTCATTGGCGGATTTTTAGGCTCTTATATTGATAAAATCACAGAGGAACATTCCATGTCTTATTTCTTTATGATATTTGCTATAGTTCCCGGTGTTACCGCGCTTTTATTGATTGCGTTCAATCCGATATTGAAAAAAATGATGCATGGTATCAATTAATTCCCTGAGGGAATCCATCTAAAAGGAAGCGTGGGCTTATGATCATGATCATAAGCCCACGCTTCCTTTTACATAATAAGGATTTAGAATATTCAAATCTGGTCTGTCACTTTCATCAATAGTTTATCGATGCGGTTTCCATCCATATCAAGAACTTCAAAAATAAAGTTTTTAAATTGGATACGCTCCCCTTCTTCGGGTACATGATCTAACCTAAGGAACACTAAGCCACCTACGGTAGTGACATTACTAATCTCATCTTCATCTTCTTCAGAAAGTCCTATTTCAAATTCATCTAAAAGGGTTTCGATCTGATATTGTCCGTCGACAACATAGTCTCCATTTTCTAATTGTCGTATTGTTGGACGGGCACTGAGATCGCTTTCTGCAATGTTGCCTACCAAATCACCAACAATATCCCGTAACGTAATAATTCCTTGGGGTGACCCATATTCGTCTATGACGACCGCTTGATGAATACTAGATGTCCGCAAGGTATTCATGATACTGTAGGATGAACTAAATTCGTTCACAAATTTGATGGGCAGCATAAGTGTTCTGAGGTCAAAAGGCTCGTTTTGGAGGCATTGCCGAAGTAATGATTTTACATGGACAACTCCTTTAATGTTATCAAGTCCGCCTTCACAGACAGGGTAGATGGAGTAATCGTTGTCAAGTATAATCTTGCGGTTTTCTTCAAAGGATTCTGCGAGGTCCAAGAACACGATATTTTTGCGGTGAGTCATCAGATTAACCGCTTTTTTGTCCCCCAAACTTAACAGACGGTCCACGATATCATGTTCGATTCCTTCAATGACTCCACTATCCACACCTTCATCTACCAAGGCTTTTATTTCCTCTTCGGTGACGCTATTACCGCTGCTTTTAATATTAAGTATCTTGACGATAAATTCTGTTGACATGCTGAGTAGCCACACAAACGGGCGAACGATTTTGCTGAGCAGATTCATCGGATAAGAAATTAGCATGGCATATTTTTCTGGAATGGCCATACCTATGCGTTTGGGGACGAGTTCACCAAGGACCAAAGAAAAGTAGGTGATGATAAATACGACGATGATTACAGCGAGCTGCTCGCTGTATGGAGCGATAATACTCGATTTATTGAAGACTTCTACTAAGTACGATGATATACTGCCGCCAGAAAAAAATCCTGTTAATATCCCGATAAGGGTAATACCGATTTGTACAGTAGACAGAAAGCTGTTGGGCGATTCTTTGAGACTTAGCGCTATTTTGGCGGCTGCATTATTTTTATCGCTTTCAGCCTGTAGTCTCGCTTTTCTGCTGGATACGATGGATATCTCTGATGCCGAAAGTATTCCATTTAGAATAATCAGGGCTAAAATAATAATTGCTTCGGTAAGCATAATGAGTTGAAGTTTTTGCTACGGCTAATTTACGGAAAAGACTAGCTAAATAGTAGGATTATTATAATTATGTGGAACGTTCATAAAAAAAGCCGTATTGCTTTCAATACGGCTTTTATAATAGTGAGCGTGTCTTTTTAATTACATTCCACTATCATCTAACATAAAAGTGTTTTTCTTGGTTTTCCACTTTCCTTTAGTGAAATCAGGGAATTCCAAGGTACTATTTCCTTTCGCAATAGACTCGGTAGATAAAGGAAATACTGCACTCATGGTTACAGAATCGTATACATCAATTGGCGTCTGTACCTTTTGTTTCACGGATTGAATGAACGCATTGAATACAAACCAGTCCATACCGCCATGACCAGAACCATTTGCTAATTCTTCATATTTTTTCCAAATTGGGTGGTCATATTTCTTTACCCATTCGTCTGCAGGATCCCACGTGTGCGGTTTAGATTTACCTTCGATATGTATACCCTTGGCAACATCCATCCAAATTCCATCTGTTCCTTGTACGCGAAAACCGATAGAATAGGGTCTTGGTAAGTGTGTATCGTGCGTCAATAGCATGGTTTCTCCATTCGCACATTGTAACATCGTTTGAGTGATATCCCCATTTTTGTAATTGATTTTACCATTAGGGTGCCCTGGTGCAACTTTATTGACATATGCCGCCAATCCACGCGCTTTGCTTGAGTAAGAAGTAATATGCGTGAATCTGTTTCCTTTGTTTATGTCTACAAATTGCATGATCGGGCCTAAACCATGAGTAGGGTAAAGATCGCCGTCTTGGTCGATGTTGAATTGTGTGCGCCATTGCGCCTCTGAAATTGCTTTTGGACCATACTCGACTCCGTGACCGTAATAATTTTTTCCGTCGTTGAAAAGCACTTCACGTAAATCATGTTGATAGCCCCCTTCAAGATGTAATAATTCACCGAAAAGTCCCTGTCTATGCATGTTTAATACAGCAAGTACATCGCGCCGAAACGCTACATTTTCCAATGTCATGTAAGGTTTTCCGGTTTCTTCGGAAACTTTGACAACGTCCCAATGATCTTGCACAGTTAAACCGGCAATAACCTCACAGCCTACATATAATCCTGCCTTCATTGCGTCAATGGATTGGTCTTTGTGAAACTGCCAAGGAGTGGCAATAATAACGGCATCTAACTTTTCACTGCTTAACATCTTTTTGTAAGACTCTTTACCGCCAGTATATTCTTTTGGAAGTTTAGTTCCCTTTGCATTAAATTGTTTACGGCATTGGGCTAATGATTCTTCTTGAGTGTCACAGATCGCCACAATTTCTAGATCATCTCTATTTAGTGCAATTTGCACATGATTACGTCCTCGAAGACCTACGCCAATAAACCCAATTTTTATCTTACCATTTGTTTGTGCAAATAAGTCTGTACTTGAAAGGACACCGATTCCAGCTGTAGTGATGGCAGTCGACCTTATGAAATTTCTTCTATCCATTGTTTTGAGATATAGGGAGTTTGTATATTAGTTATTTACTTGTTAAAACAGTCTGTTGGACTGGCTATGCTAAACAAATATATTATTTCATTTGTGATAAATGAATGTGCAAACGTTTGCTTAATTTTAATAAATTTCATGCAAACGTTTGATTGAAATAAAAATTATCATTTATTAATTCAATTTGTGATATTGCAAGCACATTGATGATTTAAAAACATAGTTTAATGTCTGATTTTAACCAATTAGTAATAGAGCGCGCAGCAAAACAATTCACATTAGGAGGAGATATCATTTCGGTGCAACCATTTGGTTCTGGTCATATCAACGATACTTACCGAGTAATGACTACTGAATATACCCAGGTATCGTACTTATTGCAACGGATTAATCACCATGTTTTCCCTAATGTGGATGGATTAATGCATAATATAGCGCTAGTTACCAAACATCTTAGCGAAAAAGTTAAAGTCGCAAAGGGCAAAAGAGTCAGTGATCACGTATTAACCATTGTCCCTACAATAGACGGGAATCTGTATATCCAAGATGATCCTGGAAATTATTGGCGTATGTTTATCTTAATTGAAGATACGAAGAGTTATGATATTGTAGAAACTGAAATTCAAGCAGCGGAGGGCGGGCGTGCTTTTGGTCTTTTCCAAAAGCAGTTGTCGGATTTGGATGCGTCACTGATCATTGAAGTTCTTCCTAACTTTCATAATATAGATTTTAGACTTGAAAATCTTCGGAAAGCGATTGCTAAAGACACCTGTAAGCGCGTAGCATTGGTGAAGGACAGATTAGATTTTATTTTTAGCCGCGAAGATCGGATGCAAACCATTCTTCAACTTGGTAGCAAGGGTAAACTTCCCCTGCGCATAACCCATAATGATACCAAGTTTAATAATGTGCTCTTGGATCATCATGATAAAATGCAATGCGTGATAGATTTGGATACGGTAATGCCTGGATATGTTGCGTACGACTTCGGTGATGCTATTCGGACGATTATAAATCCTGTTGCGGAAGATGAAATCGATGTATCTAAAATTAGCCTTAATTTGGCTTTGTATAAAGCTTATGCAGAAGGTTATCTCGAAGAAGCTAATGACTTTTTGACTACTTTGGAAAAAGAAACATTGGTAGATGGGGCTTTTTTATTGCCTTTTATGCAAGGCGTACGTTTTTTAACGGACTATTTGGAAGGCGACCATTATTACAAAACAAAGTACGAGGATCACAATCTCGTGCGTACGAATACGCAACTGAAGCTGGTAGAAGAGATGGAAAGGAATGAAGCGTTTATGCGTAAGGTTGTTTTTGATTGCATTTAACAATTTTATACCTTTAATCATCTTGGAAGCTTCCATCAAGTCGATGAAGCTTCTTTTTTTCAAAAAACAAAGTTGAATGAAGAAATTGACTATTTTGCCTATTGCAGCTGATTTGACAAAAAATCTTGATTATAAGACCTTGTCAGAGCTCATGAGTGATCTCAAAACACAATCGCTGAGTTGTAACAACTGGAGCGAATCCTTTCCATACAGACCCGAAGTACAATTTAAAATTGGTTACACAGCGGAGTACCTAGTGTTGCAATACGAGGTCATCGAAGAACAGCTTCGCGGCAACTATTCTGAAGCCAATCAAAATGTATGGGAAGACAGCTGTGTGGAATTTTTTGTGTCATTTGATGGTTGTAAGCATTATTACAACATAGAATTTAATTTAATTGGAACTGGATTGATCGGTTATGGTACTGCCGAAAAAGCAGCAAGAAATAGGTTAGATACGAGTGAGATAGAAAAGGTTCGTACCTTTTCCTTAATAATGCGTAATGGTAGTGATAAGCGATGGACGATGATTGAGGTAATCCCGCTTTCTATATTTAAGTTTGACGAACTTGTAAACTTGAAAGGTAAAAAAATTCATGGTAATTTCTATAAATGTGGTGATCACCTCAAACAGCCACATTTTATCTCCTGGAATAAAATAGAAAATCCAACTCCTAATTTCCATCTGCCTCAATTCTTTGGCGAAATGGTTTTTGGTTAGGCGTGGAATCTAATTCCGGTCCATTTTTTTAGCGCCAGCTTTTTAACTAAGGATTTTGTTTGACACGGTTAGGCTATTTGACGTCTGATGTAGCAATTGTGTCGAAATCTGTAGTGTAAAACTTTTTTAGCGTCACAGTAGAAGCAATATTTTTTTTAATTTAATTTGGTGTTTCTTAAAATATTGTTTCTTAGTGTTTTGTGTAAGGTAAAGAAGTCGATGAACAAAATTATTCTTTCGTTATATCAAAGAATGTTACCTTTGTGACCTTGATGAGTGCAGTTAATGAAAATGTGAAAAAAATCAACTAATTATTCTTAGTAATTGTTGTAAGTTACATTTTTATAAGTTATCTTTGCACCTCAATAATTGAATATACGTAATCATAATAATAATGAAAAAAGATTTGCATCCTTCAAATTACAGATTAGTTGTATTTAAAGATATGTCAAATGACTATGCTTTTATTACAAAATCTTGTGTTGATACTAAAGAAACTATCACATGGGAAGATGGTAATGAGTATCCAGTTGTAAAACTAGAGATCTCTCACACATCACACCCTTTCTATACAGGTAAAATGAAATTGGTTGATACTGCCGGTCGTATCGATAAATTCCGTAGCCGTTACAACAAAAAATAATTGTAGCAGATCTGTATATTACAATATTAAAAACTCGATAAATATGATTTGTCGAGTTTTTTTTATTATTTTTAGGTTGTGAAAATCTCCTTTACCGATTGCTTTGATGCTATCCATATGTTGGACAGGCATATTTCCAATTTGACTACTTTCAACAAAAAGGCTCTTTATCCCCTCACTTTCATTAAATCTTGTTTAGATCTGCGGGTCGGTGTGCTCACTTTACGAGAAAAATGGAAAAAAATAGGTTCTACATATAGTGTTCAGTTCGTTGGCAACTGGGATCATGAGGAAGGGCTTATATTTGTATCCGAAAATCTTGTTCCTTCAACTGCATTAATGGAAGCGTTAAAAAAAATCGATATTGGTGAAGTACTGGTGCAGGATGGCTATGTGTTATGTTGTCGTTATACTTGTACTGGCTTTTACCGCGTAACGGAAATAGGATGTGATGTTAGTATTTTAAAAGGAGTCGAAGACCTGTTTTTATTGAATGGCCCGGAAATAACAAGGGATTTTGATTTGTTGATTGAAGATGTTAAGTTGCCATGCATATCTGAAACAAATCAAGTGCTGGGTAATCATATTTTTATTGCGCATAATGTTAGCATGGAATGTGCAACACTTAATTCACTTCACGGTCCAATATATATTGATGAAGGTGTTACAATCATGGAAGGAGCTCATTTACGTGGTCCTTTATACCTTGGGAGAGGATCGGTTGTAAAAATGGGAACTACCATTTATGGTAATGTTTCTGTGGGAGAACAGGCGGTGGTCGGTGGAGAGATCGGTAATTCGGTTATTGGTGACTTTTCGGCTAAGGGGCATCATGGTTATCTAGGCTGCTCAGTCATCGGGGATTGGTGTAATCTGGGGGCAGGAACATCCAATTCTAATCTAAAGAATAACTTGAAAACGGTCGCTATTTATGATTATGCGTTAAATCGCGACAGGGATACGGGGCTGTTAAAGTGTGGATCATTTATTGGTGATTATACGCGTATCGGCATTAATTCGGCTTTAAATACGGGTACTGTAATTGGTCTTGCAAGCATGCTGGCAGATACAAGTTTTTATGCTAAATTTGTACCGTCATTTGCCTGGGTGTTTGGAGGGCGTACAGAGACCTACGAATTTGATAAATTCATAGCATATTTGGAGGCTTTATATGCTTCGAAAGGGAAGGTGCTCACAGAGCAGATTAAAGATAAATTGATTCAACTTAACAAGAAATATAATTAAATCGTAAAATCATGCGTAAAAAAATCGTAGCTGGTAATTGGAAAATGAATTTGGACTATCAATCAGGATTAAGTTTATTTTCCGAAATTATCAATATGGCCAAAGATGAAGTGATTGGAAATCAAGAATTGGTTGTGTGCAGCCCATTTATCCATTTGTCAAGTCTCGGACAACTGTCTAAAAATGTGGCAAATGTAAATATCGGTGCACAGAATATTCATCAAGCTGAGTCTGGAGCCTATACAGGTGAAATTTCAGCGTCTCAGGTAAAATCAGTCGGTGCTTCACATGTTATTTTAGGCCATTCCGAAAGACGTGCTTATTTTGGTGAAACAGATGCATTATTGGCATCAAAAGTAGATATTGCTCTGAAACATAGCTTAGCTCCAATTTTTTGTATTGGAGAAACAAAGGAAGAACGTGAATCTGGTGCTTTCTTCGATGTTATTAAAACACAATTGACTGCGGGCTTATTCCACTTGTCGAAAGAAGAGTTTGGAGCAGTTGTGTTGGCGTATGAACCTGTATGGGCTATTGGTACGGGATTAACAGCGAGTCCTGAGCAAGCACAGGAGGTACATAATTTCATCCGTAAGGTTCTCGCTGATCACTATGGCCAGGAGGTTGCTGATGATACGAGTATTCTTTATGGAGGATCTTGTAATCCTGGCAATGCGAAAGAGCTATTTGCTCAGGCAGATATTGACGGTGGTTTGATTGGAGGGGCATCTTTAAAATCTAGAGATTTTATTGATATCGCTAAAGTATTTAACGGCTAATTTTTAGAAATGAAATACATAGAGGTTATCTTTCAAATGCGATCAGGTGAAGAGTGGCAAAAGGATTTGTTGATATCTGATTTAGCTGATATTGGCTTTGATACTTTTGAGGATACCGAATCTGGATTTGCAGCCTATATTCCGGCTGCAAATCTTGACTTGCAGGCGTTAGAAACGTTGATGATGCAGCCGTATGAAGGTTTAGAGGTCGATTATAAAGTGCAGGAAATAGAAAATCAGAATTGGAACAAACTCTGGGAAAGTAACTTTAACCCAATTGAGGTTGGTGGACAATGCTACGTGCGCGCCACTTTTCATGCGGCAAGAACGGAATTTCCATACGAAATTATTATAGACCCGAAGATGTCTTTCGGAACAGGTCACCATCAGACAACGTCGATGATGCTCCAGTATATTTTGGAGAATGATTTTAGTAGAAAGCAAGTTTTGGACATGGGCTGTGGTACAGGAATCCTGGCAATTCTGGCATCAAAGAAGGGAGCTGACGCTGTATTGGCGGTAGATTATGATGAAATTTGTGTGGAAAGTGTAATTGAAAATAGAGTGCTTAATCATGTTGAGGATATTAAGGCGCTCTGTGGGTCTTACGAGCTATTGGAAGGTCGGAGCTTTGATGTAATTTTGGCAAATATTAATCGTAATATATTGTTAGAGCAATTGCCGCAATATGGGCTGAGTATCCACACAGGAGGAGAGTTATACCTAAGTGGTTTCTATGAGCAAGAAGATTTACCAATCTTAATAGATGCAGCGACATTATTAGGTTTTGAGTTTATCTCCAATAAGGTTTTAAACAATTGGTGTGCAGCCAAATTTGTGAAACGGTAATTTACTATGCGGATTCATTTTATAGCGGTAGGTGGTAGTGTGATGCATAACCTTGCTATTTCATTGGCAAAACAAGGGCATCAAGTAACAGGTTCAGACGATCAGATCGTGGAGCCTTCTCGTTCTCATCTAATTGAAGCAGGATTACTTCCTGATCAACTCGGGTGGTTTGACGAAAGAGTGACTGAGGATATCGATGCTGTTATCTTAGGAGCACATGCACAAGCTGATAATCCTGAGCTAAAGCGGGCACAAGCATTGGGTCTCAAAATTTATTCTTTTCCAGAATTTATTCAAGAGCTTTCGCAAGATAAAATTAGAGTAGTTATTGCTGGGAGTTACGGTAAGACAACTATTACGAGCATGGTCATGCACGTGATGCGATTCTTAGGTAAAGAATTTGACTATTTAGTAGGAGCGCAGCTAAGAGGCTTTGATAAGTTGGTGGATATCACCAAACATAACAAGATTATTATTATCGAAGGAGATGAATATGTTTCATCTAAGATTGACCCTAAATCTAAATTCTTGTATTATAAACCCAACATAGCCCTGATTTCGGGTATTATGTGGAATGAGTTTAATTCGAAAATATCCCAAGAGGAATATATTAAACAATTTGAAGATTTTATTGATTCAATTCCGCCTAAAGGTACGCTAATATATAATAAAGAAGACCTCGTTTTACAGAAAGTACTGCAAGATACGAAAGATTGTAAGATCAATAGACATGGTTATAAAATTCCTGATTATACGATTAATAAAGGTGTAACGTATATCAATACGCCAGATGGTGATGTTCCATTGCAGGTATTCGGTAAGCACAACCTATCTAATATTGCAGGAGCATATACGATTTGCGAATGGTTGGGAATTAAAAAGAAAGAATTCTTTGAAGCGATCAAAAGCTTTAATACTTCGATTCGCTATTTGGAGTTTGTTGCAAGTTCTGAAGGATCTGTGGTGTATCAGGATTATGCTTGTAATGCGGATAAAGTCAAGTCAAGTATTCATGCCGTAAAAGAACAGTTTCCTAATCAGAAATTGGTCACAATTATTGAATTAAACTCGTATGATAGTTTAGATTCATCGTTTTTGTTACAATATGCGAACTCTATGAGAGAGTCGGATGTATCTGTAGTTTACGTGAATATAAATTCCTGTAAAGAACTTAATAAAGATATAGAAAGTGTCCCTATTAATATCAAGGATAGTTTTAATAGCCCTGATTTAGAGGTTGTTGTAAGCTTAGATGGACTCTATTCTTTTTTGGACGGTGTCAAGTCAAAGGGATACAATTTACTTCTTATGAGTTTAAATAATTATAATGGGGTTAATCTATCAGTGCTGGCTGATCGATTTTTTAGGGATTTTTAGAGAAAAAAATATAATTTAATGTAAATTAAGTTGTAATTTATTATTTTTGTTTAAAATATCTACCAGATGAATGCATTAGGAAAAAAAATCAGATTACTTAGACACCAAAAAGGGTGGAGTCAAGAGGATGTTGCAAAGCGATTGGATATCTCAATCCCAGCATTTTCTAAAATTGAAACAGGGATTACAGATGTGAATTTGTCTCGCCTGAATCAAATCTCAAAATTATTCAATTTGACAGTTGTTCAACTGTTATCTACTTCAGATTCTGAAGAAGATAAGGAATATGTAAATGAGGTAAATGCTTTGACGCAAAAATTACAACAACGCGATAGCGAAGTGATTGAATTGCAGAAGAAAGTTATTGACCTTTATGAGCAATTGCACAAGAGATAGGACATATTAAAATTGTTACTGAAAAGGCAATCCGTAGGGTTGCCTTTTTTTGTTTATGCAACTTTATTTTGGTCAAAAGTGATTTTGTTTTTGTTTCTTTGTAAATATTTTATCAAAAAATAAAGGTTGATTATTTATGGGGAGATTAAACGGGGATATTGCTAATAGCCCGTCGACTGATTTTTTTAAATCAAATGTGTTAGGACAGCGTTCGGGACTCTTTGTCCTATTCTTTACTGAGATGTGGGAGCGTTTTTCGTTCTACGGAATGCGCGTACTCTTAATGCAGTTTCTAACTGCAGCTGTCATTCAAGGTAGTCCATTCTCGGGATGGTCCTGGACAGCTCAACAAGCAGGTGCCCTTTATGGTACATATGCTATGATGCTCTACTTAACGCCTATTCTAGGAGGTATTATTGCAGATAAATATATCGGATCACGTAAAGCAGTTATCATTGGTTCAGCTATTATGACGCTTGGACATGCTGCGATGGCTTTTGATACCTCTATCATGTTTTTCTTTGGGTTATTTTGTCTAGTTATCGGAACAGGCTTTTTTAAACCCAACATGCCCTCTATTCTTGGAGAAATGTATAAAGATCTGCCCGAGAAAAAAGATGGTGCTTATACTATTTTCTACATGGGAGTGAATGCTGGTGCTTTCTTTGGCATGATGTTATGTGGATATATTGCTGAAACCTATGGTTGGCACTGGGGATTTGGATTGGCTGGTATCTTTATGCTTTTGGGAACATTGCAGTTCGTTTTCGCAAAACCGCTAATGGGCAATCTGGGTGTTTTGAATAAGTCTGTGGCTGAAGGGCAGAAAGTTGTTACGGAGGATACCGATACCAGAAATCCATTTACCCTGCGTGATTATGTATTGATAGCTGTAGTCTCTATTATTGGTTTTGTATACGCTTTTAACGATCCCTTGTCTAAGAATGGTATTGTGGACGTATTTTCTCGTTTGGATACTCCTTTTTTAAGAGGTCAGTATATCATGGTAATCGTAGCGTTGATTCTTTTTGTATATCTGATTGTTACTCGAATATTGCGTTACGATAAAGTGGTTAGAGACCGTATGTTTGCCGTAGTACTACTAGCCTTTTTCCTGGTGTTCTTTTTTATGAGTTTTGAACAAGGAGCAACGTCATTGGTTATTGTGGCAAGAGATAATATTGATCGAGTCCTTAGCGGGGCTGCATTGACAACTTTTAATGTGGTGAATGGCTTGTTAACCATCGTCCCTCTTTCAATTATTACTTGGGTTCTGATCAAATTGGCAAAAGTAACCTGGAATAAAATCGCGATCTCCAATATCGTCTTGTTCATTTGTTTTGGCTTGATTTGGGGGGCTGCTATTTGGATGTTATACAAAGAATTTAACAAGGAGGCGTCAGAAATTAAAGTCTCTTGGTTTTCAATCCTAAACTCATTTTTTATTATTGCACTTGCTTCTTCCGTATCCAAAATTTGGGAGTCCAAATACAATCCATCTGCGGCTTTTAAATATGGCTTTGGTCTGATCTTGGTTGCGATTGGGTTTTTGATTATTGGATTAGGATCGATGGGAATAAGTCAAGGTACTAAAATCTCGATGGTATTTTTGGTGCTAACGTATTTGTTCCATACATTGGGTGAATTATTTATTTCGCCTGTAGGTCTATCTTATGTATCGAAATTAGTGCCCGCACGTATGCTTGCTTTTATGTTTGGAATCTGGTATTTGGCAATCGCCATTGCGCAGAAGGTTGCGGCCGTATTAGGAGGACAGGTAGAGACCATTCAAGAGGAACATTCATTGAGCTACTTTTTCTTCTTGTTTACTGCAATTCCAGCTTTAGCAGGCTTGCTAGTAATGCTGTTTAATCCTTTGATTAAGCGATTGATGCACGGAATTAAATAATAAATATGTAAGCTTCTTCCACGAAAGAAGCTTTTTTGATTAATATAAATTAGTATGGAGGTTAGTACAAGGGAGTCGCTAGAAGAGATTCAAAATTTTGAAGGAAAGTATCCTAAGCAATTGTGGTATTTATTTACCATCGAGATGTGGGAGCGATTTTGTTTTTACGGCATGCGAGGTGTTTTGGTCATTTTTATGACAGATCAACTTGGGTTGTTTGAGAAGGATGCCAATCTTAAATATGGTGCCATACAGGCTTTTATATACGCCTTTACGTTTATTGGCGGTATCTTTGCTGATAAGATTTTAGGGTTTAAAAAATCCCTCATCTTTGGCGGATTGATTATGGCAATCGGCAATCTTATCATAGCTTATAATCCACACGACCTTTTTTATTTTGGTATTACTTGTTCTATTATTGGTACGGGCTTCTTTAAGCCTAATATTTCCTCAATGGTTGGTGAGCTTTACAAAGAAGGTGATGTTCGTCGTGACGCTGGATATGGGATGTTTTACGCGGGAATTAATATTGGTGGATTGTTAGGTGGAGCACTGTGTATTTATTTAGGGAAAAATTATTCCTGGAACCTATGCTTTTTAGCCGCTGCCATTGTGATGATCATCGGATTAGTGACTTATTTTTTAATTCGGAGATCAATTGCGCCGATAGGGAATTCTCCATTAGCACATCATTCAAGATCTTCTCGTACAATCAAGGAAAGTTTAGTCATTGCTGGGGCTATCGTCATGTTGCCGATTATTTATGTACTAATTCACAATAGTAATTTTACGGACTATTTTATGTATGGAATCGGTTTTGCTGCAATCGCGTACTTAGGCTTTGAGTTGACGAAATTGAATAATAGTTACCGTAAGAAAGTGATTGCAGCATTGATCTTCATTATTATGTATTTAATTTTTAATACAATTTATGAGCAAAGCGGCGGATCCCTTTCATTGTTTGCAAAGGATAATTTGGTGGACAACCTACTGTTTTTTAAAATAGACCCTAATATTATTAATAATAGTTCAAATTCCTTTTTCATTATTATATTTAGCCCTTTGGTTGGTTTATTGTGGGTATGGCTTGCTAAAAAGAAACTAGAGCCGAATACCATCATTAAATTTGGAATTGGATTTTTATTTCTGGCGTTAGGCTTTTTTCTTTTTTACTCTTTGAGATTTTTTGCAGATGCAGATGGTAAGTCGTCTTTAAATCTATTCACTTTTACCTGGTTGATTATCACCTTTGGTGAACTTTGTTTGGGGCCTATTGGAATGTCCATTATCACGAAGTTGTCACCACAACGTCTGTTTGGTATGATGATGGGCATGTGGTTTTTAGCGAGTGCCTATGGACAGTTCTTTGCGGGTAAAATCGGCGCAGAAATGTCGGAAGCAAATACGGGAGGGACATTGTCGTCTAAACTATTAGCTTACACAGATGGCTATAAAACGTTAGGAATATCTGCATTGATTGCTGGAGTGATATTAATTATCTTCTCTTCATTGGTGAAAAAGTTAATGCAGGAAGTACACTAATCCATAAAATTAGACATAAAAAAAGCTTGATTCAATAATCAAGCTTTTTTTATGTTATCCGTAAATCCATTTAAATTTATAATCTTTTTCCGGAACCTTCATACGGTCTGCAAGTCTAACCAAACGATCGGGTAGCTTAAGCAGATAATCTCTCGCTTTTTCTCCTTTATCATTCAGTCCTGTAATCTGATCGATTTTCCATTCACTATTCAGTTCTTTTAAGATATCAACGTAGTCCAAAGCTGTATATACGCCCAGCCGCTGTGCGGCGTCAGAGAAATGCGCAAATGCCTCTCCTTGAGGCTCGCCTGCTTCTCTTAAAAATTGGGCAGGCATAACTATTTTTTTACGCATCATGTCTTCAAATGCGATCATGACCTCACTTGGATCAACAGTAATTGCTTTTGAAATAAAAGACATATAGGCTTTGGCGTGACGTGCTTCATCAGAAGCGATGACACCACACATTTTTGCCAAAAGTTTATCGCCGCCTTTTTTGGAAAGGCCGGATACACGACGGTGGGAAACATTGGTTGCCAATTCCTGGAATGAAGTATAAATAAAATTCCGGTATGGGTCAGCACCAGTACCGATATCAAAACCATCTTGAATAAGGTATTGTGTAGACATTTCAAATTGGCGCATGTCTATTCTACCCGACAAATAAAGGTATTTGTTCAAAAGATCACCATGACGGTTTTCTTCAGCTGTCCAAGCGCGTACCCATTTCATCCATCCTCCCTGCTCGTTTTTGTCGACATCTTCTACCATAGTCAACCAGGATTCATAAGTCGGAAGAGCCTCCTCGGTGATGGTGTCTCCGACTAATACAGCGACCAAATCATAAGAGAGCTCCTTTGCACTTTCCTGCAACTCTCTTACTTCCTCAAAAAAAGTATCCCTAGAAGAATCGGGAAGAAAATCGGCAGGTTGCCACATTTCTTCAACAGGCTTCAGGTATTCGCTCATCTCATTGAGCATGAACGGTTCCAAATAGGCCATCACTTCTTTACGTGAGCCTTCTGGTAAATTTAGAGGTAATTCTTGCATATTATTACAAAGGTACTAAATAGCATCTATAATTTATAAAAGCTAACTATAATTGTTAAAACGGCAAATTTGCTTTTTTATTGGATAGCGTACCTGGAATGCTATCGATAATGACATAAAAAACAGATTGACCGTCCTGTATTCTATAAAATACTATTAACTTTGTATAAATTATTTAGATAAAGTTGGAAAGATTTAATATAGATAAAATACGTGCTGATTTTCCCATTCTCAAAAGAGAGGTAAACGGTAGGCCATTGGTTTATTTGGATAATGGTGCAACAACCCAGAAACCAAGCGCTGTTATCGATTCGATTGTTCGCTATTATACGGATATGAACAGTAATGTGCACCGTGGTGTGCATTATCTTAGTCAGATATCAACGGACGCTTTTGAAGTAACTCGGAAAAAAGTTCAAGCTTTTATTCATGCAGCAGAGGACAAGGAGATTATTATCACTAAAGGGACCACAGATGGTATTAATCTAATTGCTACTTGTTATGGCAGAGCTTTTATCCAAGCTGGTGATGAGATTATTATTTCAGCAATGGAGCACCACTCTAATATTGTGCCTTGGCAGATGCTTTGCGACGAAAAGGGCTGTAAGATCCGGGTCATTCCAATGAATGACAAGGGTGAGCTCGATATGGTTGCATACGAGAACTTGTTAAATGAGAAAACCAAACTAGTTGCAGTGACCTATGTTTCAAATGCGCTAGGGACAATCAATCCAGTAGGTCAGATTATTTCAATGGCCCATCAGTACGGAGCTGTCGTGTTGGTTGATGCTGCTCAAGCCGTCCAACATATAAAAATTGATGTTCAGAATCTTGATGTTGATTTTTTGGTGTTTTCGGGCCATAAAATGTATGGACCTACAGGAGTGGGGGTGTTATACGGTAAAGAAGATTTATTAAACGCAATGCCGCCTTATCAAGGTGGCGGAGATATGATTAAAGAGGTAACCTTTGAAAAAACGACGTATAATGAATTGCCTTTTAAATTTGAGGCCGGTACACCTAACATTGAGGCTGGTATCTGTTTAAATGAGGCGATCGATTATATCAATTCAATTGGTCTAGATAGTATTGAAGCCTATGAATTTGAATTATTGCAATACGCCACAGAGAAGCTATCTGAAGTTTCGGGGATACGGTTTATAGGTACAGCCGAGCATAAGTGTTCTGTGATATCCTTTGTAATAGAAGGTACACATCCCTATGATGTCGGAGTTATCTTAGATAAGCTCGGAATTGCTGTCCGTACGGGGCACCACTGTGCGCAACCTGTCATGGATCGATTTGGAATACCTGGGACTATCCGTGCTTCTTTAGCCGTGTATAATACAAAGGAGGAAATAGATGTTTTGGTTGCGGGAATTCAGCGCGCGGTCAATATGTTGATTTAATATAAAAATAGGTATGACCATTAATGAAATACAGGATGAATTAATTGAGGATTTTGCTTTTTTCACAGATTGGATGGAAAAATACGAGTATATCATCCAGCTCGGAAAAGAGGTGCCTCTAATTGATGAACGATACAAAACGGATGAATATATTATCAAAGGATGTCAATCCAAAGTTTGGCTTTTTCCAGAGATAAAAGATGGAAAGGTATATTTTAAAGCGGATAGCGATGCTATTATCACCAAAGGCCTGGTGAGTTTAATGGTCAAAGTGCTATCTGGACACACTGCGAAAGAAATTGTTGATACTGATTTATATTTTGTTGACCAAATAGGATTGAAAGAACATTTGTCACCTACAAGAGCAAACGGCTTGTTATCTATGATTAAGCAAATGAAATTATACGCATTGGCTTTGCAGGCAAAAACATAGAAAGGGGAGTGTAATCCCCTTTTTTATTGTTTAAAAACTCGTATTATTGTACCCGGCCAATTGTTGTATCCTATTAAATGTTCCCAGTAACAGACTACTATACTTGCTGATAATCATTTGAACTTGCAATCTTACCATAGCGCAGTATAAAGAAAATGCGTTCCACACGCGAAGAAATTGAAGCTGATAGCTTAACGTTTTTGTATTGAAAAATTCTACTGAATCATGAGCACCGCCGACGATTCCAGTGTTCTGATGCTATAGCCCACTGACGTAAATTTAAGCTCATCTAACAATATGGAGCTGACTGTTGATCTTGATCCTTCTTATTTATGAAATATGTTAATATGACTTCTTAAATCGATATGGAGCGCGAGTCGTGAGCGGAATCATAATCCTTAAAAATTCTATTTGATCCAATGGAATGATTATAAGAAGATAAATAAATAATAAAATCTATGTATTCTAATACTAACTTTTACCTAACCACAATTTTAAATTAATTTTTAGACAGTGCTTGCCCATTGATTGCTCGGTATCAACTGAGGTATCAGTGAGTAAGCACTGGACGAGCACTGAACAAGCAATGTCGAAAGCTAAAAATTGTTCCCTATTTGGTTATGGTTTTCTAGGACTAAGAATTTAAAAAGAAAAACGAAGGATCTACACTTACGTAACAAAAAGATCGATGTTTTCGCTAGTAGGCCGTTGAGATAAGGATCGAATAGCAGGGAGTATCTTCTAATACAAAAAAAGCTAATCATTCGATTAGCTTTTTTAGTGATCCCGCTGGGATTCGAACCCAGGACCCATACATTAAAAGTGTATTGCTCTACCAGCTGAGCTACGGAATCCTTTCTGTTTTTGAAAGTGATGCAAAGGTAGGGAAATAAAGTTCTTATACCAATTTTTTTTACCTTTTTTTTTGGAATTATGATAACTGTTTAAAAATTAAAGAATTAATTTTTATACATTACGTCAGTTTGAAAATTGGCTGAAAAGATTGATGAATGTGAAAGCCTATTCTATATTTGAAATACTCATTTCATGTGAAGAATAATCAAAAAAAGTCAGTGGTTAGCTGACTTTATATGATTAGAAGCATGTTGACAGATATTATTCAGTCACAACGCCCATTTTACTAAACTTTTCGATTCTTTCCGAAACTAATGTATCGCTATTTTTAGCCTTCAATTCGGTAAGATCTTTTAACAACTGATTTTTTAGGTTAGCAGCAGCTGCAGCTGGATCTTGGTGAGCACCACCCAGAGGCTCAGGAATGATACCATCAATCAATCCATTGCCAAGCATATCTCCAGATGTCAATTTTAAAGCCTCAGCAGCTTTTTCTTTATGATCCCAGCTTCTCCAGAGTATAGAAGAACAGGACTCTGGGGAAATAACCGAATACCACGTGTGTTCCATCATGTAAACTCTGTTTCCAACACCAATGCCCAAAGCTCCACCTGAAGCTCCTTCGCCAATAACAACACATATGATTGGCACTTTCAATACAGCCATTTCCATCAGGTTACGTGCGATCGCTTCTCCTTGTCCACGTTCTTCAGCTTCCAATCCTGGATATGCTCCCATCGTATCAATTAATGTGATAACAGGTTTATTGAACTTTTCAGCCATTTTCATCAAACGCAATGCCTTTCGGTAGCCTTCCGGATTGGCCATTCCAAAATTGTGGTATTGACGCTCTTTTGTATTCTTGCCTTTTTGATGACCAATGATCATAACCGCATTACCATCTATTGACGCCATCCCCCCGACAATCGCCTTATCATCTTTAACATTCCTGTCACCATGCAATTCAATGAATTCATCACAAATCGCTTCTATGTAATCATAAGTCTGCGGGCGATCAGGGTGGCGTGACATCTGCACATTTTGCCATCCAGTTAAATTGCCGTATATTTCTTTCTCTGTCGAAGCAAGCTTTTCCTCCAGTTCACGAACGGTTGCGCTCATGTCAACTTGAGTCTTTTCGGCAACTTGAGTTACCTTCTCAATTTGCAATTGCAAGTCCGCAATTGGCTTTTCAAAATCAAACGTGGTTTTCATATATCTATTTTATGAAAATATTCAGGGGGCTAATTTAGCGCATTTTTTCTGAAATTAAAATTAGGTAGGATAATATCATTGGAATTCCTTTGTTACATTTGCGTTATAAACGTAGCGGTGGCTTAGTTTTTGATTGTAGCCCTGTGAAAAATGTTGACTTATGCTGAAAAAATATTTTTACTTTATTTTGTTACTGATCTTGCCTTCTTTGGTCAGATCCGAGAGTTATCCTGAAGTTTTATTTGACAATAGCGTTATCAACGGAAGTTATGCTAAAAGTATTGCACATTATACCGGTGAGTCCTGGATACAGAATGTAAGCTATAGCTTACCTGTTTCGGACAGTCTATTTTTTACACCGGGTAATTCACTATCACTGCGGTATGTTTCTTCTCCCAATGGGAAATGGGAAGCAAGTATTTTAAACGATAAGCAGAAATTTCCTTACTTAATTACTAAGGATGACCATCTGACATTCAAACTATTTATTCAAAGCAATACTGAGAAGGGACAACTTCCTAAAGTTACATTGCAACAAAATGATACACGGACAAATGCTGTGGATATTGCCAGTTATATCGACGGTTTTGCTTATGATACCTGGCTTAACGTATCTATTCCGGTGGCTAAATTTGCTGGAATTTCAATTGGCAAATCTGTATCGGCCTTAATCCTCGAACAAAATGGAAGTTCTTTGCGGACCAATCAATTATTTATAGATCAAATTGAATTTTTGCCCAAGAACTTTCCGAAAGTAAAACTATCCTCCGCTGCCATTTTGTCTAAAATAGGTTCGGTAGATAAGCAAGTTGAGCTGGTATGGCAATTGCCTCTGACACCAAGTATTCGGTACGTGAAAATTTATCGCTCAGAAGACAAGCTTAATTATCAACCAATAGCAATTTTGCCCATCTATGTACAAAAATCGCTGGATCGGGTGGACGAATATAACAAACCATATTATTACAAAATAGCATGGGTAGACTATAATTATGTTGAATCGCCTTTCTCTGAAGTTAGAGAGGTACAGACAAAAAAGGGAACGGATGCGGAGATGTTAAATTTTATCCGGAATGCCCATGTCAATTATTTTATAGACAACTATGATGTAAACAGTGGTATGTTTTTGTCTGATCGAGGAAATCGGCAAGCAATTGTATCCACCAATGAAACGGGCTATGCCATACTGGGATTGCTTGTTGCAGGAGAGAACAACTTAATATCGAGGCAGGCTCTTTTGGGCAGATTGACGCGGATTGTAAAATTTCTGAGTGGTGCTCAACAACACCAAGGTGTTTTTACCGCGCTTTACGACGGTCGGTCAGGGGTGCCTTACTATCGCGATTCAATTCCAAATTATGACTTACGCGGTACTTCTCATATCATTGAGTCGCTCTTAATCGCTCGACAATATTTTGCTAACGATAATCCTGAGGAGCAGAGCTTAAGAACAAATATCACAAAACTTTGGGAGCGTATAAATTGGGGCTACTTTACTGATGCAAAGAATGCCGATGTACTTTGGGATAAGTGGTCTCCGGTGGATAGTACTGCGCGATCGAGGCCGATGGGTGGATTTAATGAGAGTTTGGGCACCTACTTGCTTGCGATGTCTTCACCGACTCATCCTTTATCGATTTCAGCATATATCAATGGATTTGCAACCAAACATACAGGAAATGAACTGTATTTTAGGGATGAGTCAAGTGATTTAGCCCCAGAGCTCAAAATGAAGTTAAATGATTCATTAGCACACTCAATAAGCGCCAATCCGTTAATGAGTGATGTAGGAAATACAGGGGCTTCGATCTATTCCGATGATAAAGTTATTTTTGCCAAGAATATAGCTGGCGGGAGTTTAAATGAATCATTAATGGCTGTTTATCGCCCCTTCTTGATTATGGATCCAAGAGGTAAAGTTGATGATTTTGTAGATTATAAAAAGTATTTATCAGATTATATCCTCGCTTATAAACGCAGAGACAATGAAATGAGTATAGGAACGCGATTTACAGATATTTGGGGGGTGGAAAAAGTTGAAGATTCATATCAAGGTTATTTGGTGAATCCCGCGATATCAATTGCAGCTTATCCATTTGAAAAAGAGATTGGTCTAAAAGCATTGCGTAAATTTTATGAAGAATATGCCGATGTGTTATTTACACAGTATGGCTTCAGAAGCTGGATTGATATTAAAAATAACGATGTTTCTGAAAGCTATCGTGCAAGAAATCAAGCTACAATCGCGGTGATGATTGAGAATGCAAATTCAGGTATGATCTGGAAATTGTATGAGAATATCCCTGAGGTCAAAAAGACCTTAGAAAAAGTATATGCCAAGAAATAGATTTGTTACGTTAGAATTGGAATAATCGGGTAGTGTTATTGACTTTTTTCGCTATATTTACTTGCTTAAATGGATATTAAATACGTAAGAAACGACATGCTTAGAAAAATCAACTTGGGAATTTTAACCTTATGCGCAAGTTTATCGTTATTTTCTTGTAAACAACAAGCTATTGTAGTCAATCCAGGTGCAGTTATAACAAAAGATGGCACTGATGATGGTTTGAAAAATGTGAAAAAGGATTTTAATGATGCAAAAAGAACGGATGAAGGAATTAAATTCAGTATATCTTCCGATCTCTTATTCCCAACAAACTCTTCTTATTTATCTGAAAAGGCAAAAACTGAAGTAAGCAAGTTGGCTTTGATTTTGAAAGAAAGCAATAATAAGATCAAAGTTGATGGATATACGGATGCCACAGGCACTGTGGAGTATAATCAGTGGCTTTCTGATAAAAGAGCTGCGTCAGTAAAAAAATTCTTGGTAGATTCAGGTGTTGCGGAGTCTCGTATCACTGCAAAAGGTTTCGGTCAGTCAAATCCAGTTGGAGATAACAAAACTCCTGATGGACGTCAAAAAAATAGAAGGGTAGAAGTTACTATTTTGGATAAGAAGTAGTAGTTAAAGCCTTTTCAGTGTATTTAAAAGCGGAATATCCTACATATTTCGCTTTTTTTGTGCCGATACATTTTAAATATTCCTAGATCATTTCCGTGAACAAAATATGTTAAGCAATAGGGATCGGAATATTTTTTTGGAATAAATTTCTAGTTATAGGCGAAATCTCCTAACAGCGCTACGTTTATAACAAGAAAAGCCCACCGTTAGATGAGCTTTCTTGTACCTAGGGCGGGAATCGAACCCGCACTCCCTTAACGGGAACAGGATTTTAAGTCCTGCGTGTCTACCAGTTCCACCACCTAGGCAGGTGAGCGAAAAACGAGATTCGAACTCGCGACCCCAACCTTGGCAAGGTTGTGCTCTACCAGCTGAGCTATTTTCGCATTGGAATTTTATTTCAATTTTTAAAGGATCATTGCGTTCCTTTTTGGTGATGCAAATATAGAGCGAAAAATCAATATTGCAAAATATTTATGTGCTTTCTTGTAGTGTTTTTTATAACTCCTTTGAATTCAGTACAGAAAAAATTAAATCACTTTCAAAACCACGAGATAATGCAAATTGATAAAGCTTATTTTTTACAGTATAAAAATCTTTGCTACCTATTTCACGCCGTTTCTTATCGATGAGGTCGCTTAATATTTGCTCATATTCATCTAGGTCGATCTGTTTAAATGCAATTTTTATTAATGGTTCGGATACTCTCTTTAATTTCAGCGCCTGTTTGATCTTTATTTTACCCCAACCTTTCATGCGTAGTTTTCCGTTGCAATACGCAATGGCGAATCGTTCCTCGTTGAGGAAATTTTCAGCGATTAAATCGGATAGCACATTCTCAACTTCTTCTTCGCTCAGTCCCCAACTATAGAGTTTATCGCGAACTTCCTGTTGGGCACGTTCCTGATAGGCACAATAGCTCTCCGCCTTTAACTGCGCCTGGCGCTGTGTCAATATCTTTTTCTTTCTATTCTCTTCGTCAAACATAATGTCAAAATTTCAAAAATAATATGAAATAACTAAAAAAATGTTCAGTTTTGACACAATTAAAGAAATATCAAAAGAATGTACAAAATATCCGAAATCGTTCAGGTTTTTCATCCTAATCGCACATTTATAACGGATCCCAATTCTTTTGTCCAACATTTATTTTACGATAGCCGTAAGATCGTCCAGGCCGATAATGGGATTTTCTTTGCATTGCAGAAAAATAGAGACGGTCATCATTATTTGAAGGAGGCCTATGCCAAAGGTGTTCGGAATTTCGTATTGCAAGTCGACGAACAGCAGGAGATAGAGTTGTCTGGAGCAAACATCGTTTGGGTTGAGGATAGTTTGGTCGCAATGCAAGCATTAGTGGCGTTTCATCGACAAAAATTTGATTATCCCATCATAGGCATAACAGGTAGCAATGGTAAAACAATTGTCAAGGAATGGCTTTTCCAGTTGATGTCGCCAGAATATAAAATCTATCGAAGCCCCAAGAGCTATAATTCGCAACTTGGCGTGGCTTTGTCACTTTGGGGATTATCTGATGAATATAATCTCGCTATTATCGAAGCTGGAATTTCAGAAAAAGGTGAGATGACACGTCTTGAACAGATGATCAAACCTACCATTGGTGTATTGACCAATATAGGTGTGGCCCATAAGACAGGTTTCGAATCGAAGGCGGAGAAGATTGATGAAAAGCTTCAGCTATTTACACATGTGGAAACCATCATCTTTCCATACAGTTATCTCGAAAATGTTCAGTTGCCTTATCGACCGCGTAAGTTTTCTTGGGGACTTGAGGAAGGACTTTCATTAGAGGTTTATTCTATCAAGCAGATCAATGATCGATTTACACTGATTACCTTCTATTATGCGGGTCGTACCTTCGCTGTTGAAGTGCCATTTGTGGACAAAGGAAATGTAGAAAATGCAATTAACTGTGTCGCGGTGATGTTGCGGTTTGGATACGAGGGTGCGGTAATTGCTGCTCGAATTAAGAACCTGCAACCCGTGGCTATGCGTCTCGAGTTAAAAAAGGGGAAAAATAATAGTTCAATTATCGATGACTCCTATAGTAATGACTTGGATGCACTGCAGATCGCGCTCGAGTTTTTGAATCAGCAGGGCCAAAATCCTTTCAAGATGTTGATTTTATCAGATATCTCAGGTGTCAGTATAGATGATGTCAAAAGTTTGGCCAAGCTTAAACGTTTGCTTAGCGAGTACCACTTGGATCAATTGATATTGATTGGTGAAGTTTTGCCGAAAGTGGCGTCGCAGTTCGATGTACCTTCTATTTCTTATGTGGACACAACTGCTTTTTTAGCTGATATGAGATCCGTTTCTTTTGAGAATGCAACCGTATTGTTGAAAGGAGGTCGGGAATTTCATTTTGAGCGTATCAGTCGGCAATTAGTGTCCAAATCACATGATACCGTACTTGAAATTAATCTGAATGCACTGGAAAATAATTTGAATGTATACAGACAATTACTGCCCAAGCATGTGAAGCTTATGACCATGGTAAAAGCTTTTTCTTATGGAAGTGGCAGTTTTGAAATTGCCAATCTTTTGCAATTTAACCGTGTGGATTATCTTACCGTAGCTTTTGCCGATGAAGGAGTTGATTTGCGGGGCGCTGGCATCACACTACCGATTGTTGTGATGAGTCCCGACGAAAGCTCTTTCGAGTCCATCGTGCAATATAATCTTGAACCGGAGATCTATAGTTTTAGGATCTTGTTCTCCTTTTTGAATTTTTTGAAGGGTAAAGAGGTAATCTCCTTCCCAATTCATGTTAAGATTGATACAGGGATGCACCGCCTCGGATTTATGCCTGATGAGGTTGACCAATTGATAACTTTTCTCAATAAGGCATCCATTTTAAAGGTAAAATCGGCATTTTCCCATTTGGCGTCTGCAGGAAATGAAAAGGATAACGAATTTACTCAGCGGCAAATTGATCTACTGAATGAGTGCACAAGACGTCTGCAGGATGGTATAGGATATTCTTTTCTCCGTCATATTGCTGCCACTTCAGGTATCGAATTGTGGCCAAATGCTTATTTTGATATGGTCAGGTTGGGGATCGGTCTCTATGGAGTTGATATTGAAGGTCATGATTTGCCAATCCGTGAGGCAAGCATACTAAAGACCAATGTAACACAAATAAAATATCTTGCAGCTAGTGAGACCGTTGGGTATAATCGTCATGGCGTCCTGCACAGAGATAGTAAGATTGCCACGATAAAAATTGGTTATGCAGACGGGTACGACAGGCGTTTTGGGAATGGCGTAGGTCAAATGATGGTCAACGGTGTTTTGGTTCCTACGATAGGAGATATCTGTATGGATATGTGTATGCTTGATGTAACGGATGTCGAGGTAGGTGAGGAAGACGAAGTTATCGTATATCCTGATATAAAGTCGTCGGCTAAGGCAATCGGGACGATTCCCTATGAATTGCTCACGAGTATTTCTCAGCGGGTAAAAAGAGTATATTTTTATGAATAGTAAAGGATATTCTGCATTTTTGGATAGTATTTTATTTTGAGATCATGTTTAGTAAATTAATTAGGGGATTCATTAATTATTTGATTCGCGGGATTTTGGTTGTTGTCCCATTGGCGGGTGCGATCTTTCTAATTGTTTGGATTGTGGCATCAATTGATTCTTCGTTAAATCTGACCGAGCATTTTTTGGAGGATGAAAAGGGGCATCCGCTCTATATCCCGGGTATAGGTATTTTGACGGTCATTTTGGTACTGGTTTTGGCCGGTGTTATATTTACAAATTTTGTGACTGATCCAATTAAAGTTTGGATTAACCACCAAATCAAACGGATACCACTTTTAAATACGTTGTACACCTCCATAAAAGATTTTACTGAAGCATTTGTTGGCGACGCAAAGAAATTTAATGAGCCTGTATTGGTGACTGTCAATGAATTTGGTCTGAAGAAGATTGGATTTTTGACGCAACATGATTTGAAAAGTATAGGTCTTGAAGACGAAGTAATGGTCTATTTTCCCTACTCGTATTCTTTTGCAGGCCAGGTTGTCATTATCAGTGCGGATAAGGTGAAAAAATTAGAGATGTCTCCCACAGATGCTATGAAGTTGGTCGTTTCTGGCGGTGTGAGTGGGATCGACCATTAGTTGTCTCTTCAGTTTATATCGGGATGCACACCAGAAAAGGCTTGAAGTGATTTAATGTTTTTAAGCCTTTTCTGGTAAATACTTGTTGTGTCAGCATGTTAAACTGCTCTCCTTAAATTTAAAGATATTTTGATTTTCAGTATGATTTTACTGATCCTTTTTTGTGCCCAAGGTTGGATTTGCTGGTGGAATGGGAATATAACCATTATCGCCCGGAACCTTTGGAAATTCATGGTTTTCCCATTTAGCTCTTGCCTCTCGCAGCGTTTCTATATCCGAGGCGACAAAGTTCCAGTCAATATAACGTTGCTCAGGAAATGGGGTTCCGCCAAAAATATATACCGAAGTACCTGCTTTCATTTTGAATTCGCATAGTTTTGCATCTTTGGCGACCAAAATTTGTTTTGGTCCGAATTCCTGACCTTCAGCTTCTACAGTTCCATCCAAGATGTATAAGCCACTTTCGCCGTAGAGATTATCCCCCAGTTTAACCATCGCGTCTTCTTCCGCTTTCATTTCGATCAGATACAACGGACTGTAAACGGGGACTTCGGAGCGATGCTCCTTAATTTCTCCGGCAATTAACCGATAGGACACACCATCCTCAGTCCAGTGGGGAAGCTGGGGTTCTTCGATGTGTACAAAATTAGGCTCCATTTTTTCGAGCTCTTTAGGTAGAGCAACCCAAATTTGCAGTCCATGCAAATTATGGGATGTGGATCGCAATTGTTGCGGCGTTCTTTCGGAGTGTGTAACACCTTTTCCTGCTGTCATCCAGTTTACTGCGCCAGGTTTGATTTCCACGGCATTTCCCAAGCTGTCACGATGCATAATATTGCCTTCGAACAGATAAGTCAGCGTTGATAAGCCGATATGTGGATGTGGGGCAATGTCCATGAAGTGCGGCTCGGTAATCGTATCGGGTCCCATATGGTCGATAAAGATAAAAGGGCCTACCATGCGTTTTTGCCGGAATGGAAGAAGGCGTCCAACCAAGAAATTGCCTATATCAGCAGCTCTTTCTTCAATAACTATTGCAATATTTGACATAATGTTTTTCTATTTTTGTATTTGGAATCTTCAGCAATTTAACAAATGTCAGGTATAATAAATCGTTTTTTTAGTAAAAAGGTCTTAATAAATGAGGAACTTTTGGCACTTGCGGATCGCTTGTCTTTTAGAAACAGTCAGCTCGATAGTTTTTTGATGAAGCATTTTTTAAAAGGTGATAAAACAGGTTTGGATGAATATTTTGCTTTTCAAAAGCAGTTGCTTGAGCTGCAGGCCGACCGGTTTGAATCGATCCAGATCGAGCTTGACTTGTTGAAGCAGTATTTGAAGCTAATAGAACATGTTGTCGCAGACGGTTTTTCCGTAAAATGGGAAAATAAACTTCCATGCCACGAGGAGATTATGCTGCCACCACTCATTTTTTTTCCTATGATACAGCATGCCGTTAAAAATGGTTATAATAGGCTGTCCTCCCATCCTGTCCGGATTCGGCTATCGGGTTCATCAAAGGTGCTCATATTGGAAGTTAGCTATCGCGTAAACCATTATTTGGAAGATCAGTTTAGTGACACATTATTAGGTGATTTCCAAAAGCGACTAGCCCATCTCTTCCCACAAAAGCATAATTTATTGTTAAATAGTAACAGCAATACCGCTCGAATAACATTGTCGGTCCAGCTGTTTTAGATGATGTTGAAGTGTTTTAGTGCATTCCAGATACCATTATCATCGACGCTGTCTGTTATATAATCTGCAATTTCCTTGACCTCGGGATTTGCATTGCCCATAGCCACTCCAATATGTGTGTGTGCCAGCATGGTGATATCATTTCCTCCATCGCCAAATGACATGGTTTCTTCCGGGGTAAAGTTGAAATGATCTAAAAAAACATCTATTCCTATTTTTTTGCTCTGCCCCATCGGGTTAACGTCGGCGAAAATTGGTGTCCATCTTGATGCGACTGAGTTTGGCATCACGTTTCTCATGAATTCGGCTTCTTCTTCCGGACTGATGAAAACATTAATCTGCATCACTGCGTCCAGATCAAAATCCCGTTCGTAATCGCGAATAGGCGGAGTAGGGACATTAACCTGCTGGTACATCGCTAATACCTCAGGTGTGGCCCGATTTAACGAAATTTCTTTTTCTGACATAAATGAAAAAGTCAAGTCTTTACGTTTTTTGGCATAGTGCAATAAGGAGCGGATGTCTTTTTCCAGAATATTATTTTTATAGATAACTTCCTGTTCCTTTGTGACGCAATATCCGCCATTGAAGGTAATGTATCCATCAAAATTAAGATAATGAATATGCTCCAGCTGATTGTATGATCTTCCTGTTGAAACAAATACCTTGATATTTTTTTCTTTTAATAATTGAAATGCACGTTGAGTAGATTCGGGAACTTGATGTGTTTTGAAACTTAGCAAAGTTCCATCGATGTCAAAAAAGATAGCTTTAATCATGAACTTTTGGGTCAAAGTCAAATATACTAAATACCGAGGATAGTGTAACTATTACAGTATTGAATTTGATGTATTTATCCCTATAGGACGATTGTTTTTTAGACGATTTGAGCAAGGATATGTTTGCATCCCTCCTTAGCGAAAAATTTATGACGACAGACTGTTGATGTACGATAAGTAGGTTTCAAATCAGCTTTATGTTAGCGTTTAGTTTAAGAGGTATTTTTCTGTAATGCGCTATCTTGATAGTTTATTTTCGCAAAAATCTGACACAATCTTCTCTAATAATTTCGTAAATTTCAAATCCAAAAAAATACAAATTGTATTGTGTTTAATGTGTTGGATTAAAAGGGGTTAGAATTTTATGTATATTATTTTCGATACGGAGACGACGGGTTTACCTAAGCGTTGGGACGCGCCAATTACGGATACGGACAATTGGCCTCGTTGTATTCAATTAGCTTGGCAGATTCATGATGAGATGGGGAATCTGGTCGAACATCAAGATTTCTTAATTAAGCCAGATGGATTTGATATACCCTATGACTCTGAAAAAATACACGGTATATCCACTGCATTGGCGGAGGAGCAAGGGTTGCCAATTCAAAAGGTGCTAGAGAAATTCAATATCGCATTAAATAAAGCTAAGTTTGTCGTTGGGCAGAATATTGGTTTTGATTTGAATATCATGGGCTGCGAATTTTATCGCTATGGTGTCACATCCGATATGGCGAATATGCCTGTATTAGATACCTGTACGGAAGTAACCGCTGAACTACTGAAAATTCCTGGTGGTCGTGGCGGGCGGTTTAAGTTGCCCAATTTGACCGAGCTACATTCCTATTTATTTGGAGTGCCATTTGCCGAAGCACATAATGCCACTGCCGACGTAGAGGCGACAGCACGTTGTTTTCTGGAGCTGGTGAGAAGAGAAGTGTTTACGGCCGAAGAACTTCAGGTGGATACCGGTTACTTCGTTGATTTTAAAATCAATAATCCGGGTCCGATACCTACTGTAGGGCTGAAGCATGTAAACTTAAAAGCTGCCTCTGATGAAATTAGACGGCAATCCGAGCCTGAAGAGGCTAGGGTTGTTGTGGATGCTGAAGCACTGGCCGCCTTAAAGGATGCTAAATTTGCCCATTTACATAACCATTCTCAGTTTTCGATCCTTCAGTCCACGATGTCGTACGATAGGTTGGTTTCGGCAGCGATTAAGGATAATATGCCGGCTGTTGCATTAACGGATCATGGCAATATGATGGGGGCTTTTGAGTTTGTTTCTCGCATTATAGGTCATAACAAGGAAATTGAAGCTCAAAATGCGGAAGCGATTGAGAATGGACAAGAGCCTACTGGTCAGCTCTTAAAACCCATTGTGGGGTGTGAATTTTTTGTCTGTGAAAACCATAAAGATAAGTCCAGAAAAGATAATGGTTACCAGATTGTGTTGTTGGCGAAAAATAAGCGCGGTTATCATAATCTGGCAAAGCTAGCTTCTTTCGCCTACACAGCAGGATTTTATTATGTGCCCCGGATTGATAAAGATCTTATTCTTCAGTATAAGGAGGATGTTATCGCTTTGTCGGGAAACCTGCAAGGAGAAGTTTCTAATAAAATACTGAATATAGGGGAGAGCCAGGCCGAGGAAGCATTGCTATGGTGGAAGGAGCACTTTGGGGATGATTTCTATCTCGAGTTGATGCGTCATGGCCAGGAAGATGAGGATCGTGTGAATCAAACATTGCTCAAATTTTCCCGCAAATATCAGGTTAAAATTGTTGCGACCAACAATACATATTACGAGAAGAAGGGTGATGCCCACGCGCACGATATTTTATTATGTGTGAAAGATGGGGAGAAGCTTTCGACTCCAAAAGGTAGGGGCCGGGGATTCCGTTTTGGTTTGCCGAATCAGGAATATTATTTCAAGTCTTCTGACGAAATGAAGGCGCTGTTTAAGGATCTTCCCGAAGCAATTTTGAATATTCAGGAGATAGTCGACAAAGTTGAGATTTTTAAACTAAATCGCGATGTTCTCCTGCCTAAATTTGATATACCCGAAGAGTTTCAGGTTAAAGCGGATCTTGAAGATGGCGGAAAACGAGGGGAGAATAAATACCTCGCGCACCTCTGTTATGAAGGTGCTAAAAAACGTTACGAAGAAATCACGGATGATATTCGTGAGCGGCTAGACTTTGAGCTGGCTACTATCGAAAAAACCGGCTATCCTGGTTACTTTTTGATTGTGCAGGATTTTATTGCAGCCGCACGAGCGATGGGAGTATCCGTGGGTCCTGGACGGGGATCTGCCGCAGGTTCAGCTGTGGCCTATTGTCTTGGGATTACCAATATCGATCCGATTAAGTACGATTTGCTGTTTGAGCGTTTCTTAAATCCAGACCGTGTATCGATGCCCGATATTGATATCGATTTTGATGATGAGGGGCGTGGACGCGTCATGCAATATGTGATTAATAAATATGGTGCTAGTCAAGTTGCTCAGATTATTACCTACGGTACAATGGCAGCTAAATCATCCATTAAAGATACAGCCCGTGTACTTGATTTACCTTTAGGTGATGCTAATGAGATTGCTAAGCTGATTCCAAATCTTAAATTATCGAAAATTTTTACGCTAGATGACGCTGGTTTAAAGGAGAAGCTAAGAACAGAGGAAATTGAAGCCGTTAATAGATTGAAATCTATTGCCGATGGTGCTGGGCTGGAAGCCGAAACAATCCGGCAAGCCCGGGTATTGGAAGGTTCTGTACGAAATACAGGTATTCATGCCTGCGGCGTTATTATCACACCCGATGATATTACTAACTTTGTTCCTGTTTCTTTAGCAAAAGACTCTGACCTTTATGTAACGCAGTTTGATAACCACGTGGTGGAAAGTGCTGGCTTGCTAAAAATGGACTTCTTGGGTTTAAAGACGCTGACGTTGATTAAAGATACCGTCGAGAATGTCAAATTAAGCCATGGTATTGTACTGGATCCAGATCAGTTTCCAATTGATGATGAACTTACGTATGAGCTTTTTCAACGTGGTGAAACGATTGGTGTATTCCAGTATGAATCTCCAGGAATGCAGAAGTACATGCGTGACCTCAAGCCTACGGTATTCGCAGATTTGATTGCGATGAATGCGCTCTATCGTCCGGGGCCAATTGAATATATCCCCAGTTTTATTAAGCGTAAGCATGGTATAGATCCGATTGTTTACGATTTGGATGCCTGTGAGGAGTATTTAAAGGAAACCTATGGTATTACAGTATATCAAGAGCAGGTAATGCTTTTGTCCCAAAAGTTAGCTGGATTTTCAAAAGGTGATGCCGATGTACTGCGGAAGGCCATGGGTAAGAAGCAAAAGGCTGTACTTGATAAGATGAAGCCTAAGTTTATTTCGCAGGCGGAGGAGAAGGGGCATAATGCTAAGGTCTTGGAAAAGATATGGACGGATTGGGAAGCTTTTGCGAGTTATGCATTTAACAAATCCCATTCCACATGTTATGCATGGGTGGCCTATCAAACAGCTTATTTGAAAGCACATTTTCCTGCTGAATATATGGCGGCTGTACTTTCTAACAATATGAATGATATTAAGCAAGTAACATTCTTTATGGAGGAATGTAAACGAATGGGCTTGCAGGTATTGGGGCCAGATGTGAATGAATCCTATTATAAGTTTACGGTAAATGAATCTGGAGCTATTCGTTTTGGAATAGGTGCGGTGAAAGGTGTTGGGGCAGGAGCGGTAGACGCTATCGTGCAAACACGGCAATCTGGATTGTATAAATCTGTTTTCGATATGGCTAAGCGTATTGATTTACGTGCTGTCAATAAAAAGGCATTTGAGAGCTTAGCTTATGCGGGGGGATTTGATAGTTTCGAAAATACACATCGTGCACAGTATTTCCACTCCGATGAAAATTCAACCGGCATGGAAAAGGCGATACGTTTTGGACAGCGTTATAAGGAAAATGAAAGTTCAGCCCAGGCAAGTCTTTTTGGTGTTGATGGTGGAGCTGAGTTACCGGAGCCCGTGTTGGCGCCATGTCCGCAATGGGGGTTAATTGAGAAGCTTAAATATGAAAAAGAGGTCATCGGTATATATCTAACCAGTCATCCATTGGATACCTATCGTTTTGAAATTGAGCATTTTTGTCAAAATTCGGTTTCAGACTTAGCATTGATTAATAAGGTTAAGGCGGCAGAGGTTGATGAAGAGACTTTACTTGAGTTCAATCGAATCAAAAACAAGGAATTGGTAATAGGGGGTATTATAGCTTCTGCAAACCATCGATTGACAAAGAATGGTAAGCCCTTTGCTTCTTTTATCATTGAAGATTATAGTGACTCCTATGATATGGCGGTATTTGGCGAAGAATATGTGAAATTAAAAGGATATTTGCAGGAAGGATACTTTGTTCAGTTAAGAGGCTTGGTACAGGAGCGTTTTAGACAAGTCGGAAATTGGGGCTTTGAGCTACGCAGTGTACAATTGCTTTCTGATCTTCGTGAAAAGATGGCTAAAAGTTTTACGATCAATATTCCTTTGCCTAAATTGAACGAAGCTTTTTTAGATGGAATTAAGGATATACTTGCGCAAAACGAGATCGAAGGTGTTGTGCCAAGTTGTCAATTGAAGTTTAAAATTTGGGATCCGCAGGATGAGATATCTGTCGAAATGCCAGCTAAAAGTCTGAAAATAAACCTTACAAATGAATTTTTGGATTGCATCGATAAGTTTGAAGGTATAAATTATCGACTGAACTAGTTTGGATTGGAATTTGTGTAATTAAGATTACAAATACATTAATAGTTGTTATTATCTTTGTTTATAGATTTTAGCAATTAAAAAAATATACACATAACTTCGGTTTATAAAAATTAAAAGATTATGGCATTAGAAATTACAGATAGCAACTTTGAAGAAGTTGTTTTAAAAGCAGACAAACCAGTATTAATCGATTTTTGGGCAGAGTGGTGTGGACCATGTCGTATGGTAGGTCCTGTAGTAGAGGAATTGGCGAAGGATTACGAGGGAAAAGCAGTTATAGGGAAAGTAAACGTGGATGAGAATCCAGAGATTTCAGTACGTTATGGAATTCGTAATATCCCTGCTTTGTTATTTTTCAAAAATGGTGAAATTGTTGATAAGCAAATCGGTGCTGTTCCAAAATCAGTATTGAACGAGAAATTAGAAAAACAATTAGCATAACTTAGTTAAAAACAAAAAAAAGCCTGAAATATTCTATTTCAGGCTTTTTTTTGTTTTTAAAATTCAGTTTTTTTGATTTTATCTCGATTTTTAATTGTTTTGCGTGTATATTTTGTTTGTTTTGGTTTATTTTATGTATTTTTTTTGTTTTTTACCGGGTGGAATGTGGTGTTTTTTAGTGTTTTGTATTTTTAGTATGATTTTATTGTTCATTTTAGCTTTTTTGTGTTTATTTTTTGATAAAAAATCAATTTTATTTGCATAAATCAATATTTTTTACTTCCTTTGAGTATTGAAATTGGTTTTCGAAAATAGTTTGTTTCGATTTTTTGATTTTGATGTTATTTTTTTTTGACTCGATGATTTAGGAGTTGTTTTTTTGAAAAAAAAAGAAATTGACAAAGATTTTCCCTTTCAAATACCCTAGATTATGCCTCGCGTTGCTCTCCGTAACGCGAGTTTTTTTTGAGGCTAAAGTATGGGTGAAAACAAAAGCGGCTATCCGAAAGGATAGCCGCTTTTTATTATTGACTAAATAAACTGAATTATTCAGCAATTACTTCGAAAGGAACTTGAACTTTCACTTCTTTGTGTAAGTTTAAGTTTGCGATGTATTCACCTACTTCTTTAGGTTCTACTTCGAAAGTGATACGACGACGATCTACATCAAAACCTTTTGCTTTCAATGCATCAGCAATCTGAATACTATTTACTTTACCAAAGATTTTACCAGATTCACCTGCTTTAGCACCAATTGAAAGTTTGATAGCTTCTAATTTACCAGCTAATTCAGTTGCGTCTTTTTTGATTTTGTCTTGTTTGAACTGAGCTTGTTTAATGTTCTCAGCTAAAACTTTCTTTGCAGATTCAGTCGCTTGGATTGCAAATCCTTGAGGGATTAAGTAGTTACGACCGAAACCTGGTTTTACATTAACGATATCGTTTTGCTCACCTAAGCCTTTGATATCCTGTTTTAAAATTACTTCCATTTTCTATCGTCCTCCTTATTTAATTGCATCAGCTAAGTAAGGTAACAAGCCGATGTGACGAGCACGTTTAACAGCTTGAGCTACTTTACGTTGAAATTTCAAAGATGTACCAGTTAAACGACGAGGTAAGATTTTACCTTGATCATTTACAAATTTCATCAAGAAGTTAGCATCTTTATAATCGATATATTTGATACCATTCTTTTTGAAACGACAGTATTTTTTACGGTTGTCCTCTACTTTAGGAGCAGTTACGTATTGGATATTTTCGTTAGCCATTAGTTTGCGCCCTCCTCAGTTTTAGTTTCAGCTTTTTTGTTGAATGCACCGCTACGTTTTTTCTCGTTGTAAGCTTTAGCATGTTTGTCTAAACTTACAGTCAAGAAACGCATAATGCGCTCATCACGTTTGTATTCAACCTCTAATTTATTGATTAATTCACCTGGAGCCTTGAATTCAGTTAAGTGATAAAATCCAGTAGTTTTTTTCTGGATTGGATACGCTAATTTTTTCAAACCCCAATTGTCTTCAGCGACAATCTCGGCTCCGCCTTCTGTTAAGATGTTTTTGAATTTTGCGATTACTTCTTTCGCAGCATCATCAGAAAGCAACGGGGTAAGAACGATTACAGATTCGTACTGTTGCATTGTGTTAATTAATTTTGTTGTTTAAAAACCCACTTTTGTGGAAGTGCAAATGTAGGTATTATATTGTTATGTTGCAAAGCATTAAAACAAAAAAGTTTAGATCCTCAAAAGGATCTAAACTTTTCCAAAGTGTACGCTACGATATCTACTTTATTTTTTTTAATTCTTCTTTTATCGTAACCTTTGTTTTTGTGCTTATGCTGACTAAGGGGAGGCGTAATGTATCTTTTCCAATACCCAATTCCTGAAGTATATATTTTACGCCAGCGGGATTTCCTTCAATAAAACATAGTTCGGTAATATCCAATAGCTCTTGATGTATCGATCTTGCGTCAATATAATTCCCTTCGGCACATAGTGTTGTTAAGGTTGCTACTTTTTTCGGTAAAGCATTTCCGATGACTGAAATGATGCCGGCAGCACCAAGAGCCATCATTGGCAACGTAACAGGATCATCACCAGAAATTAGTAGGAAATCTTTTGGTTTATCCCGTAAGATTTCACTGAGCTGAGCAAAGTTACCCGAAGCTTCTTTGATAGCGACGATATTTAAAAAATCATTCGCTAATCGTAATGTTGTCTGTGCAGAAATATTGCTTCCTGTACGTCCAGGTACATTGTATAAAATAATAGGCAGGGGAGATGCCGATGCAACAGCTTTATAGTGTTGATAAATTCCCTCTTGAGTTGGTTTGTTGTAATATGGAGAAACCGATAGAATCGCACAAAATCCAGTGGAATCAAAATTTTTGATTTGCTCCACAATTTCGGCCGTATTATTTCCACCAATTCCAGCAACCAAGGGTAGTCTACCGTTCACGCGCTTGACAGTAAAATCCCAGATGCGCTTTCGTTCATCATTGGTTAAAGTGGCAACTTCTCCAGTTGTACCTAAAGAAACCAAATAATCCATACCTTCGTTGATTTGCAAGTCAATTAGCTGACCTAATGCTTCGAAATCAACAGATCCATCTGAGTTAAAAGGAGTGACTAATGCTACTCCTGCGCCGTGAAGCTCGTTCATCTTGTTTTTGTATTTATATAAATTTAATTAAAAAAACTTACTCGGGATTAATGAGTTCAAATAGTTCTTTATCATTAATCATCGGGATACCCAATTTTTCTGCTTTCGCTAGTTTGGACGGTCCCATTTTATCTCCCGCTATGAGATAGCTTAATTTGGCAGAAATGGAAGATAACATCTTTCCGCCATGACTCTCAATCAATGCCGCCAATTCTTCCCGCGAATGGTTTGCAAAGACACCGGATATTAAAAAAGTCTTTCCTTCCAGTGCGTTGCTGGTCAAAACGATTTCTTTTTCCTTAATTTCAAAATTTAAGCCGTAATTTCTTAAAGCCCTAATCTGTTCTTGATGAATTGGATTGTCTAAATATTCTTTAACACTCTCCGCAATGCGACGTCCAATATCTTGTACTCCTTCGATTTCCTCTGTTGAAGCTTGCGCTAGTGCATCAATATTTTTGAAATGCAGTGCTAGTTTTTTTGCGATCGTTTCACCAACGTGACGTATACCCAAAGAGAATAGTACCTTTTCAAACGGTTTTTCTTTGGATTTTTCAATGCCTTTCAGCATATTTTCTATGGATTTCCGACCGAAACGTTCCAGCTGCTGTAAGT
Organism: Sphingobacterium zeae; assembly: GCF_030818895.1. Lineage (NCBI taxonomy): Bacteria > Pseudomonadati > Bacteroidota > Sphingobacteriia > Sphingobacteriales > Sphingobacteriaceae > Sphingobacterium > Sphingobacterium zeae. The sequence continues at coordinate 1,593,301 of NZ_JAUTBA010000001.1, forward strand.
CTTCCTGATGGTCTTTTAGTCCATAAATATCAACGATATTATGTAATAAACCTTTTTTGAAGAAGTTGTCAACTGTTTCGTCGCCCATACCTTCGATGTCCATCATTTTGCGTCCGATAAAATGCTGCATTTTACCAACAATTTGTGGGGGACACCCTGTTTCATTAGGGCAGTAGTGTACCGCTTCGCCATCTTGGCGTATGAGTTCTGAGCCACATTCGGGACATGATGTTGGGTAGACAAAGCTTGTTGATCCATGCAATCTCTTGGTATGATTAACGCCAATAATTTTGGGTATGATTTCGCCCCCCTTTTCCACAAATACTGTATCATGTTCGTGCAGATCCAGGCGAGCAATTTCATTTGCATTGTGTAAGGATGCACGTTTGACGGTAGTCCCTGCCAATAGTACAGGTTGCAGATTGGCAACAGGTGTGACAGCGCCGGTACGTCCAACTTGATAACTAATCGAGTTTAGAGTGGTTTCTACACACTCTGCTTTGAATTTATAGGATATTGCCCACCGTGGATTTTTGGCCGTAAAGCCAAGTTCTTCCTGTTGCGCATAATCATTTACTTTAATCACAATTCCATCAATTTCATAACCAAGATTATGGCGTTCGACCTCCCAATAATCGATAAATGCAAAAACCTCGGTTAATGTACTGCATTTTCTGCTGTGCTCACTGATGTGGAATCCCCAGTCCTTGACATGGTTTAAGCTATTCCAGTGATCGTGAAATAGATTTGTTCTATTGTCGCAGTATAAAAAGTAAAGGAAACAGTCTAATGGCCGCTTCGCAACCTCTGCAGAGTCTTGCAGTTTGATCGTTCCGGAGGCGAAATTTCTCGGATTGGCATACATTGGCTCCGCGTTATCTTCGCGCTCTTTGTTCAAACGCAGAAAAGCTGATTTATGCATAAATATTTCTCCGCGTATTTCGAATTGCGCAGGATAAGCTCCTTCTTTCAGTTTGATGGGAATTGATCGGATTGTCTTAACATTGTTGGTAACCACATCGCCCTGCGTGCCATCGCCACGAGTAACCGCCTTACTTAGCTTGCCATTTTCATAAGTCAAGCTGATGGATAAACCATCGAATTTTAATTCACAGACGTACTCAAACTGATCGCCGATGATTTTGCGGATACGCTGGTCGAAATCAAGCAATTCCTCCTGACTGTATGTATTGCCTAAAGAGAGCATGGGCCAGCGATGTCTTTCCGTTTGAAATCGGGAAGTTATATCTCCGCCAACACGCTGTGTAGGAGAATTGGGATCGGCAAACGCTGGATATTGAGCTTCCAGGGCTTCGAGCTCCTTTAGTTTAAGGTCGAAGTCATAGTCAGAAATAACACTGCTCGCCAATACATAGTATTGGTAGTTATACTGATTGAGTTCTGCGGTTAAGTCTTTTATCTTTTTTTCAATATCCATCGCCAACATTTTGCAAAATTACAAATAAAAAGTACGTTTAAATAAAATAAATAAAGAATCTTGCTATAATGACTGCTTTATTTTTAAAATGCGTTTTTCTGCATTTTATATTTTGGGGAAATGAGAAGCTATTTAAAATCACTTGGATTCAGCTGAGAAAATTTATGTTTCCTATTCATGTAAAAATCCACAATGATGGACTTATTGTACTGCCCCTTTGTATTTCCCCTGTGGTTGTATTTTTTACGTTTTTTAGCATTTTTAAAAATATTTAAGAAGAAATACTGATGCGCGCGGCTGATTGCCCAGGCATCTTTGGGTTTGCGATCGATAAGGAATTTGCCAAGCGCAGCAAAATCAAACCATAGTCGGATGAAAATAATAAATATCGCTTTACCTAAGGGCAAGTTCTTTTGCAGCATAACCATATTATTCCTAAAATTAAGATAGGTTTTTTTTGGATTGCTAGCGTTGAGCGTTCCGCCCCCAACGTGGTAAACAATAGATTTAGGGCAATAGCCAATGCCATAGCCCATCTTTTTCAATCGCCAGCACAAGTCAATTTCTTCCATATGCGCAAAGAAATCTTCATCTAGCCCCTCCGCCGCCTCCCAAGCTTCCGAACGGATAAAAAGTGCAGCTCCAGAGGCCCAGAAGATCTCTGATTCCTCCTCGTACTGTCCTTCGTCGTCTTCCACTTCATGTAGGATTCTACCTCTGCAGAAAGGAAATCCAAAGTAATCCAAATATCCCCCAGCTGCTCCAGCATGTTCAAACTTCTGCTTATCATGGAATGAACGTATTTTGGGCTGTGCTGCTGCCAGGGAAGGGTTTCTTTCCAAGTATTCAATCACGGGTTCAATCCAGTTTTGGCTCACTTCGACATCCGAATTCAGGAGTACATAGTAATCAGCATCTACACGCTGCAGTATTTTGTTATAACCTCCTGCGAAGCCATAGTTTTTATCATTTTCAAGTATAGTAATCGTCGGATAGTACTGTTTCACAAATGAAATTGAATCATCATCGGAGGCATTGTCTCCAATGACAAATTCGACATTCGGATACGAACTATTATATACGGATGGCAAAAATTTTTCCAGGAAAAATCGACCATTCCAATTGAGGATAACGACAGCTACTTTGGGTAATTTACTCATTTTCTACGTTTTCTTTTCCAGCGATTATGTGACCATAACCAATATTCTGGGTTTTCACGAATAAGCTGTTCAGCAAATTGATTGTGTATATCGGTAATTTCATGCTCGCCAAAGCCACTTGGATCTTCGATTAAAGTAACGAATTTACAGAAATACTGCCCTCTTTTGGGCTTTCTTCCGATATAACAATAGACCACAGGTGCTTTACTTATTCTAGAAAGTCTTTCGGCTCCTGTATAGACCAATGTTTCCTGATTTAGCCAATTAATAAAATAATCGGAATCCGAATACAGCGGTGTTTGATCCGCAACGAGTATACTGATATTGGGCTGGCCCTTCAACTTGACGATATGACGGAGTATTTGTTTCATTGGTACCATTTCGGCACCAAACCGGCCCCGCATGCCATTGTAAACCTTGTCAATATCTTTGTTATTGAGTGGTTTGTATACAATCAACGTTGGAAAGTTTGTGATTAAACTCAAACGGTGAATACCAAGCTCCCAGTTGGCATAATGCGACGTTACCCCAATGACATTCTTGCCGGCCTCAAGATGTCTTGTCAATTCCTCCTCATTTTCCAACATCATTCTTTGCTTCACTTCCTCAGCAGTAATTGTTTTTAATTTAATCGACTCGACAAGGAGGTCCGGAAAAAAACGGTAAAACTTTTTAGCAATTAGAAGTCGCTCTTTATCCGTTTTTTCAGGAAAAGCATTTTTTAAATTCTGAAATACAATATTCTTCCTATAGCCAATCATATAGTAGAGTATGTAATAAAGCCCATCGGAGATCAAATACAGAAACCAATAGGGGAGAAGAGATATAATATAGATTAATGCGTTTAACGCTTTTTGTTTCATGCTATAGCTAAAATTCCCAGTTGTTCTTTACAAATATCCTTAATTTAAGTTATTTTTGCGTCACTTATAACAAAAATCATCAGTTTTTATGGAATCGCAGTTATTACTTCCCGCATGTTATCTTCCACCGATATCTTACTTTCATACGATACAAGAGCATAATCTTAATTTAGTCATCGAGAAATATGAGCATTTTCAAAAGCAAAGTTATCGTACAAGAGCACGTATTGCTTCTGCGAATGGTGTGCAGGATTTGATTGTACCGATTCAACATGGCAATAAAGATCGTGTTCCGATGAAAGATATTCGTATAAGTTATGAGTTTGACTGGCAGCGTCTACACTGGCTAAGTATTCAGACTGCTTATCGTAGTTCTGCTTATTTTGAGTACTATGAAGATGATTTTATACATTTTTACGAAGCGAAATTCGACTATCTTTTAGATTTTAATGTGGCTCAGTTGGAACTGCTTCTTAAATCTATCAAGCTTAAGCGCGCTGTGAATTTTACCCAAGAGTACGTGGCAGCTCCAGCGGATACGATCGATTATCGTAATGCTATACATCCCAAAAAGAAAAGTATATTGGCTAATCCAAAAGAGTATTATCAAGTTTTTTCAGATAAGAATGGATTCTACCCCGATCTAAGTATAATCGATTTGCTCTTCAATCAAGGGCCACAATCAAAAAGTTATCTATAATCGCCCATATTCTTTGAACAAAATACGTTTTATATTGTTGTTATTCAGTATAAAACGTATTTAAATGAAACGAATCCTATTAAGTTTTATTTTGCTCGGTGCTATTTGTGCCAGTGCTTTCGCTCAAGGGGGCGTTGACACGATACATTATAGAAAAGTATACTATTGGGGAACGACAGGTATGGGTTTTCCTATTGGAAAAACAAAAGAGATACTTTCGCCAAAATTTTCTGGAAGTATTGGCTTGGATATTTCCCTGAAAGATCCAAAGTTTTTTGTGTCTCCCACACTGTACACCCTTTCGTTTAAGTACAGACAACCCTTGATTGATCCGGATTTCGAATATCGGTTAGAAGATGCCAATACGAATTTCTATACGTTATCATTTTCTGGAGGTATTAGAAAGCAGATGCGCCGACTAAATATGTATGGTTTTGTAGGGCCTGGTGTTGGTCTGACAAGTGAGCCGAGAGCACGTGTGCTTGCTGATCAGAAGCTTGTTAAGATGGAGAGTAAAAATCACCTGAATTTCTCCAGTAAAATAGGCGCTGGCGCTGACTACAAGTTTAATGGATTCTTTTTAGGTTTGGAGCTCGGCTATCTTCATAATTTTAGAAAAATACAGAATATCCCTGTCAATATCTTCACCGTCATGGTGGGATTAAAATCCGATATTACGCAGATTGGAGACAAAGTCATTGATGTCATCGGTATAGATGGTTCCATCAGCGGAAAAAAAGACAAAAAGTAAATTATTGTTTTAAGATCTGAATGGTATCTCCGACGTGTGCTTCAGCATCGCTTCCAATTTTTTTAACTTTTTCTGTTTGTTCAACCGCTACTGCGAATGCGGAAGGTACAATGCCTGAGCCAAATTTAATGGCATAAAATTTAGTGAATTCTGCGCCAAAGTACAATATAGCAGCTGAATAGTAGATCCATAATAGCATAACGATGATGGATCCTGCAGCTCCATAAAAACTAGCCGTGGATGAAACGTTGAGATAGATTGAAATACCATATCTACCTAGCATAAAAAGTAGTCCTGTAAAGATGGCTCCACCGAGCATATCTCTGAATTTTACCTTAGCATCGGGAAGGAAGGAGAAGATATATCCGAATAAGATGACAATGACTGAAAAGGTGATGCCTGTATTTACCCAAGAAATAAGGGAAATTGGAATAAAGGGAAAATACGTCATCACTAAATTGGTCACTGCGACAATAAGTCCATTGATCATCAGTGAGGCAATAAGTAAAAATCCCAAGGCAATCACGATAGAAAAAGAGATCAATCTGTTGATGATCAGTTTGAGCCATCCTTTTTTCGGCTTGGGTTTTACTTTCCAGATATTATTAATCGAATCCTGTATATCAACGAATAAGGTCGTGGAAGATAGGATCAATGTAACAATACCTATCGTGATTCCCATATTGGATTTATTTTCGAATGTGATCTTCTGCAGATAAGACTGAATTTGGGTAGTTACGTCCTGTCCAAAAAGTACCATGACCTCTTCCAACACCTGATCTTGGGCCGAAGATCCGCTTTGAAGATGTTCTCCGTAAAAAAATCCTATACACCAGATCACGATCATAAGAAGTGGTCCGATGGAGAAAACTGTGTAATAAGCAAGTGAAGCACTCTTCTTCATGCATTTGTCATCATTAAACCCATTAAATGCATCCACTAAAACATGCCAAATGTCTCTCCAATAAACGAGTGTAAATAAATTTCTAAGTGTAATGTGCTTCATAATACGATGATCAGTCCCAATAATCGTGCAAATTGTTATTCTTGGTTCTGTTCCTGATACAATTTGTCGATCGCCGTTTCGTTCTCTTTTAAAATAATCTTTCGTTTTAAACTCAATTTTGGGGTTAATTGACCGTCATTAATGGTCCATTCCTTCGGAAGTATAATGAATTTCTTAACAATTTCCCAATGTCCAAAATTAGTGGATAACCGGTTAATTTCATCCTGATATTTTTGGATTACCTCCGAATTTTTAATGAGTTCTTCATTTGATGATAGGTTGATCCCTTTTTGACTTGCCCATTTGGACAGCACATCAAATGCCGGAACGATTAAAGCTCCGGGAAATTTTCTGTTTTCGCCAAAAACCATCACTTGTCCTATTAAAGTGGATTCCATGAGCTTATTTTCAATGGATTGTGGAGCGATATATTTGCCGCCGGCAGTTTTGAACATTTCCTTCTTGCGGTCGGTGATTTTAAGAAAACCATCGGCTGTGATTTCTCCAATATCACCTGTTTTGAAAAATCCTTGATCGTCAAAAGCTTCTTTGGTAGCATCTTCATTTTTGTAATAGCCTATGGTAATACTCGGGCCTTTCACTAGGATTTCTCCGTCTTCAGCGATCTTTACCTCTAAATTTTTAAGGGGTTTACCCACAGTTCCAAATTTTAATCCATTTTGTAAGTAAGAATTGACGGCGATTACGGGAGAAGTTTCAGTCAGCCCATATCCTTCAAGTACTTTAAGTCCAGCCGCCCAAAATACACGCGCTAACCGTTCTTGAAGGGCAGCGCCGCCGGACACGATAATCTTAATATTTCCTCCAAGCGCTTCTTGCCATTTTGAGAATATCAGTTTTCTTGCAATCGCAAGTTTAAGATTATAAAGCGCTCCATTATGTTCAGGTTCTTGGAATTTCAAACCTAAATTAACAGCCCAGAAGAAGATTTTCTTTTTTACACCAGTTAGCGCTTTCCCCTTTTCAATGATCTTGTCATATACTTTTTCCAGTACTCGAGGTACGGTGGTGAATAAATCTGGTTTAACATCGTTGATGTCCGCAACAACGTTGTCTAGGTTTTCCGAAAAATAAATCTGAATACCTTTGGAATAGTACATGTAGACTACCATGCGTTCAAAAATATGGCATAAAGGCAGGAAGCTTAATGCCGTTTTGAAGTCGGCCCGGATCAGGTGGTTGCAAGCCAAGACATTACTGTACACATTTTTGTGTGAGAGATAGACTCCCTTGGGACGCCCAGTGGTTCCTGAAGTATAGATCAAAGTTAACAGATCATCTTCCGTTACAGCATCGCGAAATGGCGTTAAATCGGTGATGTCATCTTTGGTAGTTTCGATGAATGCTCTTAGGTGCGTATAATTTTCGATAGCATCAAATGTATACAATTGTGGGTGAATTCCATGCTCGTTGATCGCTTGTTCAATACGGTCTGTTAACTCCCTGTTGCTAACAAATAGGACGTTTACATCTGAATCATTTACAATAAATGAAAGGTCCTGCGCAGATAGGGTAGGATACAGGGGCACGGTTGCAAGGCCTATTTGGTTGCAGGCAAAATCAACTAAATTCCATTCAGGTCTGTTGCCGGACATAATTCCTACCCGGTCACCTTTCTTGAGCCCGAGCTTCAGTAGTGCCCTGCTTAAGGAGTCAATAGCATCTGTGTATTCTTTGGTAGAATACGTTTTCCATTGGCCATTTCCATCGCGACCCGCTACCATAATGTCCTTTGCGTAATTTTCTTTATATAATGTTATAAAGTCAAAAATTCTGCCCATATCACTTGAGTTTATTGGTTATTACTACATGCTGTATTGTCTTAAATATAAAAAAAATATCAGAAATAAAGTTGGAGAATTTGGGATTAATAGCATAACAATTCAAACATTATGTCGTTATAGCTGTGATGTAATATTTATTTTACTTAAAATGTCTTTCTAATAGAAGGTTTGTTAAATAGTCTTCAGGATATGCAATTGTATTGCATATAAAAAGCATTTTATCTATGTTTGGAAAAAAGGTAAAGCAAAAAAGCGTACGATTTTTATGAAGAAAATATTTTTAGCCGTTAGTGGAATGCTGATGTTTGGTGCATTATCCAATAGAGCGTTAGCTCAATTGGACAATAGAGGCGCTATTGGTGGACGATTTGGGTCCGCTCAGGGAATTACTTATCGTCATACGCTTAATTCGGATCATGCATTGGAAGGTATCATGAGTATTCAGAGCAATTCTGACTTCCGCCGTTTCCGTGTCGTAGGCTTATATGAAATATATAAACCGCTGGCTGCCGGATTCAATTGGTATTATGGTTTTGGCGGTAGCGTCGGTTCTTTTAAAGAGAAAGATAAAATTTTCGATGGTAAACGTCAGTCATTTGATTCACAGCTCGACCTGAGTATTGATGGTATTGTTGGAATTGAATTTAACGTTCCACAATCACCATTTCAGATCTCATTGGATGTAAAACCTTACTTTGATTTTCTAAATGAATCGAGCATCAAATTATTTGACCCGGTCGGTTTTTCAGTAAGGTATAAATTTTAATAAAAAAATAATAGCGGAAAACTCCGCTATTATTTTTTACAGCAATATTTCAGTTTTAAGCCATCCAGATTTTACCCAATAATTCCTGCAGGAAGGTTTGATCTTTGAGCGGACGGATCTCATAAATCTTTTTAGTATTCTTTCTGATATGGACCGGTATCTCGCGCACCAAACCATCCCGGGCCACCAAAAAGTTTAATAGTTCTCCCTCTTTGGCATGCTGAACAATGAAATCAATTTCTTTATCTTTAACATCGAGTCTGATGTTGTTGATTGCAATGAGTTCATCTCTGACATTCAATCCGGCCTCGTATGCACCAGAATCTTTTTCCACGGTTGCTACTGAGATTAACCCGTCTACTTTATTTGTGGTAATCCCTAATGTTAAGGTGCTGTTATTAACATTTGTGTCAATAATTTCATAACCAACTAGATTGAAATAATCGTTATAGTCCAGTTCGCCATCCTGATGCGCCGCGTCGAAAATATCATCTAACGAAGTGCCAGCGATGCGCTCCGCGAGACTTTTAAATTCATTTTCTTCAAATCCGCGATCGAGTTTCAGGAAAAACTCTTCATAAGCTTCACGAATAACATCATCCAATTTTAATTTACCTTCCGTAGCTGCGATAATTTTAATATCCAGCAATGCTGTCAGCATCGCACCTTTATTATAGTAAGATATACCTGAATTTATTGAATTTTCATCCGGTCTATAATGTTTAATCCAGGTATCGAAACTTGAGGCAGCTGCAGACTGTATTGCATGCCCGGGACGATTCAATACAATATTAAAATCGTTAGCTAACAAAGAGAGGTATTCTTTTTCGCTATAGAATCCACATCGTTTAATAATGAGGTTATCATAATACGAAGTGAATCCTTCCATAATCCATAGTCCCGTGGTATAGTTTTCGGCATCGTAATTGAACGGTCCTAAAGCTTTTGGACGTAAGCGTTTCACATTCCAAAGATGAAAATACTCATGCGCCACAAGGCTCAGGTAATTTTTGTAACTGGTCTCGTTAAGATAGGCATTTCTTGACGCCCCCAAAACTGTGGAATTGAGATGTTCTAACCCACCACCTCCAGACTGATAATTATGTGTAATAATAACATAACGCTTATTTGGGTTAGAACCCCAAATACGGGTTTCTTCTTCAACAATACGGGTGATATCTTTTGTCAATCGTGCTTTATCATAACTTCCCCCTCCGACCATGGCACACTCATGTTCTACACCTGCAGCATGGAATTTCCAGATATCCTGATTACCGGCTTCGATGGGACTATCGTACAAGATATCAAAATTTGGCGCATAAAATTTATGCTCCTCAATTTGCTCAAGCCCGGTTGATATGCTCGTCCAAGTATCTTTTAAATCTATGCTGACTGTAGTCGGATGATCTATCCGGTTATCAATATAGAAGAACGTCGCTGTGGGTACAATAAAAGCATGGTCGCTATCAAAAAAATTAGTACGTACTGAAGCTTCAAACCCATAGACGGCATAGACTACTTCAATTTGATCCAACGATTCTGTAGGTATTCGCCAGGTATTTTTAGAAATTTTTTGATAGTTGATTGTATTTCCCGTTTTGTCAAGCGGTCGGAATCGTTCTACATTTTTAGCGTATTCGCGAATCAAATAGGATCCAGGAGACCATACCGGCATTTTTAGATCGACATAAGGCTGGTTGAGATTTGTTATGCTCATTTTCACCTCAATATAATGAGCTTGCACTTCTGAAAATGATACTTCAAAATGTATTTCGGGTATGTTTAAATGGTCACTATCCATGAAAAATAAATTTAGTATGAGCTCACAAAGCTAGAAAGTATCGTATGATTAATCAAACAAAAAAATATATTAATGGTTCTTTAATAACTGCAATAGGTATGAAATAGTAGGTCATAGGAAGATATTAAAATTCTCTCCAATATACTATTTTTCAGTAAAAGATATAGTATAATTTGAACAATTATTCGTGTTGCTTTCGAAGGAAACCCTATTTATGAGGTTTGTTGAAAGACGCAAAAAATCTGTTTTTTATCAGAATTTTTGCTAAGTTTGATACAATAGTTTATTGGGGAAAATAATCAAGAATTTGTATGATCTTAGTTGTTGATAGCGGCTCTTCAAAGTCGGATTGGAAATTGGAATTGCCAGATAGTGCGCCTATCTCATTCAGTACAAATGGACTTAATCCTTTTTTTGTAAATGAAAAGGAAATTACACGTGTTATCAAGGAAATACCCGAAATTATTCCATATGCTGATGAGGTTACAGAATTGTATTTCTTTGGTGCGGGGTGCATTACCCCTGATCGTAGGGAAATGGTATCGAATGCATTGACCCCCTTATTTGAAAATGCCTATATTTCTGTTGAAAATGATCTTTTTGGAAGTGCTTTAGCGACATGCGGTAATAAAAAAGGTTATGTAGCAACCTTGGGAACTGGGTCGGATCTCAGTTTCTTTGATGGAGAAGAGTTGATGCCTTCACACAATGGAAATGGCTATGTATTGGGTGATGAAGGTTCTGGAGCTTACTTCGGTAAAAATTTAGTTAGACTTTTTCTGTATGGACGTATGCCCAAGGATCTAAATGAGAAATTTGCGAATAAGTATAGAATCAATAAAGAGATTGTTATCAAAAATGTGTATCAAAAGGAGCGTCCAAATGCATTCTTAGCATCTTTTGCACCCTTCATGTCAGATAATATTACGCATCCATTTATTATTGATTTGGTTAAGAGCGGATTTGAGGAATTTGTTCAGGCATCAATTTTGACCTATCCAGATTATAATAAATATGACTGTCACTTTGTGGGTTCTATTGCATATAGTTTTGATCTAATTTTACGCGAAGTCTGTGATACACATCAGATCAAGGTAGGTACCATTTTAAAATCTCCTATTAACGAGCTGTTCAACGCAGTATTGGAAAGAGAGAGTAATTCATTATTAAGTCTTTAAACTAATTAAATATGATTATCGCTACTATTATGGTGTATATGTCAATGTTATTTGGCAATCCCAATTTTTATGATTTTAAGTTTACATCGCTTGAAGGTAAGGAAGTCAAAATGTCTGATTTCAAAGGTAAAAAAGTATTGATTGTGAATACTGCATCTAAATGTGGTTTTACAAAACAATATAAAGACCTCCAAGAATTACACAAAACTTTTGGAGATAAGCTGGTCATTATAGGATTTCCAGCAAATAATTTCGGACAACAAGAGCCAGGTTCAAATGCGCAAATTCAAGAGTTTTGTGAACAAAATTATGGTGTTGATTTTCTAATGGCAGAGAAAGTGGATGTGAAGGGTGATCAAATTGCTCCATTATTTAAGTATCTAACTGCACAGGAAAATCCCGATTTTAAGGGGGAGATTAAGTGGAATTTTGAAAAATTCCTGATCGATGAGCATGGTAAGCTTGTACACCGTTTCCGTTCAGCGACCAATCCACTCGATCCAGCAATTGTAAATTGGGTTAAAAACTAAAAGTCATTAAAATATCTAATAAAAAGAGCTGCGATTTCGCAGCTCTTTTTATTAGATATTTTAAGTGATATGTTTATTTTTCTTTTATACAGGCATTATAAAGCACATTTATACAATCTTTTCGTAAGGGATTGAATTCTTCACTTTCCGGAATATTGCAGCGATTTGTGATAACTATAAACGACGACGCTGAGACCAATCGCTTTATACCGACGCATCACTTCTTTAAGACCAAGATTGACCGATGCGGACTGTGCAGATAAAAATGTTGGAAGCAATTGAGTAATTAAGAAACGGAGTAAGAGAAGATGCTTTCTCATGAATTGATTTGTGAGATCTTAGTAATCGTATGCATGTAAGGAAATTCTATCTAAAAAACTGCAATAATCATAGATTCCATGCGGTGCAAACCTGATCCGTAGATCGCTCTGATAAACAACAGGGCGATTGATTCAACTGATCATTCAGCAGAGATAGGGATGTAAATAATCAATCCAACAATCTTTAGGAGGCGTTAAATTTGCGGTATTCTTTTTGGATACAATCCATAAATTCGCCTAATGCGCTGTTTTTACTTTTTTTATTGGAGACAAGTATGATTTCTGTTTTGCTATCTATGTCTTCAATTGCCATAGTTTTTAGTTTCAAATGTGGATACTGTTTGATAGTGGAAGCGGGGACTACTGCTAATCCCAGACCTTGTGAAACCAATTCGAGAATAGAAGACATCGAGTTGCTCTGATGCACAATCTTAGGTTCGAACCCCATGCGGTTACACGTATTAATAACATGGCGATGATATTCAGACGCATATTTTTGATTGAAAGAGATAAAACTTTCATTAAAGAAGTTAATATCACTAAACGCTATCTGTGTCGGGCCTACAATGACCATGGGATCTTCGAAAAGAGGAGTGGTCAATAATTCACTCGAATAAATCGGAGAACGCATTATACCTAGATCGAGTTTACCATTTTCTAGCGCCAATTTCTGTTTGTGTGTCGACGTTTCAAAAAGACTCACTCTTAAGTACGGAAATTTCTGTTGAATGTGTTTCAATACTGTTGCGAGCATTCTCTTAGGCGTTGAACTAATGTACCCCAATTTGAATTCTCCAGAAATATTGTTGTGGATCTGCTTCGTGATTGTTTTGCTGTGCTCTATATTTTGAAGAATTTCCACGACCTCCTCCAAAAAGTATTTACCGGCTTCTGTTAGTTCGACGCGTTTGTTGGTCCTGAAAAAAAGGATGACCCCCAACTCGTCTTCAAGGTCTTTAATCTGCCGGCTTAACGGCGGTTGGGACATAAATAGACGTTCTGCTGCTCGGCCAAAATGAAGCTCCTCGGCTACTGTTTTGAAATAAATAAGATGTCGTATTTCCATCGATACTTTTTTGGTATGAATTCTTGACAAAATAAATATTTTTAATGAAATCCAGTTAGTCTTACCTTTAAATTATTAAAAAATAATGGGTGGGCTACAATACAATCAGTCTGCATATGGTCGTGCCGTATGCGGCTCGTCCGAATTTCAAAAAATAAATAATTTACAGATGAATAAAGCAACTTTACAGGAAATTGAAACACGGTTTGACAATGATGTAGAACGTTTTTCAAATTTAGAAACAGGCCAGGCGACCACACTGGATGCGGTTTGGAACATGGAGCTCATTACAGATGCCATTGCAAGTGTTTATCCAAATGCAAAAAATATATTGGATATTGGATGTGGCGCTGGAAATTACGATGTTAAGTTATTGCAAAAACTGAAATCTAATCCAAATTTTAGTCTTGTAGACTTAAGTCAACCCATGTTAAATAGAGCACAAGAGCGTGTAAGTGCGCTGACAAAAGGAGAAATTCAGTTGATAAAGGGAGACTTTAGGGAAGTTTCCTTGGAAGAGGAAAAATTCGATGTCATTATTGCTACTTCGGTTTTACATCACTTACGGGATGACGAGGATTGGTTAAGCACTTTTAAAAAGTTATTCCGTCTGCTACAATCAGGTGGAAGTGTATGGATTTTTGATTTGATAGAACAGAATAACGTTCATCTCCAAAAGCTAATTTATAAGGAGAAATATGGCGAATATTTAACTAAATTGAAGGATGAGGAGTATCGCGATCATGTTTTTGACTATATTGAACATGAGGATACGCCGAGATCTCTGGTTTACCAGCTCAATTTATTGACCGATGTTGGTTTTAACAATGTGGATGTTTTGCACAAGAATTTATGTTTCGCTTCTTATGTAGCCTTTAAATAACGGGCTGCAGAAATAGGACTTAAATAAATAAGGCGATACGGGGAGTATCGCCATAAAATCACACTAACTATTAAAAAACCTATAGGACTAGGATTTTACATATTCAATAAACCAATTTCCGTCTTATCCCACGCTCTTCCAACATTATTCCCAGTCACATGTGAGATGTTAAATAAATAATAAAATGTAATTATTGAGGTCAATACTTTAAAAAAAACAAGCATTTCCATTGGTTTACGTAAAGATATATCTTTATTTTTTAAATACAAATAAAAATCATGAAAATTGAAAAATTATTATTATCTAATCGTTTTCAAGAACTCCTTCCAAGCGATTTGATCTGTTTTGAAGGTTAGATCATCAATGAGAACCGATTCAATTGGTACCCATCGAAACGATTGAAGTTTATTGTCTTCCGGTTTTTGATCTGGATCAAAATCGAAAGCTCTGTTCGTAGTTCTGATTTGAATTGGTGAAGTGTTCTTAACCTGATAGTAAATGGATATTATCTGACTATCATTAAAGCTTGATTTCTCATAAAAGTCAGTGGTATAAATGTGCTTAACGACAGCAACTTCAAAATTACACTCTTCCTGATACTCCCGGATCAAGGCATCCAATAAACCTTCTCCATATTCTAAGCCCCCGCCGGGGAATTTGGTAAATGAAACATTTTCCGTCCTTTCGTCACTGATCAACACTTCCTGTTTTTCATTGATCAATATTCCGTACACTCTTACGTTAAATGGAAACATGAGTTAATTATGTTTGTATATATTTAGGTCTTTTTTATTTATAGTGGCATAAAGCCGTTGTCAATAGCAAGTTCGTCCAATCCAATATAAGAATAATGTCTAGGAAGGAACCAGCCTATCGCTTCCATAATGTTCGTAAACTCTTTTTCTGTGCTGAATTGGTTGGCAACGATATTGAATGCTAAATCTTGTGTAGCATTATCTTCATCTTTATAATTGCGTGCAAGAAGCATAATTTTAGCATTCTTTACCCCATAGTAATCCAAAAATTCACGCAGTTGTGTACGTACTGTTTGCGGAAGAATAGTTTCAGCTGGCTGCCCAACTAGTATTTCTTCATCTTCGCCAATAATTGTTGGTGTATTTTTCTTCGAAAAAATGCTCTCATCCGTGTAAAATTCCTCGTTCAGAAAGAAGTTGACCAAATCGCCATAGGTGAACACCCAATCTGGATTTTCATGCTGTGTATTAATTGCAATACCAAATCCCCTTGGTAACACAAAATCTTTCAGTCGATTTTTGATGACGAACGCTTGAAAGTTCTGATCTTTTGGAGCGCTTTCAAGTTGGAAATAAGGAAATCCGTCCGGACCAACGACCACTTCTGTCTCGGCTAATTTTAAGGTACATTCAGCAATATTGGTTAAAAATGCATCCCGCCATTCCTCATCCCGATCTTCAAAAGGAATCTCCATCAGACTATTCACGATGATTGTTTTTTCCAGGTCTCCTAAACGGTTATCATCCCCGTTGTTACTATCATCAAATAAATGTATTGTATTCATCTCGAATTGTGATTTTATGATTTGCAGGTAAAAGTAAAAGAATATTTATTAATTAACGACGTTTTCTCGATTTTGAAGAACCTTTCCGCGGATTGGTTTGACTACTAGAAAGCATTTTCTCCCAGCTTAGCAAGTAAGGGTGCTGATCGTCAATTCTAATTTGCCGTTTTAAGGATAGTTGCAATTTGATCCATTTTTCGTTGTCTTCGGCGTCGCAAAACGTAAAGGCTTTTCCATCAGCCTCAGAACGACCAGTCCGGCCGATCCGATGGGTATATAGCTCTGGCGAATCTGGAACTTCGTAGTTGATGATCGCCTCCAGATCCGGAAAATCTACTCCACGTGCCAATAGGTCTGTTGCAATCAAAACACGTACTTCTTTTCGTCTAAACTGAGCAATGATCTCTTCTCGTTTTTGCTGCGACTTATCGCCATACAAAGCCAAACAAGAAACACCACTTCGGTTTAATGCTGTTTCAATCCGTTCGACTCCTTGCACTGTTCGCGTGAAAACGATGGCCTGCCGTGAAATCCTGTTTTCAAGCAGATGACCCAATAGGCTCTTTTTATCATTCTTGTCGACATACATTACAGATTCCTCTATCTGGCCCTTTTTTAAAGCTGTATCAATAATGATCTCGACAGGGTTGTTTAACTTTTTTCGAACAATTTTTTCGATTTCGGCGGTTTTTGTGGCCGAACTAAAAATAGTTTGTCTTTCAGCAGGCAATTTATTGATGATTTTGTTGATATCCAACGCAAAGCCGAGATCAAGCAGTTGATCGAATTCATCAACCACTAAGGTATCTATCGTCTTCAAATCAATGTTCCCCTGATCCAGAAAATCCAGCAAACGCCCCGGAGTGGCAAGGATCATATGCGCTTGAGGATAAAGTTCCAATTGACTTTCATAAGTTCCACCGCCGTAAAAGCTGGCGATGATCAAATCCATACCTTCGATAAGATTCGATATGCGTTGTTGGGTTTGAATACAGAGTTCCCTGGTCGGGAGCAGTACAAGTACCGATAGACGGTCAGCGGTAACTTTAGTTCGTAAACGCTGAATAATTGGGATCGCGTAAGCCTCAGTTTTCCCCGTTCCAGTCGGTGCAATCGCTAAACAATCCCTGCCCTCCAAAATGGCAGGGATAGCTCTTTCTTGAACTGATGTAAGCGAAGAAAGCTTTTGTTTTTCAAGATTAGCGCTAAGGAATTTATCGAGTTTTAGTGTTGAAAAATTCAAAATAATGAATGTAAAATCCAAAAATAGAAATTAAAAAGGATAAAGCTGGTTTTACGTCGTTACAGGTATTAAAAAAATATGTAAATTAGGATTTTTTATCAAAAAGTACTAATTTGATAAATTAGAATATTCTATTTCAAATGAGGGCTGTCGTTTGTCAATTTATTTGACAAACACGAATTATATAGAATAATATTTTTGTTAAATTTGTTGAAACAAAAAAGAATATGTTTGATACTGCATTTGACCAAAACAATGAATCTATTTCCACTTTGAGCTTTGATGAGTTCAAAAAGATTATTGTGAATGACTATCGAACTGCCTTGGAAAGTCGTTACGTAAGTTTATTAGGACGTAAAGAAGTGCTTACCGGTAAGGCTAAGTTTGGTATTTTTGGCGATGGAAAAGAATTGGCACAAATCGCGATGGCTAAAGTTTTCAGAAACGGAGATTGGCGATCGGGATATTACCGTGACCAAACATTTATATTTGCTTCAGGCATCAGTGATGTCTACCATTTTTTTTCTCAACTGTATGCCCACCCCGATGTAGAGGCAGATCCTTCTTCTGCAGGAAGACAAATGAATTGCCATTTTTCGACACGTGTTGTGGATGATCAGGGAAATTGGTTGAACCAAATGGCTCAAAAAAACTCGTTTTCAGATATTTCAACAACAGGCGGGCAGATGGCAAGGCTATTAGGGTTGGGGTTGGCTTCTAAATTGTATAAGCAAAATAGAAATTTAGATTACCTATCTTATTTTTCGAATAAAGGAAACGAAGTTGCCTTTTGCTCTATCGGCAATGCTGCCACTTCTGAAGGTGTATTTTTTGAAGTCATTAACGCAGTAGGGGTTCACCAGATCCCGACCGTGATTTCCATTTGGGATGACGGATATGGCATATCTGTACCCAATGAAATTCAAACAACGAAAGGAGATATTTCAGAAGTGCTTCGAGGATTTCAGAAGGAAGAATTGACCAACGGGATTGAAATATTCAAAGTAAGAGGATGGGATTATGCAGGATTATGTGAAACTTATGAAAAGGCTGCCCATATTGCCCGTGAGAAACATATTCCTTGTTTGATCCACGTGACCGAATTGACACAGCCCCAAGGCCATTCTTCTTCAGGTTCACATGAGCGTTATAAATCTAAGGAAAGATTACAATGGGAGGCTGACTTCGATTGCATTGCAAAAATGAAAGACTGGATAATAAGTTCGGGAATCGCCACCTTAGAAGAGCTGGAGCAACTGGATCAACAGGCTAAAGACCATGTTCGTCAAGAACAAAAGCGAGCTTGGACCGATTATATCAAAACGTTGAGTGTGGAGGCAAAGGAAGCCATAGATTTACTTCAGGGTATACCGAACGAACGCGCTGATTTTGCTTCCAAAAAATTGCAATCGATGGTTGAACCTTCTTTAAAAGAGGTGTATGGTCAGGTGCGCAAGGTGCTGCATGAACTGAAAGGACAGCATAGTGAGGAACGTCAGCAATTATTAAGTTGGTACAAAGAAAAGCAGGCGGTCAACGAGAAACGTTATAACTCGAAGTTGTTTACAGCTGGTGTCGATTCTCCTGCTCATGTAAAGATTGTTCCTGCTTTGTACAGTGAAGAGGCTAAAGTTGTTGACGGCCGTGAAGTCCTGAATTTGTGCTTTGAGGAGAACTTTAGACGTGACGAAAGGCTGTTGGCTTTCGGAGAGGATGTGGGTAAAATTGGCGATGTAAATCAGGGTTTTGCAGGATTACAGGAGAAACTTGGTGTACATCGTGTATTTGATACTGGTATTCGGGAGAATTCGATTATAGGCAAAGGGCTTGGTTTGGCAATCCGCGGGTTCCGTCCGATAGCCGAAATCCAATATTTAGATTACCTAATTTACGGCATTACAGTAGCAAGTGACGATTTGTCAACTTTAAGTTACCGTACTTTTGCTGGACAGAAAGCGCCAGTGATTATTCGTACACGCGGCCATCGATTAGAAGGTATATGGCACTCCGGGTCACCGATGTCGGTCATTTTAGGCGCTCTGAGAGGTTTACATGTGTGCGTGCCGCGTAATATGACCCAGGCAGCGGGGATGTATAATACCCTGTTCCGCTCTGATGAACCGGCTATTGTTGTCGAATGTCTCAATGGGTATCGTCTAAAAGAGCGTCTACCAGAAAACGTTGGTGAATTTACGGTACCAATCGGTTATGCCGAATGTGTTAAAGAGGGAAGCGATATTACTGTAGTATCCTATGGTTCCACTTTGCGTGTTGTTGAAGAAGCCGCCATGGAATTGGAACGCTTGGGGATATTTATCGAAATTATTGATGCACAGACATTGCAGCCTTTTGACAAAGGAAAACTTTGCGCCGAATCACTGAAGAAAACAAATAAGCTACTTATTGTAGATGAGGATGTGCCAGGCGGGGCTTCAGCCTTTATCTTACAAGAGGTGTTAGAGAAGCAAAATGGCTACTATCTATTGGATAGTCAGCCGCGGACGCTGACTGCAAAAGCACATCGCCCGCCATATGGCTCCGATGGGGATTATTTCTCGAAGCCATCTTCTGATGATGTTGTCGAGACAGTATATGCAATTATGCATGAAGCTAATCCAGAAAAATATCCATCTATGTTTTAATAGATGGATATCTTTTTGCTTTACTAAGCTATATATTCCAAGGGTTGGGATGATATGTTTTCTTAATTGAATATACTCGCCGCGCCAATCATAGCTGCTTTTTCACCAAGTATTGCTGTATAAATTTGAAATCTCTCAAATTCTTTTCGGTCACTAATGAAAATAGGTAGCGCTTTGGCGATATTGCCACCGACTATAAATATTTCAGCAGCATGTTTCTCTGCGAAGAACTGCATAAAATCAAAGAGATGTTTAGCATATTCATCTTTGATGATTTGAAATTCATCAGTTTCCCGATGATGATCTAAAATATCTTTAAGTCCCGTAACATCTTTTCCTGATACTTCTTTGAAACGTTTGATGAACCACCGTGTGACAAGAAATTCTTCGAAAATACAATCTCCATAAGGACTATTCCATAGTGCCGCATCGAAAGCTTTCTCACCTTGATTCCAAACTGCAGATCCAAGTCCAGTGCCCAACGTAATTCCTAGTATACGCTTATTCGTTTGCAGTTGTTGTACGAATATTTCACCTTGTAAGAAAGCCGCTGCGTCATTGATAAAGTGAATAGACATAGGGGACAGTCCCAGTTCTTTAGCTAGCAGAGATTTGATATCTTGGTTGTAAAGATGGTCGTATTTGCTTTGTCCTTGTATCTTTGATATTCCATTTTCGTAGTCAAACGGGCCAGGCATGGCAATTCCGATGAATTGAATAGGAGCAGGAGAGGTGGCTACAATATCACTAATAGCTGATGACCAGGTTTGTAAAATCGTTTTAGCATCTCCTTGAGAAAAAACGTGGCTTCTGGCCACGTTTTCTAGGTATATATTCCATTGTTTTGTGTCAATGATACAGGCAGAAATATGTGTGCCTCCAATATCAACACCTACGACATAATTATCTTGCAGCATGTTTGTAACTTTGATTTTTAAGTAGATGATCCGCGATTACAAGTGCCGCCATAGCTTCCACAATAATTACTGCTCTTGAAACAACACAAGGGTCATGTCTTCCCTTGCCACTAGCAATAGCAGGGTTGCCATGGACATCCACCGTTTCTTGATCTCTCATGATAGTGGCAACAGGCTTAAATGCTACTTTGAACGTAATATCCATACCATTTGAAATCCCGCCCTGAATACCTCCAGAGAAGTTGGTATGCGTGTGCACTCGAGTTAAATCATGGTCATCTGCTACAAATATATCATTATGTTCGGAACCTCGCAACTCTGATCCAGCAAAACCTGAACCATATTCAAAACCATGTACGGCATTGATGCTCATCATTGCCTTGGCAAGATCCGCATGTAGTTTATCAAAGACGGGTTCGCCTAAGCCCACGGGGACATGTCTGATGACAGCCGATATACGTCCACCAACAGTATCACCAGCTTTTCTGATAGAATCGATAAATTCAACCATTTCATTCGCTGTTGCTGGATCCGCGCAACGTGCGATGTTGGATTCTCGTAAATCAAGAAGGCTCTTAAGATCTTTTGTATCCACATTTGGTGCTTCAATAGTACCAACTCCAGAAACGTGGGCAAAGATTTCTATACCAAATTGGTTTAGAAAGCTCTTCGCTACAGCGCCAGCAGCAACACGGGCTGCAGTCTCCCTTGCAGAAGAACGTCCTCCACCGCGATAATCACGGATGCCATATTTCATCTGATAGGTGAAATCAGCATGAGAAGGTCTGAAAATATCTTTGATATGTGTGTAATCTTTTGAGCGCTGATCTTCATTTGGAATGACAATTGCAATAGGTGTACCTGTTGATTTTCCTTCGAATACACCGGATAATATTTGTGCTGTATCACTCTCTTTCCTTTGCGTCGTTATTTTGGATTGACCTGGTTTTCGTTTGTCGAGCTCAGACTGGATAAAATCCTCGTCTATTATTATATTTGAAGGGCAACCATCAATAATTACACCGATAGCTTTGCCATGTGATTCGCCAAAAGTGCTGATTCTGAATAAGTCGCCAAATGAATTTCCTGCCATAAAAATTAAATTTCAATAAACTTAGATAAATTTGCATTTAAATGCAATTGTAAAGCTAGAGAAGGAATACAAATTTATGGATTTGCCACCTGTCTTAAGCCTTAAGGATTGTATTGCATGATTTTGTCCCAGGTGAAAAGCCTGTTGGGGTACAATAGGTGGAAACAGGGATTAATGTTTATTTAATCCCTGTTTTAATCTACTAGTCAATGACAAAAGCTTGCGCTTGTAAATGATTCCAAAAATCAGGATATGATTTTTCTACAACTTGAGGTTCAGCGATCTTAATCTGGTCAAAAACTAATGCCAGTGGTGCGAACGCCATCGCCATGCGGTGATCTTCGTAAGTATCGAAGGTGACCTCTTCAGGCTGATATACCCGTGCTGTTTTCAGGTGGTAGGTATCGCCATCTTCAATCAGCTCGGCTCCAAATTTCGCAATTTCGTTCTGTAGTGCCGCAATACGGTCAGTCTCTTTGATTTTTAAAGTTTCCAAGCCCGTAAACGATACATCGCGTTTTAACGCAGCCGCGACAACAACCACAGTTTGTGCGAGATCGGGACATTCTTTAAAGTTGAATAAGCTTAGGTCCGAATCGATTACCTTTTTATTTAAATGTAATCCGTCCGATTCAAAGCTCGATTGTACACCAAAATGCTCCATAATGCCTATAATCGCAATATCACCCTGTAAGCTATTTTTTCTTAATCCGGGTAATACAATCGATGCGTTCGCATCTGCCAGTGCGACGATAGCGTACCAATAGGAAGCAGCGCTCCAATCTGGTTCGACATATATTGTTTGTTTATCAAATGTCTGCGGCGCAATTTTAATCGCGTTGCTCGTCCATTCATGTTCAATCCCTACACTTTTTAGCATATCCAACGTCATGGATACGTAAGGTCTGGAGGTCAATTCACCCTCAATCTCTAAAGTGAGCCCTTTTTTTAATGCCGGTGCAATTAATAATAGCGCTGATATATATTGGCTGCTGATATCTCCCTTAATCTTAACGCGGTCTTTTCCTTGAAACAGCCCGCCCTCAATCTTCAAAGGAGGGTATCCGACTTTCTTTTCATAGTGGATGTCAGCGCCAATTTCTTTCATGGCATCAACCAATATACCTATAGGACGCTGTTGCATGCGCTCAGTCCCTGTCAGAATAAAATTGCCTTTAACAAGGTTAAGGTAAGCCGTTAAGAATCGCATGGCCGTTCCTGCGGGACCGATGTCAATCGTGTTGAATCCGGGTTTCGGATCTGAAGCAATTTGTAGCACACGGTTTAAAGTTACCGTATCTGCAGCTTCAGAAAGGTTGGCTATTTCAACTTGTCCTTTGCTTAATGATTGGATGATAAGAGCACGGTTGCTCTCAGATTTTGAACCTGTGAGTTGAACCGTACCCTGTATTTTTTTTGAAGGATGCGTCAGCGTGATGACTTGTTGATTCATTATGCTTCTGCTGTTGGTTGTTCCTGAGTGTTCATGACCACATTTTGTTTGCGGATAGATTCGTTGTGAATTAATTCGAGGAATTTTGTCGAAAATTCACTTCCCAAAGAAAGCGCCTCTGCTAATTTGGTGCGTTTTTGAACAATCTCGTCCCAGCGGTTAACTTGTAAGATAGTGACATTGTTGTCCCTTTTGTATTCTCCAATTTTCTCGGCAATTTTCATACGTTCCCCAATTTTTTGGATAATCAAATCATCTAATTTGTCGATGTTGCTACGCAACTCAGCTAATTTGTCTTCGAATGAAGGATTGTCGGACGCCGCCTTACGTAAAGTTAAGTGATCGATCAAATCAGCTAATGCAGCAGGAGTAACCTGTTGTTTAGCATCAGTCCATGCAACAGATGGGTCTATATGCGATTCGATAATTAATCCTTGCATATCCATATCCATTGCCTTTTGTGCGATATACGGTAGCAATTCGCGGTTTCCACAGATGTGACTTGGATCGTTGATGATTGGTAAAGTAGGGCAGGCAGTTTTTAATTGGATTGCTAAATCCCACATCGGTTCATTACGAAATGCGGTTTTTTCGTACGAAGAGAATCCTCTATGGATAGCACCCAATTTTTTAATACCAGCACGATTGATACGTTCCAGTGCACCAATCCATAAAGATAAATCTGGATTTACCGGATTTTTAACGAATACTGGAATATCTACACCTTGTAACGCGTCAGCAATTTCCTGGACGGTAAATGGATTCGCTGTTGAACGTGCACCTACCCATAACACATCCACACCGGCAGCTAACGCTTCTTCCACGTGTTTCGCTGTAGCAACTTCAGTCGCTGTTAATAGACCAGTCTCTTCTTTTGCTCTTTTTAGCCATTCTAAGCCAATTGAACCAATACCTTCAAATTCTCCAGGACGAGTGCGTGGTTTCCAGATGCCGGCGCGTAAAATATTTACTTTTCCTGTATTTGCCAACAAATGTGCTGTTGATACCAATTGCTCTTCTGTTTCAGCACTACACGGGCCTGCAATGATTAAAGGTTTGTCTCCTGTGTCCAACCAAGATTTTAAAGGAGTGATGTCTAATGTATTTTTCATGTTAAGTTTGATTATCTATGTTATCTAAGCTATTGTTAATTATAGTTTTTCGTTTTTGACATATTCGCCCATAATATTGAAATTGATACTATGTTTGAGAACTTTTCGGATAGCTGCTTCGTAGTCCGTCTGCTTTTTCCATTCCACGTCGACGAAAAAGTCATACTCATTGCGCTTCCCAATGACGGGCATCGACTGAATTTTGCTCAAATTGATATTTTGGTCTGCAAAACATTGTAAAATGGTTGCTAGAGATCCAACCGTATTACCTGTTTGGAAAGATAATGATGCTTTGTTTGCATTTTTATGTTCTATTACCTCATTGGATAATACCAAAAAGCGTGTAGCATTCTTTTTATTGGTTTCGATTCTCTTTTCTAGAATTTCAAGACCGTAAACCTCGGCGGCCAGTGTGCCTGCTATGGCAGCCGTGTCAGTTAGTTTACGCTCAGCAATCATTTTTGCAGTTGCCGCAGTGTCAGAACCCTCCGTTATACGTACTCCTTCCAGCTCTGAAAGAAATTCTTCACATTGGCGAATAGCAATCGGATGGGATTCGATATGTTTAATATCTCTTAATTTCACTCCAGGCAATACCATGAGATTCTGTTGAATGTTAAGGTAAACTTCACCAGTAATATGAAACTTGTAATCTCTTAGCAAATTATAATTTGGTAAGAGGCTTCCGGCAATGGAATTTTCGATCGCCATAACGATATAGTCAACTTTTCTCTGCTTCAGCAATTCACAAGTTTTCTTAAACGAATCACATTCGACAATTTCAACTTCTCTTCCGAAAAATTTAAATGCAGCTTCTTCATGAAATGATGCCTTTGCGCCTTGTATTGCAATTTTTAAACTCATTATTTTTTTGTTTGCTGTTTTGTCTCCAAACAAAAAGAGTCCCGATTATTCGAACCGGGACTCTTTTGTTTGTGTTCTTATGACTTATACACAATCTAATCCCGGCTCTTATGGTTAAAATAAAAGAAGCTAAAATAGAAATATGTATATGTTTTGTTCATCCTGATATTGTTTGATATTTCAAATGTACGAATGTTTTTTATATATCAAAAGAAAAAATAAATTTTATTCCATTTTTACCTCTATATTATTGTGTTTTTTTAAGCCTTTTAAAGTCTTGTTTTTAATCATTTTTATGACATTATTTGTTGATTGTAATTTTACTATATTATTGATTTTTAATATTTTATTCGTTTTTTTTAGTTTTTTTTAAGCTTTTTTTATTGATTTTATCGTTTAATATTTGATATAAATTATATGTTTTTTATTATGTTTTTTTTGTTTAAAAAAATGTGTTTTTAGCGCTAATATTTACAATTTTTTATTCTTTTTTTGCGAAGAAGCAGCTCATATCCATTGGTTAATTTCTCGGTTGTATATCAAGCGAATTTATTTTTATGGAATAAATAGGTATTGAAGGTATGGGTACGCCAATATTTCAATTTGATTAAGGGTGAATATATTGCGATATTGATATTTAAGCTAAGAGAGCACGATCGGTATGGAAGATTTATTCCTTATGTGTATCTTGGGGGAAAATTTAACAATCGGGATTAGTCGGACAGGGCTATCTAGTATCTTACACATTAACACAGCATATGCTGTGTGCATATTTATTTTTGAAATTGGAATATCAGCTCGTTCGGGCGAAAACATGGACGCTGGAAATAAATAGATTTTGAATAATGATTTTTGTCTTATTAAGTGTTATTTGTAGTGTAACTGTAGCGGTTTTATTGAAATTGGGACGACAAAATGGAGCCGAAACCAAACAAGTTATTGTTTGGAATTACCCTATGGCCGTTGCACTGACCTATTACGTGCTGAAACCTGACTTAAAATCGCTAGCGCGGGACTATATGCCGGTTACTTTGTATACATCCCTTGCGGTACTCCTCCCGGGAATGTTTGTTTTCATTGCGTTATCCATTCGGCACAGTGGTTTGGTCAAGACAGAAGTCGCACAGCGTTTGTCGTTATTTATACCACTTTTGGCTTCTTTTTTCTTGTTTCATGAAAAAATGCAAAGCCTTAAAATGCTTGGAATAGTGGTTGGTTTATTGGCAATTTTATGTTCGATTGGTTGGCAGAGAAATAAGAATAGTAGATTAGCAACAGATAGCCGTCATAAAGCATTTTATCCCTTGCTGGTATTCATTGGTATGGGTATCATTGATATTCTTTTTAAGCAAGTCGCGCTACATGTCAGTATACCGTATATCAGCTCCATGTTTATTATCTTTGTAATGGCGATGTTTATTGCAACGTTATTGTTGCTCTATTTTCTTTTCGTGGAAAAGCAAAATTTTTCGAAAAAAGCGGTGGGATATGGACTGGTTTTGGGAGTATTCAATTTTTGTAATATTCTATTTTATATGAAAGCACATCGGGCTTTGCCGGAAAACCCATCTGTTGTATTTACGGGTATGAACATCGGTGTGATTTCCTTGGGCGCTTTAATTGGCGTCTTATTTTTTAAAGAAAGGCTATCGCTATTAAATTATCTTGGTATAGCGCTTTCTATTGTTTCAGTTTTAATCATAGCATATCTATGAGTTTATTTGAAGATACTTATCGGACTATTGATGCAAAATATGAAGGGATTTTTAGGGATAAGGGCAGTAAGTTTATTGCCTACACCTTTCCTTTTAAATCCGAAGACCAATTAAAAGAGTTGCTCTTGGAAGTGAAAGCAATTCATCCCAAAGCGAGACATCATTGTTGGGCTTATCGTCTAACACCAGACCGAGCTGTCTTTCGAGTGAATGATGATGGCGAACCTTCGGGAACTGCAGGACGCCCTATTTTAAATGTGCTATTGTCTATGGATGTCACCAACATTATCGTAATTGTTGTACGGTATTTTGGAGGTACATTGTTGGGGGTGCCAGGTTTGATTAATGCCTACAAGTCGGCCACCCAAGACGCTTTGAACCAAGCAGAAATCATCGAGCGTACTGTGAATGACCATTATGGTATTTCCTTCGATTACCTCCATATGAATGATATTATGCGGATAATTAAGGAAGAGTGCGTCGAAGTTGAAAAACAGGAATTTGATAATCAGTGTTATTTGGAGTTTGAAGTTCGAAAAATGCAGGTCAATCGAATTGTTGATCGCTTCGCTAAAATTGAGGGCTGTCAGTTAACTTATTTATACACGCTATGATTAACGAATCGGAATTAGTTTTGAACGCAGATGGCAGTGTTTACCATCTGAATTTGTTGCCAGAAGACCTGGCCAATACCGTAATTACCGTAGGCGATCCAGACCGCGTGGCGAAAGTTTCGGCACACTTTGATCGCATTGAACTTAAAAAAGGAAAGCGCGAATTTATTACACATACCGGATATTTGGGGAATAAACGGCTAACCGTAATATCCACTGGTATAGGTACGGATAATATAGACATCGTATTGAATGAACTGGATGCGCTTGCAAATATTGATTTTGCTAGTAGAACCGTGAAGTCCGTGTTGACCTCGCTGGATATAATACGCATTGGAACTTCAGGGGCTGTACAACAAGATGTTGAAATGGGAACTATTTTGGCCTCTTCTTACGGTATAGGTCTTGATGCCTTGATGAACTATTATAAGGCTGCTTATGACGATGAAGAGAAAGGGATTCAGGCGGAATTAGGTAGGCATTTTTCAGCGTTGAACTTGCAACCTTATGTTGCCAAAGGCAGTAAGAGCCTTCAGGAGCAGATCGCTTTTGACCTACCCAAGGGGATCACATTAACTGCACCGGGTTTTTACGCACCCCAGGGGCGACATTTGAGGGCAAATAATAGCATTCCTAATTTTGTGAGTTTAGTCAATTCTTTTCAATATAAAGCGCTACGCTTAACTAACCTGGAGATGGAAACTGCTGGTATTTACGCATTGGCCAAAATGTTTGGACATCAAGCTTTATCCATCAATGCTATTTTGGCAAATAGGGTAGATGGTCATTTTTCTTCCACGCCCGAACAAGTTGTCGACAAGGCTATACAGCTCGTTTTAGCGCGCATTTAATTTTTTTGGAGAACAACTTGTGTAATAGCCGCTTCGCGGCTGCTGCAATAAAAGAGTGGATGTCGTCTACGACATCCAAATAGAAAAGGAATTGTCTTAAACAATTCCTTTTCTATTTGAATCAAATTTAAGCATGATGAAAAGCAAAATCGTGAAACTCCACAAAGAAGAGCCCCCGTAGCTGATAAAAGGTAGTGGTATCCCGATAACGGGTACAATACCTATTGTCATGCCGATATTAATAAACAAGTGAAAAAATAGAATGGAGGCTACACCATATGCATAGATCCTGGCGAAGGCCGAGCGCTGTCGTTCGGCAATGTGAATAATGCGTAACAGTAGCGTGAGATAGATCAGTAATAAGGTAACCGATCCGACAAAGCCCCATTCCTCTCCAACCGTGCAGAAAATAAAATCTGTACTTTGCTCAGGTACGAAATTATATTTTGTCTGGGTTCCCTGTAAATAACCTTTTCCCAAAAGCTGTCCCGATCCAATTGCAATTTTAGACTGATTCAAATTATAGCCCTTTCCCTTAGGATCTTCCATTTTCCCTAAAATGATGTCAATACGATCACGTTGATGCGATTGTAAGACATGGTCATACACGAGGTCTACACAGAGAATAAATACTGCACATGCCGCAAAAAGTATACTGAGATTAATAATGTATTTTCTTCTCTTGCGGTAGTTCCACATCACAAGGCCAATGAGTAGTGCCAAAACCAAAATAAGTATCCATGGATTGACCAATAGAGCAAGGACGAAAAGCAAAATGCAGAGACCTCCAAATATCAGAAGCTCATTATTCACATAGCCCTCCCGGTAGAATACAAAAATCAACGAAAAGAATGCGAGGGCAGATCCAGTATCGGGTTGTAACATCACCAAAAATACAGGGAATAAAACAATACCGGCTCCCATAGCCAAAGTCTGCATCGTTGGAGCCTTATTGCTTTGAGAACTTAAAAAGTTAGCCAGCAACAGGCAGGTCGAAAGTTTCGCAAACTCCGACGGCTGTAAGCGGAAAAAACCGAGGTCGATCCAGGCCTGATTTCCACCAACATTTCGTCCGACGACCAACACGATCACAAGCAGTACAGCAGTTATACCGTAAAATATTGGTGATGCCGAGCTGAAAAATTTAGCATCTATGATCAAAATGGATACCCCCAAGATAATAGCGGAAACAAGATATAAAGACTGTTTTCCATAATTCGTACCCAACGTAAAGAAATTGGGCAGTTCGGGGTTAAAAACAGCAGCACGGATATTGAATAAGCCAATTAAGCATAGCGCAAGCCAAAGGGTTATTGTCAGCCAGTCTATCTTCCCAAAGAAACTAGTTTTTTGATTATTCATATCTTCTCTTTATCTCGCTATGGTGAACAATTGTTTCTTTTGGTTTCGTCACAGCGGCCAGTTGCCGTTTAGATTTTAACGTGTCCGTTTTGGATTTGACTGAGTCTGTTTTTTTTACATCCTTAGTAGCCTTTGGATCCACCACTTTTTTAGGCGCAGGAAGAAAATTTGCATTATAGATGCGATCCTGGATATACTTAGGAGCAGTGATGGTGTCTTTGAGGTATTTCTCGACCATCATACTGGCAATAGGTCCTGCCCATGTTCCACCGTAACCTGCATTTTCAACAAAGACAGCAATAGCGATTTTAGGATTATCCCGCGGCGCAAAAGCAAAGAAAACAGCGTGGTTTTCCCCATGCGGGTTCTGAGCCGTACCTGTTTTACCACACATTTCGATACCCGGAATACGATTGGACCAAGCTGTTCCCTCAGGTGTATTGACAGCATCGCTCATGCCCTGAATAACTACAGGATAGTATTTTTCATCAACACCGGCACTGATTTTTTCCGTAAATTCCTTCTTGGCAATTTTCTTTTCTCCAATTCCTTTAATCAAATGCGGTCTGTAGTAAAACCCTTTATTAGCAACGATAGCCATGATATTGGCCATTTGCAATGGCGTTATTCCCATTTCCCCTTGCCCGATGGATAAGGAAATGTTAAAACTTGAACGCCATTTATCGTTACCGTATCGTTTGGTATAAAAATCTGATGTCGGCAATAAACCTGGTTTCTCCCCGGGTAGATCAATGCCCAGTTTATGGCCTATCCCAAACTGGGTTACTGCGTTGCGCCATAAATCATAAGCTTTAGGTCCCGAAAGGCCACGTCCATCAATCATTTTGGCATATGTAAAACCATAATAAGTATTGCATGATACGGCTACCGATCGCTGTAAAGTAGTCGATCCATGATAGTGCGTACAGCCCATCCATCCACGTCCACCGCCATAACTGTACCCATGCGGGCAGAAGAATACCGTATTACGATCAATCACACCCGCCTGTTGCGCTGTCAATGCAGATACCACCTTAAATACAGATCCTGGCGGGTAAGAAGCTTGAATAGGACGGTTAAACAGCGGTTTCGTTTCATCCTTCAATAATTTCATATAATTATTGCCCGATTGTCGTCCCACCATCATGTTTGGATTATAGCTTGGACTACTTACATAGGCCAAGATTTCACCTGTTGCTGGCTCGATAGCAACAATGGATCCCAATTTATTTTTCATCAGGTTTTCCCCTAGAATTTGAAGGTCTTTATCCAAAGAAGAAACCAGTCCTTCCCCTGCAACAGCTAGTGTGTCGTATTTGCCTTCCATAAATACACCCTTGGGGCGGTTTAGTGCATCGACCATCAAATTATTAACACCGCGTTTCCCACGAATGAGGTCTTCATAGGAGCGCTCTATACCGCTGCGGCCAATATAGTCACCACTTCGGTAAAATCCATTGGAGCGTTCAATATCCTTGTCGTTTACCTCACTGACATAACCCAAAAACTGAGCCGCTATGCTATCGGGATAACTTCTGATTGTTCTCTTCTGCACATAGAAACCCCGAAATTGATATTGATACTCCTGATATTGGGCCCATGTCCGTACAGAAAGCTGTTTTTCAAAAATAGATGCACGATAAGGTGAGTGTATTCTAGCCTTTTCCATCCGTTTGATAAAACCTTCTTTATCAATATCTATCAATTTACAAAACAGTGCCGTATCAATTTCTTTCACTTCACGAGGGGTGACCATAAGGTCATATACTGGTTCGTTCTGAACCAGCACCTTTCCTTTTCGATCCAGTATAACCCCTCTCGCAGGGTAGACAATGACCTTGCGCATCACATTACTGTTGGCAGAATGTATGTACGAATCGTCTATGATCTGCAAATAAAATAAGCGGGCCATCAGTGTCAGTGTGATGGCGATAAAGATTCCGGAAACGACGTACTTGCGCGCAAAAAAACTGTTCATAGAAATGAATTTCTATCCATCGATCTACTATAACCGATCTTTCTTTTTGTAGAATAATATGCTAAATAATAGCATGATAATTACTGTAAATATACAACTTAAAACGATACTCAATAAGGTGTATTGGATGTGTTGGAAGGAAAAAGATTCCAATAAATACAAAAATGTATGATGAATCAATGTTCCGAAGAAGATATAAGAAAAGAACCAACGGATGTTCATGAATCCCAACATGGGGGTGAAAAAAGATTCGCGTTCTTCCACTTCGAGGGTAATTTTCATGAAGAAAATACGGAAAGCAGCTAATGCAACACAGGCCGCAGTATTGACCCCTAAAGTATCATAAAAAGAATCTACGGTGAGCCCAGTTAGAAATGCGATCAAATAGACCAGAAAATTAGGCGTTCCCGTTGGAAGCAAAAAAACAAATAAAATATAAGGAAATGCTGCGACAAGATTGTAGTAACCAATGTTTTGAAATAGGAAAACTTGCATGCCTATCAACACGATAAATCGAATAATATTAAATATTAAAATCCTAGCCATTGTCCTTTGTCGATTCTTCTAGTGTTTTTAATTCGTTATTTAACAGGTCTTTTACAACATACACATGCTGTAAGTTGGAAAAGTTGGTACTTAACAATATCCTAAGATCTAAAAAGGCATCTCCGGAGGAGATACCCGTCTGAATAACAGTTCCAACAAAAATCCCTTTTGGAAAGTGGCCCGAATATCCCGAGGTATATACTTTGTCTCCCTTGTTGACTTTAATGTGATTTGGGATTTCCTTGACCATTGCCGCGCGATAGTCCATGCTATTTCCCCATATCAACGAACCAAACACTTCAGTATGACCGAGCGTAACCGATATTCTCGTGTCAGGATGCAACAAGGATTGAACCGTCGAGAAATGAGGTGATACATTTAAGACAATACCTACTACGCCATTGGGGGCGATCACACCCATTCCGCGCTCGATACCATCCTTACTCCCTTTATCAAGTGTAATTGTATTTGCTTTTTGGTGAATGCTGTTGTTGATGACATTCGCAATAATAAATTCATAACGCCCAAATTCGCTGCTATCAATAGCCGGTACAGCACCAATGTTGATGCTGTCCGTCGACCGATAGGCCTGTAAGTCCTTTCTCAATTGCGCGTTTTCTCTTGCGAGCGCATCGTTAGTTTCATCGAGGTGAAGATAGCTTTTCCAGGAATTGACTTTTGCATAAAGGCCTCCGATGATACTATTCGAAGAATTTAAGACCGAATTACGTTGGAAAGAATTATTGGTGATGACCAAAAATAAAGAGAATCCAAAAAAGAGGATAAACCAAAAGAATGCATTATATCGTCTTAGGAATAACCAAAGGTTTCTCATTTTTTAATGTGGGTATTTAATAAGCAAGCGATATAATAGTTTTGCATATTATATCGCTCTTTAATAAAATATTGTTATTAATTATCGAACGGTTAGGATTGCATCAAAAATTTAAATCGTCCGATATTTTTAAGTGCGATACCAGTTCCTCTTACGACAGCGCGTAATGGATCTTCAGCAATGTGCACTGGAAGTTTAGTCTTAGCTTGTATACGACGATCCAGACCGCGTAATAAAGCACCACCGCCAGTCAGGTAAATACCTGTTTGATAAATATCTGCTGATAATTCTGGGGGGGTAATTTCTAAAGCTTTTAAGATCGCCTCTTCAATTTTTGAGATGGATTTATCCAGACAATGGGCTATTTCGGTATAAGAAACAGTGATTTGTTTAGGAACACCAGTCATCAAATCACGCCCTTGAACAGCAAAATCTGCGGGTGGTTCCTGCAATTCCGGAAGAGCAGCACCCACTTCAATTTTTATTTTTTCAGCCGTACGTTCACCGATCATGATGTTATGTTGTCGTCTGATGTATTGAACGATATCGGAGTCAAAGTTATCACCCGCAACGCGAATAGACTGGTCACATACGATACCCGACAAAGCAATGACTGCTATTTCGGTAGTACCACCACCGATATCGATAATCATATTACCCATCGGTTCTTCCACATCAATCCCTATACCTACAGCAGCGGCCATGGGCTCGTGAATCAAATAGACTTCCTTAGCACCAGCAATTTCAGCGGAGTCGCGTACTGCTCTTTTTTCCACCTCTGTAATACCAGAAGGAATACAAACAACCATACGAAGCGAAGGGAAAAACCAACTTTTGCCATTGTTTACTAATTTTACCATTCCTCTGATCAAATGCTCAGCAGCCGTAAAATCAGCAATTACGCCATCACGTAAAGGACGTACTGTCTTTATATTGTCGTGTGTTTTACCCTCCATTTGCATGGCTTGGCGGCCAATGGCGATCACTTTATTTGTGGTGCGGTCAAATGCAACAATAGAAGGTTCATCCACTACTACTTTGTCATTATGAATTATTAGGGTATTTGCAGTACCCAAGTCAATCGCAACTTCTTGCGTAAACCAATTAAATAAGCCCATCTGCTAATCCTTAAGCTATTTTAAAATAATATGCAAACCTACCAAAAAAAATTAATCTTTTTGAGGTTATACATTAAAAAAAAAGATATTATGAAAGTAAATTCTATCAGGAAAAAACTGTCCTTAAATTTAACGCATATAATCTGTAAATGTTACGTGCTAAGCGAAGTTATTTTAAATTGGATACCCCTGAAAGAAGCATAAAATACGTTTTTTGAAATCATTGGCTGTTAAAACAAAGGGTTCAATAACGAAAGGTTGGTTTTGAAAAGTTAGTGGAAGTCTAATGTTGTGATGTGATTAGAGACTCAACTAGTGCAACATTATCGCCAGTGGTAAGCCGATTAGAGGGGGGATAAAAAAGACAGCGCCATGATCTTAGTATCATGGCGCTGTCGTGGATATTGATTTATTTCAGATGGGAAATACTGTCAAAAGGCTATTGCACTGTTTCTGCCTGATTTTTTTCCGGAACTGGTTCATCGTACTTGTGGAATATTAAACGTACACCGCTGTTTTTTGTGAAAAATTTAATTGACCAGTTTACAAAAGTAATGAGTTTATTTCTGAATCCATAAATGGACATCAAGTGGACGAACATCCACGTCATCCAGCCAAAGAATCCATTAAAATGAATTTTTCCCATATCAACGACCGCTTTATTACGGCCTATAGTAGCCATCGAGCCTTTGTCGAAATAATTGAATTTCTCAGTTGGCTGGTTGGAAATTGTTTGAAGGATGTGTTTAGCAACATAGGCTCCCTGTTGTTGAGCTACCGGTGCAACACCTGGTAAGCCACGAGGAAGATCATCTGTAATAAACGCCGAAACATCACCAATGGCATAAACACCTGGCAT
This sequence comes from Sphingobacterium zeae, assembly GCF_030818895.1. Lineage (NCBI taxonomy): Bacteria > Pseudomonadati > Bacteroidota > Sphingobacteriia > Sphingobacteriales > Sphingobacteriaceae > Sphingobacterium > Sphingobacterium zeae. The sequence continues at coordinate 1,628,310 of NZ_JAUTBA010000001.1, forward strand.
ATCGATAACGCGACATTGATCGTCCGTCTGTATACGGTTTCCGCGCTGGATAATTTCTTTTTTAAATCCATCAGGATATTGCCCAGCTACGCCGGCACCCCAAATCACGGTTTTTGTCTCAATGCTTCTGCCGTCGGCGAAAGTAATCGAATTACCATCATAACCTGTTACCTGAACATTCAATAACACTTCTACACCTAGATCTTTCAGGTATCTTTCCGAATCTTTCGAAGATTTTTCGGACAGATTGGCCAATACTTTTGGAAGTCCTTCGACCAAGTAAACCGACATCTCAGATTTTTTTAATTCTGGATAGTCTTTTTCAAGAACGTTGTTTTTGATTTCTGCGATTGCACCCGAAAGTTCTACACCTGTCGGACCACCTCCAACAATAACGAAGTTCAGATTGGCTTTACGATCAGCTGGATTTTCTATCCGTACCGCCTCTTCCAGGTTTTGTAAAACATAGCTACGAATATTTAGTGCTTCTTGTATGTTTTTCATTGGCAAAGCATATTTCGTGATTTGTTGATTGCCGAAGAAGTTCGTCGTGGCACCTGTAGCGACGATCAAATAATCATAGTCAAAATCACCAACGTCTGTCCTTACAATTTTGGCCACGTTATCTACACTCTTTACGTCAGCAAGTCTAAAGTGGAAGTTGTCTTGGCCTTTGAACATTTTGCGAACAGGGAAAGAGATAGAATCCGCCGAAAGAGTACCCGTGGCTACCTGATACATCAAAGGTTGAAAAGTATGAAAGTTATTTCTGTCCAGCAACAGAACTTCAACTTCCTTATTTTTAAGCTTTTTAGCAACTTCAATTCCTCCAAATCCAGCACCAATAATGATTACTCTTGGGAATTTTCTATTTGAACTATTGCTTGGCATATTTTTAATAGTTTGTTGTAAAAATTCGGTACAATCGAATTAAGCTGCAAATATCTTAAATTTTGGTTCAAAAAACTAAAAAATATTTATTTATTGCGCCGATATGTTGTGAATTTTATTGTGAAAAGGCTAAATCTTTCAATCATATGTTTTGTAGATGTTTGATTTTTAGTCTTTTATGTTGATCTGTTACTATCTTAAAAAAAAGAGGTTGGTCGTGATCTCATGGTGTATTTCATACACCATGAGATCACGACTGCAGTGCACCTTTTATCTTGATCTTCATACCATTGTTGCAATTCTGCAGATAAAGCTGACAGGCGAGCCGACTTTGATCATCGGCATCCGGGAGCGTATCTAACATATCGAGCTCCTGATCGCTCGCTGAAGCCAGCAAGTCTAGACCTTCAATAACCTCAACATGGCAGGTAGCGCACAGCGCCATACCACCACAGGTTGCCAATATTTCATATTCAGATGCCTTTAATATCTCCATCAGTGAAAGATTGATATCGGTTGGAACTTCGAGGATATTTTCGGTCCCATCCCGATCAATAACAGTAACGTTAATTAAATTATCGTCCATGGCTAGAAAGTATTTATACCGTTTACAGTGGTGTATTTGAATGTCAATTTTTGATCAGGGTAGACAAATTTAAAAGCGCTTTGACACATCAGGGCTGCTTCATGATATCCACAAAGAATGAGTTTCAGTTTGCCTGGATAGGTGTTGATGTCCCCAATAGCATAGATCCGCTCGATATTGGTCGAGTAATCGAAAGTATCGACAGCTATCGCATTTTTATCGATATTTAATCCCCAATCTGCGATCGGACCAAGCTTCGGCGTAAGGCCATATAAAGGAATAAAATAGTCTGCATCTGTCGCGATGACTTCTTTTTCTTTATTAGTTGTTTCAACATGAGACAAGTAACCATTGCCATGAATATTGGTCAGATTGTGGGACAATAATAAGTTAATCTTACCCTGTTGGGCCAATTTGAACACTTTCTCCGCCGAGTCCGGAGCGCCTCTGAAGGAGTCACTTCGGTGGATTAAAGTGACCTGTTGCGCAATATCTACGAGGTGAAAAGCCCAATCGAGCGCGGAGTCGCCACCACCGGCAATAACGATTTTTTTATCCCGATACTTGGCGGGATCTTTTACCATATAGTCTACCCCTTTTCCTTCAAAGAGATGAAGATTCGGAATCTCCGGTTTGCGCGGCTCAAAACAGCCCAAGCCTCCGGCGATAACAATAACCTGTGTGTGAACAATTGTATGTTCATTAGTTGTCACGATAAAAGAGCCATCGTCCTGCCTGGTTATTTGTTCTACACGCTCACCTAAGGTGAAAGTAGGGTCGAAAGGTTTAATTTGTTCAAGCTGCTTATCGATCAGCTCCTGTGCGGTTATACTTGGATAACCAGGTATATCATAGATAGGTTTGTGCGGGTAAATCTCCGAAAGCTGTCCGCCTACCTGAGGTAACACATCAATCAAATGGCAGCGCATTTTTAAAAGCCCAGCTTCGAAAACAGCGAATAGGCCAACAGGTCCTGCTCCAATGATACAGATATCCGTATTTATCATAGCTATTCTATATTTAAGTTGTTATATATAGTGTTCAAAATCCTTGTAAAAGCGTCAAAATCTTCCGCTGTCAAATTTTCCCAGGCCTTCATACGAATCTCCGCAACAATTGGTGAAAGCGATGCTACTTTTAATTTTCCTTCTTCCGTCAAGTGCAAATAAAGGCTCCGACGGTCTGTTTCGTCAATGACCCGTTCAGCCAGATTTTTTTTAAGAAGGATATCAACGATCCGTGTCAATGTGGGCTGGTCTTTTCCGCAGCGTTTCGCCAGTTCTTTTTGCGAAAGCTGATCCGTTTCATACAAAGCCTTTAAAATGGTCCACTGATCCACAGTGATATCAAATCCTTTTTCTGCAAAAGAGGATTGGGCAAATTGCTTTACCTTCTTGGCAGTTTGGTCGAGAATAAAAGAATAGCGGTCGAATTTTTCGTTTAGCATACAAATATTTAGTACAACAAATATATTTAAATATTTAGTGTGACAAGTAATTTGAATGCAATAAAAAATGCCCCCAGAAAGTACTCAACTTTTTGGGGGCATTTGAATTTTAAACTCCTGCTTTGCTGTAAAGAGCTTTATTAGGGTCTTACAACCTCAGCTTTTTTAGCTGTATTACCTTCTGCTAAATGCTTTCCTTTACGTAAGTCATATACCGAAGGTGCCGCTAAGATAATCGATGAATATGTACCTACGATAACACCGATTAAGATTGCGAATGAAAATCCACGGATAACTTCACCACCAAATATAAACAATACAGCAAGAACAAACACGATTGTCAATGATGTGATAATTGTTCTACTTAAAGTAGAGTTGATCGCATGGTTTACGACATCTCCAAGATCTTCATTATGTGCATTTGGTTTCGATACGAATTCACGTAAACGGTCAAATACAACCACTGTATCATTCACCGAATAGGCAATTACAGTTAATATCGCCGCCACAAAGTGTTGGTCAATATCTAATGAGAATGGTACGATACCATCCAAAATAGAGAATAATCCCAATAAAATAATCGCATCGTGTATTGTTGCAATAGCTGCCCCAACTGAATATTCCCATTTATGGAAACGGATCAAGATGTAAGCTGCAACAATGATGATAGAGAATATTGCCGAACTGGTCGCTCTGGACTTGATATCAGTAGCAATACTTGGTCCAACTTTTTGAGACGAAAGGATCTCATGTTTATTGGAAGCATCTACTTTCGATAGACCTTGGTTTAATTTGTCCAATACTTCTTTATCAGCAGTGTCCGAAGTTTCTTCGATATGATAAGTTGTTGTAATACGCAATTGATTGGATGCACCGAATACTTTTACTTCTGTAGTTTTCTTGAAGATATCATCCAAGTTTGTACGTACAGCTTCTAAGTCCACAGGTTTATCATAACGGACAGTATACGTACGACCACCTTGGAAATCCACACCTAAACTGAATCCTTTTGTGAAAATAGACGCTGCAGAAATTAACACGGCAACGATTGAAATCGCATAAAAGATTTTACGTTTCTGAACGAATTTAAAGTTTGCATTATGCAAGGTATTTGCAGACCAAGGGAAAGAGACTTTGATTTTGAAATCTTTCGCCAACATCCATTCAAAGATAACACGAGTAACAAGGATCGCAGTAAACAATGAAGTAATGATACCCACCATTAATGTTGTCGCGAAACCTAAGATCGGGCCACTACCAAATAAGAATAAGATAATACCGATCAAAAACGTTGTGATCTGCGAATCCAGGATGGAAGGTAAAGCGTGTTTGTAACCATCTGCAACTGCCTGACGGATCGATTTACCTAAGCCCAGTTCTTCACGGATACGCTCATAAATCAAGACGTTCGCATCGACCGCAGTACCCATTGTTAATACGATACCCGCGATACCCGGTAAAGTGAGTACAGCATTTAAGGATGCCAATACCCCCATAATGATAAATACGTTTAACAATACCGCAATGTTTGCCACGATACCTGCAGTATTGTAGTAAGCGATCATAAAGATCATTACTACGATAATACCGATAACAGCCGAGTTAACACCGGCGTCGATGGCTGCTTGACCCAAAGTAGGACCCACGATGGCTTCTTCAACGATTTTAGCAGTTGTTGGAAGACGACCGGCCTTCAATACGTTTGCCAAATCTTTCGTGTCTTCTACCGTAAAAGAACCTGAGATTGAAGAACTACCATTCGGAATTTCGCCATTTACAGAAGGAGCAGAATACACCACATTATCAAGGACGATCGCGATGGCGTCTCTGTTTTGAGCCGCTTTTGCGGTAATTTTCTTCCATTCACGTGCACCTTCGCTGTTCATTTGCATACCAACCACGGGTTGATTTTTCTCATCAAAGTTTGCTGTTGCATCCGTAATGACATCTCCTGTCAATACAGCACCATTATCTTGTCCAGCCCCTTTAATTGCATATAATGATAGTTGCTCAGGTGTCTTTTGTTCAGGTTTAACAGCCCATAAAAGTTTTAAGTTTCCCGGGAGAATTGATTTTACCTCCGGACGTTGCAAGTATGCATTTACTTTTGCTGTATCTTTTAATGAAGCAATACCCACCATTGAACCTGGCATAAGCGCCATCTGTTGGTTTTCACCCATATAAACCGCGGGGCGCAACACTTCAAACAGTGGATTTTTCTGACCTAGATTTACAGCAGCACTGTCTTTCTTAGCATCTTTTTTACCACCGGTTAGGTTGGATAACAAATCATCTGATTTTTTGCTTGTGTCTGCTGCGGCAGTAGCCGTTGTAGCAGGTGCTGCTTTTAACGTAGATGCTAAAGTTTTGTCGATATTTTCCAGTAATGGATAAACTTCTTGGTTGGTATAGGTCTCATAAAACTCCAGTTTGGCGGAGCCTTGGAGCAGGTTACGCACACGGCTTTCGTCTTTGACACCAGGTAACTCGATCAAAATACGGTTTGTACCTTGTTGAATTTGAATATTTGGCGATGCAACACCAAACTTATCGATACGTGTACGAAGTACTTTGTAGGAATTTTGGATGGCATTGTCTGCTTCTTTTTGAAGGAACGATTCAACTTTGGAGTCTGAATCACCAGGTTTAATTAGAGCAGCGTTATCTTTTGTTGAAAAGAATGTCGATAGTGGAGTTGTAGCACCGATGGATTTGTACTCTTCCATAAATAAAGCAACGACTGTTTTTGCACTCGTTTTGCTTTTTGCTACTGCTTGCTCCAGCGCTTTGTTGAATTTCTCATCTTTTGGGTTGTTTGCCAAATTGCGGATCAATTCGTCCAATGAGATTTCCATGGTTACGTTCATACCACCTTTCAAATCCAATCCCAAAGCGAGTTCATTTGCTTTGGCTTCCCGATAGGTGTATTTTGCAAACCCTAAATTGTACACTACTTCACCTGCCATTGAGTCTAGATAGCTCTTCTCTTTTGCCAAATCTCCCTTGGCAAAATTCTCAGCATCGCGCTCCACATTGCGGGTCACCCAAGTAAATGATAGGGAGTATAGACACGCTAATGACACCACTATCACTAAAAGTTTAATCAGCCCTTTACCTTGCATCGTCTGTTATTAATTGTATTAATTATAATGTTAAATACTGTTTATGTAATTGATAATTAGTTCTTGTTTAATCACATTTTACCAAGAATGGCAAAGGTATAAAATTTTTGTAGAATGAAAAGTTTTATTTATGCCAATTAGGTCAACGGCATAAAAATAGGAGAATTGAAGAAAAAAAGAAATACTTATGCATTTTATTTCATAAAAAAAGGTCCTCCTCATGATGAGAAGAACCTTTTTTTTAAGCTATTTGAACTGCTTCTATTATCTTAATGTATATTTGATACCAAATGAAAATGTTGAAGCGTCAAAATCAGAACCATGGTTTAAAGTCCAATTTGGTTTCCAGTCAGCGTGAAGACCGATAGGAGCCGATGGAATTTTAAATTCTAGACCCAATTGCGGTCTTAATCCCACATAAGTGATGTTATCGCCAGCGTCTACAAATGTTAATTGTGCACCGACACCTGCGTACCAGCCTAAACCTGGAGCGCCACGGAAAGGTCTTGCATGTTGCCAATCAGCACCAACTGCTACCACATGGTCATCAAACATTACCTGCGCTTGACCATTGTTTGCGCCACCCATTGATTGTTTGTATTGAACCCCCCATAGATCACCGATCGATCCGTCGAAAACCACACCGATAGCAGCGCGTTGAGGAGATTGAGCTTTTACTTCTTGTGTACCAAATGCTAATGCTGCGACAGCAGCCAATGAAAGTAGTGTCTTTTTCATAATTATCTTATCTTTATATTTTCATTAATTAAAATAACTTTTCGTGTTACCGAAAGCAAATAGCTTGCCAAAAAATAATCTCGTCTGAAATAAAGGAAATGGATTATTTTATTCATAATGGTTCTAATTTGTCTTTCGATTGTAATTTCTATATTTTATTTTTTAATATTACTTATTTTTCTTAAATTTGCCTGGCAAATAGAAAACCCAATACATATTTGCCATGCAATTAGATCCACAAAAATTCGTAGCAGAAGGTCTCACTTACGATGACGTCTTATTAATTCCAGCTTATTCTGAAATTTTACCCCGTGACGTTGATACGAGTACTTCGCTAACAAAAAAAATCAAATTAAATATCCCATTGGTTTCTGCAGCAATGGATACGGTAACTGGTGCTGATTTAGCCATAGCAATTGCACAAGCTGGCGGTATTGGTATGTTGCATAAGAACATGACGATTGCAGAACAGGCTGCTGAAGTACGCAAAGTTAAACGTTCGGAGAGCGGGATGATTCAGGATCCTGTTACTTTATTGGCTACAGCAACAGTAGGAGACGCCTTTAATATCATGAAGGAGCACAAGATCGGTGGCATTCCCGTTGTGAATGAAAAGGGTCAGCTAGTCGGTATTGTAACCAATCGCGACCTTCGTTTTCAAAAAGATATGCTTCGACCAATCAATGAATTGATGACGAAAGAAAATCTTGTCGTGGCACCCGAAGGGACAGATTTGGTGAAAGCTGAAGAAATTCTTCAAAACGAAAAGATCGAAAAACTTCCAGTGGTCAATAGTGAAGGGATTTTAAAAGGCTTGATTACATTTAAAGATATTCAAAAATATAAGCATTACCCTAATGCTGCTAAGGATAGCCATGGACGTTTATTGGTGGGCGCTGCAGTAGGCGTTACGCCAGATACGTTGGACCGCGTTGAAGCTTTGGTGAAGGCGGGAGTAGACGTGGTTACCATTGATACGGCACATGGGCATTCAAAAGGGGTGATCGATAAACTGAAATTAGTAAAAGCCCAATTTCCTGAACTTCAGGTAATCGTTGGAAATATTGCTACAGGTGCAGCCGCCACCGCTTTGGCCGAAGCAGGTGCAGATGCGGTAAAAGTTGGAATCGGACCCGGATCAATCTGTACAACACGTATTATCGCTGGTGTCGGTGTTCCTCAACTTTATGCGATATATGAAGTGGCGAAAGCACTAAAGGGAACTGGCGTACCATTAATTGCAGATGGTGGCATCAAGCAGACAGGAGATATTGCAAAAGCAATTGCCGCTGGAGCAAGCACGATTATGGCTGGTTCATTATTTGCAGGAGTGGAAGAAGCCCCAGGTGAAACCATTATCTACGAAGGACGTAAGTTTAAGTCTTACCGCGGTATGGGTTCAATTGAAGCGATGGAAAAAGGGTCTAAAGACCGTTACTTCCAAGACGTGGAAGATGATATTAAAAAACTGGTTCCTGAAGGTATTGTTGGTCGTGTTCCTTATAAAGGTACACTGGCTGAAGTCGTTTATCAATATGTCGGTGGACTGCGCGCTTCCATGGGTTACTGTGGTGCTGCCACCATTGAGAAGTTGCAGGAAGCTCAGTTTGTCCGTATTACAGGAGCAGGCTTGAGAGAGTCTCACCCACATAATATTTCCATTACGAAGGAAGCCCCAAATTATAATAGCAGAGGCTAAATACTGCTTATTTTACATAAAAGCCGATAATCTTTATTATCGGTTTTTTTTATGTAAAAATATTAATAGGATAGCCCGAGGGATCGACAGGAAATTTGTACTTTTATACCCTATTCTCAGGTTTTAAAATTTAAGGAGTTAATTTGGATTATTTAGCGGGTTTAAACCCTTCACAACGAGGAGCCGTAGAGCAAACAGAAGGTCCTGTGATGATTGTTGCAGGAGCTGGTTCAGGAAAAACACGGGTGATTACCTATCGTGTAGCACACCTGATTCGAAAAGGTGTTGATCCATTCAATATCTTGGTCTTGACATTTACCAACAAGGCAGCCAAAGAGATGCGGGCGCGTATTGTTTCTGTCGTTGGGAGCGAAGCGAAAAATATTTGGATGGGAACATTCCACTCCGTATTCGCAAAAATACTCCGGGTAGAAGCTGAATTGATCGGGTATCCCAGAAACTTTACCATCTACGATACGGACGATACCAAAAGTTTGTTGCGTGCCATTTTAAAGGAAATGAATCTCGATGATAAGCTGTATAATGTCAATCATGTATACGGGCGTATCTCGCAGGCAAAAAACAACCTGATATCGCCGCAGGAATATAATAAGAATGAAGCCATCTTGGCCGAAGATATTTCAAATGGTCGTGGGCAATTGGGACAAATTTATATGACCTATGCCCAACGTTGCTACCGTGCAGGGGCCATGGATTTTGACGATTTGCTGTTCAAGACAAATGTATTGTTAAATAAACATCCGGAGGTACTGCATAAATATCAGCACCAGTTTCGTTATCTGATGGTCGATGAGTATCAGGATACGAACTTTTCACAGTACCTTATTGTCAAGCGTCTGGCTGCAGTCAACGAAAATATCTGTGTCGTAGGAGATGATGCGCAGTCCATCTACGCGTTCCGTGGCGCAAATATTCAGAACATCCTGAATTTCCAAAAGGATTATCCAGATGTAAAGATCTTTAAACTAGAACAGAATTATCGATCCACTAAAATGATCGTAAATGCAGCTAATTCGGTGATCGCCAACAATCAGAATCAATTGGAGAAAAATGTTTTTTCAGATAATGAAGAGGGCGAAAAAATCAGGGTTTCACGTGCGTTCTCTGACAATGAGGAAGGCAAGATCGTGGCCGATCTGATCATTGAAGAGAAATCGATAAAGGGTCTTAATTATAAAGATTTTGCTATTCTTTACCGTACCAATGCCCAATCCAGGGCAATGGAGGAGGCTTTGCGCAAAATTAATATTCCCTATAAAATATATGGCGGTACTTCTTTCTATCAACGGAAAGAAATTAAAGATCTGATCGCGTATTTTAGACTCACTTTCAATCCAAATGATGAGGAAGCGTTAAAGCGCGTTATCAATTACCCGCGTAGAGGGATAGGGGATACAACAATCGAGAAGATTATGATCGCTGCGGATCAGAATCAATACCGTATTTGGGATGTTGTTGCCAATGCAGCTCAGTTTCTTGATGGACGTAGTGCAACCTCTGTTGGTGGTTTTGCACAGATGATACAGAGTTTTCAGGCCTTGGCCAAAAACAATAACGCCTTTGATACGGCCATGCACATTGCTCAGCACTGTGGTATTCTAAAAGAATTGTATGAAGATAAGTCCGTAGAAGGATTGGCACGCTACGAAAATATCCAGGAACTCCTCAATGGTATTAAGGAATTTTCGGAGCGAGAGGATATTGAAGAGCGCGGACTGGACGTTTACATGCAGGATATCGCTTTGTTGACAAACGACGATAATGATAAAGATCCAAATGCGGATACCGTATCATTGATGACCATCCACTCTTCCAAAGGATTGGAATTTCCGATCGTTTTCATTGTAGGCTTAGAAGAAAACTTGTTTCCTTCCCAGTTGTCGTTGAATTCCAGGTCCGAATTGGAAGAGGAACGAAGACTTTTTTATGTCGCTGTTACGAGAGCTGAAAAAAAATTACTACTTTCGTATGCTACTTCGCGATATCGTTGGGGAACGCTAAATAACTGCGAACCCAGTCGCTTCTTGGATGAATTGAATCCGGCATGTCTTGCATTGGATTTTAAACCACGACAAACTTCTGCCTCAGCCGGAAGTTTTCAAGGCGAACGAATTGCTTGGCAGCAAAAGGACAGTGATGATACGTTTTCTAAACCTAAGCCTAAGCCCATGGTTAAAACGACATCTATACTGCCGAAAGCCCACAAACCTACTGCGGGTTTTGCTCCTTCAGATACATCAAATCTTCAAGTCGGCATGGAAGTTGAACATGAACGCTTTGGATTTGGCAAAGTTGTGAATCTCGAAGGAAACAAAGGAGATATAAAAGCAACTATTTTCTTTAAAGAGTTGGGACAGAAACAATTGTTGCTTAAATTTGCAAAACTTAGAATAATTCAATAATAAAATACCAAAACGGCATCTTGATCGTTTTATTAGGTACTTATATTAGCTATATGAACTTTGACTACAACAGCACTAGACCAAAATTGATCCTTGCAGAATATGGTCGCAATGTGCAAAATATGGTAGACTACATCTGTACTTTACCCACAAAGGAAGAAAGAAATAAACATGCACAGATTGTAATCGACATGATGGGGGTATTGAACCCGCATTTGAGAGACGTGTCTGATTTTAAACATAAACTGTGGGATCACCTGCAGATTATCTCTGATTTTAAATTGGATATCGACTCGCCTTATCCAATTGCCACAGCGAAAAGTGTGAAACACGAAGTTGAGCATTTAGGCTATCCGCAGCATTCCATTAGATTCAAGCACTATGGTTTTACCGTAGAGAAAATGATTGAAAAGGCGTTATTGGCCAATGACGAAGCCAAAAGAGAGCAGATGGTCATCGGTATCGCTAATTTTATGAAAATGGCTTACCTGACCTGGAATAAGGATTCTGTTTCAGACGAGTTGATCATCCAGGATCTAAAAGAATTATCAGGTTATCAATTGAGCTTACCTGAAGGTACCGTATTGACTAAACTTGACTTTAAAACTCCGCCTCCGGGAAATCGCGTTAAAGGTCCAGCAAATAGTAATTCTGGCGGAAATAATAACAATAGCAATAACAATAATTCCGGTCACCAGTCGAAAGGTGGAGGCAAGCCTCGTATGACAAGTAACAATAATACGAAGCGCAATAACTACGGAAGCAATAACAACAGCTATAGTAGAGACAACAATAATAACAGCTACGGCAGGGACAACAACAACAATAACAGAAACAGAAAGCCGCAGGGTAACTATAATAACAAACGGGGCTAGTTCTTAAAAATTTGTTTAAAGAAGCAGGCAATTGCGAAGTGATTAACAGATTTCTTTACAATTGCCTTCTTTTTTTTAGAACTGTACTACTTTAATCGGTAGCATGGTTCTTTGAGCCTTCCATCTTTGTGTAGTAGACGGAAGGCTAAATATCCCGAGGCAAATACAAGAACAGGGGTATGACACTAAGAGATATCACGTATATATAAATGAACGCATTTGAAATAATCGGTGGAAAACCGTTAAAGGGAGAGATTATTCCTCAAGGAGCAAAAAATGAGGCCTTACAGATTCTTTCTGCAGTTTTGCTGACAGAAGAACCCATGACCATCAGTAATATCCCAGATATTAAAGATGTCAATAAGTTGATCGATCTGTTAGGAGCGCTAGGTGTTAAAATCAATCGCATTGATAAGGATACCTATGTTTTTTGAAGCTAAAGATATAAATATAGACTATTTTCAATCACCCGAATTTAAAGAAAAGGGAGGGGGGTTACGGGGCTCAATTATGATTGTTGGCCCTTTGTTGGCTCGATTCGGCAAGGCAGCTATCCCAAAACCGGGGGGCGATAAAATTGGCCGTAGACGATTGGATACACATTTTTTGGGCTTCGAAAAACTGGGGGCCAAATTTATTTACGATCCTACCAATCATTTTTTTAATGTTGATGCAACAGCGCTAAAAGGAAGCTATATCCTATTGGACGAGGCTTCAGTGACCGGTACTGCCAATATTGTAATGGCTGCTGTATTGGCGAAAGGCACGACAACCATATACAATGCAGCCTGTGAGCCTTATTTACAGCAATTATGTAAGATGCTAAACCGCATGGGAGCAAAAATATCCGGTATTGGATCTAATTTGTTGACCATTGAAGGTGTAGAACGTCTCGGCGGTACTTCACACCGTATGCTGCCCGATATGATCGAAATTGGTTCTTTCATCGGATTGGCAGCAATGACAGGTTCTGAAATCACCATTAAAGACGTCTGTTTTGAAGAACTTGGCGTTATCCCATCTGTATTTTCGCGCTTGGGTATCAAGTTTGAACTGCGTGGTGACGATATTTTTATTCCTTCACAAGACTCTTATGAAATTGATACTTTTATAGATGGATCTATTCTGACCATTTCGGATGCACCTTGGCCAGGCTTTACGCCAGATTTATTGAGTATAGTGCTCGTGGTGGCAACGCAGGCTAAAGGTAATGTATTGATTCACCAAAAAATGTTCGAGAGCCGTTTGTTCTTCGTCGACAAATTGATTGATATGGGGGCTCAGATTATCTTGTGCGATCCGCACCGCGCTACTGTTATTGGATTGAACAAATCACACCACCTGAGAGGTATTGAAATGACTTCCCCTGATATCCGTGCCGGAGTATCCTTACTTATTGCAGCCTTATCGGCAAAAGGAAAGTCGGTGATACATAACATCGAACAAATTGAACGTGGCTATCAAGATATCGAAGAGCGCTTACGGAAATTAGGTGCAGATATTAAACGTATCGATGCCGAACCAAAGGGACATTAAATAATCTTATCAGCCCGAATGACAAATCGAAGAAAAAGAGCTCCAGATATTAATTCTGGAGCTTTTTTGTGATATATGCCCCAAATAAGGTAAATTTGTACAAAATACATTTAAACAAAAATAGATATGAAAAAATATCTAATAAAGTCTGGCCTATTTCTCCCTTTATTTGGCCTATCACTACTTTTTTATAATTGTCAATCTTCTACCCCCAAAGAAGTTAAATTTCACGAAGAATCAAATACAACAACTGACATCCGTTCTTCAAAACGTATCAATGCTGCGGTCATCGAACAAAAAGTTACCTTTCCGAATATGCCTTTTGCTGAACTCCTCAGGTTGATGAATCTGAATAAAGAGAGCTCACCTGCCGTTCTGTGGAAAACGATATCCACACTGCCCGAATCTCAAAGAAAGGAGGCCGATAGCTTTGATATAGGAAATCCCCTCCAACGCATGGAACTTATGCTTGTTCCCTTACGCAAGATGGAAATTAGATTTGATCAACAACAAGCAAAATCCATTGCTGAAGGTTTAACCTATCAGTTGCAAAATTATGTGAATTACAGTAAAGGTACAGGAGAAGGCTTTTTAGCAAATCGAGAAAATGAGGATATTAATATTTCCCTTAACTTTCCAGAGGGAATTTCCCATGAATTCGCCAAAGTGCAAATACGAATAAATCCCAAAGACTATATGATCGACAAAACGGGGAAGACAAAAGTAATTGCCGGCATTACCTGCCAACAGGCCATTTACAATAAAATTGATCCAAAGGATAAAGCACTTCCTAAATTTGTCATTTGGAAAAGTCCACGGATTCCAAAAGGAATTAATAGGCTGCATCCCTATGTGTTTGATGAAAACGAAGGCATTCTCGAAATTGATGCCTATCTTAAGGATGACGAAAATTCACTACTGCGTTTTACAACCACAGCTGTCATTGAAAAGCAATTTGGACCCAAAGAATTTGAAGTGACAAAAACGCGTACCAGGGTTGATGGTTCCGGTGATCAAAATAGCCTCGAACAAAGGGTGCTTGATGTCGTGTTTCATTAGTATGACTAGTCCTGAAAAATCGATACAGGTTTTCAGTGATTAAAAATAAATAATTTAAACAGTAGTAGCCGATAGGTTGCTACTGTTTTTTGTTTTATAAGTTCTGAAGTTCATGTTTGATTTCATGTGCATCTGATTTGGAGTTAGCATATGATTAGACCAATGTGGTCTGTCATTATTATAGATATCGATTGCTTCAGCTACGATCTGCTTCATCAAATGTAGATCTAAATGATAGGTATCAATCATGAACTCTTGTTTGAGTATACCATTGATTCGTTCAGCGATGGCATTTTCATAAGGATCAGAGTTTTCTGTCATACTGCACCTGAGCTGATACTTGTTTAGGTAATATTGGTATTCTTCTGCACAATATTGTACTCCTCTATCGGAATGATGGATTAACGGCTCGTTTGTTTTTCTTTGTTTTTGTGCCATTTTTAGTGCTTTTACAACATGCGGTGTGCACATGGTCCGCGAGACCTCAAAGCCAACAATTTTTTTCGAATAGGCATCTGTAACCAAACTCAGGTAACAGGGGCTTTCTCGCTTCCCTATGTAAGTGATATCACTTACCCAAACCTGATTGGGACGGCAAACAGTCACTTCTTTAATAATATTCGGATATTTTCTAAATCTATGATGTGACATAGTGGTCGTATGATAGCTTCTTTTAGGTGTAATTAACAAATGGTTGGCGCGTAAAATATCAAAGAATTTGTCTCTGCCCACTTTTAATGCCTGTAGCTCCCTTGCCAATATATGGTAAAGTTTCCGTGTGCCTATTCTTGGCTGGGTAGTGCGTATTTCATGAACTAAGTCCACAATTTTCCCGGGCTATACCCTGGCTCCTCACTATACGTTTGATCCTTCGATAATACACCTGCCTGTCTAACCCGAACAATCCACAAGTAAAACTTAGGCTTTCTTGTTTTTCTTGCCGGAAACGATTGATTGCGCGGGTTTCAAGTTTTTTCTTACGTCGATTTTATATTCTTTTTCTGCAATATCGATCATCATGTCAAAGATGATCGCTTTGGAATCAGCGATGTGATTCTGATGCTCAAGTTTAGCCTTTTGCTTCTCCAGCAGTCTGACTTTGGCTTCCAGTTCTAAAATGCGCTGTTCTGGTGACTTTGCCATATTGGATGGTATTTGGTTCTCCCAATCAAAGTTACCATATTTTTTTAACCAATTGCGAATAGTGCTATCTCCCTGGATGCCATACTGTTTTTGTGCTTGGGAGAGTGTCAATTTCCCCGATTCAATCTCTTTAACGACATTCAGCTTCAATGTTAAAGTGTAATCACGCTGAGTCCGCTTTACATAATTTGTTCCTTCTTCCATAACGATTCTTTTTGTGTATCGATATTTCAGGACGAGACAGTACGTCAAATAAAAAACGGAGTTGATCAATAATCAACTCCGTTTTTTATTTTGACGTAGGTAAAATCTACATTAAAGGAGCAGGAGCTTCTTCTTCAAATAAAGGAAATTCTTTGATAATATTATACCAAGTAATCACCTTTTTAATATCCGATGAATAGACACGAGATTCATCATGGCCGGGAGCTACTTCACGGAAGAAATTTCTCAACGTTTCGCCATCTGATTTCGTATCCGGTAAAGCAATTCCTTTCTCTTTGATCGTTTCAAAAATATTCAATAACCGAATTTCTTCTTCTTCACCATAAATTGTGATGTCTTCCAAAGTAGCCATTTTTGTCGAAGATAAACTGACTACGGTTTTAATTTTTGCCTGATCAAGGGTTTCTAAAATAAAACCTCCTTTATTTTGTCCAACCAATTTGAACAATCCTGGTTTACCAGTTACGGATACTAATGCTCTTAAATTCATTTTAACTATATTTAAATCTCCAAGAATTAATCTTCAATAACTTCAATTGATAAGATGCGGTCACCCTGTCTGATATCGTCAACGATATCCACATTCTCAGTTACCTTTCCAAAACAGGTATGGTTACGATCCAGGTGAGCAGTGTTATTGCGGCTATGGCAGATGAAAAACTGAGAACCTCCTGTGTTACGGCCAGCGTGTGCCATGGACAATACACCTCTATCGTGATATTGGTTTTCGCCAGTAAGTTCACAGTCAATTTTATAACCAGGACCACCTGTTCCCGGTATGCCTGCGGCACCTTCTCGTGAATTTGGACAACCACCCTGGACCACAAAATCAGGAATCACTCGGTGAAATGCTAATCCATCATAATATCCTGATTTAGCAAGTTTGATAAAGTTAGCTACTGTATTTGGAGCATCAGCTGTGTAGAACTCCACAGTCATGTCGCCTTTTTCTGTTTTAATGATCGCTTTACTCATATTCAAAAAATTTTTATGAAGTACAAAGATAACGTTTCAGAGTGAAATGTGAAGTAAATCCCCATTGCCATTTTTTTTTAATTGATAGATTGTTTATTTCTCAGGATATTAAGTAGCTTTTTTTGTATATTTATGTACGCTAGCCTTTTATAACTTAACTGCAAATGTCAAACTCGTACAAACTAGTCATTCGGGATTGGGCTGAGGCCGATCGCCCGAGGGAGAAACTTTTGAAGCAAGGTCGTAGGGCACTTACAGATGCCGAATTATTAGCGATCTTGATTGGCTCTGGATCCAAAAATGAAAGTGCCGTAGAATTGTGTCGGCGTATATTAGCTGATGCCAATAACAGCCTGCAGACACTTTCCACAATGGATGTCGCAGAACTGAGCAGGTATAGAGGCATAGGAGAAGCAAAAGCCATTTCCATTCTTGCCGCCTTGGAGCTCGCTCGTCGCAAAAACGAACTGCCCGCCGAAGAGCGTAAACAGGTGACCAGCAGTCGCTATGTATATACCCTTATGAAACCGATATTACAGGACCTTCCGCATGAGGAATTTTGGACAATGTATTTGAATACTGCATACAAAATATTGGACAAGCAGCTCATTGGCCGTGGCGGTAATGATTTTACGCCAGTTGATGTCCGGATAATCTTACGAACGGCAATCAGCCTCAAAGCACACGCCATTATACTTATTCACAACCATCCTTCAGGTACTCTGTATCCGAGCAATGCTGACAAAATCCTGACGCAAAAAATTGTCGAAGCCTCTAAAATTATGGATATTAGAGTTGCCGATCATTTAATCTTTACCGATAACGGCTATTACAGTTTTAAAGATGAGGGTATCATCGACTAGTTATAGTATGCTTAGTATGGACAAAAATAGTATTGATAGATTCACAGACAGGGTTGTCGATTATGAAAAATTTAGACCCAATTACCCCAAGGAGATTATTCAGGTGCTAAAAGAACAGATCGGGTTACATAAGCAATGGTTGGTCGCCGATATTGGCAGCGGCACCGGTCTCTCTACTCAACTCTTTCTCGAAAATGGAAATAACGTTTTTGCCGTAGAACCCAATCGTGAAATGCGTGAATCTTTATTGCATCATTTTAAAACCTATAGGAATCTAATTGCAGTGAATGCCACTGCCGAAGACACAACCATTGAGTCCGGATGTGTTGATCTTATTTTTGCCGGACAATCGTTCCATTGGTTCGACCGGCAGGCATGTCGAAAAGAGTTTGACCGTATTCTTTCTGAAAATGGACATATGGTAATCGTCTGGAACCAGCGCGATCCCTCGGATGCCTTTCAGCAAGAGTATGAACACTTTTTACGCAGTCATATCCCCAGTTATCAACCGGTCAGCCACAAAAATATTAGTGATGACGATCTTAAACACTTTTTTGGAACCCGGGCAATGAAAAAGATAACTTTGCCAAATCAACAGATCTTAGACCTCCGATCTTTTTTGGGAAGAGTGCGTTCATCGTCCTATTTCCCAAAAGAACAAGACAAAAATAAAACGTTGTATGATGATCTCCGTATTCTCTTTGATAAGTATGCAATATCCGATCGTATCGTATTTAGGTATATAACTGAAATATATATCAGTTAACTCAGACACCAGAATCTGTAAGGCCTTTTTAATTACATAGGAACTGAAAAGTGAAATTATCTTTAGTTAAAGATGTGTTAAACATGAGGCGCTAATGAGGGGATGGCATTTTATTTGGACGTAATTCAACGAAACAAAAAAGAGATATGTTAGGAGTTGAATTAAAAATCTTTAGACGTTGCTTGCTTTTGGTGCTGATCGTAGTAGGCGGGATCCATAGTGTAATAGCGCAACAGATGCATGCTTTTTATAACTCAGTACCTGAATTTCATGGCGTATATCGTTGGTTAGATCCATCCTTCCCTTTAAACCCACTGGTCGATAGGGGGAATCTTAATATAATTCACGAGGATTATACTGAAAATCAAAATAAAACGATAAGTGCAACCGACAAAAAGCATTTTAAAGGGAGGGTGAGTGACCAGGTATATGAAGGTTCGGAAGTGATCAGTAGCCCCGCAAAATCAGCTGGAAATATCACCTATAGTTCCTCCAGCTCAACCACTCGGTATCGCGTCGCTATCGATCGACGCATAGACGAGCAATACCGCGGCAAACCTGTATTTGTAGATGCCAAAGGAGTAAAATATATAATCGATTCGAAGTACAGAAAACAGATCGTAGAATGATGGCTAAGGGACGGTAATAGCTAGTTCGTCGCTGTGCGATATACGATAAAGAAGGCGGATAAATTAACAAAAGGCGGATAAATTAACAAAGCGTTTAAGATAACACATGAAAGCCAAAGTTATCCCAGCAACTCCATTAAATAGCTTTTATCCAGATAAAAGGTATCCAAGCTGCCGCCTTCATCCAGAATGCTTTTGCTGATTTCCTTTTTATGCTGCTGTAAGGTCTGAATTTTATCTTCAACGGTATTCGGGCTGATTAACCGAACTGCAGTTACCGTTTTTTGCTGGCCCATGCGATAAATCCTGTCAATGGCCTGTTGTTCGACTGCAGGATTCCACCAAGGGTCCACCAGATACACCACATCGGCAGCGACAAGATTGAGTCCAGTGCCCCCTGCTTTCAGGCTCACCAGAAAAACAGGTATATCCTTATCGTTTTGGAAATCGCTAACCAGCTGACCTCGATTTTTGGATTTCCCCGTGAGCATCAATGAACGAATACCCTGTTTATCCAAAGCCTCTTTAATCAGATTGAGCATCGTTACGAATTGTGAAAATACGATTATTTTATGCCGCTCTTTTTTATGCACAATCTGCTCCATAAGCATTTCAATTTTGGCAGAGTCCTCCGTGGACGTCAGCTCTTCATTTTGTAGCAGTTTGCTTGAGTTACATATCTGACGCAATTTGGTTAAGCCTTTTAATACATGCATAGGGCTTTTTCTAATTTCATCCCCATCTTTGGCCGAGATAAATTCGCGGAACTCCTTTTCATAAAGATCATAAATTCGCCGTTGAGCACTTTTCATTTCGCAGTAAAGAACCAGTTCATTCTTCGCTGGAAGATCACGTAATACATCCTGCTTTGTTCGACGCAGAATAAAAGGCTTTACTTTTTCTTTGAGCATTTCTTTTCTCTTGCGGTCGTGGAAGGCGTCTATAGGGGTGGTGTACACATCTTTGAAGTACTTTTTACTTCCTAGTAAACCGGGCACAATAAAGGAAATCTGCGCATAGAGATCCATTGTGTTATTTTCGATAGGGGTTCCTGTCAAAATAATACGATTTCTTGATTGTAGTAAGTTTACTGTTTTATAACGCTGAGAATCTGGATTTTTTATTTGCTGCGATTCATCCAATATCACATAATTGAACTTTATTTTTTTCAGCATATTGATCGCTGTCAACAGGTTGTGATAAGAAATTAAAATCAGGTCATAGGATTCAGGCTGCCGCGCTTTTTGTAGGCTATTTGGACCATCTACAACGAGCGTTTCAAAAGACGGAAGAAATTGCTGAATTTCGTGCTGCCAGTTGAAGATTAAGGTCGTGGGAAGTACCAGTAAAGTTGCTGCAGTTTCTCCCTGTCCTTTTTGAGTAGCCAAGAAAGCTAAAATTTGGATGGTTTTGCCGAGCCCCATATCGTCGGCAAGACAACCTCCAAAGTTAAGCCCATCCAAAAAATGTAACCATTGTACCCCATCTTGCTGATAGGGGCGTAGATTTCCAACAAAGGATGAAGGAATCTGAAGTTTGGAGAACGAAGAAAAATTAGTGAGTCGACTTCTCAGCATTCTAAGCTCTGCCACTACGGTAGGATCTATCTCAGACTGCTCAAAAAGATGGTCAATCTCATTAAATTTATATTTTGGAATTTCAATGAAATCATCCGTGATCGTTTCGGCAGCATTAAAATAAGCTTCAAATTTATCGAGCCACTCCTGCGGTAAAATTCCCTGGGTGCCATCATCCAAAATGATGAACTGCGAACGGTTCCGTACAGCCTTTTCAAGTTTTTTAAGGGAAACACTTTTAGGCCCGAATTTAACTTGTATATGAGCATTGAACCAATTTTGACCACTCAGTACCTCGATATGTATTTTGCCTTTGAAACGACTTAATTGATTGCCCCTAAGGGTATTAAATCCAATGATCTGTATGCCATGATGCTGCCACGCATCAAAAGCATCTAAAAACCAGTCTTTATCTAGAAAATAACGGCGATGGAGATAAAAATGCTGGAAGCTTCCATCGTCCATCTGTTCCTCGAAATACGGATGTTGCTTCAGTAAAAGTGAAATTATATTAGTTTCTGCTTCATGCTTCCGATCGACCAAAAACTGGTTGCCCTTACTATCCGTTCCAAATATGTTTCGTTTGCTTAAAATAGGAATTTCGACCTCTCCATAACGCATGACAGGAATAAGGTTGACAAAATCTTCCGATTCCTCCAGAAACAAAAGTGGCTGCATGTCCTCATAATAAAGATTTTCCTTCAACTGCGGCTTGTTCGCTTTAGGAATATCCCGGAAATGCAAATCCACCGAGTGTGCGAGCGGTTCCAAAAATAAGCTGTTGAATTCTTTGAATTTCCGCTGATGAATCAACAACTGCTCACCCTTGTTGGTGAACAAACGTATCAACTTCAGGTGAAGCTTATTTTCGATAAGACAAAGCTGATTTCGGATGAAGATAAAATGATCCATAACAACCATCAAATCCTGTAATTTGTAGGTGATGGTATGCACAGTGATTTCTCCTTTAATAGTATAAAATGAGCCTTTTTTTGTAATAAAGAGCTTAATATCACCTTTCTTCAGACTAAGCTGAACTGCTGATAGGGAGGAGGCTGTTATATTTTCATATTGTTCATAATCATGTAGGTAAAAATCCATCCGTAGCGGGTTTTTTGCAATTGCCTTCAGGCTGGAAATAATTTCCAGATCTTGTTGCACTACCTGGGAAAGCTGAAGCACAGCCGTGTAAAATTGCATTTCTTCTATTGAGCGGCTCCGCCAGAGAAATGTTTGGATATCACCATTAGAAATCGGGTTTTTGAGCATACCGGATTTTGTTAATGAAGCCCGGCAGAGGAGAACCTGCAGATTTTTGTAATACTTATTGCGTGTTAATACAACAAAATGATGCTGCTGTTCGATCGGAGTTTTGCTTTTGGAGGCAATAGATTCCTCCATCAGGTCAAAGTCATCGATGGAAGTTAACTGTTTGTCTTTCAAAACAAAATCCAGTTTGCCCGCTTTGATATGCGCAGAAAAATAATTTTCAAGAGCCGGTTCATCTTCCAGTCCATATTGCGCCGCAATTTTTTTCAGTAGATCGTTGTACCGATTGGCGTCAAAGAATGCCAGCCAATTTTCCTGCGTGAATAATTTACTTAAAGCCGCCTTTTGATGACGACAAAATCCTGTATGAAGACAATTGCAGCATACGGATGTTGCCGGAGCGGTATGGTTAATCATCACCTCAAAGTCGTTATAATTTTCCTGTACACGAAACGTTGCCTGATTGATCTCCATCTCCAGTGCATTCACGTGGAAATGAGAGAGTGTCAAGTCCATCCAAGGGAAATAAGAATGCCGGCTTACTTTGTTGAAATCAATATCGGTCAATACATGCTGATGATACTCCATACGACTTGATTAAAAGTTAAAACTCATACCCCCATAATAATTACGCAAGGGGGCAGGATTAAAATAGCGGCCCCCAAAGGCATTGATATCGTTTCCAAGACTATATTTTTCATTCAGGAGATTGTCTGCACCTACGAAAAGTCTGATTTGATACCGGGATCCGACAGATTTTGTCCAAGATAATTTGCCCTGCAAAAGATGATACCGTTTGGCATAAACAGAATTTGCATCATCCAATGGTATTGCTGCGGTTAGATTAGATAGAAGGTCGAATCGAAATTGATTCGGAAAAAGTATATTCAATGAATTCACCCATACTGTTTTCGGAACCGCAGGAAGCTTATTGCCCTGGTAATTTTTGTCGCCCACCTGATAGATTCTAAAACTGTAATCATTGAAGGAAAAATTACTGGCGAACTGTAGGCTACGGACAACACCGGACACTTGCGGTGTGATCAAATAAAGCAGTATTGATACTTCTAAACCCTTTTGATTTATTTTACCCGCATTTTGAAAATATTCAGCACCATTTTCCCTTAACTGTCTGATAATGGCATTGTTCATTTGATACGTGTAAGCCGCTGCATCTAGAACGACCCGGCGATTCCACAAATGCAAGCGCAATCCCAGTTCATGATTCGTACCCGTTTCTGGCTTGAGTAACGTATTAATTGAATTATCCGATGAACGGACCTCCGCAACAGTTGGTGTAGAGAACCCCTTGGAGATTGACGCCCTAAGTGCAAACATGGGGGTAATTAAATAGGATAAAGCTGCTCTAGGCATCCATGTACTCCCAAAATCAATGTTTGCTTTGTCTTCCTGTTCAACAGGAAAATATTGTCGGTAGCCAATTTTACTCTCATTTAATCCGAGCGAAAGCTCTAATTGAAGACGCTCCAGCCACTCCAGCTGAGTGCGTGCAAAAAATGATTGCTGACTGTTTTCCAATTTGTCCTTGGCCTGCGGATCGGTAGCGACACCTTGGGCGTTGTCATAATTGTCGATCGCATACCAACCCTTTTGTGCTTCCAATCCCAGTTGGACTTCATATTTTAAATTTTGGCTCAACAGATCGGCATACGATAAATACAGGCGCGTTCCTATGTTCTTTTCATCTCTTTTCTCGTAATTGGTGATGAAGGGATTTTTGATCTGATTCGATGAACCAAATACACTCGCGAATAAGGTCATCTTAGAACTGAGATGCGTTTGGTTGCTCAGTCCACCAAAGAATGTTTTATCGTAGATTGCTGCTTTTTGTTCAGCAGCACCAGGGTTTGGTCCGCCCTTTGGCCTAGCCTGCCTACGGTCAGTTTCCATTTGTACGGCGGTGAGCCCCCCAGGAGTCTGATAGCCAAGATCCGAATAAAACCCGGTGAATTTTAATTCGGAAGTTTTGGCGTAGTGCCAATTGTAATTGAGCTGAATATTCTTTTTGTTTAAAGCCGAATTTTGTCTATATCCATCACTTCGGGTCCAACTCTGATTGATGGCTAACTGCTGTGTCTGGCTAAAGGGTAATATGGTGTTAAGCTGTTCTTGAAAGAGACCATAAGAGCCGCCCGTCAGTTGCAGGTTGACTTCCGGTTTGGAAGACCGGTCAAATCCCTTACTGTATAAGGAGACTACACCACCCGAATTAGCACCGTAGATCGATCCATCTGGACCTTTTAAGATATTGATCTGGCCCAATGCATACGGATCGATCAAATTAAGATAGGTATTTCCACCAGCATCAGTAAGAGGAAAGTCGTCCAAGTAGATTTTGACATTACGAACACCAAAAGGCGAGCGGATCATACTCCCACGGAGTGCAAGCCGGTAACTTCCAGGAGAACGTTCTTCCATCCGTAAACCCGGTACCCTGTTCATTGCCGAAACAAGAGAGGGCGACTGCTGGGATTGGATCGCTTGGCTGCTTAACACAGCCGCAGAAGATGTCAATCGCAAGAAAGGTTGTTTATTGAAGTAGGCCTTCACTTCGACTTGTTCTAGCCGATTAGTCGTAGTATCCACTTCTTGCGCATATAATTTGCTACATAAACCAAGGGTAGCAAGTAGGTAATATCTTTTCATCGTTCGGGTTAGTTCGGCTTAGTCTGCAAATTCTTGACTGAAATAAATTTCAAAAACCTGCTTTTTCTTATTGTATTTTAAGCATTGAAAATTCGCATATACGGAGCTCGTCGGTACACAAAGACTGTTGGCCATGGCATCTTTTGAGATGGTTTTGTTCAGACATCCCTGCTGCAAATCAAAGTTTCTGTTCGTAGAAATATCGGTCACATTAAAGGAATTGTCGTCAATCAGGTAATTTGAATTGTTTAAACGAATATAATCCTCTTGATAAATCAGTTCGGAAGCCACTTGATAATCGAGCGTTCCAAAGCCGGATGAACAATCCAGATTGTGAAGGGTATTGACAACTTTTAATTCTTTATACAGTGTGTTGAATGTATTGTTATTACGATCGGATAGGATGATTTCGATGTGATGATTATCTTTATTGTACACAATATACCCAAGGTCATCGGCACCATTTTCAAAGATATTCCCTTTAGTGATCGCTAAAACAGCTAAGTTGGGATGCCCAAGAAAATAATCCTTCTGGTCCGCAGGTAGTGTTGTCGTTAACTTCTGATGAAGTTTATCGAAGAGGCCGGCATCATTCATTTTCATTAACTGCTGCGCTTGTTCTTTTACCCTGCCTTCAAAACGTGGGCTATCGTAGCTCGACGTATCCGATGGGAGCGACGCGGAGGCTGGAAGGGCTACTTGTTCTTTCTTGTGGTCTTCACTTTTCGTTGATGTTGGTGTTGGCGCCTTTGCTTGATGACAGGAAACAAGACCTAAACATAATGGAATGTATAGAAAAAAGGTTTTTAAATTCATGATGAAGTATCGTCAATGCCTATGCAGTCACTCTTCATGCAGAGAAAGAGCAACAACATCGGCTAATTTAGTTATTTTATGGCAAAGAAAGCTGCCGTAGCCTGGAATTAGAACGCTTCATTCAGCCCCAAAAAGAAACCACGGGAACCATATTTTCCAAAGGCATAGTCCAAACATAGATTTGTGCGTGTTGCTTTGTTAAATAGAACCCGTAATCCGGCACCACCCCCAGGCTGCCACCGTTCAAAAAGTTTGGTGCCCAGTTCATCGCTGGCTGTCTGTAGGTTAAAAAATGCAGCTCCGCTTAGAAAGCGATTCTTGAGAATTGGAAAGCGGTATTCTGTTTCAGCATAACCGAAAGAAATTCCTTTAAAATAACCAATGGTATAACCACGGCCGCTTCTAACAGCAACGTCCCTTCCTGTTCCTGGCAGGTCAAAGTAGGGAAGTGTGCCACCAAGTCTGTACGAACCCCAATACCAAAAAGCCAGGACATGGGCAGGGTCGGACTGAGATAAGCTAAAATACTTCCTGAAGTCGGTAGTAAGCTGCACAGCATTTTTGCTACTGCCCAGCAGCGTTGTATTCCATCGAACTCCAATATCCGAATAGATTCCTTTATAAGGCCTATTGGGGTTGTCCCTTGTCATATATTGCATATTGAGCAGTAGTCCATTGGAATTGTAACTGTCGGGTTCGAAGCCGTGCTTTTCTGTATAGATTGTATTGGGTGTAACGTTGCCATTAGGACCGCTACTGGTTATTTTACGGCGTAGGTCAAAAGCCAGTCCTGCCCCGACAAAGAGATTGTCGGCAATGCGCTTATAGACTTTTTCATTAAATGTAAAGGCATTATATTTTGCTCCATACTTCTTATGCTCGGGGTTGGCAAGGATCTCCTCATCTGCATTGTTCCATTTGCCGTGAGGGGTCATACCCAATCCAGCGTCTAAAGCGACCATTTTAACAAGCGCAAACGCACCCTGGAAATTTAACTTATTGTTCGGTGTAAATACGTTGTGACTAATATAGAACACCATAATGTTTTTTGTGGTGATTGAGGCCGATGTCGCAGCAATTGACATCGTCGTTGTTTTTGGATCTCCGAGAATCTTTCCGGCGACAGCCTTGACGCCAATCTGACCACCAATGGTCGGATTGTATGCAATATTGGGCATTAAGGTAATAGGCGAACGTTTGCTGGCATGGGTCTTCTTTCGTTTGGGATGGATAATTCTTCCGATTAGATCAGAAATATCATATTGACGCGCCAAAGCTGAGTCGCGCTGATGTTTATACTGCGCAATAGAATCTGTATTTGTATCGGTTTGAGCACGAAGCAGTGTCGGGATTAAGATTAAAAGCATACCTAAAAAAGCGTGTCGGAGGAAGTCGTTATAATGTAGGAGATGATGCATACCTTTGAATTTATCTTAAAAATAAACGTTAAAAAAAATAAAAAGTTTTCTAGGGGCCGAAAGCTGTTTTCTTTTTGCCATGTGAACGATGGTCAATAGGGATGTTTTTGTTGTCAAGCTGGAATATTAAACTTGCAAATCACAACAAATTTATCTTAGTTTGATTATTTAAATTAGGATATGATAGGACGCACGATATTTAATTATGGATTGTCCCTGCTTTTATTGACAGGGGCGGCTCATGCCCAAGAGTTGTATACACCAAGAAATATTCAGCAAGCGATTGAAAAAGGAACCCGAACCACGACGGGGCTACCCGGCAAAAATTATTGGCAAAATTTTGGAAAATATGACGTGCGGGTAAAATTGGATCCGGCTACAAAGATAGTAAGTGGAACAGAGACCATCTTGTACTATAATAATAGTCCTGATACATTGAATCGCTTGGCTATTCGATTTGTCAATAATGTTCATAAACCCAATGCGGTACGTGCGGCGTACGCTTCGGACGATTACCTGACTTCGGGGCTGAAGATTAAGTCATTTAAATTGAATGGTCAAGTTTATGAAGTGAACAGCAAAGATTGGGGAACCGTAAAATTAGCCGATTTTGGACAAAAAATCTTTCCGGGAACCACTGCAACGTTGGATATTAGCTGGGAATATCCGCTTTCTATAGCGAGTGACCGGGAGGGGTTGCTGAATGCCTCTACTTTCTATTGCGCTTATTCCTATCCACGTGTGTCTGTATATGACGATTACAATGGTTGGGATCTCCTGGAACACAATGGGCGGCAGGAATTCTATAATGGGTTCAACGATTACCAATTTGAGATATCCGTTCCGAAGAACTTTGTTGTGTGGGCGACAGGTGAATTGACCAATGCCGCTGATGTACTGCAGAAACCTATTCTGGACCGTTTCGAAAAATCAAAAGTTAGCGATACCCCAATACATATCGCGACTGATGCTGAAATGAAATCGGGGAAGGTGACAGCGCAAGAAGCCTGGAATAAGTGGAAATTCAAAGCAAGCTATGTACCTGATTTTTGTTTCAGTGTGAGTGACAATTATATCTGGGATGGCGGGAGTGTAGATTTGGGAAGCAAGCGCGTGAGTGTGCAATCTAGCTATGTCGCCGGAACGCCAGATTTTGAACAATATATTGGCTGGCAACAATACTGCATTAGCTGGTTTTCTAAAAATTGGCCTGGTGTCACCTATCCATACCCAACAATGACCGCCGTTCAGGGATTTGCCGATATGGAATATCCGATGATGATCAACGATTCGAGTGTACCTGATAATCTTGTGGATGCACGACAAACGGCGGACCACGAAATTGCCCATACTTATTTTCCTTTTTACATGGGTATCAATGAGACGCGGTATGGTTATATGGACGAAGGCTGGGCTACGGCATTGGAATTCTGGATCGGAAATGCAGAGATCGGTGCCGAAAAAAACAAAGAGCTTTTTAAGGATGCTCGCGTAAAGCGCTATATTTTTGACCCTTCTACAGAAGAAGACCAACCCTTAATTACCATGACCTCTCAGTTAAGTGGTTTAGGGTATGGTAATAATGCTTACATCAAGGCCGCGTTGTCTTATATTGCATTGCGGGATTATCTGGGCGATGAACTGTTTAAAAAAGCATTACATCATTATATGGAGTTATGGCATGGAAAGCATCCTACGCCTTGGGACTTCTTTTACAGCATCAACGCCGGAGCTGGGCAAAATTTAAATTGGTATTGGAAAAATTGGTATTTTACCAATAATTACATCGACCTTAAAGTGGATAGCTTTAAGCAACTCGGCGGTAAAAATACACTTACAATTACCAATGTAGGAGGATTTGCAATTCCGTTTGATGTGTTGATTACCTATGCAGATGGATCGGTGGAGACAAAACATCAAACTCCAGCAATTTGGCAACACAATGAAAAACAGGCAAGCATGACTTGGAGTTCGACCAAAAAGGTGAAAAATATTACCTTGGACGGTGGTATTTTTATGGATTACACAGCTAAAGACAACAGCTGGAACGTTATAAAGTAACCCGATTGATCGTGTCAGCCTTTATGTTATGAAAAGGTTGACATGATTGAGGCTTTATTCCCAATAGTAGAATCTGATTTTGCGCCCTATGTCCGATGTAACCGATAGGGAGGCGTGCTCACGTGTAACTGGTATGTACGGTTACTAACGACCAGGGTTAGGGTGATCGATGGTTCTAAATGTTAGATTAATCCGTGCGCCGAACGCCTTTTTTGTAGGTGGAAGTCGATGCAGCCAATAGGTTTGCGTCAGATCTTTCATAACCAAAAGACTGCCATGTCCTAGAATGATATCTATTTTTTCCTTACTGGTCTTATGCTTAAAAGCAAATTTGCGTTCAGCACCAAAGCTTAGCGAAGCAATTGCCCCATTTTTTTTAAGATCTTTCTCCGCGTCACTGTGCCAGGCCATACCTTCATCGCCATTGTGATAAAGATTCAACAGACATGAATTATATGTCTCCAGTGTCTGTTTTTCCGCTATTTTTTTCAGCTCAAGAAGTTCCTTTGTCCACGGAAGCGCCTTTTTGGTGGTATTAGAATAACTATATTCGAACGCATCATCCCCATACCAGGCCACTTTTCGTTTGGTGATTATTTCATTTCCAAAAATAATGGCCCGATCGTTTACCCATTCAATTGACTCCATGAGTCTATCAAAATAGCGGTTTGCCTCCAGCACAGATAATATTTTGCCATAATAATTGACAGTACCGTCGTAAGGGAGTAAATTTCTATTGCCATCAAAGAGATTGTCGAAAAGTTCCATATGAGTATATTTTATTAAACAGCTGTATGAAAGCTCTCCCATCCGATCATCGCTGTCTTTCGCATCGGATCCCATCGGTAGCCACCAAACATACCGCTGTTTTGTATCACACGGTGGCAGGGGATAAGGTAAGCAATAGGATTACTTCCAATAGCAGTACCAACGGCTCGGGAGGCTTTTGGGTTACCTATTTGAGAAGCAATGGCGCCATAAGTGCTCAAGTTACCCATCGGAATTTTTAACAAGGCTTCCCAAACTTTCAATTGAAAGGCAGTTCCTTTTAAATGTAATTTTACCTCGCGGATATCTTTATGTTGAGGGTTTAATGCCTGAAGGGCACTGTCGTGCATCCCATTCCCCTGTTGAAAATAGGTTGCTTTTGGGAATCGTTGCTGGAGCGATACAAGGGCTTGAGCCTGGTTGTCTGCATAGGCAATATGGCAAACACCTTTTGTTGTGGACGCAATGAGCATGGTACCAAATAAGCTTTCATAATAATCGTACAATATAATTAGATTGGCGCCCTCATTTTTATATTCGGCTGGAGTCATTCCCTCGATATTGATAAATAGTTCATGAAGTCTGCTGCTACTGGACAGACCAAGCTGGAATGTTGTTTCGGCAATAGTACTTTCCTGTAGCAATGATTTCGCGTGAGTTATGCTTACGTATTGCAAGAATTTTTTCGGGCTCGTTCCTGCCCAAGCGGTAAACATACGTTGAAAATGAGCTTCACTCATATAAACATGTGAAGCAATCTGACCCAATGTAGGCTGTATCTTAAAGTTTTCCTGTAAGAAATGTATCGCCTTGGCGATACGTTGAAAATCCACTTCTTGTTGAATAGTCATGATTGTTCATTTAATTTATACAAAGTTGCTAAAAAGAAGAAGCCTATAAAATCCGATTTATGCTAAATTACAGGTGGGATGATGTCGATTTGTCTGAATGACCTAGGGACTTGTCCGGTGCGACAATGTCGCGAATCAATTGTTTGAGCTCTTTTATTTCGGGGAAACGACCGGCTCTTTTTCGATCAAAGATCTCATTGTCCGCCACGCGTACGGTATAACGTCCCGCAATTTCGCTGGGAACGAGCATTACCCCGTGGATATCTTCCGTAAACGAACTCAGCAACTCCTGCGCCATATAGGCGGCGCGAAGCATCCAATTGCATTTTGGACAATATTCAATTTCGATAACAGGTTTTGTTGCCATGCGTTAAGTTGAGGTACAATGTTTTGTTTCAAACAAATTTATTGATCCTACTGTTGGAATCAAAGCTATTTTTGTCATAGAAATTTCGAGATTGTCGTAATTCCAGCTTTTTAATATACCTACAGGCCATTCCATTATCCAGACAAAGCGCTCAACAGAAGGACCTGTAGGTATATGGAATAGCCTGTATTTGTTTGGTATTGTTACGCTGTCATTTGGTAGTTTAGCCAATTTTCAGTGACGTCATCGTTAGCGATCCTGCCACAGAATTGTCGTTGAAAAGAAAGAGTTCTTCATTTTTATCCTGTAAGCCCAACGTATAGATTAATGGCAGGTAATGTTCAGGCGTTGGAATTGCCAAGTCAAACTCTTTACCCTGTTTTCTAAAATCAATTAAAGCCTGGTGGTTGCCATCCTGTATAAATTTTTTCATTTTTTCATTGGCTATTGTAGCCCACTCAAAGGCATAACCAGTTGTATTCAGCTTGTCCCAGGCCACCATCCGCAGATTGTGTACCATATTTCCGCTGCCGATAATCAGAACACCTTTTCTCCTTAGCTCGGTTAATTGCTGTGCAATCTCATAATGGTATGCAGCCGGCTTCGTATAATCGATGCTCATTTGAATAATGGGTACATCTGCATTGGGATAAAGATGTTTAACAACCGACCAGGAGCCGTGGTCCAGTCCCCATTTATCGTCTAGGTGGATATCCGCTTTGCTGACAATACGCTGCGTTTCTACAGCGAGTGCCGGACTTCCGGGGGCTGGATATTGCACATCAAATAAAGCTTGAGGAAAGCCGCCAAAATCATGTATGGTGGCCGGTTGTTCCATCGCTGTGACAAATGTTCCACGTGTTTCCCAGTGTGCAGAGACCACGAGAATTGCCTTAGGCTTCTCGAAAGTCTGGCCTATTTTTTTGAATCCTTGCACAAATTCGTTGTCTTCGATAGCATTCATCGGACTTCCATGGCCTAGAAATAGAACAGGATATTTGTCCGTTGCTTCGAGTTCGCCAGAAAATTTATATAAAGAACTCACATGGTGTGCTGCACCAACTAAAGGTAATGTTGCCATAATTTTAATAAAATCCTTTCTACGCATTTGATAGATATAATAGCGTCAATTTACTTTACAAAGGTAAAAGCTGCGGTGAGGCAGGGGTATAATAATCTGGTCAAACTGTTGTACTATTCGGAAATAAGCTTTTGAATTTCATTTCTGAATTCAGAAGGCGTCAAGCCTGCTTTCTTTTTGAAGACATTGGTAAAGTAAGCTTTTTCTTGATAGCCCAGTTCAAAGCCAATTTCCGAGATCGTTTTATTCGTTGTCAACAGTAGATTTTTTGCTTCAATCAGTTTCCTAGTTTCAATAATCTCAGAAACGCTTTGTTGTAAGATGCTCTGACAAATTAAATTTAGGTTTCGGGCAGACATAAAAAGCTTCTCCGCATAAAAATTAACGCCTTCCGGTCGTCGATAATTCTCTTCTAAGATCGATAGAAAATTCTTGAAAGTTGTTCCCTGATTTTTTAATTGTTGCTGTGCATCTGGAAATTGCCTTTTACGTTCGGATTCAATCATCGTAAAAATTGTACTCAGCAGTTGCTTAATGACACCATATTCGATAGCAGGCTGCAGTGTTTCCTGCTGCATGAGCTGACACAAGGTCGTTAACCTGTCGAAGCAATAGCGGCTAGCGAAGCCTAATGTTGCGTTTTCATGAAAATGAGCATAGAGTTGGAAGGTGGTTTCGGGGATAAATTCGCTCTTGAAACGAATTACCCAAAATTCAATACGATTATTAATCAAAAGAGGTTTGACGCGGTGGTTTTTGCCCTGCGTAACAAAACTTATAAAAGGGGCGGTATACGTTTTCGTTTTAAAGTCAATAAAATGTTCGAGCCTTCCGGCTACGCCAATAATGAGTTCCTCGAAATCATGCTGGTGTACTTCGTTTTTGGATTGCTGAATACGTTGTGCCTCATCGGCGTCGATTTTATAGATTTGGAAAAGTTCGTTCAAAATGAGTAAGAAGATTAATTATCACTATACGAATATACGGTTTCGCTGGCTGATTTTTTACTTTCGTCCGTGCAATCGAGTCGCTTGCGATGACCAATTATTCAAACTTCGATTATATGGCATAGTCGCTTCTTTTTCTGTTTCGGATAATGTCCTTTCGGTTTTGCTTTCATCGCTAGGCCATTGCGCTCCAAGTACGATTGGTTTGCCTTACTACTTCTTTATCCCTTAGTGTAGTTTTTGTTTACCTATAGCTTAGCCTTAGTTTAGGTTTAGTATAGCTTTTACCTATACTAAACCTAAACTAACCCTAACTAAACCCTAAGTAAACCCTAAACTAACCTATAACATGATAGCGTCTTTGATGCCTTCGATCGTCCGTCCTATACTACGCATTCGGCAGGCCATTTAGTCCGGCGGTGCCGGCCGCCCCGTTTTCCCGCCCGGAGCTCCGTTTATCTGCCATCCGTCCCTGAAATATCGCTCCGGGAGTGGCCTGTCCAAAAATAATCTCCCATCTTTCCAGGTAGTTATGCCCAAAATGAAATAAATAAGAACAAAATGCTTGGAAGTTTGTTTGTAAACTTCCTATCTTTGCACCACTCCGCAAGGGAGGGACGGTTACCACGAAAGAGGGAGCCAATGAAAAAAGAAGGGTTTAATGTGAGTTAAACGCGGAAATCGAAAAAAGAGAAAAGAAAAAAAACTTGAAAAAGTTTTTGGAAGTTCAGAAAAGATTTCTACCTTTGCAGTCCCAACGGAAACGAAGGGAAAAACAAAAAAGATAAAGACGGCGCAATGCCATCGGAATATAGCGGATACGGAAGTTGAAGCGACAAAGTTCTTTAAGAAAACACAATCATGTAAGCGTGACGAGTAGACAAACGAAAGTCATGAACAAATTCAAGTAATTGTTCCATTCGATCCAAGATCAGAGATATAAAAAAAGAATTCTGATTATTTATAAATAGTTGGAATCAAAAACTTCATTTTACAATGGAGAGTTTGATCCTGGCTCAGGATGAACGCTAGCGGCAGGCCTAATACATGCAAGTCGGACGGGATCCATCGGAGAGCTTGCTCGAAGATGGTGAGAGTGGCGCACGGGTGCGTAACGCGTGAGCAACCTACCTCTATCAGGGGGATAGCCTCTCGAAAGAGAGATTAACACCGCATAATATAATTTCCCGGCATCGAGGAATTATTAAATATTTATAGGATAGAGATGGGCTCGCGTGACATTAGCTAGTTGGTAGGGTAACGGCTTACCAAGGCGACGATGTCTAGGGGCTCTGAGAGGAGAATCCCCCACACTGGTACTGAGACACGGACCAGACTCCTACGGGAGGCAGCAGTAAGGAATATTGGTCAATGGGCGGAAGCCTGAACCAGCCATGCCGCGTGCAGGATGACTGCCCTATGGGTTGTAAACTGCTTTTGTCCAGGAATAACCCCAGATACGAGTATCTGGCTGAATGTACTGGAAGAATAAGGATCGGCTAACTCCGTGCCAGCAGCCGCGGTAATACGGAGGATCCGAGCGTTATCCGGATTTATTGGGTTTAAAGGGTGCGTAGGCGGCCTGTTAAGTCAGGGGTGAAATACGGTGGCTCAACCATCGCAGTGCCTTTGATACTGACGGGCTTGAATCCATTTGAAGTGGGCGGAATAAGACAAGTAGCGGTGAAATGCATAGATATGTCTTAGAACTCCGATTGCGAAGGCAGCTCACTAAGCTGGTATTGACGCTGATGCACGAAAGCGTGGGGATCGAACAGGATTAGATACCCTGGTAGTCCACGCCCTAAACGATGATAACTCGATGTTGGCGATAGACAGCCAGCGTCCCAGCGAAAGCGTTAAGTTATCCACCTGGGGAGTACGCCCGCAAGGGTGAAACTCAAAGGAATTGACGGGGGCCCGCACAAGCGGAGGAGCATGTGGTTTAATTCGATGATACGCGAGGAACCTTACCCGGGCTTGAAAGTTAGTGAAGGATGCAGAGACGCATCCGTCCTTCGGGACACGAAACTAGGTGCTGCATGGCTGTCGTCAGCTCGTGCCGTGAGGTGTTGGGTTAAGTCCCGCAACGAGCGCAACCCCTATGTTTAGTTGCCAGCATTTAAGGTGGGGACTCTAAACAGACTGCCTGTGCAAACAGAGAGGAAGGTGGGGACGACGTCAAGTCATCATGGCCCTTACGTCCGGGGCTACACACGTGCTACAATGGATGGTACAGCGGGCAGCTACATAGCAATATGATGCTAATCTCTAAAAGCCATTCACAGTTCGGATTGGGGTCTGCAACTCGACCCCATGAAGTTGGATTCGCTAGTAATCGCGTATCAGCAATGACGCGGTGAATACGTTCCCGGGCCTTGTACACACCGCCCGTCAAGCCATGAAAGTTGGGGGTACCTAAAGCATGTTACCGCAAGGAGCGTGTTAGGGTAAAACCGATAATTGGGGCTAAGTCGTAACAAGGTAGCCGTACCGGAAGGTGCGGCTGGAATACCTCCTTTCTAGAGTATCGCGGATCGGTACTCGTCACGTTACATATGATTGCAAAAGAAGAAAAAAACATCAGAAGAAAGTGCCCGCCCCTAAGGGAGCAGGACCGAGAGAGATAGATGAACAGGAAATAGCTAGTCCCGTAGCTCAGTTGGTTAGAGCACTACACTGATAATGTAGGGGTCAGCAGTTCAAATCTGCTCGGGACTACGAAAACGTTTGGGGAATTAGCTCAGCTGGCTAGAGCACCTGCCTTGCACGCAGGGGGTCAACGGTTCGAATCCGTTATTCTCCACATCTCCGGTAGGACCATCGACAGATGCTCCGAAGAAACAAACCGGAAAAAGAGTTCTTTGACATATTGAAAGAGAAAAAAAATTACAAGAGAAGACAACAGTATAGAGACAATACGTGTATGTGTTTGAAGTAAGGGAGAGACCCTCGGTCAAGGCCGAACGATCCCGAACCTAGCATACGGGTATATATATCAAAAGCAGCCGCATAGTAGCAAAAGGCTATGCCGGTGAAGAAAGTAAATAAGGGCACACGGGGGATGCCTAGGCTCTCAGAGGCGAAGAAGGACGTGATAAGCTGCGATAAGCTTTGGGGATTGGCAAATGCGACTTGATCCAGAGATTTCCGAATGGGGCAACCTGGCTATTTGAAGAATAGCCGTATAAAACGCGAACGCGCTGAACTGAAACATCTAAGTAGGCGTAGGAGAAGAAAATAACAATGATTTCCCAAGTAGTGGCGAGCGAACGGGAAAGAGCCCAAACCGTTTATGTTACGGCATAGACGGGGTTGTAGGACCACGACATTGTACAATGCTATGAACTGGAAGCAGGTGGGAAACTGCGCGACAAGGGTGAGAGCCCCGTACAGGTAAAGAATATTGGCATAGTGGTATCCTGAGTACCGCGGGACCGGAGAAATCCTGTGGGAATCCACCAGCACCATCTGGTAAGGCTAAATACTCCTGAGAGACCGATAGTGAACCAGTACCGTGAGGGAAAGGTGAAAAGAACCCCGAACAGGGGAGTGAAAAGAACCTGAAACCGTGTGCTTACAAGCGGTTGGAGCAGGCAGGTCCTGTGACAGCGTGCCTTTTGCATAATGAGCCTACGAGTTACTCTTGTCTGGCAAGGTTAAGTCCTTCAGGGACGCAGCCGAAGCGAAAGCGAGTCTTAATAGGGCGGATAGTCAGATGAGGTAGACGCGAAAC
This sequence comes from Sphingobacterium zeae, assembly GCF_030818895.1. Taxonomy (NCBI): domain Bacteria; kingdom Pseudomonadati; phylum Bacteroidota; class Sphingobacteriia; order Sphingobacteriales; family Sphingobacteriaceae; genus Sphingobacterium; species Sphingobacterium zeae. The sequence continues at coordinate 1,664,845 of NZ_JAUTBA010000001.1, forward strand.
CTTGTGATCTACCCTTGGGCAGGTTGAAGTTGCAGTAACATGTAATGGAGGACCGAACCGATAAACGTTGAAAAGTTTCCGGATGACCTGAGGGTAGGGGTGAAAGGCCAATCAAACTGGGAAATAGCTCGTACTCCCCGAAATGTTTTTAGGAACAGCGTCGGCGTGGAGTTTGATAGAGGTAGAGCTACCGATTGGGTGCGGGGGAGTCAAATCCTACCAAATCCAGACGAACTCCGAATGCTATCAAATATAGCCGGCAGTGAGGCTTTGGGTGCTAAGGTCCAAGGCCGAGAGGGAAAGAACCCAGACCATCAGCTAAGGTCCCCAAATTCGTTCTAAGTTGAACTAACGAGGTCCGGTTGCCCAGACAGCTAGGATGTTGGCTTGGAAGCAGCCATTCATTTAAAGAGTGCGTAACAGCTCACTAGTCGAGCGGCCGGGCGTGGATAATAAACGGGCATCAAGAACGGTACCGAAGCTATGGATTTGCACTGAAAGATGTGCATCTGGTAGGGGAGCATTCCATCGCCGGAGAAGCAGTTTGGCAATGAACTGTGGAGGTTATGGAAAAGCAAATGTAGGCATAAGTAACGATAAGGCGGGTGAGAAACCCGCCCACCGAAAGACCAAGGTTTCCTGATCAACGTTAATCGGATCAGGGTCAGTCGGGACCTAAGGCGCACCCGAAGGGGGCAAGCCGATGGACAACTGGTTAATATTCCAGTACTCTTCATAACTGCGATGTGGTGACGGAGTAGTGACACTGCCGCGAACTGACGGAATAGTTCGTTGAAAGGCGTAGGTATTGGAGTTGTAGGCAAATCCGCAACTCTAGCTGAAACCCAATAGTACAGCAAAGCTCCGGTGGCGCTGATAGAGCAGGTAAACAGACTTCCAAGAAAACCCGCTAAGCTTCAGGTTATGAAGACCCGTACCGCAAACCGACACAGGTGGTCGAGGAGAGAATCCTAAGGTGCTCGAGTGAGTCATGGCTAAGGAACTCGGCAAAATGGCCCTGTAACTTCGGGAGAAGGGGCGCTGTCTCGAAAGAGCAGCCGCAGTGAAAAGGCCCAGGCGACTGTTTAACAAAAACATATGGCTTTGCAAAATCGCAAGATGAAGTATAAGGCCTGACACCTGCCCGGTGCTGGAAGGTTAAGAGGGGATGTCATCGCAAGAGAAGCATTGAATCGAAGCCCCAGTAAACGGCGGCCGTAACTATAACGGTCCTAAGGTAGCGAAATTCCTTGTCGGGTAAGTTCCGACCTGCACGAATGGTGTAACGATCTGGGCGCTGTCTCAGCCATGAGCTCGGTGAAATTGTGGTATCGGTGAAGACGCCGATTACCCGCAACGGGACGGAAAGACCCCATGCACCTTCACTATAGCTTAACATTGAGATTGGGTACAGGATGTGTAGGATAGGCGGGAGATGTTGAAGTGGCTTCGCCAGGAGTCATGGAATCAACCTTGAAATACCGCCCTTTCTGTATCCGGTTTCTAACTCCATCATGTGGAGGACATTGTTTGGTGGGTAGTTTGACTGGGGTGGTCGCCTCCAAAAAGGTAACGGAGGCTTTCAAAGGTAAGCTCAGTACGCTTGGTAACCGTACGTGGAGTGCAATGGCATAAGCTTGCTTGACTGTGAGACCGACAAGTCGAACAGGGTCGAAAGACGGACATAGTGATCCGGTGGTTCTGTATGGAAGGGCCATCGCTCAAAGGATAAAAGGTACGCTGGGGATAACAGGCTGATCTCCCCCAAGAGCTCATATCGACGGGGAGGTTTGGCACCTCGATGTCGGCTCGTCACATCCTGGGGCTGGAGAAGGTCCCAAGGGTTGGGCTGTTCGCCCATTAAAGTGGCACGCGAGCTGGGTTCAGAACGTCGCGAGACAGTTCGGTCCCTATCTGTTGTGGGCGTTGGAAGTTTGAGTGGATCTGACCTTAGTACGAGAGGACCGGGTTGGACAGACCTCTGGTGAACCTGTTATGCCGCCAGGTGTACGGCAGGGTAGCTACGTCTGGAATAGATAAGCGCTGAAAGCATCTAAGTGCGAAACTAGCCACGAGATGAGACTTCCTTATAGGGTCGTAGAAGATGACTACGTTGATAGGCCATAGGTGTAAAGGTTGAGAGACCAAAGCCAAGTGGTACTAATAGCCCGAAGCTTTCTCAAGCAGACAGACACTGTTGTCTTCCTCTTTAATTTTTGAAACAGACAGAAACGTAACTCTTTCAGTATATATGTCATTTGGCATGGATCACATGATATGGATATCATATATCAGCCAATAAAGATTTTTAGGTGCCTATATCGGCGGTGTCTACCTCTTCCCATTCCGAACAGAGCAGTCAAGCCCGCCAGAGCCGATGGTATTGCCGTAACAGGTGGGAGAGTAGGTCGGTGCCTTTTTTTACACGGAAGCCCTTGCTGGAAACAGTCAAGGGCTTCTTTCGTTTGGATACATATTTCCGTATTCTCATGTACAGGCTATTGGGTATCCTTCGCCTATCGGTTATCGCAGCACAGGACCGTGGGTGAGCCCTGTCCAGCGGCAGCTGCTCCGAAGCCGCCGCTATCTTGCAACATTACTATTGGACAATCGTTTGCATTTCATAATCGCTTTTTTACTTCGATTTACTATTGTATTATTGTTAAGTTAATTTAATGCATTATAAATCATACGCATGAAGATATCTTTTTGGTGCGCAAAAGCACAGGTCAGTTTGCTAATAGGATTGGCTTCACTTTTTATTTTTCAATCCAATAGGCTTGAAGCCCGAACGAATACAATTCATTATTTGAGTACACATCCCGCTGATCATACAGCTAAGATTAGCACCGTTCAAAAAATTAACCCAACGACAGTAGAGATTGTATACGATAATAATCAACGGTTGACTTTAGATTTCTATGGTGATCATATTTTTAGAATGTTCCAAGATATTCATGGGGGTATTATCCGTGATCCTGAAGCAAAACCCGCCGCAAAAATTCTAGTAGAGCAGCCCCGCAAAACTGTCACTGGACTGGAGGTCAAGGATGAAGGAAAAAAGGTAAGCATCTCCACCAAAGATATCCTTTTTTCAATGGATAAACAGACTTCACAGTTTAGTATCCTTAATCGTAAAACCAATAAGATTGTAGTTGAAAGCTTAAAGCCGGTCGTTTTTGCGGACAAACAAGTAAGCCTTGAATTAAAGGAAAATGTGGATGAGTACTTCTTTGGTGGTGGCGTTCAAAATGGACGTTTTTCACATAAGGGAAAAGTAATTGCTATCGAAAATCAGAACAGCTGGACCGATGGCGGCGTTGCCTCTCCAACCCCTTATTACTGGTCAACCAAAGGGTATGGTTTTATGTGGCATACTTTTAAGAAGGGAAGTTACGCCTTTGGAGCCAAAACCGCTGGCACAGTTAAATTGGCCCACGATACGGATTATCTGGATGTCTTTTTTATGGTTGGTGACGGTATTGTGCCTTTGCTCAACGACTTCTATCAATTGACGGGTAAGCCAATTCTTCTACCAAAATTTGGTTTGTACGAAGGACATCTTAATGCTTATAACCGCGATTTTTGGAAAGAAGATGAAAAGGGAGTTCTTTTTGAAGATGGCAAACGCTATAAAGAAAGCCAAAAGGACAATGGCGGAATCAAAGAATCGCTGAATGGCGAGAAAAACAATTATCAATTTTCGGCTCGCGCAGTCATAGACCGTTATAAAGCCCATGACATGCCTTTGGGTTGGATTCTTCCCAATGATGGTTACGGTGCTGGATATGGTCAAACGGCATCTTTAGATGGAAATATCCAAAACCTGAAAGAGTTTGGCGATTATGCGCGTAAGAATGGTGTGGAAATCGGTTTATGGACACAGTCTGATCTCCATCCCAAAGACAGTATCAGTGCATTACTGCAACGTGATATAGTAAAAGAGGTACGGGATGCAGGTGTGAGAGTCCTAAAGACGGATGTGGCCTGGGTGGGCCCAGGATACTCCTTTGGTCTCAACGGGGTAGCTGATGTAGGGCATACCATGCCTTACTATGGCAACGACGCTCGTCCATTTATTATTTCATTGGATGGTTGGGCAGGTACGCAGCGCTATGCGAGTATCTGGTCGGGTGACCAAACTGGAGGTGTATGGGAGTATATTCGATTCCACATACCAACATATATAGGCTCGGGACTTTCGGGCCAGCCCAATATTACCTCTGATATGGACGGGATCTTTGGTGGTAAAAACTTCAAGGTCAATATCCGTGATTTTCAATGGAAGACTTGGACACCCATGGAACTCAATATGGATGGCTGGGGCTCGAACGAGAAATACCCTCATGCTTTGGGCGAGCCAGCTACTTCGATCAATCGTCTGTATCTGAAATTGAAATCTCAATTGGTTCCCTACAGCTATAGTGTGGCAAAACAAGCGGTAGATGGTCTGCCCATCATTCGCGCGATGTTTTTAGAGCAAGCAAATGCTTATACACTTGGAAAGGCAACGCAATACCAGTACCTCTATGGTCCAAATTTCCTGGTGGCACCGATTTATCAGGAAACACGAGTGGATGAGAAGGGAAATGATATACGCAATGGTATATACCTGCCGGATGGTGAATGGATTGATTATTTTACGGGTGAAAAATACCAGGGTGGCCGTATCATCAATAACTTTAATGTGCCTATTTGGAAGCTGCCTGTTTTTGTGAAAAATGGAGCTATTATTCCGGTAACCAACCCGAATAATAATGTATTGGAAATCAAAAAGGATCAACGTATTTATGAGGTGTATCCTTATGGGAGTTCCAATTTCGTGGAATATGATGATGATGGAAAAACCGAGGCTTATCGGTATGGTAAGGGAGCAACTACATCCCTAACTTCGCAGTTAAACAATAATAAAGTTGTTTTTGCGATTGCTCCAACACAGGGCGAATTTGACGGATTTGAAAAAATGAAGTCTACCGAAATTCGTTTCAACGTCAGTAAAGCACCGAAGGCATTGAAAGTAAAGATCAATGGAAAAAATAATAAACTTAAAGAAGTGAACAGCTTAGAAGCGTTCAATACTTCTGAAAACGTATATTTCTACGACGCACAACCAAACCTGAATCAGTTTGCAACCAAGGGATCTGAATTTGAAAAAGTACCTTTGGTGAAAAATCCGATGTTGCTGGTACGACTAGCCAAACAGGATGTCTCATCGACTGCAATAGAAGTACAATTGGAGGGCTTCGAGTATGCTCCAGCTGATAACTATCTGGTTCAGACCGGTGCTTTGACTTCGCCCAAAGCTGTTATCACAGATCAAAATACACAAGCCTATACCTTAACCCCAACCTGGGAAAAGGTTGCAAATGCTGATTATTATGAAATTGAGTTCAATAATCTCATTTATTCGACCATCAAAGACAGTCAATTGCTATTCGAAGGATTGGCCGCGGAAACGGACTACCAGTTTAAAATTAGGGCTGTCAATAAATCTGGTGTTTCAGATTGGAATACATTTGCCGCAAAGACAAAGGCAAATCCATTGGAATTTGCCTTCGAAGGAATCAAAGCAGAGACTTCTGTGGATAACCAAGGCGGAAATAGTATCAATAAATTGTTCAATTACGATGAAGGGGATATGTGGCATACAAAATGGGGACAGACAGCTGTTCCGTTTGATATGACCTTAGATCTAAAATCTGTTAATCAATTGGATAAGTTTGAGTATCTTCCAAGAACCGATGGCGGAAATGGTATCCTTTTAAAAGGAAAGGTCTTTTATAGCAATGATAAGGATACTTGGACGGAAGCTGGTAGTTTTGATTGGAAACGTGATGGCGAAATGAAACGTTTTGATTTTGGTACTCATCCGGTGGCCCGATTTATCAAAATTTCAGTTTCTGAAGCTGTGGGAGGTTTTGGCTCCGGAAGAGAATTATATGTGTTTAAGGTGCCAGGATCGTCAAGCTACCTACCAGGCGATATTAATAATGACCGATTGATCGATCATAATGATTTGACATCTTATATTAACTATACGGGATTGCGATTGGGTGATGGAGATTTTGAAGGTTATGTCAGCAATGGTGATGTCAATAAGAACAATTTGATTGACGCTTATGATATTTCCAATGTCGCTGTTGTTATCGAAGGTGGTGCAAAACCAGCAAAGGAAGAAAAAGTAGCTGGTAAACTAAAATTGGTTCCCTCAAAAACAAGCTTGAAGTCGGGAGAAACCGTAGAGATCAGTATTAGCGGAGAGAATATTAAAGCTGTCAATGCGCTTAGTTTTGCTCTTCCGTATAATCAGGGCGATTTTGAATATGTCGGTATCGAACCTGTGCATCTGAAAGAGATGAACAATTATACCAACGATCGTCTCCATACCAATGGAAGTAAAGCGTTGTATGCTACTTTTGTTAATCTTGGCAATAAGGAGACCTTGAATGGATCTGAAGTTTTATTTAAGATTAAATTGAAAGCAAAACGCAATGTCAACTTCAATCTGAAAGCGATAGATGGTATTTTGGTTGATAAAAAGCTGAATTCTGTTACTTTCTAAAAATAATAAATAGCCTTAACAAAAAGGGGAGTCTCATAGGCTCACCTTTTTGTTAATTGACGTCTAAGTGTATAAAATTAGTCCAATACCATACTGATATCCATCAACAGGATTTCAGTATCTGCTGAGGTGACTTTCAGGTTAATTTCAGCGACATCCCAAATTCCCAAACCATCTTTGGTTTCTAACGGCTGCCCTTCAGCGATAACGCTGCCTTTTATTACAAAAATATAGACACCATTTCCGGCCTTTTTGATCTGGTATTTTGTTTGGACGTCCTTGTCAAAATGACCCATAGAAAACCAGGCATCCTGATGGATCCATACCCCCTCGTCTTCTGGATTGGGCGAAATAATTTGTTGGAATTTATTCTGTCTCTGTGCGATATCTAATGTAATTTGATCGTACCGCGGGCTTACATTCCGTTGATTAGGGTACACCCAAATCTGAAGAAATTTAACTAGCTGATCGGTGTTTTTATTATATTCACTGTGTATGATGCCTGTTCCGGCACTCATAATCTGAATATCTCCCTTTCGGATAATCGCTTTATTGCCCATGCTGTCTTCATGTTCCAAATCGCCTTCCAATGGGATGCTGATAATTTCCATATTATCGTGGGGATGCTTACCGAAACCTCTTCCCGCAGCGACTGTATCATCATTTAGTACCCGCAATACACCAAAATGCATGCGTTCAGGATTGTGATAATTGGCGAAACTAAACGTATGATTGCTTTGTAACCAGCCATGATCCGCATGCCCGCGAGTATTTGCTTTATGGAGGACACTGTGGTTTTCTAATTTGTCTGATAGATAGCTGGTATCTTCCACATTCAAGGTTTCAAGGGGGCCTATCTCGTCGATATCATTTTTCAAGATATCAGCTGAAGATTCTTTAGATGTAAATATTCCGGAACCTAAAAGTCCCTTTTTTATAAAGTTCTGTTTGTTCATGATCATTTTATTTAGTATCCAAAATTAGCCTTTTAGTAGCCGATCGCCATTGATCTAGTTCAATAAAGAAACATTTTAGCAGTTTCCAGTTGTGTCGTTCGGATAATGCGCTGCTCTCGGCGGCATTAACCTGGCAGTAAGTCTGGAAACAGCGTATAAATTTCATTTTTTAAAATCCCGCTTCCGCCACCATAATGGGTAATCAGGCCGATGGAATAAGGGAGTTGCGATAGATAATCCGTTATTTCTTGTTCTTCCTGCAGCGAGAGCCCCGAGCTTAACAATAATACATCTACAGGATAATCAATCAGATGCTCTTTACAACTATCCAACTCTTGCAGTAACGTTGCGTTCCACGTAGGGGTGCTCTCAATGATTCTTTTTAGCGTAAGCAAAATTTCTTCATTTTTGCCAAATAAGAGAAATGTTAAGGTCTTCATAATGAACAAAAGTAAACATGAACCGATTCATTTCCATTGATGTAGTTTAATAAATACAGCAAGATGCTCTCCACATCTTTTCATCATGAAAGGAACGCCGCTGAGCGATTTGGATCGATGCGCGACATGTCAACAGAAAAAGAAAGGCTTGAAATAAGTACAATCACATAAATTTTCTTACTTTTAGTGATCGGATATATATAATTTTTTAGCGATTTTAATTATCATTTAGTTTATGATGAAGAGACTTTTACTTGTCGGGCTCTTTGCTGGTGTAACTCATTTTATGGCCTTCTCCCAAACGCACGAACTTCGTGTGGGTGTGACTTCTGGGGTGTCCAACTTTACAGGAGCAGGGAGTGAGGCCAAGAGCTTGTTGATTGGTTCCACCCAGCAGGACTTTTATACCAGTAATCCCTATGGAAAAAAATATGGAATAAACATAGGTGGGGCTTTAGACTACCGTTATATTTTTGCAAACAATCTGATATTAGGTCTCGAAGGCGCCTACGAAAGATTGCAGACAAAGATTGATTTAGCGGGAAGCGAATTTATGAATGGAAGCCGTGGTCAAACCCAACTTAATCAACAGTTTATCAATTTTAATCCGTTTGTCGGCTATCGCGTCTTTTTTGAACCCATGACGATGGATATTCAGTTGGGTATGGATATTGCCAAAATATTGAGCATCAAGGAAAAAGGTAGTATTGAGGACAAGCAGGGAAACAAGACAGATTTTGATCGTGACAGAGGGAAAATAATTGATATGGATCTGCGGCCACGTTTACAATTTAATGTAAATTATGACCGCTATACCGTGTTTGCTGGTTATTCATGGGGATTAAAGGATTATACTGGACAGATGCTGGGTAGCGACCCTGGTGCAGCGAGACTAAATGTATTCCGATTGGGCCTACAATATCAGTTAATAAGACCGATATTTAAAAATGACTAAAGTTTATTCCCACGTTTGCTTTCGATTATAGGTCATTTTTGTAAATAACAGATGGTGGCGCGAAGATATTAGTTGTATTGTTTGGCAATTTTCTTCTCGGGTTCGATATAAAGCATATATAAGAAAAGCAGAAATATATATTCTAAGGGTTTCATTAAAATATAAGTCATATTTGATGCACCGGTTGAATTGATTTTGATGGAGATGTTGAAACCATATTTATCATAGCAATACCGCACAAACCGGTGTATCGAAGGGGATAGATCACTCAGAATTTCTTCAAACGCATTGGCAATCTGAAGCTGTCTATTGACGATAATGGTATTGCCGTGCCTTTTGCCTAATCTCAACGGTTTAACAAGGGCAGGATTACCTTTCGCGGCGACTGTGCATAAATAGTGTCCTTTATGATCCAAAATGGGAGGATGCATTTTTTGTGAAAATGCCCAAGTAGTTGTCTCCGTGAATACTTTCACCATTGAATCGTGATCCTGCCCCAATAAGATGAGAATGATGGTCAGTACCACAAAGACCGGAAAAAGTAATATAATAGCCCATAAAGGATAATTCAGCTTGGAAGAAAGTAAGGTATTGATCTTTTTGAGGGTGGGATTGCTATAAGTTCTGCGCATGGCGTATCCCTTTTCTTCTAAGATAACTCTACGGATTAATCCGACACCGATAATCAAGCTGCAAATTGGTGTAAAAATAAAGTATAAAGTTCCTTCATTACCAACATACATATCCAGTGTAGATGTGTCGTGGTGACTGACCTGGATAAGTACAAATACACTCATCACGCTGCCTATCAATAACATCACCAGCATCATAACAAGAGGTAGGGGTGGGATTTTTCGTCCTTTTATCCAGATGGTTACTGCTGAAATATTGAATGCAACGAAATAGATAAACAGCGATAGGATGTGTTTGCCGCCGAAGGGAATATAGCAGTCTCCATCCACAGGGTCCACCGGTTGATTATATTGGCTCGAATGGAATACAAAGCCAATCCCTGCAAGTAGCAGTGCTAAAAGGTAAGCAGTCACAACGGTATATTCAACAAAGGATACATGCCGCTGTTGATTTTTGATGAGCGCGCGCAGCAGATATAAAATTCCGAAAAGCGTGAGTATAATGAAAAAAAGAATTAAAATCATAATATAATGAGCAGTTCTAATGCGAAAAAGAATATAGGCAAATCATTGTACCAGATTTAGATTCAGCGTGTAAATATATATACCGGAAATTATACGAGCCGATGAAATGCGGATATTTCCTTAAGCTTTTCAGTATTTTGGCGTAAATCAAAACACCAGGTTTCTATTTGTTTTTCTGAAATGGGGTGGTAACCGATATAATAGCCCATAATGACTTTTTTTTAACCTCTTTTATATTACTTACTAAGTTATTAAAAATTAAGATTTTGTACAATATGTACCGTTCTTATATCTCCCTTTATCATCGAAAAAGGGCAATGGAAGGAAAGGATATACGAAAGCCAGAGGGCGACGTGTTTTGCCCGTTTCATAAATATTAATTATTTTGTGAACAAACAATATGTATATATGAAGCAGTTACTCATTATTATTCTTATGCTGTCGAGCTTGTTTTTTACGGCTTGTCAATCCCCCAGTCCGGATAAGTTTTTCGGAAAAGTTGTTTTAAATACCAATCTTATTGCAGATTTTGTGCCTGAGCGCTACGGCAAGCACCTCGAGCAGGAGACTGTGGAATTTGCGGACATGCCTTCCACTAAGAAAGTAGGCGATGAAGCTCAAAAGTCAGTCGAGATTAAGATTCAGGTTGTCGAAAAGGCCTTGAAGGATATCAAAGAGCTGAATGTTTCCGAGGCGGAAGCGAAAGCATTGAAAGAACAGTCTATTGCATTATTCGAGAAAGTCCTGCCCGTTTATAAAAATGAATATACGGCCTATGCAAAGTTATGTGATCGTAAGGGTTCGGCTGAAGAAAAGCAGGCTTTACTTCAAAAGATTGAGAAGAATGACATGCCCGAGATCAACAGTGCTTTTGACAATGTATATACCTTAGGTAAAGCTTACGCGGAAAAGCACAACCTAAATGTGAATTGGGGAAACTAACACATGAATGAAACACATCTTTACAGAAATAAGCGAAAAACAACGCAATTGCTGCTAATTTCAGCAGCATTTTGTTTGCTACTCTTCATCATATTACTTTATAGTATTGGATTGTTTGATGGAGTTTTTAAAGCTAAGCCCACGATCTTTTCTGCCGGAGTATTGTTGGTACTTCTCATCTTGTTGATTGTAAACTTGCTGAGCCTTCGGGATAAATCAGCACAGATTGTTCTTAGTGAAAAGTGTTTTCTCGGAAAAACTACACCATTGGCAAAAGCTTTTGGTCAAGGGGAATGGAAAGATGTAAAGTCTATTGATTTGGAGAAAGTGGGTGGGGATACCATGATCATTGTTACCTTAGAAAATCCAGTTAAATATAAAGATAGACTCCCATCACTCCTTTGGAAGATGGCCTACCAGGAATCTGCTCAAGAATTGAATATCATGTATTCGGCGTCAACCATTGATCTGGAGCCTTCAGCATTGCATCAACTGTTTTTATCTTATTGGAACAAGCAAAAGTAATGGCTCGTTTTTTTTGTTAATTTTAGCCAAATTACACCAATGAAACTTAAAATATATATCCTTGCGATCGCTGGACTCGGGCTGATGGCTTCCTGTGGATCAGGAGCTCACAACAGTCAAACTGTTGCTGATACCGCTAAGAATGAAAAGTTTAAATCGTATGAAGACCGTTTTATGCTGCAGCTTTGGAAAGAAAATCCAGAATGGGCTACCCAAGTGGGTTTTCATCAGTATGATTCTTTGTTAGCCATACCAGATGCGCATGCCAGAAAGCGACGGTTAGAATTTTCAAAAAACCAGTTGGACAGCCTGAAAAGCTTTGATTTGAATTCTTTGAATTTATCGCAACAGACAGATTATCATTTGATTCAAAATTATCTTGAATCAAATATTTGGTCGATAGAGCAAGAGCGTGCCTATGAATGGAACCCGTCGTCTTACAACGTTGGAGGAACCATCGCTTTTATGCTTGCAGAGCGTTATGCACCGTTATCGACGCGGCTTAAAGCCATTCAACAGCGTTTAATAAAAATTCCGGCCTATTATGAGGCTGCAAAGAAACAGCTTAAAAACCCGGCTCAGGTATTGACCGATTTGGCCATTCAACAGAATCTGGGTGGTTTATCTGTTTTTGAAAGTGACTTACTGGATTCATTGAAAAAATCAGATCTATCAATTGCGGAAAAAGAAGCCATTGGGAAGGCATGCCAGGAAGCTGTTGCGGCGATAAACGGGTATGTACAGTTTTTAAAAGTAACGCCTAATCCTTCGCCACGGAGTTTTAGATTGGGGAAAGCGCTTTACGACAAAAAATTCGATTTTGATATACAGTCTGGATCCACTGCCGAACAGGTTTATCAGGCTGCGCTTGCACGGAAAACCTATCTGCATGGCGAAATGTATAACATCAGCAAGGAACTTTGGCCAAAGTATTTTGGGAAATCAGCTGTGCCTGCAGATAGTTTGGCTGTCATCCGAAAAATGATCGATACCCTTTCGGTAAATCATGTCAAAGCAGAAGACTTTCAGTCGGCTATCGAAGCGCAGATACCTAAATTGGTCGCTTTTGTCAAACAGAAAGATTTACTGTATATCGACGAGAGTAAACCGCTGGTGGTGCGTAAAGAGCCCGCCTATATGGCTGGTGTCGCGGGCGCATCAATCAGTGCGCCGGGGCCATATGATAAAGGAGGTAACACCTATTATAATGTCGGTAGTCTAAGTGGCTGGACGAAGGAGGATAAGGAGAGTTATCTGAGAGAGTATAACCATTACATCCTGCAGATACTTAATATCCACGAAGCTATTCCGGGGCATTACACCCAATTGGTCTATGCCAACCAATCGCCAAGTCTCATCAAGAGTATTTTAGGAAATGGTGCTATGATTGAAGGTTGGGCAGTGTATACCGAGCAGATGATGTTGGAAAACGGTTACGGTGACAATGCGCCCGAAATGTGGTTGATGTGGTATAAATGGCATCTGCGTGCTGTTTGCAATGCCATATTGGACTACAGTGTACATGTGAAGAATATGAGCGAGAAAGACGCCATGCATCTGTTGGTGGATGAAGCCTTTCAACAGCAGGCCGAAGCAGCGGGTAAATGGAAGAGAGTGTCGGTAAGCAGTGTTCAGCTGACTTCTTATTACACTGGGTATAAAGAAATCTATGAACTTCGGGAGGCTGTTAAGCAAAAAGAAGGTAAACAGTTCAATTTGAAAAAGTTCCATGAGACGTTCCTGAGTTTTGGAAACTCGCCAGTGAAGTATATCCGCGAGATGATGCTAAAATAGCCATCGCGACCAATGACTGAGCCACTCCCCCAGAGTGGCTCAGTTGTTTTTAGGCAGGGTGGGTGTGGGTATTTTGGTCTTTCCTTTTCGTTTGTTTTTAACTTTTACTATATTCATGTAACATATCATTGTTTTGGTATACTAACCTACTATTAACAGTTAAAATTAATTATGAATTTATCCATAGAAACCCTTAGTAAGACCTATTCGAATGGGGTCAAAGCGTTAGACAATGTAGACTTAGAAATCAGACCCGGAATGTTTGGTTTGCTGGGGCCGAATGGTGCGGGTAAGTCTTCTTTAATGCGGACGATCGCTACGCTTCAGAAACCCGACAGTGGCCGTATTACTTTTGGCGATATCGATGTGTTAAAAAATCAGCTGGATTTGAGGAAAGTTTTGGGTTACCTGCCCCAGGAATTTGGTGTTTATCCCAACCTCTCGGCTTCCGATCTGCTGCAATACTTTGCTAAACTCAAAGGAATCAAATCCAAGGCGGACCGCAATGCTATTATCAACCGCGTCCTTGAAGTGACTAATCTTTGGGACGTGCGCAATAAAAATGTAAGCGGTTATTCGGGGGGTATGAAACAACGTTTTGGTATTGCCCAGTTGTTGCTGAATGATCCAAAATTGATTATTGTAGATGAGCCAACCGCGGGACTTGACCCAGCGGAAAGACATCGCTTTTTAAATGTCCTACGGGAAATAGGTACAGATCATACGGTTATTTTTTCTACCCATATTGTCGATGATGTACGCGAATTATGTCATGAGTTAGCTATTCTAAATGGTGGTAAGATCCTTTTGAGAGGTACTCCGAAAGAATCGATCGACCAATTGGAGGGAAAGATCTGGGTACGTATCATCAGTAGAGATCAATTGGACGAGTATACTCAAAAGTTTAACGTCATTTCGACCAATTACAATCAGGACAATACGCTCAACATTAGGGTGCACAGTGATGAGCGTCCGGATGAGTCATTTGTGAATGCCCAAGGTCAATTGGAAGATGTCTATTTTGTTGCGCTAAAAAATGATCAACGCCATGTTTAAAGCTATCTTTAATTTTGAATTTACGCGCTGGTTTAAAAGTTCGGCTGTCTATATCTACATGGCGCTGTTCTTTGCACTCTCGCTGTTTATTATGCTTTCATCGCTGGGCATCTTTGACGGTGTAACGGCGACCACTTCATCCAACACCATCCGAAACTCTCCTTGGGCAATTAATGGTATGGTCAATGGGATGTCAACAATTATTTATTTTTTGATTCCCTCCATTGTTGGAGCCTGTGTCTATCGTGATTTTCAGTATCAGGTGCATACGATACTGTTCAGTTACCCCTTTTCAAAAACGGATTACCTGTTGGGCAAATTCTTTGGGTCGGTAGCCGTGGTATTGGTTATTGTATTGGCGTCAACCGTTGGTATTGTTGTGGCACAATTTGTACCAGGCATCAATCAATCCTTATTGGGTCCAGTGGATATTTGGGCTTATCTACAGACTTATATCGTACAGGTTATTCCCAATCTGGTTATTTTTAGTGCCATTATCTTCGTACTCGTAACGTTGACGAGAAACGTATACGTTGGTTTTGTTGCCGTGCTGATCCTTATTATTCTTCAGGTGCTTGTTCAGAGTCTGGCAAACAACATGGACAATCGTTTTGTCGGTGCATTGATCGATCCTTTTGGCGATAGTGCCATCTCGTATTATACCCAGTACTGGTCGCCAGAGGAGAAGAATGTCAACAATCTGCCCTTTACGGGAGCAGTTATTTATAACCGCCTCATTTGGCTCGCTGTCGCAGCCTTATTCATTGGTGGGTTTTACATGTTATTTTCATTCTCCCAACATTCGATTTCCTTTAAATCGACAAAAAAAGGAGCTCGTTTAACAAAGAATAACTTTGACAGTATCTTCCGGATCAATTTGCCTAAGGTCAGCTATGATTTTTCGACATTTCATTATTTGAAAACAACATGGACAATGGCACGATACGACTATCGGTATATTGTTAAAAATCCCGTTTTTTTAATATTGACGCTCGTCGGGGTATTGTTCATTATTTTGATGGCAAGTACCATCGGATCGATCTTCGGAACGTCGACATATCCCGTCACCTGGAAAATGCTAATGATCCCGGGGAGTACGTTTAAGTTTTTCCTGCTGATCCTGACTTTTCTTTTTATAGGACTTTTAGTCCACCGTGGAACCATTACGCGGATGGGAGGGCTACTGGATACTACAGCAGCTCCCAACTGGGCTTTTATGGGATCTAAAATTATCGCCGTCCTGCTGATGCAGTTGACCCTGTTGGGCGTTGTGATCTTAACTTGTATGGCTTTTCAGGTTTACCATCGTTATTACAATTTTGAAATCAAACAATATGTGCTGCATTTGATGGTCTATGGTATGCTGTCTGATGTGGTATGGCTTTTTACATCACTGTTTGTCCATACGGTTTTCAAAAATTACCTGGCTGGATTCTTTGTGCTACTGACCTTATTTATTGGATTGCCATTTTTGTCTATGGTCGGAGTTGAACAGGAAATCTATCAGTTTAATCAGGGGCCAGGTCTTGACTACTCCGATATGGACGGGTTTGGTTATGTACTTCCCTTTTTGACGTATCGGATCTATTGGCTGCTCTTCGCGGTTGTTTTTGCTACGCTCGCACTAGTATTGTGGCGGAGAGGTAGTTTTTCGGGCTTCAGGGAGCGCTGGGCTATTCTTAGGGCCAACTGGAGCCCGACGGCAGGTGCGATAGTGGTGATCGCTTTCTTAGGTTTTGTTGGTATCGGCAGTGCAATATACTACGAAAACCACGTCAAAAACCCCTATTATACAAGTTTGGATCGTGAAAAACAGGCCGTCGAATGGGAAAAGAAATATAAGAAATATCAATATCGTCCGCAGCCACGCGTCGTGGATATTCAGTTTAATCTCGATATTTTTCCGGATACGCGTAGTTTTAAAGCAACAGCAGCCTATGTACTGAAAAATAAGACCAATATCGCTATCGATTCTATTTTTGTCAATTATAATGATTACGACTATCAATTTTCTTTCAATGTGCCAAATAAGCTGCTTTCTGCCGACGATGTATATAATTTTAATATTTATAAGCTCGATAAGCCCATGGCTCCGGGAGATTCCATTGTGTTAAAATTTAGTACGGAAAGTCCAGCCAATACCTGGATAAATGAAAAGTCACCAGTGAAAGGAAATGGTACGTTTATCAATAATATGCTTTTTCCGAATATAGGCTATCTGGACCGGGGCGAGCTGGTGGATAATGATGTGCGCAAGAAGTATGGTCTACCGTTTCGAAATCGGATGGCCCCGCAGAGTGATCGAAGAGCACTGCAAGATAATTATATCTCCAACGATGCGGATTGGATCCGTTTCGAAGCGACCGTAAGCACCGCTAAAGATCAGTTGGCTATTGCCCCGGGATATCTGACGAAGGAGTGGGAAAAAGATGGCCGCAAGTATTATCAGTACAAAATGGATTCAGAGATCCTCAACTTTTTTGCTTTTAATTCGGCGCAGTATGAAGTCAAAAAAGATAAGTGGAATGGTGTTAATTTGGAGATTTATTACCATAAGGGGCATATCTACAACCTCGATCGGATGATGGCTTCCAGCAAGTCTTCTTTGGCTTACTATACCAAAGAATACAGTGCTTATCCGCATCGACAATTGCGTATTATTGAATTTCCGCGTACAGCGGGAACTTTCGCGCAGTCTTTTGCCAATACCATTCCTTTTTCTGAGGCAATCGGTTTTATTGCCGATGTCGATGAGAAGAAGGAAGATGCCGTCGATTATCCCTACGCGGTAACAGCCCATGAGATAGCCCATCAATGGTGGGCCCATCAAGTGGTAGGGGCTAATGTGCAAGGCGCGACCTTAATGTCCGAAAGTATGTCTGAATATTCATCGCTTAAGGTGTTGGAAAAAAGATATGGCAAAGGGCAAATGCGTAAGTTTTTTAAAGATGCACTTGACGGCTATTTGCAAGGGCGAAGTGCCGAAAAGCTCGGGGAGAAGCCATTGATGTACAATGAGAATCAAATGTATATCCATTACCAAAAAGGGTCTTTGGTGCTGTACGCATTGAGTGATTATTTGGGTGAGGATCTTTTTAACAAGACTGCGCGAGCTTATTTGCAACGCACAGCTTTTCAAAATCCGCCATACACAACCTCAACCGAGTTTGTGGATAGCTTTAGGCAGGCAACTCCAGACTCCCTACGCTACCTGATCAAAGATATGTTTGAAACGATTACTTTGTATAATAATAAAATTGACAAAGTGAGCGCTAAGAAACTAAAGAATGGTAAGTATCAGGTCGATATCCAGTTTGAAGTAGCTAAATATCGTGTTGATGGCAATGGAAAAAAAAGCTATAGTGACGCAGGGGAGCAGGCGCTCTCATTTAAAAAATCGGATCGGCTGACAATAAAGTCTTTGCCTCTTGCAGATTATATTGAAGTTGGCGTTTTCTCCGGTAAAAAAGCCAAAGATGGAAATAACCGGCAGGAACTTTATTTAAAAAAGCATAGAATTGATCGGATCAATAATACCCTGACGCTAGTTGTTGATCAAAAGCCCGAACAGGTAGGCATAGATCCTTACAATAAACTGATTGATATTGAATCCGATGATAATAGGAAGGAGCTATAGAAAAGGTTGTGAAATAGAAAAGGGTATGAAAATCCTCATCGCAAGATGAGGATTTTTTTATTCGGGCAATTTAGGAGTCATCATACGTTGTTGTGTACTACTACTGATTGCTCCCAGAAATTTGAGCACAGCATTAATCTCTTCATTGCTAAGGTTTAGCTTTTTGAGCTTTGGCGAATGTATAGGCCTTGTTTTTGGGTCTATCGTCACGCTGCGTTGTATTGGTTCGGGATTACCGAGGTTATAGAGCTGTACGACATCTAATAACGATGGAAAATTACCGTGGTGCATCCACGGGCCAGTTAGCGTAATCTCACGCAACGAAGGCGTTCGGAATGCGCCTATATCTTCCTGTTTACCACTAATATGGTAATGGCCGAAATCCTGCTGCTTGGTACCATATAACGTCTGTCCATCGTTGTGGAACTGATTATCTGAAAATAGAGGCGTATTGTGACAGTTGATACAACGTGCTTTTGTCCGAAAAAGATGCAGCCCCCATACCTCTTCATCCGTCATCGCATTCTTATTTCCCTGGACAAAGCGGTCAAACTTGCTGTTATAACTACGAATGCCCCTTTCAAAAGTTGCAATCGACTGTTGAATGCGCAAGATATTGACCGTACTGTCTCCAAAGGCCGATTGGAACAAAGGGGCGTAACCAGCGATCTCCTGAATATGGCGAACAGCTACTTGGTGATCGGTGTTCATCTCCACACTGTCGGTTAGCGGAAACAATACCTGCGCTTCCAATGAAGACGACCGTCCATCCCAGAAGAAGGAACGGTAGTAGCCGACATTGTAGAGGGTCATGGCATTTCGCTTTCCTACTCGTCGACTATGTCCATGGGCCACACTCTTGCCGTCGCCCCAGCCCAGTTGTGGATCGTGACAGCTCACACAGGCCAACTGTTTTGTAGCCGAAAGCCTGGGGTCGAAAAATAGTATTTTCCCCAGCGCCGACTTTTCCTTGCTAAACGGGTTATCGGCAGGATACTGAACATGGGGCAAGGTGCCAATATCGACAAAGTTTGCCTTTACATCATCATCCAGATGTGGTTTCGGCCATCGCCTGCTATCGCCTGAGGAATATAGTTTGCGCCATAAGGCGATATCAGGAATATCTTGATCCTGCACAAAAGACAGTAAGATCACGACGACGCCCAATAAACCAAATACAAGTAATCTTCGTATCATTTGTTATTTACAATTCTAACGCTTTGGTACTTAATTTATATTTACGGGTAACTTTATTGGATCCACCGATCGCTGTCTCGTTAAAATTAACCTCCAGGTCGATTAATCCCTGTTTTAAATCGTAGGTTCCCGCACCACTGATACTGATTTCGAAAAATTCCATATCTTTCCGTTCTGTGGCAGCTTCGGTTTTCTTGTAGATTTTTACCTGTTGCTCCTTTACAGTCACTTTACCGAGCTGGCTGTTATGCTGATCGGGTAAGAATTGCAATACCTGGTCTACATTGATACCTGCCGTTTTGATGTTTGTCGTACCGATCTTATCGCTGTATAGTGTGACCATCTGGAAAAGATTGACTCCACTATCGGTTACATAGGGATTGGTAAAGCCCATGTATGTGGTGTCCGTTTTAGACACTGTGGGATAATGTGCGCGGATACGTTTTCCCCAGGTTTCTG
The DNA here is from genome assembly GCF_030818895.1 of Sphingobacterium zeae. Taxonomy (NCBI): domain Bacteria; kingdom Pseudomonadati; phylum Bacteroidota; class Sphingobacteriia; order Sphingobacteriales; family Sphingobacteriaceae; genus Sphingobacterium; species Sphingobacterium zeae. The sequence continues at coordinate 1,684,525 of NZ_JAUTBA010000001.1, forward strand.
TGGCCTCATCAAAACGGTAGATATATAGTTCAAAATAAGGATCCGAACTCGTAAAGGTAGCGATAGCATTATTGTCTGGCTTAGGAACATATTCTGGCTCCGGAGCCACGGTACTATCTTTACTACAGGAGATGGTGGAAAATAGGATACTGCAGATAGTGACGAATTTGGATAACTTAAGGATTGCTTTTAAACTGTTCATGTCGTATTTTATTAATTTGTATTTTAGTGTTGCTGATTAATATTAATAGCCAGGATTCTGTATCATGCGCTTATTGGAAAGCACCGACTGCTTTGGGATGGGCAATACCATATGATCATTTGGAAAAGTGACGTTACAGTTTGTCCCTGTACAGTCATTGCGCTTAACAGATAGCCCCCTGCGCATCAAATCAAGGTATAAAAGTCCTTCAAGACAGAGCTCGCGGCGACGTTCGTCAAGGATCTCATTGATCAACAGATTTTTTGTATTGAAAACGTAAGCTCCGAGCTTCGGATTACCGCGGAGTCGGATGGCATTCAAACTCAAAACAGCCTCATCGGTATAGCCTAGTTCAGCTGCTGCCTCCGCGTGAATCAAGTACATTTCCGAGAGGCGGATCAACTTGACACTAGTTACTGCCGTTTGTAGTGTTGGATATTTAAATATCCCACCGGCTGCTCTTACATCATCTTGGCCAAACAGTCCGAGGAGATCCTGACTTGGCCTAAACTGATAATAGGAATTACTGGCCTCCTTGACATAGTAACTACCGATTGAGTTGCCGGAATAATTGCTCGGAACGGCCAGCTCAAGAATAGATTCTTTGGTATTGGCCTGTTTCCAGCTGTCGATGTACTCAGCATGGTTATAAAGGGAATAGTTTGCTTTGAGCAGTTCGGCGCTGAAGGCATAAGCCTTTTGCCAATCGTTGCGATTGAGGGCCAGCCTTGCCTGAAGCGCTTTACTTGCCTGTAGGCTCATGTATATTTTGGCATTGCCCTCAAATACGGTTTTGCTATTGGCAAATAACGAATCAGCCAGATTCAGATCACTTTCGATATGTTGGTATACTTCTGCCACGGTAGAACGTGCTATTTGTGCATCTTTGGGGAGAATTGTGCTTTTGGCAAGTATGATACCCATATGCGAAGCATCCTTTGTATAAAGATAGGGCTGCGCATAGAACTGTACGAGATCAAAATGAACCAATGCCCGCAAGCCATACGCCTGCGCCATGATATGGTTGCGTTCAAGTGTACTGATATTGGTTATTGCCGGGACGCGTTTGATGATATTATTGATGGCATTGAGCAGCGTGTACTGATAGCTGTATAGTTTGTTCATCGTATCATTGTCAGCATCAGTCTCAAATGAATAGACATCTAACAGCGTTGTTCTACCCGCTGCGGCAAATGTCAAATTGCCACCGAGTAGATCGGGGTAAACCATGCGTACACCATTGTAGTAGTCCGACTGAAATAGGTTGTTGTACACCCCTGCAAGGGCTGATTTTGCTCCCTGCATATCGGAGAAAATAAGGTCTACCGAAACCTCGTTTTCCGGTTCTTTATCTAAGAATTTTGAGCAGCTCATTGTGCTCCAGGCCAAAAGGAAAGCAACACTTAGTGTCTTTATGTTCATAACTCGAATTATTGAAAGATTAAAGTGTGGTTCGTAAACCAATCGAAAAGTTACGTGTCTCAGGATAGATAAATCGGTATTCGCGGATGCCGTTTCTGCCCGCCGGACTTTTGTCTTTGAACCAATAGAATACATTGGTTACATTGAAGCTCAATGCTGTCTGTCCTATACCCATCCGTTTCATTAAACGATCGGCCAAACGATAGCTTAAGGAAGCGTTGCTTAGCTTGATATAGGTCATGCTGTACAAATAGCGGGAAGAGTTATTAACTGGTGAGCTGGAGTTTAGCTTTGGAATTGCCGTGATATCGCCCACCTGCTGCCATCGATCCAGCAAATTGACCGACATATTGGAGTTTGACAGACTATTTCCATCCCGTAAATAGGTTGTGGCTACAAACTTGTTGCCACCAAGATTATATTGTAAATTGAGCGTAAGCTGAAATCCCTTCCATCCCAAATTGTTAATAAGACTACCCTGAAAATCGGGCATCGCATTCCCCAGCAATTGGTAGGCGCTCTGCCCCATAGCCCGTATTTCGGTTCTGTTGACCACATCACCATTGGGGGTGTAGAAACCTTCCTCCCCGGTATTGGGATCTACGCCGGCCCATCTGATCCCCCACAATGATGTAGCGCTGTATCCTACCCGCTGGCCTGCACCTATGTTATCTGAGGAGTTTGCAGCATACAGCTCAATCAATGGATTATTAAACGAAGTCACCTTGTTTTTATTCCAGCCACCGATAAGTGTACTGTTCCATGTGACCTTGGACTGTTTTAACCATTGGTAGGCAACGCTCAAATCCAGTCCTTGATTGTACATGTTTCCTGAATTGAGCGGCATACCACCATAACCTGTTTCCAGTGGCACACTGATATTTGCGATCAGATTGCGGATATTGTTTCGGTATAAATCCAGTGCCACACGTAACCTATTGAAAGCATTCAGGTCAACGCCAACATTAAACTTGATATTCGTTTCCCAGCCTAAGTCCGGATTTTCCGCCGCAGAAGAAGATGGGCTTGCACTTATCTGTCCGCCATAGGTCACATTGTTGAATTTGTATAAACCTCTCGACGCATAGGATCCAATCCGCGAATTGCCTGTCGTTCCGAAGCTACCGCGTAAACGCAAAAAGTCTATTGCCTGAATGGCTTGCATAAATTTTTCATTGCTGATATTCCATCCCAATCCAAGCGCTCCATTCAGCGCCACCTGTTTGTCGCCACCAAACATAGACGACTGATCTGCACGGCCACTGAGAGAAGCATAAAATCGCTTGTCATAGTCGTAGTTCATCTGGACATAGTTGGATACTGTCGCGTCCGAGATTTTCGACGAAGAAGACGTCTTGGTGCTTGCGAGCCCGATTGCGATGACGCGGTCGTAGGTAAATCCGCTACCCTGCCCAACTAGTAAATTGCTGTATTGATCTTTTAGCTCCATCCCCGCAATTCCGACAAAGCGGTGTCCACTTCGCCATTTTGGACTGTAGGTAAGCTGTAGCATGGAAGTCCAGCTGTATGTCGTTCGGTCATTGATGCGCAGACGCCCATCTTTGGCAATGGAGGCGCCGGCGATACCCGAAAGAAAAGTTTCCTGCTTGGACTGCAGCATATTTCCGCCTATCGCTCCGCGCAAGCTTAGAAAAGGTAAAAGTGCATATTGCAGTTCGATCCGTGCGGTCCCTGTAAAAGCCAACGCTTTATCCGTATTTTCGGCTAATGCTGCGACTGGATTGACGAGGCCTAAGAAGGTGCTGTAACTTCCATCTTCCTGATAGGGGGTTATATTGGGCGGCATATAAGCGGCATTGGCGAATTGGTCGAGACCTTCCCGCCGCATCAGTGCCGGCGATATGGTGGTGGTCATTTGAAGCCTGTCGCTAAACTGATTATAATAACGTATAGAGCTTGTGTATTGCTTCAAACCATTTCCAGGACTGGCGTTTTGCTGATTACGGTAGCCCATGGAAAGATAATATGTATCTTTACCTTTCCCGCCCGAAAGAGACAGATTGATATTATCATAACGTGCATTACGTGACGTCAGTCCAAACCAGTCGGTATCGATGGTGTTGCTACCTGCCTTTTTTGAGGCATCAGTTGCCGTTGAGCCCGTATTTATATAAAACTCTCGCAGTAATTCGTAGTATTGCGGTCCGGAGAGTAATTTCATTTGGTTGATAAACGTGGAGACCCCGGTATTGTAAGAGGCTGTTAGCTGTGCCTTGCCACTGCGACCAGATTTGGTCGTGATCAAAATAACACCATTTGCCGCGTTTGCGCCATAGATTGCTGTTGCGGCAGCATCCTTAAGTACTGAAATGGATTCAATATCCAATGGGTTGATTCCTGCGATCGGATTCAGCAAGGTCTCCCCCGTGAATAGTGAATTGGCATCGCCTATTTCCTGTTCTTGTACAACAACACCATCAACAACGTACAGCGGCTGCGAAGAGGTCGATCGTCCGGTATTGCTTGTTAGGTTTGTCAGTGTTCCCTGGCCGCGAATATGAAGCTTAACAGGGGTGCCTAGGGAAGTGCTGGGTTCGACATATAATCCCGGCACTAGTCCTTCCAGCATTTTATCTACGCTTTCTATTGGCCGGTCGGCTTGCAAATCCTTGGCGCTGATCGTATACACACTCCCAATCATCTCTTCGCGTAGTTTCGGTGCTTCGTAGGTGCTGCTGACAAATACTTCCTCAAGTTGTTGATCTAATGGAACCAGTTTGATCCGCTGAAATGCGGTATCCACCTTAATGTCGTAATTTTGATAGCCCAAGTAACGTATTCCAATTTCCTGGCCGCGATTTTCAGCTGCGGTCAGTATGCGATATCGTCCTAAACTATCAGTGCGATAGGTTTTGTTTTCTTTCCTAAGTATTAGCGTCGCTCCGGCCAATGGCAAGCCTTTTTTTGCATCTGTCACTACACCGTTGAGCAATATGGGCTTAGCTGCCTTGCTGACGGCAATAACGTTAGAGCGTTTGATTCGCTGAAAGCGCAGCTGATGTGTCGATGCTAGCCTAGACAAATACGTGTCTATGTTCTCTTTGGCCGTGGGAAGAGGAACACGGCGCTGCAGTCCGATGGAAGCGTCGTAGGAAAAATGTACGGCGTGCTGCTGGGTCAATAATTTAAAAGCAGTTTCCAAGGTTCCTTGCCCGGGCGTGCTTTGTGCGGAAACGGCCCCAGCGGATAGTAGGAAAATGGTGTTCAATAAGAAGGTTCGTCTTACTGTTTCTTTAATAAAGCACATACGTATCTTTTGCTATTTTTTTTGATGACAATTCTTTTGAAAAACAAATCGCGGCGAGTGCAGCCTCAACAGGCAGCTTCTCAAAATGCCCGGTATATCTCCATCGCGCATCGGGTTTGCGTAGGGAGAGGTGGATGCCATAATATTGCGTCATTTTCCGGGCGACTTCAGCGAAAGGAGCATTTTGAAAATGTAAAATACCTTCCGGAAAATTATTGATCTGTGTGGGCGCAAATTTATCGAGATGGATATTCGTAGTGGTGACATACCCCTGTTGCCCAGGATTGAGCAGAATTTGTTTTTTATTGTTGCGGTTGGTCAGTTTAATCTTTCCGGAAAACAAACTTACACGGGTGTTTTTTGAATCAACTTGCTCCACCAAAAATTGTGTCCCCAATACCGTCACTAAGGCATTATCTGTTTTTACTGCAAATGTGCGGCCTGCGTTTTTTGAAATATTAAAGTGTGCATCACCGTTCAGCAGAACACACATGGTATCCTTACTGAAATGTTTTGGATAATGTAGTGTACTTCCACCCATCAACGTAATCTGGCTTCCATCACTGAGGTTAACCTTGATCATTCTGCCATTTTTGGTAGCGACATGAAGCCATTCTTCAGTAGAGGTAGGATGTAAGGCGAGCGTAGGTTGAGTCGTGCCTTTAAGAAAAATCTGATGGAATGAAAATGCACCGATGAGTAGGATAGAAGCTGCAGCAATCCATCGCCATTTTCCTCCTAGCTGATGTGTTTTTGCAGTTGCTTTGCTTTCCAGCTTTGCAAATAGTTTATCTTTTTCAACTTGCAATTCCCCTTCGCTGATATGCACGTTTAGGGCATCCAACATCGTCCTTGCTTCAGTAACAAGATGTAATTTATCTGGATTTTCTGCAATCCATGTCGTCCAAAAATGAATTTCCGCTCGTTTTGCGTTTCCATTGTGATAAGACACAAAACTCTCATCGGTTACTAAATCAACGCTATCGTTGTAAATTTTTTTCATGTATATATGAGTGTAGAGGAGAGAAATCCAGTTTTTTACCGGATTATTTTTCATTTTTTTTCTTTAAAACCTTAATGGCTTCATAAACAAGGTTATAGATTGTTCGTTGACTATTTCCAGTTTCAGATGCAATTTGTTCATAAGACTTGTTTTGAAAAAACCTGAGATCAATCACCTGTCTTTGTTTCGGGGTGAGGGATTCCAAAGCTTGAATTAAACGGGTACTCGCTTCGCGAATGGATTCCTGTTGTATGAGGACCGTCTCGTGTGAAGGAGCATTGTCATTGGACCGATAATTTGTTATCGCCAATTTTTCATCCAATAACCGACGGTCATTCAGAATACGGCGCAACCATGTCATCAAATATGATTTGATATTATCGACAGGAGGCAGGCGGTCACGTTTTTCCCATAATTCTAAAAATAGATGTTGTATACCATCTTTTACGGCTTCACGCGAATATCCTAGCATCATGCCATAGGCAAAAAGCTCTCTGTATACTAAGTCATATAAGGATTCAAAGGCCTCACTCGACCCTTTCAATGTAGCTATCCAATGTTGTCTCATGGTGTGAATGGCGCAAATCTACATTTTTATTTAGAATAATTACAAATAAGATTGATGTTTGGATCGCGCTTGAATGGATATATTAGCCTCTTGCTGTTGATATCACCTAGCTTAGATCAAACGTATTTCTCATTCTTCCCGTCGATTAAATTTTGACTATTGTTAAAAAGTTGCCGCAAAAGCCTTAAAGGTCAATAGCGTATGATTGGCGGTTGGTGCGTTCAAAGACGATTGCTAGTTAAGCAGGTTGAATGGTCGGTTCCGATGGTTCTTTTGAGATCGTTTGCGTAGAAAAAATAGTAGAATACATTCGTAAAAAGCTATTTTTAACTGGTAACCAATTTTTAAAAAGTAGCAGATAAACCTAAGGCGTCATTTCATAGCATGCTGGCTATAGAAATGAGCTTAAGAATTTAAATGAATATTTTATGCTCGAATTTTATGATAAGAATTGAAAATAAAACGATTGGAATGAGTTGCCTGATCGCTTATATGACCTTGACTAGCTGTTTATTGGCATTCGGACAGAATTACACTTCTGAGGTGTGGCGTCCGGATCTTGGAAATGGAAAATTTAAAAATCCTATTATCCATGCTGATTATTCCGATCCGGACGCGATCCGTGTAGGGAAAGATTATTATATGGTTGCCTCCAGTTTTCATCACAGTCCAGGCCTTCCTATTCTACATTCCAGAGATATGATCAACTGGACGATTGTAGGTCATGCGCTGCAGCGGCAAGTGCCCGAAGCGGTATTCCGTAGCGTGCAACATGGCGGAGGAGTATGGGCACCTTCAATTCGATACCACAATGGCGAATTTTATATTTATTATCCCGATCCGGATTTTGGAATCTATCAGATAAAAACAAAGGATATCCGGGGAACATGGTCAGCACCAACGTTGGTTTTCCCAGGAAAGGGATTGATCGATCCATGCCCGTTTTGGGATGAAGATGGTCGTGCTTATTTAGCTTATGCCTATGCGGGGAGCCGTGCAGGCTTGAAAAGTGTTCTGGCAATAGCAACGATGAGTACTGACGGAACTCGTGTATTGGATCGCGGTACAATTGTTTATGATGGGCATGAATTGGACCCTACAATTGAGGGGCCCAAAGTATATAAGAGGAATGGATACTATTTTTTGTTTGCACCAGCGGGTGGGGTTTCCACGGGCTGGCAATTGGTTTTGCGTTCGAAAAATATCTATGGGCCCTATGAGCGTAAGGTGGTTATGGCGCAGAACAAGTCGGCAGTTAATGGTCCGCACCAGGGTGCGTGGGTAGATACTCCTTCTGGGGAGGACTGGTTTTTCCACTTTCAGGATAAAGAAGCCCTGGGACGTGTGGTGCATCTTCAGCCGATGGTCTGGAAAGAGAATTGGCCCATCATCGGCGAGGATAGCGATGGAAATGGCATAGGTACCCCCGTGACTACCTATAGGAAACCTAACGTCGGAAAGCAGGTCTCTGCTCCGGTCAATCCTCGGGAATCGGACGAGTTTGAGTCTCCTCATTTAGGATTGCAGTGGCAATGGCAGGCTAATCCGGATGGTACTTGGCTTATGCCATCACATGAGGGTAAGCTCCGGCTCTATAGCCAACAAGAGCCTCAAGGCAGTAAAAACCTAATGTCGGCGCCTTATATTATGACGCAAAAGTTTCCTGCAGAAAATTTCAATGCGACAGCAAAAATACGACTGCGTCCCAATGAGAAGGAACTTGGTGAAAAAGCAGGACTGGTGGTGGTCGGTGAAGATTATTCCCAGCTTTTTATACGTAAAGATAAAGGTCAATTTCAACTTTACTCTGGTCGTTGTTCAGGAGCCTATGCTGGTCATTCGGAAAATGTGCAGTCCGTTTCTTCTTTGCCGGATGACTTTGTGTATATCCGTGTAGTAGTCAAAGATGGAAATTCCTGTCAATGGTCATATAGTTTGGATGGCAAAAGATATATACCCGTGGGAGGTCAATTTCAGGCTAAGCCAGGGAAGTGGGTTGGTGCAGCATTAGGCCTCTATGCAAGTAGAGAAAAGCACAGCAATGATAGTGGTTATGCTGAAGTAGACTGGTTTAGAATAGAAAAATAAGGATGATGCTATCCTACTTTAGCCTTATTGACTATTTAGGGTAGTTGAAATTGTATGATAATATAATAAGCTCAGCAATAGGGTTTATGCTAAAAACACACTCATGAAGAGAAAAATAAATGTATTTAAGATGCTGCCTGTCGGCGTACTGTTGGGTATACTGTTCACCGTGCTAGGTGGGCGGGCTGCTCCTCCCGAATTGATTACAGTAGACCAACAGGGAAAGGGTGATTTTACAAGTATACAAGCTGCAGTAAATTCAGTTCGTGCTTTTCGCGGTGAACAGGCCGTTCGGATTTGGATCAGGAAAGGAATTTATCATGAAAAAATAGTGATCCCAACGTATATCGAAAATATTGAGCTTATAGGTGAGGATGCTATCGATACCAAGATTGTATTTAATGATTATGCGGGTAAGAAGGTTGACTGTCCAGATGAGCGAGGGGATCTTACGCTTGGGACATTCAGTAGTTATACCTTATTGGTTCGTGGGAGTAGGGTGCTCATCAAGGATTTAACGATCGAAAATGCAGCTGGTCCAGTGGGGCAGGCGGTGGCACTTCATCTGGAAGGTGACCAGATAGCATTGGTCAACTGCCGTCTTTTGGGTTTTCAGGATACTTTATATCTGGGTAAAAGCGGTGCAAGGAGCTATTTTTTCGATTGCAGTATCAGCGGAACAACAGATTTTATTTTCGGGCCGGGCATTGCATTTTTTCAGCAATGCCGGATTCTATCCCTGCGAAATTCGTATGTCACAGCTGCTGCTACACCTCAGGGGCAAAAGTACGGTTATGTCTTTGAGCAGTGTGATTTTGTCGCTGCAGATGCAGCTGTCGATAAAGTATTTCTCGGCAGACCATGGCGTCCCTACGCCAATACGGTGTTGGTAGATTGTACTTTGGGAGCTCATATTGTTCCTGAAGGGTGGAATGAATGGAAGGGTGATAGCTTGTTTCCAGATAAGCATAAAACCGTGTTTTACGCCGAATTGGGATCGAAAGGAGCCGGGGCATTGAATCTCTCCAAGCGTGTGGAATGGTCACATCAGCTTCCGGAAAAAAAACGGGATATATATAAGCTGGATCGTGTACTGGGCGATTGGAACGTTAAAAAGATGATCACGCCGTAGCTGTTGCACCAAAAAGGCGGTCGGTATGATAAAGCAAAAAAGCGGATTTTCTAGCTAGAAAATCCGCTTTTTTGCTTTGTGCTCCCACCTGGGCTCGAACCAGGGACCAAAAGATTATGAGTCTTCTACTCTAACCGACTGAGCTATAGGAGCAGGTCTGTAATTTTGTCAATTTAAACAGCTGTTGTGCACTTTTGACGATGCAATTATCGATATTTGTATCGATATTTCAAAATAATTCGATGGAAAAAATTAAAAATATTGTTCTTGATTATGGGAATGTGATCTTTATGATCGACTTTGTGAATTTGAAAGATGCTTTTACTCAGTTAGGTATAGGGAATGTAGATGCTGTATTTGCACATCATGGTCAAAGTGCACTTTTTGATAATTTTGATAAAGGAAAAATTGATTCGGCTCAATTTCGGGATGGAATAAGAGAATTGGCGCAAAATTCGGCATTGGCGGACGACGAGATAGACGCTGCCTGGAATAGCCTGCTGATTGGTGTACCAAAAGGTAATCATGAAATTTTACTTCAGTTGAAAGATCGATATCGGACCTTCTTATTAAGCAATAACAATGCTATTCACTATGCCTATTGTATGAATGATATCCAGCAGAAATATGGCGTTGCAGACAATGAAGTTTTTTTTGAAAAGACCTATTACTCTCATTTGGTGGGAATGCGTAAACCTGATGCGGAGATTTTTGAGTTGGTTATGACAGAACAACAATTGGACCCTGCAGAAACTTTGTTCATCGATGATAGTCCGCAGCACTTGGCAACAGCTAATCAGTTGGGATGGCATACGGCATTGTGTACCAAAGAGAAACCCCTTCAGATTTTACTGGAAGAATTCAAATTGTTATAAAAAAACAATTTTGTTTCCCTTTTTAAAAATAATAGCTTACCTTTGTCCCACTTTAAATTTAAAAGCGGCGAAAGGAGGTATATATAACGCATGATTATCGTAAATGTAAAAGAAGGAGAATCTTTAGATAGAGCATTGAAACGTTTCAAAAAGAAATTCGAAAAAACTGGAGTTTTAAGAGAGTTGCGTTCACGTCAAGCTTACGAAAAGAGATCTGTAACTCGTCGCATTCAAGTGAAAAAAGCGATTTACAAACAATCTTTGAATCAAGATCTAGCTAACTAGTTGATTCGTTGATAATTTCAAAATATAAAGGGAAAAGCAATGCTTTTCCCTTTTTTTTGTGCTTTTAAGTTTGTAATTTAAGCCATATAGCAAGGGAAAAATGTTGGAAAAGGAGTTTATTCGGTTTTTGCAAATTGAAAAAAGATATTCAGAACACACAGTTGTCGCTTATAAGCATGAGCTGGATCTGTTTCATTCTTTTTTGGGTCGGGAAGGACTGATGGTGCAGGATATCGTGTACCGTGATTTGCGGCATTATTTTGCGCAAATGGTGGAATCTGGAAAGAATGCCAGCTCCGTAAACCGAAGCATGTCTGCATTGCGAACATATTTTAAATTTTTGCAACGTGAGGAATGTATTGCCAAAAATCCCATGACACTTATTAAAGCGTTAAAGACTCCTAAAAAATTACCGGTAGTTGTCGAAAAGGAAAAATTGGTGCGCTTATTGGATCAGATGGAGCAGGAGCAGGATGGATTTGAATCCTGCCGTGATTATATGGTGATGGAATTATTGTTTGGTACAGGCATCCGATTAGCGGAACTGTTGAAAATTAAAGAACAGGATATTGATTTTTTTAATAAAAACATTCTTATATTAGGTAAAAGGAACAAAGAACGCCTCGTTCCGATCAATAATCTTTTATTGAAAGAATTGAAAAACTATTTACAACAAAAAGCGACACAATTTGTTGATACTAATAATAGCTTACTGATCGTTACTAAAGAGGGGAAGCCGGCATACGCCAAGCTGATCTACGATATCGTACATCGGCAGTTGACACTGATTTCCACACAAGGTAAGCGAAGTCCTCATATTTTGAGGCATACGTTCGCAACAGCCCTATTGGATAATGGGGCAGATTTAAATGCAATTAAAGAGCTGCTGGGGCATGCAGGACTTGCGGCAACACAAGTATACACGCATAACTCAGCAGAACGATTGAAGTCAATTTATAAACAAGCTCATCCAAAAGCTTAAAAAAAGGAGGAAAAATGAACATTACTGTGCAATCTATTCGATTTACTGCTGATCAAAAGCTAATCGATTTTATTAAAAAGAAAACAGGAAAATTGGAGCAGTTTTTGGATTCCATTATTGGTGGCGAATGCTATCTGCGATTGGAAAATGTCGATGATGAGGCAAACAAAATTTCGGAAATTAAATTGAATATCCCAGGAAGTCAGCTATTTGCAAAGGGGCAGGCAAAAAGTTTTGAAGAGGCAACAGATATTGCCGTGGAATCTCTTCGTAGACAGATAAATAAGCATAAAACAAAAACAAAAAATACCGTAATTAATAGTCGTAATGACGTTCTTGTAGTGGAGGAAGAAGAGGAAGAAGAATACGATTAAAAACGATAAAATAAAGTTATTCATGTAAGAGGTCAGTATCAACTGGCCTCTTTTTTTATGGATAATGAAGGATTAAAAGGCTTATTTATATTAAATCAAAATAATCTACAGTTTTACTTGGATTGATTATAAATAATATTTATTTTTGATCGATTTAAATGATAAGCGAAATAAAAATGTCAGAATTGGTTTGTCCGTTAGCACAGGTGGAGGAAGTTTTTTCAACTACAACAGGTAAAGTCTATCAATGTAGCCGCAAAAATTGTTTCTGGTTGGAATATAATAAGGAGACTACTTCTTTCTCGGTATCTGATTTTTTAATGTTCAAAAAACGTATAGATGCCATTGATGTCGAACATATGCTTCATGACACTACCCGTTCGTCGGATTTCGAAATCATCATGCCCTTCCGTACGGAAAGATGCTTCATCTTAGCGGTAGAAGATGTGCTTCAGTTACGTGAATTATTAGACGGAGCTAAATTTATGATCGAGCTGAATAGCGTAATCAGAACGTGTCTTCAGGTTTCGCCATTTGCAGTTTTTGCGTAGTCAATACATCAGACGAATCGTATTAAGTCAATTTTTATTTTAAACAAGCAGTTCATACTGCTGTCCTTTCTCTTTTGTTGCCATAGACTATTTTCAACAATAATGTCTCCAATCGTTTTAATTGATCGCTTATCGAAAGTATTGATGAGCCGTATTTGTAATTGTATTGATTCTAAACAAGTTGTGCTCGCCTGGCCTAATTTAGACTGAATTCGTATTACATATTCTTGATACAAATTTTAAAGTTCTGCTGTATCTTTGTGATACAATCAGGTGAGGATGTGTTTCACCTGTGCATGTTTTAGAATTTAAACTTAAGGTAAATATGAAAGATTTATTGAAATTAAAATCTTCTTTGAAAGAAGAGATCGAAAATATATTGAATGCGCAAATTAAAGTTGAAGCTCACTCTTCTGCATTATATTTGGCTATGTCATCTTGGTGTGATGATCAAGGTTTGGAAAACGCTTCAGAATTTTTTGCAAAGCAATCCAACGAAGAGCGTGAACACATGTTGAAGCTTTTCAATTATATCAACAATCGTGGTGGACGTGCAATTTCTCCAGAGGTGATCGGTATTCCTCAAGATTTTGAGTCGTTCCGTGGCGTGTTTGAACAAACACTGGAGCAGGAAATGTTTGTTACTGAACAATTCAATAACATCGCTGATAGATGTGCGAAAGCAAAAGATTATGTTACCTTTAATTTTGTTCAATGGTTCTTGGCAGAGCAGGTGGAAGAAGAGTATGTAGCAAGACGCATTCTTGAATTATTCGATGTAATCGGTGAAGAAGGTACTGGCCGTTGGGAAATTGACAAACACCTTCTTAAAGTTAGTTTTCCAGGTGAATAGTAATTTTTAAGAATAGGTATAAAAAAAACGAGCTGTTTATCCGACAGCTCGTTTTTTTATATACAAAATCACAACTTTTTACGTTAATAGCTTAAGAATTCTTATATTGAATTGTATTATCGCAAAGTCTGTTTGATGGAACTAAGGGACGGGAATATTATCCGGTTAGTACTTTTTTTAGCTATAACGAACTTGTTTTTTTTACCTAAAAGCGCCTTAGGGCAGGTGTCAAAAAAAGAGGTGTATGGTATTGTTGTAGATACAGCAGGAAAACCGTTAAATGGTGTGAGTGTCCATCTGACAAGCTCTCGCGATACCTTGTTCTCATCAACGTCCAATACAGGTTATTTTCATTTCAGCCGTGTGCAAGGTAATGATATTCGTATCAGTTGTAGTCAACTGGGCCTAAGTATATTGGAACGTAGCTATCCCTTGTACAATAGTACAACAGCGACATTGGATGTCGGAAAATTAACGATGTTCCCCCATGTATCCCTGCTGAAAGAGGTTATTGTACTGAAATATAAACCTATCGTCTATAAGCAGGATACCGTTCAATTTAATCTGGATGCCTTCCAATTCGATCACCGCGCGCTGTTGGAGGAGGCTCTCAAAGCGTTGCCAAATGTTCAGGTTTCAAGGGATGGTTCTGTCTATGCCTTTGGCAAACCTATATCCTCCGTTAAGGTCGATGGAAAAAAATTCTTTGGCGGCGATGTGCTCACAGCAACACGCAATCTACCGGCAGATTTTGTAAAAAGTGTTCAGGTGATCGATTTCTATGGGGATGAGGCTACAGCAAAAGGAATTAAAAGTGCTGAATCTGAAAAGATCCTCAATATCGTCCTCAAAGATGATAAGAAGAAAATTACTTTTGGACAGGCCACATTGGGCGGTGGTTCGGTCGATCGTTATCTGGGCAGTGCTGGGCTGAACCGCTTTAATGATGGAAGAGAATATTCTATTATCACATCAGTAAACAATACCAACACAAACCTCTTTTCTTTCGGTTCCCCCAATGGTGGAGAGCGGGAGCGGGAAATGGGCGAACTTGCTGACTTTGCAGACCCTACAGATGGACTGAATAAAATCGGATCTGTAGGAGGCAGTTTTTCCAGTCCGCTTTCTAAAAACGTGACCGCCAGTGGTAAATATTCTTTTACGCAGCGGAATAATTACATCCAGGGAAATTCTTTGTTGCAGTCCATATACGGATATGGGAAAGGGGGGAATAATTTGATCAGCAATTCTGAAAACTACAGCATAAAATCGATTGATCGTACACACAAAATGGACTGGGACTTTGATATCAAGCTGTCTCCCAAAGATCAGCTTAAAATATCGCCCAAATTATCTTATACCAATGCTACAAGCAATACGTTGAAAGATAGGAGGATACAAAATAATTTATTGAGTAGTACGGGTAACTATGATGCGGGCAGTATTACGGAAAGTCCGGCAGCAGCTTTAGATCTTTTTTATGTCAGAAGTTTTACCAAACCGGGGCGGAAAGTGCTTTATACGTTGCATACTGACTTTAATTCTTTGGATAAAGACGAGGAAGTCCGCGACTTTAATAAAGCAATCGATAGTAGCTCAAATTTGCCCAGAATAACGGAGACGTATCTCAATCAAGGCGTCCGTTCCAGCAGTGAAAATAAAAATATCCAAAGTCGCCTGTCCCTGGTCGAACCCGTTGATTTAGGAGGGACTTTGGAAATCAATTACGATTTTGACTATACCAAGATTGATGCTAGACGTTCCACTTTTGACAACAACTTTGACAATGGACCTCTCTTGGTGGATTCGCTGAGTTTGAAGTACGACTATGCTTTTGCAAGCAATAAAGTCGGTATGGTTTATCGGCAAGATCTGAGTGACAAAGTGAAAGTGAGTTTCGGCTTTGCGGTTCAGCCTTCGGAACTGACAGGAAGTTCAACAGACAAGCTGATAAAAACCTCCTATTCCAATGTGAACCTTGTACCTTCTGCCGGACTGAAATGGAAATTCAGCAAAGAGGAGGACCTTTCGATGGATTATTATGGGCGTAATAATCAACCTAGTTTCTATCAAATACAACCTGTGGTGGACAATACCAACACACAAAATATTGTGGTCGGAAATAAAGATCTAAAATCGGAATTTGCACATAGTTTTGTTTCAAAATACCGGAAATCAATTACACGCAGTGGTCAGTACTTAGAAGCTAGTCTTGCTCTTAATCTGGTGAATGATAAGATTGTTGCCAACCGTACAATTGATCCCAATTCGACCATACAAAAAACGACCTATCGCAACACAGAAGGATATTATGATGTTAAGAGTTATTACCTGTTTACAGCCTCGTTGTTGTCCGATAACCTGCAGATGAGCTTGAACGGAAATGCCGATTATTATAACAATATCTCGTATGTAAACGATAAGAAGAGCTTTGGTGGACACTTCTTGTTTACTCAAGCGATTCAGTTTCGCTATACCTGGAGTGATATCTTCGAAGCCGAATTAAATGGTAACTATTCCTTGAACAGGGCGACATTTGATTGGCCTGTGCAAGATAATATCACCGTGCATTCGGGTATTGTTGGACTGGGATCTAAAGCATATTTGGGTACACATTTTACGATGGGACTTGAGCTTTCTCAAAAGTTTAACGCAGGATATTCAAGCTCGTGGAACAATATTAGCCCGACGATAATCAATGCGTATATGGAATATACTTTTGGACGGAATAACCTCGGTATGCTGCGTTTTCAGGGATTCGATTTAATGAACCAGAATACCGGGATTTCGCGTGTCGTCTTAGGAAATGACATTTTGGATGTCCGTAATAATCGACTGGCGCGTTATTTTATGCTTTCCCTTAATATAAGATTACAAAAATACCCTAAAAAATCATGATGAAAGCTGTTATTATTACTGCACCCGGTGGGCCGGAAGTTTTGCAAGTTAGCGATGAGGAAATGCCGCAGCCCGGACAATACGAAGTTTTAGTGGAAGTAAAAGCGGCAGGAGTCAATAGACCTGATGTGTTCCAACGTAAAGGGAGTTATCCTGCGCCAGCCGGAGTAAATCCTCGGATACCTGGCTTGGAGATTGCTGGTATTGTCGTTGAGAAAGGAAAGGATGTCACCGACTGGAATATCGGCGATCGCGTCTGTGCACTCGTAGCGGGCGGAGGCTATGCCACCTATGCCAAAGTCTATCAAGGGCATTGTTTGCCTATTCCAGATCATCTGGACTTTGCCGAGGCAGCCTCACTTCCAGAAACCGTTTTTACGGTATGGGACAATGTTTTCCGACGGGGGAAATTGCAGACAGGTGAGCACTTTTTGGTACATGGTGGTGCTGGTGGGATTGGTAGTACAGCAATTCAGCTCGCGTCCTTGTTTGGTGCGGAAGTATATACGACAGTCAGCTCACCCGAGAAAGCCAGTTTTTGCGCATCATTGGGAGCCGTCAAAACTATAAATTATAAAACAGAAGATTTCGAGCAGCTGCTCGAGGGGCTGGGCGTGGATGTTATTTTAGACAGCATTGGTGGCTCATATTTTGAGAAAAATATCCGTCTCTTGAACCCCGATGGCCGACTGGTGTATATTAACGCGATGGAAAACGCAAAAGTTGAATTGAATTTGCTGCAATTGATGCAAAAACGCATCCTTTTAACTGGAAGTACACTGCGTTCGCGAGACCGCGAATTTAAGCAAATACTACGTGACGAGATCTGGTCTCAGGTATGGCCCAAGCTCAGTGCTGGACATTTTAAACCTTCTATATACCAAGTGCTTCCTTTTGCTATGGCCCCTGAGGCTCATCGGCTGATGGAAGACTCAAGCTTATTGGGTAAGATCGTCTTAAGCTTTTGATCGCTGAAAGTTGAGGGGAGTAGTGCCGGTTACGGTTTTGAAGTACTTGTGAAAGCTGGAGAAGTTTTGAAAACCGGCTTCAAAACAGATTTGCTTCACCGTCTGTTTGTTTTCTATTAATAAATTGCAGGCTGTCTTCACGCGCATTTCGATCAGAAATTGAAAGAGTGTTTTTCCGGTCTGTGACTTGAAAAAGCGACAGAATGAATTTGGTGTCATACCCGTTAGCGAAGCAAGGTCATGCAGCCGTATTTGGTCGCGGTAATTTTCACCTATAAAGTGCATCGCAACCTGCATACGGTTGGCATCCTGATCTTGCAGTTGGATGGTAAAAGTGGCGCTGGTCAATAAATCATGTTTTTCTTCGGCCGAAATGCACGTTAAGATCTCCAGTAAATGAATAATACGTGGTGTGCCGGTTGTCGTCAAAATAGCATCAATTAATTGCATAGTTTTTAATCGGCTATGCGCTGCTAATGAAATGCCTCTCTTGGATACGCGAATAAGCTCTTTGATGGCTTTATTTTCAGGTAAATTGATAAAATCATTTCCCCAGAAGTTCTCTTTGAAATGAAGTACACGGATATCTGCGCATTCTGCTTTTTCCTGCTGCAGATAAATGGCATCAAACAGCCAGTAATGAGGTAAATTTGAACCCACCAGTGTGATGTCGCCCGATTCAAAACGCCTAACGCTATCGCCAATAAATTGAGTACCCGAGCCTTTAGCAAAATAAATCAATTCCAGTTCTTCGTGATAATGCCAAAGGTTGTGGTATTGCGGGGTATTGTCTCTTCTGGCATTGAATGAATGCTCAGGGTTACTGTTTAAATGAAGCAGCTGTGCTTTCATAATTGTGAAATATATGCTGTAAAGTTACCAATTTGAGTTTGGCTATGGTAATATAGCTTAATAATTTGATAATATACTTGAATGTTGTCTAGGATTTTTAAGCTTATTTTACATAAATAACTACTTATAACCATTTGAAAGATATGACGAATAAAAAGAGTTACACATTTGCCTTGATTTTGGTGACATCCTTATTCTTTTTTTGGGGATTTATTCATAACCTAGATCCAATCTTAATTCCGCATTTGAGAAATGCGTTTAGTTTAACGCACTTTCAAGCTTCATTGGTCGATTCTGCCGTATTCATCGCTTATTTTGTGATGGCCATTCCTGCAGGTATTATTATGAAACGATACGGCTATAAAGCTGGCATTTTGATCGGATTGATCTTTTTTGCGATTGGCTGTTTTCTTTTTGTACCTGCTGCCAACACGATCAGTTATGTTTTCTTTTTAGGAGCCTTATTTGTTGTGGCCTGTGGTCTTACGATTCTGGAAACCGCTGCCAATCCTTACGTTGCTATATTGGGGGATCCGGCTTCATCGGCGCAGCGACTTAATTTTGCACAGTCCTTTAACGGTCTGGCAGCCTTTGTGGCTCCGATCTTTGGTGGGAAATTTATTTTATCTCATGAGCCTAAATCGCAGGAGGAACTGGCACAATTGGCTGAACAGGCAAAAATGGCTTATATCCAGTCCGAAACAGCTTCTGTAAAATTGCCTTATGTGGTATTGGGTATATTGATTTTATTGATCGCAGCCTTGTTTTTCTTTACAAAATTGCCTGATATCAAAGATGCGGAAGAAGAAGGTAAGGCAGGTTTTTTTCATGCTTTTCGTCACACAAATGTTCGATGGGCAGTGGTGGCTCAGTTCTTTTATGTCGGAGCCCAGGTTTGTGTTTTAAGTTTTCTGGTATTGTTTGCTACGGAAGTTGCCGGCATATCGGGTAAAGAGGGGGCTGACTACGCCGGATTTGCCGGACTGGCTTTTATGCTAGGACGATTTATAGGTACATTTTTTATGCGTTTTGTATCCGCTTCCAAACTGCTGATTATTTATTCCTTTATCGCCATCCTTTTATCCCTATTCGTCATCTTCGGATCAGGCATTCAAACCTTATATGCGCTAATTGGTATCGCTTTCTTTATGTCAATTATGTTCCCAACGATTTTTGCGTTTGGTGTACAGGGGATCGGAGCAGATACGAAGTCGGCTTCCAGTCTGATCGTCATGTCAATTGTGGGCGGTGCTTTGTTACCTCCAATTTTGGGTTTTATCTCTGATAAAACAGGAAATTTCCAATATGGTTATTTTGTGCCTTTGGTTTGTTTTATTGTTGTTCTGTTGTTTGCCTTTCAAAATAGAAGGGTCAGTATTGTGGAAACTGAAAGTCTAAAATCACATTAAATTAGTTAAAATGAAAAGATATGTTATGGCATTGGATCTCGTGAATGATCCGCAATTGATCCGGGAGTATGAGGATTATCACCGTGAGGTATGGCCAGAAATAAAACGTTCTATTCTGGATGCCGGCGTTCTGCAGATGGAAATCTATCGTTTTGAAAATAGATTGTTTATGAATATGGAAGTGGGCGACGATTTTTCATTTGAGCGAAAAGCAGCTATGGATGAAGCCAATGAAAAGGTGCAGGAATGGGAGCAGCTGATGTGGAAATATCAGGCTGCAATTCCGGGGACAAAGCCAGGGGAGAAATGGGTAATGATGACTAAAATTTTTGAATTAGTATAATGATGGCTATACAGCGCTATTTACAGATCCATCCAATGGATAATGTCCTCGTCGCTTTACAAGACTTGGACGAGGGAACAACGATTGTTTTTAATGGTAAAGAATTTCCATTAAAGCAAGCTGTTGCTGCCAAACATAAATTTACCATCCAGCCCATGGAGCAAGATGCTGAAGTATTGATGTACGGAGTGTTAGTTGGAAAATTGAATACCCCTTTAACTGCAGGTGAACTTATTACCACTGAAAACTTGCGTCATGCTTCGGAAGATTTTAGAATGGGTAACCGGAAGACTTCTTGGACAAAACCTGATGTTTCGGCCTTTAAGGATAAAACTTTTAATGGTTTTTACCGTTCCAATGGTACTGTGGGGACGGCAAATTACTGGTTGGTTATTCCGTTAGTGTTCTGTGAAAACAGGAATGTAATGACTTTAAAAACTGCTTTTGAGGAGAAACTCGGCTATAAAGTAAAAGCAAATAATTATGTTTCCGAGGTAGAGGATTTGATTGAGCGCTATAAGTCTGGTGTGGATATTAACGACATTCTTAACCACGAGCTACTGGCGAATTCGAGTGGGGGAGAGCACGACCGTCTGTTCAAAAATGTTGACGGAATCAAGTTTTTAAATCACGAGATGGGATGCGGTGGAACGCGTATGGATTCGGATGCGCTATGTGGCCTTTTGGCTGGCTATATCACGCATCCAAATGTGGCAGGGGCAACCGTGTTGAGTTTAGGATGTCAGCATGCGCAGGCGTCAATTTTGAAGGCGGAGATCGAAAAACGAAGTCCTGGTTTCGATCGGCCTTTATATATTTTCGAGCAGCAGAAAGAGGGAACCGAAAGGGAACTTATGCAAAAGGCGATCAAAGCAACTTTTGCAGGGATGATGCAAGCCGATCAAAATGAACGCAGACCTGCTCCGCTGGACAAATTGTGTATCGGCTTGGAATGCGGCGGCTCAGATGGCTTTTCGGGCATCTCTGCCAATCCAGCACTAGGTTTTGTGTCGGATATTTTGGTGACTTTAGGCGGTTCTGTGATTTTGGCGGAATTTCCAGAGTTATGTGGTGTAGAACAAGAGTTGAGTGATCGTTGTATCGATGAGCCTACAGCAGATCGTTTTATGTCGTTGATGCGTATATATAATGCAAAAGCCGAAGCGGACGGCTCAGGTTTCTATATGAATCCTTCGCCAGGCAATATCCGTGACGGTTTGATAACTGATGCCATTAAGTCTGCCGGAGCTGCAAAAAAAGGAGGAACATCACCTGTTATGGCGGTGGTCGATTATCCTGAACTCGCTAACCGCCCGGGATTAAACCTATTATGTACTCCTGGTAATGATGTAGAAAGTACCACTGCAGAGGTGGCAGCTGGCGCCAATATTGTCCTGTTTACAACAGGGCTGGGTACACCGACAGGAAACCCAATCGCTCCAGTAGTAAAGCTTTCGACCAATACTAAGACTTTTGAGAAAATGCCGGATATACTGGATCTAAACTGTGGTACGATCATCGAAGGAACAGAAACTATTGAGGAAGCCGCACACCGCATTTTGGATTATGTGATTGAAGTTGCTTCTGGCAGAATACAGCCAAAGGCCGTGTTGTTGGGGCAAGATGATTTCATCCCTTGGCGTCGAGGTGTTTCTTTGTAGCGATAAAATACCACAGGGCTTGCGCGGAAGCACCTGATGTTGGAAAAAATCGGTAAAGGAAGTACTTGCCGATAAATGAAAAAGTCAGGTGAAAAAGTACATGCCTTTATTGGAAAGTAAAACGATTGAATAGTCATAAAAAGAAAAGTCAACGCGAGAAATTTGCTGCATCGACAGATTAAGGAAATTTGGGGTTGACGCTAATAAGTAAATAGAAAATGGGAAAATTAGAACAAAAAGTAGCTGTTATCACAGGGGGTGGTAGTGGGATAGGCCGTGCGATCAGTTTGCAATTTGCTGCAGAAGGAGCAAAAGTTCATATTTTGGATTTAAATGAAGACGGGGGCAAGGCTGTAGTTACCGAGATCTTGGCTTCGGGAGGACAAGCTGTGCTTCATCGGTGCAATGTGACTGATCAGCAAGAAATTACTTCTATAGCACAAAATATCGGAAAAATTGATATTTTAGTAAATAATGCTGGCATTGCTCATGTTGGTAATTTAGAAAATTGTCAATCAGAAGATTTTGACCGTGTTTTTAACGTGAATGTCAAAGGCGCTTATAATGCATTGTCTGCTGTGGTGCCTTTGATGAAAGCGCAAGGTTCAGGAGCAATCCTTAATCTCGCTTCAATTGCTGCATGGGTGGGTATCACCGACCGTTTCGCGTATTCGATGAGCAAGGGCGCTATCCATGCGATGTCGATGTCTGTTGCTCGAGATTACATGGCCTATGGGATTCGTTGCAATAGTATTTCGCCAGCGCGTGTACATACACCGTTTGTGGATGGATTTATTGCAAAAAATTATCCAGGCAAAGAGGACGAGATGTTTGAAAAGTTATCGGCAAGCCAGCCAATAGGCCGTATGGCACAACCGGAAGAAATTGCGAAATTAGCCCTTTTCTTGTGCAGTGATGATGCAGCCTTTATTACCGGAAATGACTACCCGATTGATGGTGGTTTTATTAAATTGAATAATTAATAAGCTAAAAATAAATATCTATTATCTCAATACTATAAACATGAAATTAATACGTTTTGGAGCTCAAGGCAAAGAGAATATCGGTGTTCAGATCGATGGCGTAAATTACGATGTAAGCGCATTTGGTGGTGACTATGATGAACAATTCTTTGCAGAGAATGGTATAGCCCGTTTAGAAGAATTTGTAAAAGCAAATGATGGTAAGTTAATTGAAGTTCCCCAGAGCGAACGTATAGGAGCACCATTTGCCCGCCCATCCAAAATTGTTTGTATTGGATTAAATTATTTAGATCATGCCAAGGAAACAAATGCTCCTATTCCGGCCGAACCAATCATCTTCATGAAATCGACCACATCGTTGATTGGTCCATATGACGACGTAATGATTCCAAAAGACTCATTAAAGACCGATTGGGAAGTCGAATTTTGTATTGTCATAGGTAAGAAAGCATCGTATGTAGAAGAAGGTGAAGCGTTGGACTATGTAGCCGGTTATGTATTGCACAACGATGTTTCTGAGCGTGAATATCAGCTGGAACGCGGTGGTACATGGGATAAAGGAAAAGGATGTGATACTTTTGCACCTATGGGACCTTTTATGGCGACAAAAGAGGAGATCAAAGATATCAACAACGTACGTCTATGGTTAAAGGTAAACGGAAAAACCTATCAAGATGGAAATACGAAGGATCTGATCTTTTCGGTAGCACATGTTGTATCGTATGTGTCTAAATTTATGACCCTGTTGCCTGGCGACGTTATATCAACCGGCACACCTGCGGGAGTAGGTTTAGGGTTTAATCCCCCTATTTATTTGAAGCCTGGCGATGTGATCGAATTAGGAGCCGATGGTCTTGGTGAATCCCGTCAGACTGTTGTCGCCTATTCAAAAAACTAATTGCTCACAAGTTTTCTTTTCATTATGCGTATAGATACCCATCAGCATTTCTGGAAATTCGATCCAATTAGATATAGTTGGATTACAGAAGAAATGCAAGTTATAAAACGTGATTTTACCCCTTTAGATATTCAGTTCTTGCTGGAGCGGAATGGATTTGGAGGAAGTATTGCTGTTCAGGCGCAAGAATCTGACGAGGAAACCGCTTATTTGGTTCAATTGGCACACGAGTACTCTTTTATAAAAGGGGTTGTGGGCTGGATAGATCTTCAGGCTCAAGATATCCGCCAACAATTGGACGCGTATCAGTCGACTGCAATCATCAAAGGATTTCGTCATGTTGTTGAAGGGGAAGCGGATCCCGATTTTCTCATTCGTCCGGCAGTTTTAAATGGGCTGAAAGCTTTGGCGGACTACGGTTACACATATGATCTGCTTATTCGCCCACGTCATTACGCGTCAACGCTGGCTTGTGTAAGACAAAATCCAGAACTTCAGTTTGTGTTGGATCATATTGCAAAGCCTCCCATCAAATCAAAGGAATTTGATGAGTGGGCAGTATTTATTGATGCACTTGCCGCTTTTCCGAATGTGGTATGCAAAGTTTCGGGACTAGCTACAGAGGCCGATTGGGAGGGGTGGAAGCTGGATGATTTCAAACAATATGTGGAACACATATTTTTATGTTTTGGGAAGAAACGTATCATGTACGGGTCAGATTGGCCGGTATGCCTCCTAGCGGCATCTTACGAAGAGAGTATTGCCATCGTCGAAAATAAATTAGGGCAATTTACAACTGCAGAAAAGAATGCCTTTTGGGCAGAGAACGCTATACGGGTGTATAATCTTTAAAAAAGAAAAGCTTCAGCATGTTATGAAAACAAAAAATAGCATGTTGAAGCTTTTGTTGGTCATGAAGCTAGATAATAGGCATAATGACTTTAATATAAATTAATCAATAACCAGTGAAACATGTTCATTGTTGTTAACCACAATCAATGAAACAAACCATTCAATAAAAGTATTATGGATCTTCATTTAAAAGATAAAGTTATTATTGTTACCGGTGGAGCAAAAGGCATCGGACGCGCAGTAGTCCATGCTTTGGCTAAAGAACAGGCTATTCCGGTCATTGTTGGCCGTAAACAGGCCGATAATGAAAAAGTAAAGGCAGAAATCCAACAGTTTGGTATTGAGGCACTCTGTATTGAAGCAGAGTTGTCTAGGCCCGAAGATTGTGAAAGAGCGGTCCAAAAGACATTGGAAGTATACGGTCGCATTGATGGTTTGGTGAACAATGCCGGACAGAATGACGGTGTTGGACTAGCTTCTGGAAATTACGAGAAATTTGTTGCTTCTCTACACAAAAACTTAATTCACTATTACCTAATGGCCCATCATGCTTTGGATGCATTGAAAGCATCGAAAGGCAGTATCGTGAATATTTCTTCCAAAACTGGCGAAACAGGGCAGGGGAATACCTCAGCTTATGCGGCATCTAATGGCGGACGTAATGCGCTTACACGGGAATGGGCCGTAGAATTGTTGCCTTATTCGATTCGTGTAAATGCTATTATCGTAGCAGAATGCGCAACACCCCAATACGATACCTGGATCCAAACTTTAGCAAATCCAGAAGAGACATTGAAAAAAATAACGGATCGCATTCCGTTAGGGCATCGGATGACAACAGCTGCGGAAATTGCCGATACAACAGTCTTTCTGCTTTCCGATAAGTCAAGCCATACAACAGGACAGTTGATTCATGTCGATGGTGGATATGTGCATCTAGACCGTTCGATTATCGCTGAATCGTAGTAAACAGCGATTGGATGTTGGAAATTGGACTTTAGCATAAGTGAGACTTTCGTTCAATTTCCAAAATTTATGCAGTAGTGTATTATTAAAACAAAAAAAGCCTGTTCATTTGAACAGGCTTTTTTTGTGGTGCCACCTGGGTTCGAACCAGGGACACAAGGATTTTCAGTCCTTTGCTCTACCAGCTGAGCTATGGCACCAGTTGACCTTTTATTTAAATCTGTGATCATCAGATTGAAGCGTGGTGCCACCTGGGTTCGAACCAGGGACACAAGGATTTTCAGTCCTTTGCTCTACCAGCTGAGCTATGGCACCGCTTTTTGCTATGGGTTTGTTCCCCTATTGCGATGCAAATATAGTCTGATAATTTGAATTCTAAAACTTTTATGCAGATTATTTTCGTACTTTTTTCGAACATGTTGATTTTGATTGAGATAAAATTACAAGAAACTAACATACAGAAAAAGGAATAAGCTGTATCTTTGCACTTCAATAAATAGAGATGAGTAAAAGAGGAAGAGTTTTAGTTGCAATGAGTGGGGGGGTAGATAGCTCCGTTGCTTCTGTTATGCTCCACGAACAAGGATATGAGGTTATCGGTATCACGATGAAGACGTGGGATTATGCATCCGCAGGTGGTTCGTCTAAAGAGACCGGATGTTGTAGCCTTGATAGTATCAATGACGCTCGTACATTAGCCGTAAACTATGGTTTCCCGCATTATATATTGGATATACGCGATGAGTTTGGGGACTTTGTAATTGATAATTTTGTTGAAGAATATATTGCTGGTCGCACGCCGAACCCATGTGTATTGTGTAATACCCATATCAAGTGGGAGGCTTTAATGAAACGTGCCGACAAATTGGACTGTGAATTTATCGCTACAGGACACTACGCAAATATTCGCATGCACGACAATGGCCGCTATGTGATCTCCAAAGGTAAGGATGAGAATAAAGATCAATCCTACGTTTTATGGGGCGTTTCACAAGAAAACCTTGCGCGGACGCAGTTCCCTTTAGGATCTTTCACGAAAAAAGAGATTCGCCAAATGGCCTTAGATATGGGACAAAAGGAACTGGCCAATAAGTCAGAGAGTTATGAAATCTGTTTCGTTCCCGACAACGATTACCGTGCGTTTCTGAGACACAAAGTACCTACCTTGGATCAACAGATCGGTCCTGGTAATTTTATTCTTTCTGATGGTACTGTAGTCGGCAAACATATTGGTTACCCTTATTTCACCATCGGTCAACGTAAAGGCTTAGGTATTGCTTTGGGTAAACCCATGTTTGTGATTGAGATCCTTCCGGAAAGTAATACGGTGGTCTTGGGTGAAGAACATGAACTTGAAAAGTCACACGCTTACGTTCGTAATGTAAACTTTGTCAAATATGCAGGACTGGATCAACCGATGGAAGCTATCTCAAAAGTGCGTTATAAAGATTCAGGTGCTTTGTCGACCATTTCGCAAGAAGATGATAAAGTCCGTATCGACTTTGTGCATAATGTAAAAGGTATTGCTCCAGGGCAATCTGCCGTTTTCTATGAAGGGAATGATCTACTCGGTGGTGGTTTCTTAATGAAATAACAGGCATCCGTACGAGATTCAGAAGAAGAGTTTTAATCCCTATGCTGTAGATACAGTATAGGGATTTTTTATTCATTCTATATACTATCCATTTAAATTTACTATAGAGTAGACGAGTTTGATCGACCTATTTAATAGCAATTTTTAGCTTTACACCTTAAGGTTAAAAGTTAATATAATTATTACCTGTTTTGTTTTTACTAAAATAATTAGTAATTTTAACCTATGAATTCGTCGGAATATTTCAAGGGTAGAGGGGCACAGATTAATCCCAATAACAAGTTTTTTGTGAACCAATATGTGCAGGAGCATGTCGAGGGGCTGGATGAGGAATTTTTGGGTACTGCAAAAACGCAGTTTATTTCGACACATCCGAAATCGATTATATCCAAATCCAATAGTCCTGACCTGCGTTTCGAAAGGTCTATTAATCCTTATCAGGGCTGTGAGCATGGCTGTATTTATTGCTACGCGCGCAATTCACACGAGTATTGGGGGTTCAGTGCAGGACTGGATTTTGAACGGAAGATCTTGGTAAAGCATAATGCGGCGCAGCTGCTCGAACAGGAATTCAGGAAAGCGAGCTATCAGCCTGATTTGATTATGCTTTCTGGGAATACAGATTGTTATCAACCTATCGAACGAAAATTGGGCATCACTCGATCGATCTTAGAATTGATGGTTAAATACCAGCATCCTGTTTCTATCATCAGTAAAAATGTACTGATGCGACGGGATTTTGATCTCTTGCGCGAACTTGCGGCACTAAATCTGGTTTCCGTTGCCGTGACCATCAATTCGTTGCGGGAGGAGGTACGCCAGAAAATGGAACCACGTACGGCTACGGCATCGGCCCGGTTGAAACTGATCGAGGGATTGACAGGGATAGGTGTACCCGTCATGCTAATGATGGCGCCCATCGTTCCGGGGATCAATAGTGATGAGATTTCAGATTTGATTCGTGCGGGAGCAGATGCGGGGGCAATAACAGCCTCTTATACCATCGTGAGGCTCAATGGACAGATCGGCGGTATCTTTAAGGACTGGCTCTATCAGAACTATCCTGACCGAGCTGAAAAGGTATTACATTGGATTGAAGCCTGTCATGGTGGAAAAATTAATGATACCGATTTTGGACGGAGGATAAAAGGGGATGGCCATATGGCCGAAAGCTTACAGCATTTATTCAAGCTTTCCGTCAAGAAATATATGAATAATGGGACGCTTCCATCCTTAAGAAGGGATCTTTTTCGCTTACCAGATGCAGGCGCGCAGCTGGGATTGTTTTAGATGGTTGGAGCGGCAATTATGAATTTGCTATTCTCGAGAAGGAATATCTACATTAAATTTTAGCAAAAAAAAGCCTGATTCATGCAATGAATCAGGCTTTTTTTATTGATAAGATCGAAGTTCAGTGAACTAAGATCTCTTTCTTTTGATTAATACATAACTCACATAAAGTAATATAAGCCAAGCAGGAATCAGTTCTACCGGTAGTTTCATCCCCGTTAGCCACATAATGCCGAGCACTGCAATTAAAAAGATTAAACAGATGTAATTACTCAATGGATATAGAAAAGATGGGAATTTGGTTCGTAAATGCGCGTCGAGTTTATTTTTTCTAAAGTACAAATGTGTAATGGAAATCATGACCCAGTTGATAATCAGTGAAGACACCACCAGTGACATCAAAATCTCCAAGGCATTTTTTGGTGCGACATAGTTGACAAATACACAGACCGCTGCAAACAATGCCGAAACCAAAATCGCATTGATAGGAGCATGGTTTTTGTTGAGTTTTGATAGAAAACGAGGAGCATTACCCTGTTCTGCCAATCCATACAACATTCTACTGTTGCTATACACACTACTGTTATAGACAGACAATGCTGCTGTAAGGACAATAAGATTTAACGCATTTGCGATAATTTTAGTGAAATAAAAAGTCTTTCCAAAGAGGGCAAATTCGAATCCATTGAGTTTGTCAAACACCAGTACAAAGGGACTTGTATCGGCGGTGATGTTTGTCCATGGCGTCAAAGAGAAAAGAATGATCAAAGCGCCGACATAAAAGATCAGAATCCGATAGATCACTTGGTTGGTTGCTTTCGGGATATTTTTTTCCGGATTTTCGGCTTCAGCGGCGGTGATACCAACCAATTCCAGTCCGCCAAAAGAAAACATAATCAAGGCCATGGCAGAAAGGAGTCCTTCAAAATTGCCGTCCGTTGTTTCGCTAAACCAGCCTTTGGGGAAGAAACCGCCATGTGAAGTCAGGTTGCTGAAGCTTGCCTGCTCACCTCCCGTACCGCTTAGAAGCAGGTAAACACCAAAAACAATCATTGCAATAATGGCGACTACTTTAATAATGGAAAACCAAAATTCCGTCTCCCCATATATTTTTACGGAAGCCAGATTCAGGGCGTTGATCGCAAAGAAGAAAAATAGGCTTGATGCCCATAACGGTATTTCGGGCCACCAAAACTGTACATAAACACCTATTGCGGTCAGTTCGGCCATGCTTACCAAAATATAAAGGACCCAATAGTTCCAGCCCGAAGCATAACCGGCAAAAGAGCCCCAGTATTTATTGGCGAAGTAGCTAAAGCTTCCTGAAACAGGTTCCTCGACCACCATCTCGCCCAATTGTCGCATTATAAAAAAAGCAATAATCCCAGCAAATGCATAACCAAGGATAACGGCGGGTCCGGCCAATGTAGCTGCTTTTCCAATGCCTAAAAATAAGCCAGTTCCGATTGCACCGCCGAGGGCAATCAATTGAATGTGTCTATTTTGAAGACCTCTCTTTAACTCTTCCTTATTGTTCTGTTTCTCCATATGAATGGTTAATACGGTAACTAATCTGTTTTGATCTGGTTCTTGGTTCGGAAAGCCTCCAACCATAGCGGTAGCGTTCAGCCAGAATCAGGTTGTCCAAAATGAATACTGTCGAGCGAAATTGCGTTTGAATAACTTGGCTCCTCAGCCCATATTTTGTCCTAAGCGCATAAAGTTAATAAAACACTTAGGTATTTGTGCACATTATTGCTAAGAAACAGCAAGCGCCGTAATTTTCTTAAAAAAAACGGCGCTTTACTTTATAGTAGCTAGTGTGATTTTTGGCCACTCTAACTAATAACGAAATCTTATTTGCAAATGCTACTTAAAAGGACAAATTAATTTGCTTTTGAAGCTTTTTCAGCACTGCAGTCACATCCGCAACCTTTGGAACAGCTCGACTTGCCCTTTAATGATTTTCGGACATTTTTAACGACATACCATATAGCCGCCAAAACGAGAATTCCCACGATGATATATTGTACGGTTACATTATCCATAGCTCTTTTATTTTAAAAGTTGATAAGCGATTAATGCACTGAGGTAGGCTACGCCCGTCATAAAACCAAGTTGTATTAAAGTCCATTTCCAAGATCCTGTTTCCCTTTTTACCGCCGCGATCGTACTCATACATTGCATAGCGAATGCGTAAAACAATAGTAAGGATACACCTGACGCCAAATTGTAAGCGGGTAAACCGGTATTTCGGTTAATTTCACTTTTCATTTTGCCTAATACCGTTGTTTTAGACGCTTCATCTTCGATATCCACTTCATCTCCGAGACTATATACCGTAGCCATTGTGCCAACAAATACTTCACGTGCAGCAAAAGAAGAAATTAGACCGATGCCCATCTTCCAATCGTACCCCAATGGTTCAACTACAGGTTCAATAGCCATGCCAAGATAGCCCAGGAAAGAGTGCTCCAGTCGATAAGATGAAACTTCATGTTCTAAATCTGCTTCGGGTAAATTCGGGTTATTCTTTGTTACATATTCTTCTGCCCGGCTAAATTTGTCATTCGGTCCAAAGCTGCCCAATGCCCATAGTATAATGGAAATCGCCAAAATGATTTTACCAGCACCAAAGACAAAACTGGACGCTTTTTCCCATACATTTAAGGCAACGTTTTTCCAATCCGGAGTCTTATAAGTGGGAAGTTCAAAGATGAGAAATGATTTGTGCTTCGATTTAATCACTTTGGTAAGGATAATAGCAGATAGCAGGACTGCAAATATCCCGAGGAGATACATGACAAACAATACAATCCCTTGAATTTGAAATCCACCTAATCGCGTATCTGGTATCACCAGTCCGATCAGCACAATATAAATAGGCAGACGTGCAGAACAGGTCATAAAAGGTGTCACTAGAATAGTCACTAATCTCTCTTTGCTATTTTCGATGTTACGTGCAGACATCACTGCAGGAACAGCGCAGGCAACTCCGGAAATCAATGGAATGACTGATTTTCCACTCAACCCGAAGGGACGAAGCCAGCGGTCCATCAGAAAAACGACACGGCTCATATAGCCCGTTTCTTCCATAATCGAAATAAAGACATACAAGATGACGATCTGCGGAATGAAGATGACGATCCCGCCGATTCCCTTAATAATACCGTTACTCAACAAGTCTGTCAATGGTCCCGCAGGAAGTGCCGACTGTGTATAGGCCGCAAGATCGCCAAAAAGACCGTCTATAAAATCCATCGCAGGTCCAGACCACGTGTAAATTGCTTGGAAAATAAGAAATAAGATTCCAAAAAAGATCACATAACCAAAAATCGGGTGAAGCAGAATGCTATCAATCGCATTTGTTTTATTCTTATTTGAAGCCTCATCTTTTACATAGATTTCTCCAAGGCTATTATCTAATGATTTGCTGCGTAATATGGCCTCCTCTTTCTGTAGTTTATCAGCCCTTAATTGATATTTCTCGCGGATTTGCTGAATAGCCTGATTCTTTTCCTTCGACAAAAACGATACTTCGCCCTTAGCTAAATATTGCCAGGTATGGTATTCAGTCTCTAACGGGAAGAGACGTTTCGTTTCTTCCAATGCAGCATCCGCTTCCTTTGGTAGGCTAAACGTACTGATATACATTGGTGGAATAGCATCAAAGTTTTTGATTAACTGATCTACACCTTGCCCTGTACGTGCATTGGTTTGGTAGACCTTGGTATTTAACAAATGCTCAAGTTTTTGAACATCTATGGTAATACCTTTTTCCCTGGCTTCGTCGATCATATTGATGACAAAGATAGCCGGTAGGCCAAGCTCGCGAGCTTGCTGATAAAGGATGATCGACCGTTTTAGATTGGTGGGTTCGGCAACGACAACGACAAGGTTTGGTCTGAAACTACTATCTTTATTGACTAAAGTGTTGAAAACAACCTCTTCGTCCATCGAACTTGGAAACAACGTATAGGTTCCGGGTAAATCAATGATACGATACGTTTTACTGTTGGCTTTTACTTGCCCCTCACGTTTCTCGACCGTAATTCCAGGATAATTTCCTACTTTCTGATTTAATTTTGTAATCCGGTTAAATAGAGATGTTTTACCCACATTTGGATTCCCCAAAAGTGCAATAATCGGGTTATTCATTATTTCTGATCAATAAGGATGACTTTAGCTTCTGATTTGCGGATAGCAATTAGGGCATTATTAGCACGGATGTTTAAGCATATCGGCCCATCCAGTGGAGCGATATGTTTTACCTCGACCTCAGTACCGGGTATAAATCCCAATTCGAAAAATTTAGCTGGAATATCGTGTGATTCAAAATCAATAATTACCGCCTTTTCCCCTTTTTTTAGCTTATCTAAGCTAGTTCTATTACGCATCTGCCTGTTTTTTTTGAATTCCTCAAATATACAGAATTTCCGTCATTTAGAATGATTCTAATGTCATAGTTATGTATTTACTAAAAAACAGTTATCTTTATGCTATAAAACGATTAATTATCAACCAGAATGAAGATTGAGGACGAAATCAAAGTAAATAAATTCAGCAATGAATGGCACCGTTGTACAGTAAATATTCTCTACACCTACAATCGTATTAGTAATGCGCTCGAACAGCGAGCTGCTAAAGAAGGAATCACTTTGAAACAATTTAATGTCCTGCGTATATTAAGAGGACGATATCCTAAGCCTTCAACCAATAGTCTCATTAAGTCAAGAATGCTGAGTTTTACACCAGACATCTCGCGCATGATAGACCGTATGGTTTCAAAAGAACTGGTTTCGCGCTGTCAATCGGGAGCGGATAAAAGGGCCGTGGATCTGTTTATAACAAAAAAGGGCCAGGAAATTCTAAAAAGACTTGATGAGGATATGCTGATGATGGATATTTTGCCCAGCCGAATTAGTGAAGAAGAAGCTATTGCATTAAATGCGCTGCTGGATAAACTTCGTGGCTAAAATATTAGTGCGCATGATCATGATGCTCATGATCATGCGTTTGGTGATGCTGATCATGCCCATGGTCATGTTCTCCAACAAATAAGAAGCTTCCCAGTGCAATGGCAACTCCTGCTATCACAGCAATCATTTTCTTTTTATTGAATTTGTGATGGTCAATTGAGCCCGATTCAAACAATATAGTCGTGGATATGTGTAAGAAAATACCAATAACCACTGCCATAATTTTATCGAAATATTGTTGGATATTGCCCACTTCTCCGGCACTGATGGCTTTACTCAGTAAAAAACCAAAAGGGGTCATTGCCGCAAATAAAGCGAGCGTAATCAAGATGGTATTTTTCTTTAAATGCGTACTCAGTAAAATACTTCCCAATGCAAATGCTGCTGGAATATGGTGGATGGATATCCCCAGTGCAAGCTCTGTCTGGTGTGTTGCAGCCAAGGGCATACCTTCTAGGAATGCATGGAGGCATAGACTGAACATAATACCGATTGGGAAACGGTGGTTATGGTGGTCGTGATCATTGTCCGCATGAATATGACCATGTTCGATCCCCTGGGAAAACTGTTCAAGAAAAAGCTGAAAAAGAAATCCAGCTAAGACATAGATACCCAATACTTCGGGTGAGGTATTGGTCGACTGGTAAACATGGGGCATGAGGTGAAGTACGGTAATGGAGAATAAATAGGCTCCACTGAAAGAAAGGATTAGTTTTAGAAAATTAGTCCCTTTCTTTTGTACAAAAAATACGGCAATTCCACTTGCAAATGCAGGTACGAATAAAATTAAAATCAATAAAATTGAATTCATTATACTTGTTCAGTTTTAAAAAAGCTTGGTACAAATCGTTTGAATAAATAACCTGTTGCCAAGCCAACCAAGATGCCTAAAACGGCACCACAGAGGATATCAAAAGGGTAATGAACACCGACATAAATTTGAGCGACTGAAATCAACGTTGCCCAGGTAATACAAAGCCAAAGCACATGTTTCCACCTTCTCCGAAAGAGCACAATCCAGAAGAAAGCTAGGGAAAAATGATTGGCAGCATGCGAGGAAGTAAAGCTAAAGCCAGAGCCACAGCGCACCCGGATGTTAATATTTTCCTTAAACTCCACATCGTTACAAGGTCGAATACGTTTGACAGTTTTTTTGATCAAATGTGAAGACAGACCATCGGAAATTCCAAAAGTGGCCAGGGTTACGGCAACAATGAGTATACCTGTTTTACCGTAGGTTTTAATGAAAAATATGATCAGAAACAAATACAAAGGTGCCCATGTATATGGATTGCGCAATATAGGCAATAACCAATCAAACACAGGGTTGCTCAAGCCTTGATTGATGGCTAGAAAAATCTCTTGATCGATGTGTATTAACTGTTGAATCATAAATGTTGCTGATGACAATGAAATTCCCAAACTTTAAAAACTCGTTTTTCAAAAGTAAAAATAATTTCATTGCGAAGAACTGTTTCTTTTAAAAACAACTTTGTTGCAACAAATATACGGTAAATATTTATTATTTATAATTTTAATTCGAGATTTTATTGCCATTGTGCTAAATTTACGCGTTAATCAATTCAAAAGAAATGACTTTAATTAAATCAATATCAGGGATACGAGGTACGATAGGCGGGCGTGCTGGAGAGGCGCTTACCCCCATAGATATCGTTAAGTTTACAGCAGCTTATGGCAAAATTATTGTCAAGCAGAGCGGTATCAAAAAAATTGTAATCGGTAGAGATGCGCGTGTTTCCGGTGAGATGGTGAGTAATCTGGTGATCGGAACCTTGCAGAGCATCGGTGTCGATGTGGTCGATCTGGGCTTGTCCACGACACCAACAGTAGAGATTGCTGTACCGATGGAAAAGGCAGCTGGTGGTATTATTTTGACTGCTTCACATAATCCAGGCCAATGGAATGCGCTGAAACTGTTAAATGCAAAGGGTGAATTTATTTCAGATGCCGAAGGACAGGAAGTATTGGCACTTGGGGAATCTTTGGACTTCGATTTTTCAGAAGTGGGCGAATTAGGGCAGCTTCATAAAGACTATTCTTACATGCAGAAACATGTAGAGGCTGTTTTGGCTTTGGAATATGTCGATAAAGAAGCCATTAAAGCCGCTAATTTTAAGGTCGCTTTAGATGCAGTCAACAGTACTGGCGGTACCTTTATCCCTGCGTTGCTGGATGCGTTGGGGGTACAGACCATTTATAAGATCCATTGTGAACCCAATGGTCAATTTCCGCATAATCCCGAACCGTTGAAAGAACATCTTACAGATCTGTCTGCAGCAGTGGTCGAGAACAAGGCTGATTTAGGGATTGCTGTAGACCCAGACGTTGATCGGTTAGTCTTTATGATGGAAGACGGCGAATTATTCGGTGAAGAATATACACTGGTTGCCGTAGCAGACTACCTATTGCAGCATAAAAAAGGAAATACCGTTTCTAACTTATCTTCTACACGTGCACTGCGTGATGTGACTAAAGCACATGGAGGCGAATATTATGCAGCGGCCGTGGGTGAAGTCAACGTGGTTACCAAGATGAAAGAAGTCGATGCGGTCATCGGTGGAGAGGGAAATGGTGGCGTAATTTATCCGGCATCTCACTATGGCCGTGATGCGCTGGTCGGAGTAGCGATCTTCTTGACGCATTTGGCAAAACTTGGTAAAAAAGCCTCAGCATACCGTGCTTCTTTACCGCAATACTTTATGTCAAAAAATAAGATTACCCTAACTCCGGAATTGGACATTGACAACCTATTGGCGAAAATGCAGGAGAAATATAAACATGAAGACCATTCCACCATTGATGGACTGAAAATAGACTTCGAAAATGAATGGGTGCATCTACGCAAGTCGAATACTGAACCGATCATCCGCATCTATTCTGAGGGCCCGACGCCCGAAGCTGCTGAGCAGATCGCGCAGAAGATTATCCGTGAAATTGAAGAAATAATTAAATAAAAACAAAAAGCTGCATCTGCAGCTTTTTGTTTTAGGACTAATTTGACGAATACAAAATAGGCGTAGATAGAAAGATGTTTTAGAATTTATGATTAGAAAAATCATTTTAAGTATCTGTTGTTTTCTTCATGTAGTGTTATTTGCCTTGCCAACACGTGCCCAGCAAACTGTAGAAGAAATCAATAGGGTGTTAGACCAATGGCACAAGTCTTCGGGTGAGGTAAAGTATGGCCCATTTTTGAATGTTATTGCTTCCGATGGAATCATTATGGGTACCGATCATGATGAAAGGTGGGATAAAGCACATGCAAAGAAGTTCACTGATCAATATTTCAATCCCAAGAATGCATGGACATACACATATGACACTAGGCATATCAGCTTCAACGCAGATAGTACCATTGCTTGGTTTGATGAATCTTTTAAGATCAATACCAAGTCTTTTCGTGGTGTAGGCGTATTGAGCAAGCTGGATAATGCGTGGAAGATCCGCCAATACAGTATGTCGGTTTCGGCTCCCTATTCGGATGTGAAAGCTGCAGTAGGTGGAAAGGCTGGCCAGAAAATTCATAGCAATCTCTTATTGGTGATGCTGCTCTTTTTCTTTATGGCCATGTTATTTGTGCTCAGTCAACGCTTAAAGATCTCTTATCCAATTTTGTTAGTGATTGGAGGACTCGTGATTTCCTTGATTCCGGGTGTTCCCGTCATTAGTGTAGACCCTGATATTGTGTTTATGGTCTTTTTGCCGCCTTTACTTTTTGAAGCCGCCTGGTATACCAATTGGGGTAATTTTTTAAAGTGGCGCAGGTCTATTTTTATCATGGGCTTCGGTCTGGTTTTCTTCACATCCTTGGCCATTGCGTACTTTTCAGTGAGTATTATTCCCGGGTTTACCTTAGCACTGGGTTTTTTGCTGGGTGGGATCATCTCGCCTCCCGATGCTGTTGCGGCGAGTTCAGTATTGAAAGGTATCAGTCTTCCTAAACGGGGAATAGCGATATTGGAAGGAGAAAGTCTGGTCAACGATGCTGCATCACTCACTGTATTTCGATTTGCATCGATTGCCATCCTTACGGGCCAGTTTGTAATGACCAATGCGGCGACGCAATTTCTTGTATTATCGGTGATGGGCGTTGTGGTTGGCCTGGTCATCGGCCACATCCTGTATGTCTTTTTAAGATATGTGGCGAAATCGTCCAGCATATCAACACCTATTACGCTCATCGCACCCTACTTAATGTATATTGTCGCAGAACATTTTGAATGGTCGGGCGTTTTGGCAGTGGTAAGTGGTGGATTGTTTCTTTCTTTTCGGGCAGGGGATTATCTCAACTATCATACCCGTATTCAAACGAAAGAAGTATGGGCAACGGTAGGCTTTCTCTTAAATGGATTCGTTTTCATTTTGATTGGGCTTGAGTTACCCGTAATCATTAATGGATTGGGCGAATATTCGATGTCAGAGGCCATTGATTATGCGTTGGCGATCGCCGTGATCGTCATTATTTTGCGATTGATCGCAGTTTATCTTTCGGCTTTTGTTCCTAGAATATTATTCAAGCGGATTCGGATAAAGGAAAAAAGCCCGGGATGGAAACTGCCCTTGGTTATTGGCTGGGCAGGAATGAGAGGGGTGGTTTCGTTGGCATCAGCATTAGCGATTCCGTTGACGTTATATGATGGCACAGCTTTCCCACACCGTAATCTGATTTTGTTCATTACGTTTGTCGTCATTTTGGTGACGCTTGTCTTTCAGGGGCTAACATTACCCTTTTTAATTAAGTTGATAAAGATGGAAGATGTCGACGAGCAAGTTTCCATGGAAGAGCAGATTGATGAGATTCGCTTACGCCTTGGTAAAGAATCTATCGCCTATTTGGATAAGCACTATGCACAGGAAATGTTGGAGTATGAGACCATCGCCCGCGTTAAAGAGCAGATCATCCGAAGTGTAAATGCATCCGAACGTGCAAAAGAAGAAGATACACGTGCACAGCTTTCGGCAGTGAGAGGACTGTATAATAAAATAATGTTGGAACTTCTGGCCTTACGTCGTGATGGATTGTATAAGATCAAAGAAAGTAAGGCTTACGATAGCGATGTCATCAGAGAAATGGAGTATTCGCTTGACTTGGAAGAATCCCGTTTATCGCGTAAATAACCGGTATTAATACCATATCATCGGCGTATGCCCAACAGGGTAAGATCACGATGTGGCGAGCAATAGCGAAGTTAACTTACCATGTTAACTTCGCTATTTTTCCTTTATCTCCGGCCAGATATATGGCGCTGCCTCCTTTGGCTTTTTGAACGGCATTGAAGCTTTCCTTTCCGATCGCTATCCAGTTTTTACCACCGTCATTCGACAAGTCTGTGCCCGAAGTACCCGTGCTGATGAGTTGTTTTTTTGAGCGATAAACAACCGCGGATTTAAATCCAGCGGGTGCTGTGTGTGGTGCAAACCAAGTTTTACCGCCATCGTTGGTCAGAAAGCTGTTTCTGTCCTTGTTGGTGTCCTCTTTGTAATCTCCGCCAACGACAATTCCAGTCGTTGATGAATAGAAAGCAATTGAAAAGGGACCGGTGCTATTTTTTCCCTGCAGGATCGGGCAGCTGTAACGTGACCATGTGTCGCCTTCGTCGTCGCTGCGATAGATATTGGACACTGTACCCCCAGTGGCAATCCAGTATGTTCCATTGTTGTTGCAGTATATGGATGTTCCGCTAGCAGCAAAACCAGCTTCTCCATCAGTTATTAAAAAGGGCATATGTGCCGTGATATCCTTCCAAGACGCTCCAAAATCGACAGTTTTTAACAGCGGCATTTTACCTTGAATGGCATCGCCGAAAGCAATACCCACACCTTCTGATGTAAATGCCACACCGTCATAAAATATTTCTGGTCGCTTGTCACTGAAAACCTCCTTCCAGCTTCGGCCGCCGTCGCCGGTACGTAAGATGATGGCTGGTGAACCCGCGGAAATAACGATGGCTTCATTTTCATCAAATGCTTCAATATCTCTAAAATCTGTTTTTTCATAGCCAATCGGATTGACCCACTGCCAGTTTTTACCAGCATCGGTACTAAGCCCAACGGTACCGTTGCTACCACTCACCCATACGGTCTCATCGTCGACCACGCTTAGGCCTCTGTAGCTGCTGTTACGTTCTTGATTTACGATGTTAATTTTTGCTTGTTG
Source organism: Sphingobacterium zeae (assembly GCF_030818895.1). Lineage (NCBI taxonomy): Bacteria > Pseudomonadati > Bacteroidota > Sphingobacteriia > Sphingobacteriales > Sphingobacteriaceae > Sphingobacterium > Sphingobacterium zeae. Next base: position 1,723,999 of record NZ_JAUTBA010000001.1, read on the forward strand.
AGCACTAAGCTGGCTCAGTAGGAAGGTTTGGATAATAAAGACCAGAAATAATGGTTTCATGTGGTTATGCTTTTTATTTAAACAAATCTACTCGTCTTTTTGAAATTTTTCCCTGTTTTTTTAAGATTGTTTTGCGGAGCTGAAGAAACCCGACGGTCATTTTCCGTGGTGATTTAAAATAAGGAATGCTCAATACGACCAACAGCGCGATGCAGGCAGAAGTGCCGAGGGCTCCACCATAACCAGTAAAAAATGTACTGGTATTGAGCAGAATTGTCGTAAAGATAACACCGGCAAGAGACAAACCGAAATAGGTTGATAACTGGCTTTTGGAGACCATCCCTATAAATGAGGCCCCAATAAAAACCGGAGGAATATATTGAGCCAGATAAGGGGTAACAGTTTGTGGAAAAAAATGAAGAAAGCCGGCAACAAGCAATGTCAGCAATGCCGAGGAACGTACCGCACCCTGGTGAAATTTGGTATTGACATAGTATGTCGCCGTGCTCGCGATAACACCAACGAGGTATAAAATGAATGTTTCCATATTACTTAAAAATATATAACAGCAGGTAAGTCAATGAAACCCCAAGAAAGGCCAATGTGCCTAATTTACCGCCGACCCCATTCAATAGACTTTTCGATACAATCAGAAAGATCGCTGTAAAAATACTGGCGGCCAGAACAAACGAGAAGCCATGAGCTACCTGGGCATTGGACATGCCTACAAATGCACCGCAATAAATTGCCGCGGGAAGATGAGGGAGATACGTTGAATCTTTATTGATATTGGGTATGAAGGAGCCCAGTGTACCTGTGAGTGCAGCACCCAAGACCGGACCTAACCCAAATGTATGATTGAAATAGTAAGAAATAATCGCTCCTACAGGCACCCAAACGGCAATTCGGATGGACTCATATTCATGTTTATGATGATGAATAGGCGAACGAAGGTAACTGTATAAAATAAGTAAGGAGAGTAGACCTATAAAAGCCAGTATAAGATAAGAACTTCTATTTTCTACAAAGATGGCCAATAAAAAAAGGGCCTGAATGACAAATAATAAGCAGATGCTTGCTGTCCTAAATTTGTGCCGGGCTTGCATTTAAAAATAATTTAGGCAAAGGTAGGCATTATTTGTCTATTCTATGGGTAGATTTTCTTTTTATCAAGACAGGATCAAGAACAATTTGCTCGATCGTGTCATAAGGACTTTTTTGTTTGACCATTTTCAAAAATAACTTTGCGCATTCTTCGCCCATTTTGTTGGCCTGTTGGTCTATACTGGATAGTGTGGGGGTAATGAAGGAGGAAAAGGTCTGGTTTGCAAAACCGATAACACCCGTTGCTGGAATATCAATATGGGCAGCTTTTAAAGCTTGGATAATCCCTACAGCTGTAAAGTCATCGCCTCCAATGAAGGCATCCGGTTGGATGGCAGATTGTAGAATCTGTTCCGTGCCTTTGATGCCGGCTTCAATGGATAAGTCGCCGCGGATAATAAAATCTTTGCGCGGTGAAATGTTCGCATCTTTTAATGCGGCTTCGAAACCGAGGTACCGATCCTGGAAAATTGCGATATCTTTGTCTGTTGTAATAAAGGCTATATTTTTGTAACCCTCTTCCAGTAGATGCTGTGTTGCAAGATAACCCGCTTTATAATCGTCGAGTTTTACGACGGGTGCAGGAATATTTTTGTGGGTACGGTCAAACACAACAAGGCATTTGCGCTGATTGATCACTTCCTGAAAGTGCTGTGTTTCTTGAGTTTCCAGAGACAAAGACGCAATGATCCCAGCTACTTGCGCTTCCAGTAAAGTTTTTACGCCATTGACCTCGTCGGCAAAAGATTCATTCGATTGATAGAGCAACAAACTATAATTGTGTTTCTTTAGTTCTTTTTCAATGCTGTGTACGGCTTCCGCGAAAAAATGAATTTGCATCGTTGGTACAATGACACCGATGGTATTGGACTTGCCCGAAGAAAGGGAAGAGGCCAGCTTATTGACACTATAATTTAATTCCTTTGCCTTTTCCAGCACTATTTTTCGTGTTGACTCACTGATCGTAGGCACATTGTTCAATGCGCGGGATACAGTGGAAACTGTTACTCCTAGCTCACGGGCGATATCGTAAATGGTTGTTTTTTTATTCACGCTCCAAAGTAAATAATTTTATTTAATATTTTGAATATTCAGAAACATGTCCTACTTTTATGCAACCGGTTGCAAAACGGACGCCGCCGGCGTTTTTTATAACCAATTAGAATTAATTACCATGTATTTGTTAGGTATAGATGTAGGTACTTCTTCTGTGAAAGTTTCAATTGTTGAAGCATCTTCGCAACGCAAAGTGTGCTCGGTGCAATATCCAGATGTAGAAGCTCCAATAATTACTGTCGAACCCAATTGGGCTGAACAAAATCCGCTCGACTGGTGGGATTACTTCAAACAGGCTCTATTGAAAGCTAATGCGCTGGGACTTTACGATCCTAAAGCAATCTCGGCCATTGGAATTGCTTACCAGATGCACGGATTGGTCGTCGTTGATAAAGAGCAGCAGGTGCTACGCAATGCAATTATTTGGTGCGACAGTAGGGCTGTGGAATTGGGTAATATCGCTTTTGAAGAAATTGGTCGGTCTTTTAATTTAAGCCATCATTTGAATTCTCCAGGTAATTTTACGGCGTCAAAGTTGGCCTGGGTCAAAGCAAATGAGCCTGCCGTTTATGAAAAGATAGACAAGATTATGTTGCCGGGAGATTTTATAGCGATGAAGTTGTCGGGACAAGTGACAACCTCCATATCGGCGCTTTCGGAAGGTATATTCTGGGATTTTAAAGATAATGCTTTGTCGCGGACAATCATGGACTATTATGGTTTTGATGATCATCTGATTCCAGAGATCTTACCTGTCTTTTCAACCCATGGTCAGATTAAAGCTGCTGTGGCCGAGGAACTCGGGCTGTCTGCTGCTGTGACCATCAATTATAAAGCCGGTGATCAACCCAATAACGCGTTTTCGCTCAATGTGCTACAGCCTGGAGAAGTTGCTGCGACCGCAGGTACTTCCGGTGTGATCTATGGGGTCAGCGACCAGCTGATCGCTGACCGCGAATCACGCGTCAATACATTTGCACACGTGAATTATCGCGAGCACGATATCCGAACAGGGGTATTGCTCTGTATCAACGGAACAGGTATTATGAACAGTTGGGGCAGAAAGATGCTAGGGCGTGATTTATCGTATGAACAGATCAATGCGATGGCCGGAGCTTCTCCTATCGGCAGCAAAGGACTACAGGTTATCCCATTTGGCAATGGTGCCGAACGCATGCTCAATAACCAAACCGTTGGCGCTTCAATTTCAGCGATAGACCTGAACAGACATGAGACCAGCGATATCTTGCGCGCGATACAAGAAGGAATTGCCTACGCCTTTCGCTACGGCCTGGATATCATGCGCGAGAACAATTTGTATCCAAATATGATTCGTGCAGGTTATGCCAATTTGTTTTTGAGCTCTGTTTTCAGAGAGTCATTTGTGGGGGCTACAAACGTTCCTGTAGAGATTTTCAATCACGATGGAAGTATAGGAGCCGCCCTCGGAGCAGGGATAGGAAGTGGGTATTATGCAGATTTTAAAGAAGCTTTTCGTTCATTGCAGCCTGTATATACCGTGGAACCCCAGTTTGTGGCGCAATATGAGGAGCATTATCAACTATGGAAAGAATTATTAAACAAACAAATAAATAGCAATTAAGATGAATGTTATCAAAGGGAAAAAAGAATTTTTCAAAGGCGTAGGCCAAATTCAATTCGAAGGGAAAGACAGCACAAATCCATTGGCTTTCCGTTATTACAACCCTAAGCAGCTTGTAGGGGGAAAGACGATGGAAGAGTATTTTAAATTTGCCTGTTCGTACTGGCATTCGTTCAACGGAAACGGATCCGATCCATTTGGCGGACCGACACATCAATTTCCTTGGGATGAAAGCAGCGACGTAATCACCAGAGCAAAAGATAAAATGGATGCGGCCTTCGAATTTATCAGTAAAATTAATATACCTTATTACTGCTTCCACGACGTCGATTTAGTGGATTATTCGGATAATGTGGTTGAAAATGAAAAACGCCTGTCCACTATTGTTGATTATGCAAAGGAGAAACAACAGGAAAGCGGTATCAAATTGCTTTGGGGAACAGCCAACCTTTTTAGCCATAAACGCTATATGAATGGTGCCGCAACAAATCCTGATTTTCATGTTCTAGCACATGGTGGCGCTCAGGTTAAGGCAGCATTGGATGCAACAATTGCCCTCGGCGGTGAAAACTATGTGTTCTGGGGCGGAAGAGAGGGTTATATGAGCCTTTTAAATACCAATATGAAACGCGAGCAGGAACATCTTGCGCAGTTTTTGCACATGGCCAAAGATTATGCCCGCAAAAACGGCTTTAAAGGGACTTTCTTTATCGAACCCAAACCATGTGAACCGACAAAACATCAGTATGATTACGATGCGGCTACCGTACTTGGATTCTTACGTCAGTATAATCTTTTGGACGATTTTAAATTAAATTTAGAAGTCAACCACGCGACATTGGCCGGACATACTTTTCAACACGAGTTACAGGTCGCTGTAGATGCCGGTAAATTGGGTTCCATTGATGCCAACCGTGGTGATTATCAAAATGGATGGGATACGGATCAATTTCCAAATGATATCAATGAGTTGACCGAAGCGATGTTGATTATTTTAGAAGGTGGCGGACTCCAAGGTGGAGGTGTGAATTTTGATGCCAAAATCCGTCGGAATTCGACAGATCCCGAAGATTTATTTTATGCGCATATCGGTGGGATGGATATTTTTGCCCGCGCATTGCTTACAGCAGATCGTATCCTGCAAGACTCGGAGTACAAAAAAATAAGGGCAGAGCGTTATGCCTCTTTTGATACCGGTCATGGCGCATCATTCGAAGGACAGGCATTGACATTGGAGAACTTAAGAGATTTAGCAGTAGAATTGGGAGAACCAAAAACGATTAGTGGTAAGCAAGAGTATTTAGAAAATTTGATCAACAGATATATATAGTTCTAAAAATATTTCTATATTAGGCGATCGAATTAAACCAATTACCATTACATGAATAATTATTTAAGCACAAAAGATTACATCGTTTTCCTGATCTACTTTGTCATTGTAGCCGGTTACGGATTATGGGTGTATTATCGCAAGAAATCTGAATCTGTAGGATCTAAAGATTATTTTCTGGCTGAGGGGTCATTGACCTGGTGGGCTATTGGGGCATCACTGATTGCATCCAATATATCTGCAGAGCAATTTATCGGTATGAGCGGTTCCGGATTTAAGATGGGATTGGCTATTGCGACGTATGAGTGGATGGCGGCCATCACGCTGATTGTTGTTGCCGTATTTTTTATACCGGTATATCTAAAGAATAAGATTTTTACGATGCCACAGTTTCTCCATAAACGTTATAATGGAACTGTTGCGATGATTATGGCCGTGTTCTGGTTACTGTTGTATGTGGTCGTCAATTTGACTTCTATCCTTTATTTGGGCGCAATTGCAGTAAGCAGTATCTCGGGTATCAGTCTTGAAGCGTGTATGTATGCCATAGCAATTTTTGCGGTTATCATTACCTTAGGTGGTATGAAGGTGATTGGCTATACGGATATTATTCAGGTTTTCTTTTTGGTATTGGGAGGTTTGGCGACAACTTATCTCGCCCTCAACCTTGTTTCGGAGCACTATGGTGGCTCAGGCGTATTGGAAGGTTATCACTTGATGACCGAAAAGGCTTCTGACCACTTCCATATGATTCTGGATCGTAAAAACGAGAACTATCTCGATTTACCGGGGCTAACTGTATTGATCGGGGGGATGTGGATCGTTAATTTGAACTACTGGGGATGTAATCAATACATCACGCAACGCGCACTTGGAGCAGATTTGAAAACCGCGAGAAACGGTATCTTGTTTGCCGCATTTCTGAAGTTATTAATGCCTATTATTGTGGTGTTGCCAGGTATTGCAGCTTATGTCATGTGGAAAGATGGCTTGTTTCAAAATGAAATGATGCAACATGGTGAGGTCAACCCGGATCATGCTTACCCAGTTTTGTTGAATTTGTTGCCGGCTGGTCTGAAGGGTTTGTCTTTTGCAGCCTTGACAGCGGCGGTGGTTGCTTCTTTGGCGGGTAAGGCAAACAGTATTGCAACAATCTTCTCCTTGGATATTTACAAGAAAGTATTCAATACAGAAGCTTCGGACAAGAAATTGGTCAACATCGGCAAGCTAACTGTTGTGGTTGCCATGATTTTGGGCGTACTGATTGCGCCACATCTAGGTATTGATAAAAAAGGTGGATTCCAATATATTCAGGAATATACAGGTTTTGTATCTCCAGGTATTTTTGCGATGTTCATTTTAGGATTCTTCTGGAAGAAAGCAACTTCAAATGCGGCTTTGTTTGCAACAATTGGAGGTTTTATTTTCTCCATCATCTTCAAAAAATTGCCGGATTGGGTCGATCTGTCATTCTTGTCATCAACAGGTTTCTCCGTTCCAAATCCAACAACAGGAGTGTACGAAATTCCATTTTTGGATCGTATGGGATTTGTCTTCATTATCTGTATTATCGGTATGATTCTCATTAGTATCATCGACAATAAGCGTGGTGTCGTGCCTGCTGGATTGGAAGTTGATACCACGATGTTTAAACCACACCGGGCGTTTTTGGTCATCGCATTGATCGTAGCGCTATTGGTTACAGCCTTATATTCTATTTATTGGTAATCCAATAGCAAATAAGATTTTAAAAACTCCTGTCAACCTCGGTTGATGGGAGTTTTTTGTTTGTTTTAAAAATACCTATCTTGGTTTTACTAAAACCTTTGCTTAACGAAAGATTACTTAACGAAAGATTGCTGCTATGAAAAGAACATCCTCCTTGCTAATGACGACGCTGTTTGGATTGCTTACTACCGGTACGCCGATGCTGAGTTCAGCTCAGCGCACACAGAAACCGCCTTTACATGGAAAACATTGGATGGCAATTACCGGTAAGCCCTTGGCGGCAACAGCGGGTGCCCAGCTATTCCAACAAGGCGGAAATGCGGTGGACGCTGCTTGTGCCATGCTCGCAGCAACTTGCACCATGTGGGATGTACTGAGTTGGGGCGGAGAGATGCAAGCGTTAATTTATCATCCGAAACTAAAGAAGGTCATTGCGATAAATGCCTTGGGCGTAGCACCCAGTGGAGCGACAGTCGATTTTTTTAGGTCAAAGGGCTACGAATTTCCACCAGAATATGGTCCTCTTGCTGCTGTCACGCCAGGTACACCCGGCGGATTGTGCTATATGTTGGCTCATTATGGAACGAAAAGTTTAGCAGAAGTATTAGCTCCTGCTCTTGAAATGGCTGCAGGGTACCCGATTGACGCGCAAACTGCAACGAGTATTGAACGTGGCAAAGAGCGCATTAAAGAATGGCCATACAGTAAAAAGGTATTTTTAGTACATGAAGGGAAATCCTGGGAAGCTCCCGAAGCGGGAGAGGTTTTTGTGCAGCAGGATCTGCATAAGACCCTGTCCAAATTGATAGAAGCGGAAAAGAAGGCTCTTGCAGCGGGTAAAGATCGGAAGGCAGCAATCATGGCTGCTTATGATCGGTTTTACACCGGCGATATTGCAGATGAATTTGTCCGTGGCAGTAAGGAGCAAGGAGGCTTAATCACGAAAGCAGACCTAGCCAATTGGAAACCTATTGAGGAGGAACCATTGCATGTCAATTATAAGGGCGTTGACGTGTATAAATTACAAGAATGGACGCAAGGTCCAGCCATGCTGCAGAGTCTGCAGATGCTGAAAAACTTTGATCTAAAGGCAATGGGCTATAATTCTGCTTCTTATATTCATACACTCTATCAGGTGATGAACTTGGCCTTTGCTGATCGGGATTTTTATTACGGTGATCCCTACGGTAAACCTAAGACACCAATTCAAGGCCTTTTGAATGAGTCCTATGCTAAGACTAGGGCCGCAACCATTGATCTTAAGCAAAATAACCCGAATGTACTTCCCGGAGACCCTTATCCATACGAAGGTAAGCAGAATCCGTATCTTTCGTTACTGGAGCAGCGTAAGAAAGAGTTTACGCCACATACGGAGCTGAAAAATGATTTTGTCCCTAAACATGACGCACGCTCAAGTTCGTCTGTGAAGGACTTGTCGGCGGCGGCGCTTATGGCTTCGCTATCCGTTGATAGTGCATATATGGACCGCTTATTACGGGGAACCACCAGCGTTGAAGCTGCGGATGAAGAGGGTTGGGTCGTTTCCATTACGCCAAGTGGCGGCTGGCTACCCGCCTGTATCGCAGGTAATACCGGAGTGGGTATGAGTCAGCGTTTGCAGAGTTTTGTCTTAGATTCACTGATTAACCCGTTCAATGTGGTCGAGCCCGGCAAAAGACCGCGTGTAACGCTTACACCTTCGATGGCGTTGAAAAACGGAAAATCTTACCTTTCTTTTGCCGTGCAGGGCGGAGATACACAAGATCAAAACCAACTGCAGTTTTTCTTGAATATGGTTGAGTTTGGTATGACGCCACAACAAGCCAGCGAGGCGGCCAATATCAATAGCAATCAGCTTTGGCTGTCGCTGGGTGGAACCAAGACCGATGATCGAAAACCGCGCTCAGGAAGCCTGCTATTGGATAAAAATACAGCACCAGCAATTATTGAGCAATTGAAGAGCATGGGCTACAGTATTCAGCTAGGCGAGCGTACCAGCGGACCTATCAACGCGATTTATTTCGACCAGCAACACCATACGCTTTGGGGCGGTAGTAGCAATAATGGAGAGGATTACGGCATCGGTTGGTAAGCTGTACTGTTGTTTAAAAGGCTAGCCTTAAGTTTTGTTATCTGCACGGTATTTGTTATCTTACCTACTGATCGAAAATTGATTTTTGTTATGGAGGGTAGTGTCAATACATATTCGTTTGTTTTTCAACCTGATGAAGCTGGTATTGTTATGGTGGATGGTTTGAAGCGACGGTTACGTGCGTCGTTGGCCGAACTATTTCCCGACGAAAACAAAGGCTGGTATACCAGTTGTAATGCCAAAGCCCATGTCACAATATGTGCTTTCAAAGCCGAGGAGAGTAAACTGGCCAGGGCGATTGAGGCTTTGCAGGAAACCTTGGTGTACGAACGAAGCCAATATGTTTACTTTGATCATTTTTCGTCGTTTTCTGGAGGAGCTTTTTTTATTGCGCCGACGGTACATGCGCGCAGTTACCTTAAGGATCGCGCGAGAAAGGTTGTTCAGACCTTAACGGAGTTTGATTTGATTGATATTAGCGACGAACCTCATATCTCAATCGGGCGGCAGCTTGAGCCAGAATGGCTGGAGATCGCCAAGCAGCAATTCAGATCAGTTGACCTAAGCTTTATGTGCAAGGGTGTGCATGTGCGCGAGTTTAAATCGGATTTAGGCCAGTACGAAACCATAGATTTTATACCATTTGGCAACCAGTCAAAAGAGAATTCTGGCCAGCTCGCATTTAAATTCTAATTATATCACTGTTTAATTGCCAAATCGTTTAAAGCTTTTTATCTTTAAGGCAGACAATAGACGATATTGCACTTACAGTACCTTATGCATTACGACGAATCCCATCATAAATCCCTTTCTGATATCCACGAAAGTGTAGATGTCAATAAAGGAAAATCCAAATTTAAAAAGATACTTAGTTTCTTTGGGCCTGCTTATCTCATTAGCGTAGGATATATGGATCCAGGTAACTGGGCAACGGATCTTGCCGGCGGGAGCCAATTTGGCTATACCCTGATCTGGGTTTTACTGATGAGTAATATCATGGCTTTAGTGCTCCAGAATTTATGTGCACGGCTCGGTATTGTGCGCGGCAAAGATCTTGCGCAGTGTAATCGGGAGACCTATCCTAAGCGGATGAATTTTGTATTGTATGTGCTCGCGGAAATTGCCATCGCAGCCTGTGACCTGGCCGAAGTGCTCGGTATGGCCATCGGTCTTAACCTCCTTTTTGGTATTGATCTGATCTGGGGTGTCATGATCAGTTTTGCAGATACTTTCTTATTGCTCTATCTCCAAAAGCTGGGGATGCGAAAAATGGAACTTTTTATCATTGGACTGATTGCACTTATTGGCATGTGCTTTATGGTGGAAATGTTTTTGGCTAAGCCAGATTTTGCAGAAGTGGCCACCGGATTTATACCCAGTATCCCCAATAGTGCCGCACTCTACATTGCTATAGGTATTATCGGTGCGACGGTCATGCCGCATAATCTGTATCTGCATTCGGCTCTTGTGCAGACGCGCAAAATTGATCGCGATGACAGCTCCATCCGAAAATCGCTCAAGTATAATTTTTGGGATAGTGCTATTGCTTTAAATCTGGCCTTTCTCGTGAATGCGGCGATTTTGATCCTTGCAGCATCTGTTTTTCATAAGAATGGTAGGCATGACGTGGCCGAACTCGAAGATGCGTATCATCTATTGGGCAATCTTCTTGGAACGGAATGGGCATCGAAATTGTTTGCTGTTGCCTTGATTCTCGCCGGGCAGAGCTCGACCGTGACGGGTACATTAGCTGGCCAGATTGTCATGGAGGGATATTTACGCTTGCGTATCAGCCCGACCTTACGGAGGATTATCACCCGGCTGTTGGCCATTATACCGGCGATATTGGTTATCCTGATTTCCGGCGAAGGCCGCGTGGGGCAGCTCCTCATCTTTAGCCAGGTCATATTAAGTATGCAACTCGCCTTTGCAGTTATTCCGTTGATCCATTTTGTTAGCGATAAAGTAACCATGGGCGACTTTGCCATCAAGCCGTTAACAAAGGCAGTGGCCTGGCTGATTGCTGCCATTATCGCTGTGCTGAATCTGAAATTGGTGTATGACGAAGTGGTCGGCTGGATTGGCGAAGCTAATAATATTGTAGTAACGGTGATACTGATAATGGGCGCCGCAGGGTTGTTCGCTTTGCTAGTCATGACGGTATTATATCCAATTTTACTAAAATCTAAAACGATGAATCTGGAGGTCCATCCTCCATTTGAGGCGCTGCATGTTGAACATAAAAGCTCCTTCAAGAAGGTGGTTATTGCGCTGGACTTCTCCAGTTCGGATCAGAAGATCATTCAATATGCTTTGCAGCTATCTCATAAAGACACCGCGTTTGTCTTGGTACATATTGTTGAGAGCGCCTCCGTAAAATATACCGGAGAGTCGACAGATGATTTTGAATCGCGTCAGGACTTAGAGCGTCTGAAGTTGTATGCTGACTTTCTCGTATCAAAAGGGTATCAGACGGAATACGAATTGGGGTATAATAACCGGATTAAGAGTATCGCAGCAGTTTGCGAAAAATATGCGGCTGATCTGTTGGTGGTCGGCAGTCATGGGCACAGCGGTTTGAAGGATTTTATTTTTGGGGAGACGGTCAACAAGCTGCGACATGCAGTAAAAGTACCTGTTTTTATTGCGAAATAGGTCCTCAGGAGCTTTGATGAATACCCTCTGTCTATTCACTGTAATTTTATTGCCTAAAAAGTGAGCCGGTAGATCGCTAAGTGCCAAATAATGCTTACTTTTGCGACATCAAATCAAGATATGAGCGACGCTATTAAACACGAGTGCGGAATCGCACTAATTCGCCTGTTAAAACCCTTATCTTATTATCAGGAAAAATATGGTACGCCATTTTATGGCATCAACAAATTGTACCTATTAATGGAAAAACAGCACAACCGTGGACAAGACGGGGCTGGGATTGCAACCATTAAATTTGATGTAAAACCTGGAAATCGTTACATTTCGCGTTACAGAGCTATGGGCTCAACTGCCGTGGCAGACATATTCGAATATGTGCAGAAAAAATTCGCTTCCGTTCAGAAAGCGTTTCCAGAGGAGTCAAAAGATACCCAATGGTTAAAAGATAATGTAAGTTTTACCGGAGAAGTACTTTTAGGACATTTGCGCTATGGAACACATGGCAAGAACAGTATCGAAAGCTGTCACCCGTTTTTAAGACAAAACAACTGGATGTCCCGTAATTTGGTTGTAGCAGGTAACTTCAACATGACCAATGTGGATGAGTTGTTGCAACAGTTATACGAGTTGGGACAGCATCCGAAAGAAAAGGCAGATACGGTGACTGTTTTGGAAAAAATCGGTCATTTCCTCGACGATGAAAATCAAGATCTATTTGACCAATTCAAAAAAGAAGGTTATTCTAATGTTGAAATCAGCTCGCTGATTGCTAAAAATATTGATGTATCAAAGATTTTGAAGCGTTCGGCCAAAACGTGGGATGGCGGTTACACCATAGCAGGTATCTTTGGCCATGGCGATGCGTTCGTTATGCGCGATCCGGCAGGTATTCGTCCGGCGTTTTATTACCAGGACGAGGAAATTCTGGTGGTCGCATCAGAAAGACCTGTTATCCAGACAGCATTCAATATCCCTATCGGTGCTGTGAAGGAAATTAAACCGGGTCATGCCCTGATTGCCAAAAAAGATGGGACCGTATCTCAAGAGATGTTTAGACAACCCGTAGAACAACGTTCTTGTTCTTTCGAAAGGATTTATTTCTCCCGTGGATCGGATGCTGATATCTATCAAGAACGTAAAGAATTGGGGAGATTACTGGTACCTCAGGTATTGGAATCTGTCAAAAATAATATCAAAAATACCGTATTCTCATTCATTCCGAATACTGCAGAAGTATCTTATTATGGCTTAATGGATGGTATTAATACTTATGTTCGTGATTTTCAAAAAGAGACTTTATTGAATCGTTCAGAAAAGATTTCTGATGAAGAATTGGATGAAATCTTGAGTATTAAACCTCGTTTTGAAAAGCTTAACGTGAAGGATGCTAAATTGCGTACATTCATTACGCAGGACGCAGACCGTACCGATATGGTGCAGCACGTTTATGATACCACCTACGGTATTGTGAAAGATCATGAAGATACGATTGTTGCCATTGATGACTCGATCGTTCGGGGAACAACACTGAAGCAAAGTATTCTAACTATCTTAGACCGTCTGAATCCGAAAAAGATTGTCATTGTTTCTTCGGCCCCGCAGATTCGTTATCCCGATTGTTATGGTATTGATATGTCACGTATGGGTGAATTTGTTGCATTCGAAGCAGCCATCAATCTCTTGAAACAACGTGGTATGGCACATGTTATCGATGAGGTTTATCAGAAGTGTGTGTTGTCGATGACGCAGGATGTCAACGAGATTGAAAATTATGTCAAAGCGATCTATGCGCCGTTTACCGATGAGGAGATCTCAGAAGAAATCGCTCGTATCGTCAGACCACACCACCTCAAAGCTGAACTGGAAGTGGTGTACCAAACCCTAGACAATTTACACCAAGCTTGCCCAGACCATAAGGGCGATTGGTATTTTTCAGGCGATTATCCTACACCTGGTGGAAACAAGGTGGTCAACAAAGCGTATATGAACTGGATTGAAGGAAAGAATGTGAGAGCATATTTCAGTAATTAAGTTCAAAAATATCAGTGGAAGGGATGCATTTATGCATCCCTTTTTTTTATCTTCGTACTCAGAAAAATCTGAATCCTAAATTAAAAGACCGATCAATAGCAAAGGGAATTGCTGTCAGTAAATAAACCGATCATGAAACATATTTTTAAGAGCCTCTATTTTCAAGTTGTGCTGGGTATACTGTTGGGTATCATCTGTGGAATCTATTACCCTGACTTTGCTGTTAAGCTAAAGCCGTTGGGCGATGCTTTCATAAAACTGATCAAGATGGTCATTGCGCCATTGATTTTCAGTTCCATTGTAATCGGTATCGCTGGAATGCAGGATACAAAAAAAGTGGGAAAAATCGGCCTGACTTCAATTATCTATTTCGAAATCATGACCACCATCGCCCTGATTATTGGTCTCGTCTTTGTCAATTGGATACAGCCGGGTACCGGGATGAATGCTGATCCGGCAAGTCTCGATGTCTCTTCGGTATCCCATTACATTTCAGAATCCAAAGAACCGCACAGCTTCATGGATTTCATCATAGGTATTATTCCAAGTAACGTCATCGCTGCAGTAGCTTCAGACAACATGTTGCAGGTGCTCGTGTTTGCAGTCCTTTTTGGTATTGGAATGACAAAAATAGGGGAGAAAGCGTCCGAGCCTGTACTCCATGTGTTGCAGTCGTTTCTAAAGGTCCTTTTTTCCATTATCAAAATGATCATGTATCTCGCTCCGATTGGAGCAATGGGAGCCATGGGCTTTACGATCGGTAAGTTTGGAATTCAGGCCTTGTCTAAACTGGGTATGTTGATGGTGAGCTTCTACCTGACCTGTTTCATTTTTGTGATTATCGTCATTGGAGGAGTATTGTATTTCTATCTCAAGGTAAACGTATTTAAGTTCTTAAAATATATTAAAGAGGAAATTCTGATTGTATTGGGTACTTCGTCCTCCGAGTCGGCATTGCCTGGTATCATGCAAAAGATGGAAGATGCCGGCTGTGCGAAACCTGTCGTCGGGCTAGTCATTCCTACGGGCTATTCTTTCAATCTGGATGGAACAAGTATCTATCTGACAATGGCTGCGGTCTTTATTTCACAGGCACTCAATATGCACCTTAGCTTGGAGCAGGAAATTACGCTATTGTTGGTCTTGCTGTTAACTTCCAAGGGAGCAGCCGGTGTTACTGGAAGTGGTTTTGTGACCCTTGCTGCAACATTACCTGTTGTTGGCCATGTGCCTGTAGAGTCGGTTGCGTTGATCTTTGGCGTAGACCGTTTTATGAGTGAAGCTCGGGCAATAACCAATTTAATCGGAAATTCAGCGGCAACACTGGTCATTTCGAAGTATGAAAACAGTTTGGACGAGGAGATCCTGCATGAAAAGCTAGGCTCAAAAAGATAAAAAAGCCCGGAAAATCCTGTTTCCGGGCTAATTTTAATCGATGTTCATTTGAGAATTCGTTAATTCTCTTTTTTTGTATTTTCTACATCTTGTGCCAAATTGATGGCACCGATTACTTTTTCTTCCAAGAGGGCGAGTTTGATCACCTGAGCCATTTCAGTCACATAGTGGAACTCCATGTCTTTGATATAATCTTCCTTGATCTCCAGAATATCTTTTTCATTGGATTTGCAAAGGATAATATCCTTGATATTAGCGCGTTTAGCGGCAAGAATTTTCTCCTTGATACCACCCACGGGCAACACCTTTCCGCGCAGGGTGATTTCTCCTGTCATGGCTAATTTTTCCTTCACTTTGCGTTGCGTAAAGAGCGATGTCAGCGCCGTGAGCATGGTGATACCGGCCGATGGACCATCTTTTGGAATGGAGCCCGCGGGAACGTGAATGTGAATATCCCAATGGTCAAATACGCGATAGTCTATTCCGAAATCAGCAGCGTGCGCTTTGAGGTACGCCAGTGCAATCGACGCAGATTCTTTCATCACATCGCCCAGATTACCCGTCAGGCTCAAACGGCCTTTTCCCGGACTTAGTGAAGACTCTATAAATAAGATGTCGCCACCTACGGATGTCCAGGCCAATCCAGTCACCACCCCAGCCACATTGTTATTTTCATACATGTCCTTATCAAATATTGGCGCACCTAGGATATCGAGCAGGTCTTGTTCACTGATACTTGGGTTATAATCTTTCTCCATCACAATGCGTGTCGCAATACCACGGACGACAGAGCCAATCTTTTTTTCCAATCCACGTACACCAGATTCACGTGTGTAGTCCTCGATTATTTTCTCGATAATTTTACCTTTTAGGCTGACATTCTTAGAAGCCATCCCATGCATTTCCCGTTGTTTTGGCAAAAGGTGTTTTTTGGCAATTTCGATTTTCTCCTCGATGGTGTATCCATTTACTTCAATAATCTCCATCCGATCCAATAAAGCTGGCTGAATAGAACTCAATGAATTGGCTGTTGCAATAAACATCACTTTGGAAAGGTCAAACTCCATTTCCACATAGTGATCATAGAAATGCGTATTTTGTTCGGGATCCAATACCTCCAATAAGGCCGAAGAAGGGTCTCCTTTAAAGTCTGCACTCATCTTATCGATTTCGTCCAAAATAAATACAGGATTTGCCGTCCCGGCTTTTTTCAACGATTGAATGATACGCCCTGGCATTGCTCCGATATAAGTTTTGCGGTGACCCCGGATTTCTGCTTCATCGCGCACACCGCCTAACGCCATGCGGGTATATTTACGGCCAAGCGCTTTGGCGATAGATCTTCCCAACGATGTCTTACCGACTCCCGGAGGACCTACCAAACAAAGAATAGGCGCCTTCATATCATTTTTTAATTTTAATACCGCAAGGTATTCAATGATACGTTTTTTTACTTTTTCCAGTCCGTAATGGTCTTTATCGAGTACTTTTTGTGCTTTGTTTAAGTCAAAATTATCTTTTGTTGTTATCATTCCAGGGCAGATCCAAAAGGAGCTCGAGGTAATTGAGCTGTACCGAATAATCTGCCGCAGCAGGATTAATGCGGGAGAGTTTCTCCAGTTCCTTTGTAAAATGTTTTTCAACTTCAAGACTCCACTTCTTTGACTTACCGCGTTTTTTAAGCTCTTCCAATTCAAGATCCGGCGTATTTCCACCCAGCTCTTCCTGAATCGTTTTCAGCTGCTGGTTTAAGAAATAATCGCGTTGCTGTTTGTCAAGATCCACACGTACTTTATTCTGAATCTGATGCTTTAGTTCCAGCATCTGGATTTCAGTCGTCAACAGCTCCAATAAAAGTTTTGCGCGGTTCTCTACTTTCGGTATTTGAAGCAGCTCCTGTTTTTTTGTCATTTCGACATTGATATTCGACGAAATGAAGTTGATCAGAAAAGAAGGGCTTTCAATATTTTTAATCGCGATACCAGCTTCACTAGGCAAGTTTGGCGACAGTTGGATGATCTGCAGCGCCATTTCTTTTAAAGTGGAAATTGTCGCTTTGAAGTGCTTGGTCATCTTCGGCTTTGCCTCGTTGAATTTCTCGACACGTGCCTTTAAGTAAGGCTCAGTTCCGACAATTTCCAACAAGTTGAACCGCTGTTTTCCCTGAATGATGACGGTGGTATTACCATCCGGCATTTGCAGTACTTTAATGATATGAGCAACGGTGCCCACTTTGTTTAGTTCTTCAAATCCTGGGTCCTCTACGGTCATATCCTTTTGAGACACGACACCGATAGTCTTGCTGCCCTTATAAGCTTCTTTGACCAATTTGATGGATTTATCTCTACCTACGGTAATCGGAATAACAACACCGGGAAATAATACGGTATTACGTAAAGGCAAAATTGACAATGCTTCTGGAATTTCAGCATTCGCCATATTATCTTCATCCTCTTGCGTAAGTAAGGGAAAGAATTCGGTATCCTCTGCAACGATTGGAATTGCTTGACTGAAATCAAAAGTTTCGAATTTGCTCATAGTGTTTATTTTGTGTATTTGGCAGTCGCTGACATGTTGACGGCAGACTTTCAAATTTTAAGCTTCTAATAATGTTTCCCCTGTATTGCAAGCGGAGTGCCAATTGCTAGAAGTCAGCAAAATTACAAATCTATTTTCCAGAATAGGAAAAAAAGGCAGGTTAAATAAAATTTATCTGCCATTTATTGGAGAAATAGGCATAATAATTGTAATATTGGAGTGTGAAAAGGCGCTGATGGCAGTTTCTGGTGTTACGGAAATCATACGGAAGCTATTTTCAGAGACGTAGAAACGATCGCTAGCGATCATTATGAAGTGAATATAAAAAAGTAACTATTTAGATATGAATTTAAAATCATTTAAATTGGGTTTGTTTACTGGGGTTTTTGCCTTAGTTGCTTTTAGCGCAAATGCACAACAACCAAAACAGGCCGAACATAGCAACGCTAATGTGAGAATGGGGCAAAAAGCTCTTTTGGATGGTGATTTCAAGAATGCCGAGTCATACTTGACAAAAGCTCTGCCTCAAGAAGGAAAAGATCCGGATGTATTATATATGTTGGGTTATTCCCAGTTTCAAAATGGTGACTATAAGAAATCAGCAGAAACTTTTGGTAAAGTGGTTGCGTTAAATGGTAAAAATGCAAATGCTTTATATTTCAAAGCAAAAGCGACGAACAATCTTGCTGTTCAATCGACAAATAAAGCTTCTGTCGCGAATAAAGAGCAGTTGTTGAAAGGAGCTATCGAAGATTATACAAAGGCAATTGCCATTACACCAAACGATTCTAAATTCTATCAGAATAGAGCGATTGCTAATCGTGACTTAGGTATTTTGATTGGTACAGCGGGCACGCCAAACTATAATAAGGCGATGGCAACCGATGCTTATAATAATGCAATCAAAGATTACGAAAAAGTACTAAGCTTTGATTCGTCTAAAAAAGACATCCAAACCGAAATCAAAAAAGCAAAAGTATATAGAGATAATTTAAAATAGTATCACTAGTACGTATAGAGAGGGAATTCCAGCAGGGATTCCCTTTTTTTTGTCTAAAATTTTAGCGCTTTATGGTGTAAAAATAAGTTGGTTCACTATTTTTTCTTTATCAATATAAAAACGAAAGGCTGTATTATTCTGTTCTTATTCTAAATCAAACAAGTAATAAATATGGAAACGAATCGATTGTCAAAAGAAATGCAAGAAACTTTAATCAAGCAAATGACTAAGGAAGCTGAAGCGGCACAAATTTATTTGGCATTAGGGGTCTGGGCAGATGATCAGGGGTATGGTGGAGTGGCCAATTTCCTGTATAGACATGCACAGGAAGAGCGTAACCACATGACGAAGATTATGGGGTATATCCTGGAACGGGGTGGCCGGCCAAGAATTGAAGCCATTGCACAACCTCCAGCAGATCCGCAAACGTTGACAGAATGTTTTAACCGCGTTTTCAAACACGAAGTAGATAATACCGAAGCGATTTATAACATTGTCAATTTAGCAATGGCCGAGAAAGACTGGGCAACGTGGAATTTTGCACAATGGTTTGTCAAAGAACAGATCGAAGAAGAGAAGCTAGCGCTGGAATTGATTGATAAATTGAAGATTGCCGGTGGAGACCGTGCTTCGGACGAATCCTTATTTGCGTTGGATTCCTCTTTGGAAGCTATGCCAGACGAAGTGACGCTAGCAAGAGAAGCAACTGCTGACGATCCTAAATAATACTAAACTGTATAAAAAAAATGAGGAATCCTTTTCAGAGATTCCTCATTTTTTTTATTTGATGTTAAGCGGTAGATAGACACCGAATGTGATGTTTCTGCCCATATTGTAAACGCCAAAATTTGGATCTTCTTGCGATAGCCGACCCGGGCGCAATCGGCTTAACGCATCGTAATAACGCTTGTTGGTCAGATTGGACGCTGCCGCAAATATTTTCAGTTGCTGCTGCCCGAAATGTAATGTCGTACCGATTCCGGCATTCAACAATGTGTATCCGTCTGCTGGAGTTTCGAAGGTTTCGTCAATGCGGCTCTGTTTAAAATAATTGTCTAACCCCACTGATAAGTAAAAGGCATTCAATCCGCTTATTTTAGGCTCGAGGCGCAGGGTATTGTGCACTACGCCGGCCGGGATCAATGCCAATGGTCTGTCAAAGGTTTTATTCTGTGCATGCGTATAACTAAACGTGTTGTCCAGGTGAATCCAGTTCAACAAATGAAAATTCAAGCTTCCTTCAACACCATATAGATTGGCGTTGACCTGTCCATAGCGGTATACGTCATAAGTATGTGAATCGCCATCTTCACCAACCACAGTTTTTGTATCCCCTTTTGTTGCCGAGGCATAAATAAAGTTGTGAATATAGTTTTCGTAGATTCCGATACTTCCGGTAACGATGCTATGGCCAAACTCGAGTGTTGCATCCGCTTGATAGCTTCTTTCGGGTTTCAGGTTCTCATTACCGACCTCATACCGCGAAGTACCCTCATGAACACCATTGGAGCCGAGTTCTGCGGGGTTGGGCGCTCTAAATGCTGAGCCCGCATTTGCTTTAAAGTTGAGATCCTCATTGAAAATATGCGTATAACCAAGAGCACCACTGACGTTACTGAAGCTATTTTTAAAACCAGGAAATTGCTCTTCATCTTCAACAAACAGCTGTTTGCCTTTGTTGTTGACATAGTCATAGCGTAAACCGACATTAAACGTGTTTTCACCCCAGCTTTTCTTTGCATAACCAAAAGCTCCCAATTCCAGCTGGTCATAGGCTGGGATTAAGAACTCGCTCCCTTTATTTACACTGTGTTCCTGACTTGCGCTAATACCAAATACGTGTTGCCAGCCGTTTCTTTCACTTAAAGAATACTTGGCATCGAGGGAATAGGTATTTAGGTCAAAGAACAGGGATGGGGTAGCTTCTTCCAATTCTCGACGTTGATTCTTTTGGTAGCCCAAGTCAAGTTTTAAATTGCCCGACCCGATAACAAAGCTGTTGTTGAGGGCCAATTTATAGTGACGGATGTCCTGTTTGGGGAAATCCAATGTACGGCTTTTAGCGTTTGTGTAAAGCGGGTCGCCCGGTTCGGCATCGTAAAAACCGATGTTATTTTTTAGGTAAGAAAAATTAAGGTGCGAATAGCCCCATTGCTTGTTTAGCCCGAGCATACCGCTTAAATTGCTGTTGTTAAAGCCGCTATTGCCGTATCTTCCTGCAGGGGTATTATAAGAATACGCATTCTGATACGATCCACGACCACGCCATACGAAGCCATTTTCATTACCTGTTAGCATAACAGAACTATTGGTCATTCCATTGTTGGTCGCATAGCTTGTCAGTAATTCGCCTTTAATATGTCCCTCGGTAGGAACATTGGGCTCCAGTACATTGATCACACCACCGATGGCATCAGATCCGTACATCAATGAAGCCGCACCACGTAAAACCTCGACACGGTCGGGTTGATTTTGGTCGATTTCAATGCCGTGTTCGTCGCCCCATTGTTGTCCCATCTGTTTTACCCCATCGCTTACCGTGACCACCCTATTATAGCCCAGACCCCGTATAACAGGCTTTGAAATTCCTTGTCCAGTGGTGATCTGACTTAGTCCGGGAACTTGTCGCGCAAGCGCATCAATAAGATTTGTTCCATTTCCCTGCAACTCATCTTTGGAAATAACAGCTACTGAGGTGCTGTTGCGACGGCTCTGAGAAGTGACGAGTGTGCCTGTAACGACTACTTCATTCGTTTCAATAATGCTTTCTGTCAAGGAAAAATCAAGGGAAAGATTTTCCGACGTTAAATCAACGGCCTTGACAACGGACTGATAACCCAAAAAACGGACCTCAACCAAGTAGCGTCCATTTGAAGGAAGAGATTTAAAGCTATAATGACCTTGTTGGTCTGATGCCGTGCTCGAACGAAGCTGTTGCAGTGATATGGTAGCACCAGCAATTGGCAGGTTGGTTTTGGCATCCGTTACTTTACCGCTAATTGTTGAGGCAAGCGCCGGAAGTATGGAGAAATAGGAGACAAGCATAAAAATGCAGCCTATAATTTTAAGTTTCATCTGTACTATAATTTCTACGTATGTAATATCAGCGGTACAAACGACAAAGCTTGAATCAGCTACCAAGGCGTTATTGTGCCAAGGTTGAACCGATAGCTGGTCGTATGCATCGTTTGACTGTTGAGTTGTAAAGACCCTTATGGAGTCCTGGTAGCAATAGTGGTCAACTTATGTTAACACGCACTATTGAAATTAGCATAGAAATGAATAGAGGGGTGGGCCTCGATTGCCAGAAATCAATGATCTGACTATCTGGTCTCCAATGATGAACAGACCAAATTCAACGATTTTAACAGGAAGTATGAATTCACCCTGCGTAAAATTAAAAACCAGTTGAGGATGTGAATTTTGGTCGCAGATAGCACATTTGGGGTGATCAGCCTGATGTTTTTTTGCTGGGCTATCTACGATATGCAGTGCAGCCTGGGGATGTTCATGACTGTACACAATGAACTGACCAATTAAGAAGGTCATCAAGAGCACGAATGCTGCGAATTTGTTCAATGAGATATCTTTCACGCTGAAATCACTACGTTTAAACCCAAGCTGTCACTCGGATCACTTTATTAATCGGGTCAAAGATAATGAAAATAAAATATAAAGCAATCGTGTTGCATTTATTAATATGATAGGATCATAAAATTCGCCGCTGAATCAAAGACTCAGCGGCGAATTTTGCTGATGTATAAGACTTATCGTATTACTTTTTGGGATGAACAAACTTGCCGACAATTTCATATTGATTGGCATCTAGTCCCTGAACGTCTTGCAATTTGACAATGCGATAAAGCGAATCGCTGAAGTAGTCTAAATTTTCCTGACTATCGTATAAGCTATTTGTTATCTTTTTATCGATATGGATGTGTTTTACCTTTTCGTTCTTATCAAATTCGATACGCAGTTTCTGTATCTGCAGATCTTTCTTTTTCGCTGTAAATTCGGTCACACAGTCGACAGCTTTGACTTCATACAATGTGGGATCGAAATTTTTGCTGATATCAGCAGCTTGAAAAGCGGACAGTTCATTTTTCCAGCTTCCAATTTTCAGCTCGCGCTGTTCTTTTTCTCCATCTTTGCTGACAGATTTTAGCACGGCGGGATTGAGCTGTTGCAAGCGATTGACTTCTGCATTAAAAAACGAGTCGACAGAAAATATGTCGGAAGATTTTTGAGGGCTTTTTGTTGCGGAAGGTGATCCACAACTCCAAAAAAGCAGCGCACTACCCGCAAAAAAGGAGCGTGCGCTGCTACTGATTTTATGTACGTTACTATTCTGATACCAATACATTTCCTGTCATTTCAGCGGGGATATTGACGCCCAAAATTTGTAAGACGGTTGGGGCAATATCACCTAATTTACCGTTGGCTATTTTTTTGTACTGATCGTCAATCAAGATACAGGGAACCAAATTTGTTGTGTGCGCGGTGTTTGGCGATCCATCTTCATTGACCATAAATTCCGAATTGCCATGATCGGCCAAAATTATAAAGGAGTAACCATTTTTAAGACCAGTCTCTACGACCGTTTTGGTACATTGATCCACAGTTTCTACGGCTTTAATGACAGCATCAAAAACTCCTGTATGACCTACCATATCTGGATTTGCAAAGTTCAGACAGATAAAATCAGGCTGAAGTGTTTCCATATCGTTAACGATAGCCGCTGTAATTCCTTGAGCTGACATCTCGGGTTGAAGATCGTAAGTTGCCACTTTGGGGGATGGAACCAACAAACGGTTTTCACCTTTAAATTCTTGTTCACGGCCTCCTGAGAAGAAAAATGTGACGTGTGGATATTTTTCTGTTTCGGCGATACGCGTTTGTGTTTTATGGTTAGCCTCCAATACTTCACCCAACGTGTTGGTTAAGTTATCTTTTTGAAAGACCACTCTCACATTCTGGAACGTTTCATCATAAGACGTCATGGTCACATAATATAGATCCAACGGTTTCAGATCATATGCTGGGAATGCTTTTTGAGTTAGCGCAATTGTAATCTCGCGGCCACGATCCGTTCTGAAATTATAGCAGAATACCACATCGCCTTCTTGTATTGTAGCCACAGGCGCTCCGTTGGCGTCTACCAAGGCAATTGGTTTCACAAACTCATCCGTTATCCCTTCATCGTATGATTTTTGGATAGCGGCCACCAGGTCATTGGATTTTTCACCTTCCGCTTTTACTAAAAGATCGTATGCTAATTTTACCCGTTCCCATCTGTTGTCGCGATCCATCGCATAGTACCGACCGATTGCCGATGCGAAGGTACCTGTTGTTGTTGTCAAATACGCCTGTAAGTCTCTCACGTAATTAATGCCCGAGTTTGGATCCGTATCACGGCCATCCAAGAAAGCATGTACAAATACTTGTTCACTGCTCAGTCCAGCATGTTTTGCGGCATCACATAAACCCTTTAAGTGCTTGGTGTGCGCGTGTACGCCACCATCGGAAAGCAAACCGATAAAATGTACCTTTTTGTTATTTGCTAAAGCATATTTAAATGCGTCTTGAATCACTGGGTTCGAATTGAATACGCCGTCATTGACCGCTTTGTGAATACGTCCCAATTCTTGGTAGACAATTCTTCCGGCACCAAGATTCATGTGCCCTACCTCAGAGTTACCCATTTGGCCGGCAGGCAAGCCAACAGCTTCGCCCGAAGCTTCTAAAGTTGAGTTTGGATATGCTTCTAATAAATGGTCTAAAAATGGGGTGTTTGCAGCTTCAACTGCATTTGATTTATCATGTTTTCCATATCCTAGTCCGTCTAGGATCATGAGTGCAACTTTTTTCTTATTCATCGTATAACAAAGATAATCTTAATTTTAGAATCTATCAACGCATCTTAAAAACTTCCCTTGTTAATCACCAATATTTTTATAGGTTTGTGGCATCATTTGTGTTCCATCATAAATGGAACTGCCTAAGGATTGATTTTGATTACAGAATCTGTTCTATACATGTTAAGCTATATGAAACTTTTAAGCCATTGCGGATTTATACTTATTACGAATCTTTTTTTACACAATGCTGCGTTTGGTCATTTTTCGATGCCTGTAAATCCACGGATGGAAGAAAACTTGCCCGGGGCTGATGATTCTTTGGAAAGAATTTCGGAAGAGCTAAAATCATATTTGAAAGAGGGTAATGCAAAAAACATAGCCAAGTATTTTGCCTCAAACATCACCTTGTCGATTTTAGGGGAAAATGGTATTTATACAAAGTACCAATCAGAAATCATGTTGGGGACATTTTTTAATCAGCATAAACCCAAGACAGTAAAACTGACGCAGTCGAGCAATGCCAACAATGGCTATCAATATTTTACCTTTTCTTTAGCCACAGAACAGGCCAACTATCGGGTCTTTGTAAAGATAGGAGCAGGGAGTAATAACCATTCCATCGAAGAGTTGAGGATCGACAAAAATTGATCCTGATCCTATTTTTTTTATCAATCTATTTTTCGATTAAAAAATTATTCCACATCTTAGCCCAATAAATAGCATTTATGGAGAAGGAAATCAAGGACTATTTGGCCCAGTTTGTAAAACAAGCTGTCGCGGAGGATTTGGGCGATGGAGATCATACCTCATTATCGACAATTGAAGCCGGCGCGCAAGGTGAAGCAAAGTTGATTGTGAAGGATAATGGTGTACTGGCAGGTGTCGAAGTAGCGCAGGCAATTATCGCCTATGTGGACGACAGTTTAGTCTGTGAGGTATTTATCCAGGATGGAAGTCGGGTTAAAATGGGTGATATTGCTTTTTATGTCAGGGGAAATATCCAAAGTATTTTATTGGCCGAACGCTTGGTGCTGAATGTGATGCAGCGTATGAGTGGTATAGCCACAACAACCCGGCAGTATGTGGATCTGTTAGCAGGTACAGATACAAAAATTTTGGATACGCGAAAAACGACGCCCCTGTTACGGGTGCTAGAGAAAGAAGCCGTGCGCATTGGTGGAGGCACCAATCATCGTTTTGGTCTTTTTGATATGATTTTAATTAAGGATAATCATGTAGACTATAGCGGCGGGATTATACCTGCGCTAGCGCGTGCAAATGCCTATAGAAAGAGCCTAAATAAACCAATAGAAATAGAAATTGAAGTCCGAAATTTTGTGGAACTTGATGAAGTTCTTAACTTTGGCGAAGTGGATCGAATCATGTTAGATAATTTTTCACCGCAAGATGTTGCCAAAGCTGTTCAGATTATCGACCGTCGGTTCAAGACAGAGGCCTCTGGGGGAATAACTTTTGACATGATTAGGTCATATGCGGAGGCCGGGGTAGATTATATCTCAGTAGGTGCTTTGACACACAGTGTGAAGAGCCTTGATCTTAGTCTGAAGGCCAAATTAATATAAGAACTAATTAATTAATGATATCGATTTATTTAGTAATTGCAGTATTACTAGCGTACTTGTTTGGGTCCATACCAACGGCTGTTTGGTTGGGACAGGCATTTTATGGGGTAGATGTTCGTGAGTATGGTAGTGGTAATGCTGGGGCGACTAATACCTTTCGTGTGTTGGGACCGAAAGCGGGATCGATTGTGATGTTTGTCGATATTTTTAAAGGCTGGACAGCAACCAATCTAGCTTATTTAATAGAACTGGGGCAAAATACGAGCGATGTTCAGTTTGTTAACTTTCAGTTGGCATTGGGCGTTATCGCGGTATTGGGACATTTATTTCCTGTATTTGCGGGATTCAGAGGAGGGAAGGGCGTAGCAACGCTCTGTGGTATGATTCTCGCGATCCATACGCCTGCAGCCTTGGTTTGTGTTTCTGTATTTGTTGTTATCCTGTTGACCACCCATTACGTTTCATTGGGGTCCATTTCGGCAGGATTTGCATTTCCATTCAGTTTGGCCTTTATATTCAAAACAACGATACCTTCCGTACTCCTGTATGGAATAGCGATTTGTATCCTCTTGTTGATTACCCACCAAAAGAATATAGAGCGTCTGTTAA
Source organism: Sphingobacterium zeae (assembly GCF_030818895.1). Classification (NCBI taxonomy): domain Bacteria; kingdom Pseudomonadati; phylum Bacteroidota; class Sphingobacteriia; order Sphingobacteriales; family Sphingobacteriaceae; genus Sphingobacterium; species Sphingobacterium zeae. Next base: position 1,750,581 of record NZ_JAUTBA010000001.1, read on the forward strand.
AGGGGCATGAGTCCAAGATCTACCTTTTTAAGAAAAAAGCGAAGGAAAAAGAATAGGCACAATAATTGCATCCGCTACGATGGATTAATAAATTATTGTAAAATATCCATGTTGGATGCGCTGAAAAGCGATTATCTTTCGCTTTGAAACTCCATATGGCCCTTGAAATAAAATATAAACTATGAACGGAATGTTTAAGTATTCAGCTATGGTATTAGCGTGTGTAACACTGGCATCGGGGTTGTCAGGTTGTGCAACTTCTGCTGTTACCGGGAAAAAATATTTGAAATTGGTCAGTGCTGATCAAGTGAACGAGCAAGCTGCATTGGCTTATAAAGATTTTTTATCGAAGAATAGTTCAAAAGTAGTCACTGGGACTGCCGATGCCACAATGGTTAAACGTGTGGGTAATAGACTGGCCACAGCGGTGAACCAATATTTGCAAAGCACCGGTCGTGCCAACCAATTTAACTTCAATTGGGAATTCAACTTAGTAAGGAGTGATGATGTGAACGCTTGGTGTATGCCTGGTGGTAAAGTGGCAGTTTATACCGGAATTTTGCCTGTTACACGTACCGAAGCAGGACTTGCCACGGTAATGGGGCATGAGATAGCCCATGCGATTGAGGAGCATTCCGTAGCGCAGGCTTCGAATCAGATTGCTTTGCAATTGGGCGGACAGATTTTAGGTTCCGCAGCCGGCGTATCTGGCAACAGTACTCTTGGAGTTTTCAATAATCTTTACGGTTTGGGAGGAAATTTGGCGCAGTTGAAATTCTCCAGAAGCGATGAATCCGATGCAGATGCTGCCGGATTGATCATCATGGCTTTGGCGGGATATAATCCAAATGAAGCGGTCGATTTTTGGAAACGTATGGCCTCGGGAAGTCAGAAAGGGCAGCCAGAGTTTTTGAGTACGCACCCTAGCGATGAACGACGTATTGCGGATATCCAAAAATTGATTCCGAATGCGATGAAGTATTATAAAAAATAAACGATTGATAGGATACGAAAAGAGGGATTTGCGTGAGCAGATCCCTCTTTTTTTGCATTATATTTTGATCAAGTTACACCCCGGCTAGCGCATCGCTAACGCCAAGTACTACACCGATGACCAATCCCATAAAATTAAAAGCGATGGTAATGATGACCATGATGCCAATAAATTTGTAGTGTTTTTTTAACGCATCCAAGCAAAGCTCCAGCTGAATGGTATCGCGGTTTTCAATTGCTTTTTTCGCTTTAGATCCGAAATTATACAGAAAATAGATGGGAAGGCAAAAGAAAGCAAGAAAGAGCAGGTACAGGACACCGAATGTGGATAAGGCGCCCGCTGTGACATATTCGTCAGCACCGAGTGACAAGGCGCTTGCGCCAAAGATCAGGCTAACCATGGTGATGGCCGAGATGCCGATGAAAATAAAACAGACGATGGCCAAAAAATTGGCCCATTTGGCTGCTGAAGCTAAAAAAGCGAGTCCTGCTGGAGACAGTTTAAGGTCTGCAGGTTCTAGAAAAGAAGAATTTTGAATACCGTCTTCCATGAAGCGTAAAATATTAGGTGTGCGAATTTCAGAAATGTTCTTGGCTTTTGAAACAAGTTTTTATACAAAACGTCCAGCGTATACAATCGTTTAGATTTTTTCAATTCGTTAGGCACTAGTCGTGCAATTGCTACAGGAAACTGAATTGTATAAGGTAATTTTCAACTGTTAGGAAATTAGCTAAAATTTTTTAAAAAATTAAATTCCGATTGGAAGAATGTTGTTACAAAAAAAAAATCCAGAATTGATGTGGAAAACTATTTTTGATCAGATAATTAGAATGTAAATGCTGGTTTAAAACATCTTACAACGTTTTTTTTCGTGATAAATTATCTATTGATGTCTAATTTTTGTTGTGGATTTCATGAAATGGGTGTGGTTTAGTGTGTTAAGTTTATATTAAGTCCTTTGTAATTTCAAATCTCTTAGTAATTTTGCTTAACATTTTTTAACAAATCACATTATATGAAAAGATCTTTACTCTTTTTCGCTCTTGTTATGGCTAGTTATGGTGCTGTACAAGCTCAGGTTACAACAAGTAGCGTTACAGGTATTGTAAAAGAGGCTAATGGACAGTTCACATCGGGAGCAACAATTAAAGCTACGCACGTGCCATCAGGAACTGTTTATTCTGGCTCGGCTAACGCTGCAGGTCGGTTCAACTTAGCTAATATGCGTGTTGGCGGACCGTACAAAATTGAAGTAACCTATGTAGGACAACAACCTATCGTGTATGAAGATGTTTATTTGCAATTAGGTGAACCATTCGTAGTAAATCCTGTTTTTGGCGATTCAGCGACTAATCTTGAAGAAGTAGTTGTTACAAGAGCTGGCGTCTTAAAAGGAGAGCGAAATGGAGCATCTACTATTGTTGGGCGTCGTCAGATCGAGAATTTGCCTACAATTACTAGAAGTGTAAATGATTTAACCCGTTTAACTCCTCAAGCTAACGGTACTGCTATTGGTGGGGGAAATTACCGTGCCAATAATTTCAGTGTTGACGGAGCGAATTTCAATAACCAATTTGGTATTGGCCAAAATATTCCAGCAAATGGGTCTCCAATTTCTATTGACGCGATAGAGCAGATATCGGTAAATGTAACTCCGTTTGATGTTCGTCAATCAGGTTTTACAGGAGCGTCTATTAATGCTGTAACACGTTCTGGTCGTAACGATTTCTTTGGCTCAGCTTTTTATAGTGGTCGTTCTGATAAACAACAAGGAAATCGTGTAAATGATGTGGTGTTTACACCTAATGATCTAAGTGTAAAACAGTATGGTGTAAGTTTAGGTGGTCCAATTATTAAAAACAAGTTATTCTTCTTTGTGAATGTTGAACAACTGAAGCAAACTGAACCAGGACCGACCAAAGTTGCTTCTGTAAAAGAATCTGACTATGGAACTACAAGTTATTTTGCAAGACCTACAGTTGCTTTTATGGATGAAGTGAGTAATTATTTGAAAAATACTTACGGTTATGATCCTGGTGCTTACCAAGGATATTCTTCGAAAAGTAATAATGATAAGATTTTTGCTCGTATCGATTGGAACATTGCTGATAATCACAAAATCAATTTTAGATACAACCAAGTTAAAGGGAAATCTCCTTCTAATTTGAGCTCATCGTTTAGTGGATCTAATATTGATACAAAGGTGTATCCAATGAATAGAACTGGAAATAATGCGTTAAGTTTTCAAAACTCGAATTATTTCCAAGAAACAAATTTATATTCTGCGACAGCTGAGTATAACGGAAAGGTTGGTAATTTGAATCACTCCGCCCGTCTATCTTATGTAAATCAAGATGAGCCGCGAAGTGTCTCTGGAGATATATTTCCTTTAGTTGACATACGTGATGGTATTGCTGGTACAGGTGGTAACATACTTACCTCTTTCGGAACAGATCCGTTTACGTACGGAAATCTTCGCTCGGTCAAAACTTGGACTGCAAATTATGACGCTAACTATACCTTGAACGATCATTATTTTACTGGAGGTCTTCAGTTTGAGACGTCTCGGACAGTAAATGGGTTTCAACGTTTTGGAGCTGGGTACTATATGTATAATTCTTGGCAAGACTTTATTGGGGGTAAACCTGCTGTAAACTATGCGTTGACTTATCCATTAACTGCAGATGGTTCGCAAGCTATGCCAAGCTTCAAGTTTAACCAGTGGTCACTTTATCTACAAGATCAGTTTACAGTAAATGAAAAACTGAAATTAACGGGGGGAGTGCGTTTAGAACTTCCAACGTATCCAGATGTTTCAGAAATGAAAACTCACCCACTGTTGCAGAGCCTAGAATTTGCTAACGGACTTCATCTAAATACAGGTGCGATGCCTAAAACAAGAGTAATGGTATCTCCGCGTTTTGGATTTAATTATGATGTTAATGGTGATCGTTCATTTATTGTTCGTGGAGGTACAGGGGTATTTACTGGTCGAATTCCTTTTGTTTGGATTGTTGCTCAATCAGGAGATTCCGGTATGCTTCAATATACAAAGACTTATGCTGCTGGCGATGCAAATATGCCATCATTTAGCCCAGATATTAAAGCAAACTACCCAGCCACGCCTGATGCAGCAGGAACTTCATTGCCCGGAAATATGTCAGCGATGGATGTTAACCTTAAATTTCCTTCAACTTGGAAATCAAGTGTAGCTGTTGATTACAAGTTACCTTGGGGAGTAGTGGGTACAGTAGAGGCTATCTATAATAAAGATATTAATGCTGTAGTTGCAAAAAATGTAAACTTGGTTGATCCAACGGCAATGAATATCGCTGGATATGGAGATACTAGATTTATCTTTCCGAATGCAAACGCAGATAAATACCTATATACAATTGACTCAAAAGGACAACCTGTTAAAGGATCTTCAGGACAGTTTATTCCAACGTACATGACCAATGCGAAAGGTGGACATTATTATTCGGTAACTGCTCAATTGCAAAAAAGCTTCGATAAAGGATTTTCCGGAATGGTTGCATACACTTATAGTGGTGCTAAAAATTACGGTGATGGAGCTGGAGATCAAATTCAAAACCTATGGTCTATTCCTCTTCAAGCAAATGGTAACTCCAATAATCCTGAACTGGGATATACTACCAATATTGTTCCTCATCGTTTAATGGGATCTGTGACTTACACCAACAATTGGATTGGTAAATTGAATACTTCGATGACATTATTCTATAGTGGAAGCTCAATGGGTAGATTCTCTTACTATTATGGTTCTGATTTTAATCGTGATGGTCAAAATAATGACTTAATCTATATCCCGAAAGATGCTTCAGAATTGAAATTTATTGATATAGCAGCTGGTAATAGTAACTATGGTAAAAAAGCATACACTGCGCAGGAGCAATCCGACATATTTTGGAGCTTAGTGGATGGCGATAAGTACCTTAGCGAGCACAAAGGAAAGTATGTTGAACGTAATGGCGCTGTTGCACCATGGAGACACCAGTTTGACTTCCATTTGTCACAAGAAGTATTTAGAGGAATTGGCGGCGGAAATAATTCGTTAGAATTCTTTTGGGATGTGATGAATATTGGTAACCTATTTAATTCTTCTTGGGGTACTTATAAAATTAATAACAATATTTTATTGACTCCAAAAAATATTGATAAAGTAGAAGCGAATGGTACTACAGTTCCAACATTTAACTTGGGCTATGCAAATGGCGATGTAATAAAAGAGTTGAATCGACCGAACGAATCGATATCTTCAACTTATTATATGCAGTTCGGTGTTAAATTTAAATTTAACTAAGAATAATATATAGTAAATTAATCAATGGCACCCCAAAAGCTTGATGATAGCTTTTGGGGTGTTTTTATTATAAAATAGCTGATAATGAAGTGGTAGACTTGTAAATAAAATTGGCAGTAGTAAATCAAGCAGCTTTTTCATTTAATAATAGCTAGTATTTTGAGACTGTAAAAGAACTGTGTTGGAATAATAAATTACTTGTTACAATAATTTTCCTGAACTTTATTTGAAAAATCTTTAAAAGAAGTTATCCTGTAATAATCCAAAATATGCTCCATGCTCAGGGATGGAGTGATGTGCGGACGAAGATTCAATAACTGAGCCCTTTTGATTACAATGAACATAGCAGCGCATTAAAGGATTTGAGAAATGTAATCCTAAGAATAGCTATCTTAGTGATGGTGATGATGTTTCTTCCGTGAACTATTGCTCAGAAAAATTAAATGAGAGATGATTATCACCACAACCCTAAACATTGAATACTGGGGAAATAAATTTTAGACATGTGTTTAGCTTCAACAAACAGTGATTTTGTAATCACTTCAATTTTAACCTATGTTTATATTGTGGGAAGATTTAAAGCTGTCCATTTTTTCGTTTATAGGTGGTCTAATAAAAGGGGCATCACCGGATTTTCAAAGATGCCCACAAATGTTGATACTGCGCAAATGGTTATCCTTTCGTCATAGCTTGTAAAATAGCGAAAGGTATAGATCTTAAAAAATTCACGACTGAAATGCTTGTTTATAGGAAGTATTGGACTTATTGGGAGCTCTACCAACTCCTAAATGGTTAAGATTCTCTGAGGCACTGTGCAATCCGTTACTGATATCACGAACTGAATCTGTCAGAAAAATGGCAAAATAACACGCTCGCAAGATGCGTCCAGCTCTTGGTCCCTTTTTGGTGTCTGTAACTCTAGTGTTTAGCGACCAAATCTTTGAAGAATTCGCGGTTCACAAGGGATAAAAATCTGATTAAAAACGTTTAACTTTACAATTGGCAGTGTGTTAAAATTTGGCGATTTAAATATAGCAACTTTGCTTTATCAAAATGCCGCCACTTTATTAACGTTTATGACGAAGGTGATTGTATATTGTAGTCAGCAAGTTTGGCCAAAATTTAGATTTACAAATTAGTTGTTTCAAGAAAATTGGAAATAAAATCACATTTTATAAAATTGTAAACTTAAATAACGAAATTAGATGAAAACCTATTTAAACTGGCTAATCATTGTTTTAATTATTTCATTAAATTATTCTTATGCTCAGAATAAGGATTTCCAGATATCTGTTGGCTCTCATTTATACATTACTAAGTTAGACTGGTCGATTGCTGGGAATATTAATGGAACAGACCCAAATGTACTTTCGGAATTAAAATACGATAACATTCTTACAATTGGGCCTGAATTAAAATTGATATATCCTGTCCAGCAAAAAATTAGTGTTTTCTTTGCTTATCAAAGAGGTTTTACTATTTCTGGAATGGCTAAGGATCGTGATTATTCAGGTGATAACCGCACAGACATGACCTATGATGAATCTTTTTCGAGCAATAAAGGAAATCAAAGTTCAATAAAACTTGGTGGACGTTATACTTTTTTAAATTTCAAAAAGATATCATTTAATGCAGGTACCCAATTTATTCAAAATAAACATAGATTTTATCTACTTAAAGATGAGATCCCAGACCTCAAGACAACTTACGACTCTAGATGGAAGGCATTATCCCTAAATCTTGGTGCTGACTATTTTATTAATAATGCTACCTCTATTAGTTCAGAGGTGACCTATTCATTTTTCAAATACTATTCTAAAGCAAACTGGAATCTGATCAAAGATTTTCAGCATCCAGTGAGTTTTGAACAAATGGCTAATGGCAATGGATGGTCGATAAAAATACAGGTTGAAAGAAATATTTCTGACCAATTTAATTTATATCTAAGTATGCTATCGGGTAAACAATCTTCATCAAAAGGGGTTGATATCTCTTATTATAAATATGGTGATAATTCCACAACTCGATTTAATGGGGTGTCTTATTACGCCACAGGGATTTCATTGGGTTTAATTTACGGTATCTAAAGATTTTTTTCCAATTTATTTTTTACAAGGATGGCAGGGTCGCCGCGGTTTATTCTTGTCATTAATTTTTCTTGACCTTTTCCGTCCCTTAACGGTTTACATTCAGATATAGCTTTTCATAGAAAACTGTTTTACTACTATTTGTCTGTCCCGCTTTCAATTCGTCAAGAGGAAAACCTTCATTATCATAAGTTTTTGATTAATGAGAGCCTCATTTTTTTCCTTGACGACCTCTACCATAGTTATTTGATTAAAATAAAGCTCGTTGTTTTCTGAGCAACCTAAATAGCCAATAATCCGCCGAAAATTAAACTTAGATTCGCCCATATCATTGCAGTCTAGTTTTATTAAATGCCGTCCAAAACGAATGGAAAAAAACTATAAAAAAGTTGAGTATTTGTGATTTCAAAAAATCTTTTATTGAAAGGCCTCAGCAGTTGAACACATCTTGTGAGCATGTTATTTGTCATTTTTCTGGCAGATTCGGTTAGTGATATCATTAATGGTCTTCGAAGCACTACAGGCAATATTAACCATATTGGTATTTCGGAGAAATGGAATTTGAATTTCTCACTAACAACATGTACTGGAAGCGGGGTATGGTAGCGATAATGTACAAACAAAGCTGGCAGATAAAGATCTTTTTCAAACACCTAAGCAGCTTGCTTAAAGTGGCCAGTTTTGCGGGCATATCAAAAAATTCCATACGAATACAGATATGGGCCGCATTGATCAGAGTATTTTTATTGAAATATATACAGAAAAAAGTTATCTACAGGTAGAATTTGTTTATTTTGGTGAGTTTTATACGAGTGAATTTCTTTTAAAAAATTGATTTTTAAAAGTGGGCTAACGATCCTTTTATCTATAAAAAAATGCCTGATAAAAACGGGCGGTTTGGGGTATTTTAAACATCAGGAGGATAGACAATGGTTGTATATAGAAACATAAAATTTTTGACAAGAAAGAATTCCTTTTTATATATTGCTAATTTTATTTAGAATGATAGTGATAATTTGTTTTTAATTTGTTATCTTAGTATGTGGTCCGTGTTTTTGAAGATAATTTGTTTCCTTGGATAATTGTGGTTTTTCTCCATTTGAGAGAAGAAAGAAAATACTGATTTCTCCAACTGGAAAATTGTAGTTTGGATGTACTTCTTGACGACTTTTTTGAAAGCTAAATGACTGTAAAATTAACCTATAAATAGTCTATATAGTTAATCTAAAATAATGATGAATATGAAAAGAAACATTAAAAAACTTTCTTACTTTATTTTACTAGCGGTCTCATTAGTTAGTTGTACAAAAGAAAATGAAATTAATACAACGAAAATTGAAGAAGTGTCACCTGCTGATTCTACAATTCATAAGTTTAATTTACCAGGGGGTAGTGAAATTAAGGTCTTAGAAAAGAAAGGTAATTACTATATCGCAGATGATATTCTTCTTAGCAAGAAGCAGTTTTTAACTTTAAAAAGCTTGAGTGGCTCGACTTTACCAAGAAGTGCGGTTATGACAAATCTTGTTAGCAAATGGCCAAACGGTGAGGTTCCCTATTTAATAGAAAGCAATTTCTATGATGTACAAAGAGTTAGTGACGCAATAAGTCGTTATCATAATCAAACTCCTGTTCGATTGGTTCCAAAGCAGCCTTGGCATAATGATTATGTCATATTTGTTAATCACCCATCGACGAGCATGTCTAGCTTGGGCAAAATTGGAGGTGTACAACAAATACATATATCTACATCTGCAGGGTACGGGACTGTAATGCATGAAATAGGTCATGCTATTGGCTTATTTCATGAGCATACAAGGTCCGATAGAGATCAGTTTGTACAAGTGGATCCAAGTGTTGCGAATAATATTAATTATCAAAAATATGATACAAATTTTTTAGGGTTTGATGTTGGTTTTTTTGATTTTAATTCTATAATGATGTACCCTATGAGTAATGTTTTAAAAAATAAATCTGATCCCACTTATAATTGGCCACTTAATAGAAGCGATTTTTCGACAGGTGATATCTCCGGGATCAATTATATATATGGAGTTTCTCCTTATATAGATGTGCGCTTAGATGTTACCGATTATCAATCAACTCCTGACGGATCTGAAAAGACTTACGATGTATATGTGGATTTCTATCAAAACGCCTCCAAAACAATACCATTAACTACAACTCATAGTATTAAAATATATTTTGAACAAGTTGAAGAACGAAAATCAAATAAAGCTAACCCAATTGAAGTAATTAAATTTAATTCAAGTAATATTGTTCCTGCAGGAGTCAGTTCATTTAAACTTGTTAGCGGGTTGATAGAAAGCAGATGGTATGAATATGGCGACTTAGATTTTTTACTTGATCAAAGAATCAATGTCATTCAAAAATCCGGATATCAGTTTTAGTTTGAAGAAATTATAATGAAAAAATATCTGTATATTTAATTTTGCTATTTTACTTCATATTGGAGTTAATGATTGTGAACTAGTGTTTAAATATTTTTTGTTAAAAATTAACCTAATTATCACATCAATAACATCAATGTTTGAAGAAAACTTGTCGCAACTTGGTTTCGGTCCCATATCACAACCTCGGCAAGCCCGGATCTCAGGCAGTAGCAGATGCGGGAGAGCCTAAATTAGATACGAGAGATCGTAATCTGTTGGAAGCTCAGATTATAGGCCTGTATTTATGACAGATTTGGAGAGCAGCCTATTCATTAATCCTTAAATGACTTTAAATATTATTTTATGGGGCTATCTCAAAATATGAAATGGCCCCTTTTTCTGTCTATACTTATTAAGTAATTGAAATTCAATTATTTGTATAATATATCAGAAACATTTATGGTCAAACGTAATAGTTTTAAGCCCTACTACCAAGACCAGCTCATGGTAATTCCTTCAATTTTGGATGAACTGGTTTCCAGGTTGAATCCTGTACGGATTGTAAACGATGTTATCAACCGTATCAATATTCAGAGGCTCCTGGATGCCTATAAAATAAAGTGCAGTTCCAGTTATTACACAAAGATGTTGTTGAATATGCTGGTCTATGGCTATATCAGCAATGTTTGCAGCAGCCGCAAACTTGGGGTAGCCTGTCTGGAAAATATCAACTTCATGTGGCTGAGCGGGATGAGTTTTCCGGCTCATAATGCCATAAAAAGATTTCGTGGCATCCGTTTAAAGGATGTCCTTCGCAATATATTTGAAGAAGTTGTTAAATTACTGGCTGATGCAGGATTGTTGAAGACAGTAGTTATCTAAACAGATGGCACCAAGATCGAAGCGATTGTCAACCGTTATACTATTGTATGGAAAAAGACCATCCTGAGCGTATTCAGATCTGAGGATGAGCTTCCCCGAACCTCTGGGCCTGATAGAAATTTACAGGGCTAAGTTCAGGCCACGGTGGATAGACTGAACTGTGCTGGAAGGGAATGCCTGGGTCAACAAATAGATACGGGCGATGTTGCGTTACGCCGCCAAAATTTATCTAGACAAAATAGCGCATTGCCATCGGGGGACTGTGCTGGTGAAGCGGAACAGTTGCAGCGGGACTGATAAGGGTGCAACGTTCATGCATATGAATTATGACCATATGAACAATGGCCAGCTCAAGCCGAGGTACAGTGTACACATATCCACTTACAAATTTCTAATCAGTTCACTGTCAACTTGACCATCCACTCAAATCCTTGTGACACTGGCCCATTGCCCTTAAAGAGCTTTTGCACTCATATATATACAAGTTTGGCAGTGTTCATTTATACTTCTTAACAGGTTTCGCAGAATGGTTTTTTCGGTATTGTTTATAATTTCCATGTTTTTCATATTCCAAGGTTCCTTCCTTACAGTAACCGCTGAGATAAACTGAGAATTTATTGCTTTGGTCTTTGTTGGCATTCAGCTGTTGGATGATATCAGAAACACGACGGGGTATCTCAAAGAAGTTGGAATTATAAACAAGGTCATCCAGTTCTTTAGTCAGTTCGATACGGCGTTTTGACTCTGGGGGAATATTGTAGAGCGGCGTTAAATCAATCTCTTTTCTGAATATCTTATGTGGTTGAATTTTGAGCGCACGGCAGATCAGAATAAAGTTGTTCAAAGAAGAACCTTTTCCTTTTTCAATAGCCGAGACCGTATTGGTAGTCAATCCAGTCATATTCGCAACATCTTTCAAGGTATAGTAGATTTTTTCCCTTTGAATGCGCAATTCCTCACCAATTTCCTCCAGTATGTTCTCGTTAATATCTGCCATATACAAATGGAAGACTTATTTGCGCATAATTTAAATAATAATATTTTTTATTTTATTTGCGCAAATAAATATTAGTATGTATATTTGTTTCAACGAAAGCCGATAAACTAAATGTGAACTGTGAACCATACCAATAATTGTTGAGTCATAATGCAATACTAATATGGTATGATTAAAATGCAAATAATGAGAAAATTAAGTATTAAAAATATAGCAAAGTCACCGGAATAAAACTCATTACTATTTTGTAGATTAGTATCTAGCATCCTATGTTGATAACCCCTATTATTAACGTGAACTGCCATTCAAAGCATAGGATTAAGAAAAATAAAATTATTTGAATCGTTGAAATAGACTCGGTATTGAGTTTATTCAAAAGCTGTGTTTGCGCAAAAATAAAGTAATTATTTTGCGTTGAGGATGTTCTTTGACTTGTTGGTATTGAATAAGGAGAATATAAAAATTTAGGCTGATCGGATGTTTTGCTGATCAGTTTGATTAGAATAGGAGGCATCTTGTTATGCCGTAGGGTGAGCGCAATGGCGACTCACTAAATACCCTTTTTATTAAAATGTTGGGTAACATCCTGCGTTATGTTCTTGATTGTTATTACGATAATAGGTGATAGGATGTTAATAGTCTCGAAATGTCGGTTAGTAACAATTTTTCAACGCGTAACTTTTTTCAAAGAGAGATGTTAACGATCTCAAAAAGTTAGGTATACACAACATTGCTCTATTCGAGCGTTCGTAACTTAAGATGTTGATGACCTTAAGATGTATGGTATATTCAATAACGCGAAAAAATCGCAATTGGGGAAACTATCATGTTAATGATAGCAAAAAGTAGGGTATACACAACTACACCTTGTGACCCCTCATTCAATCGCGGATGTTAACGGTCTCACAATGTAGGATCTATTCAACAACGCGATCCGGCATCCCAAATAAACTTAGATGTTAATGACATCTAAACATAAAGTATACACAAGAAAGAGCTTTTTAAAAAACAGCGTTATGAAGATACAAAAATTTAGGGGATACACAACTGATATATTTACCAGTAGAATGAATCGTCTAGGATAAAGATGATTTAGAATAAAGGGTATACACAGCTGGACCGCGTAACGACAGTATCTCCCATTCAATGCCAATAAGTTTTATTAACAATTTACACTTACCCAGCTTCGGTTTCCATAAAATCCGTCAAATTCCGCCGGAGTTGCGGTAAGTGATTTTCGCTTTAACCAAGAAAGGACGAATTATGAAACTACTTTTACGAAAACAAGAGACCATACGCGCATTAGAAAACCTCCGCCAAGGTGAAGAAAGGGGGCTTAAATTCTTCTACCAAAAATTCTATAAACATTTCCTTTTTCGTGCACACCGCGCAACAGATGACGAATGTACAGGCGAAAGTATTGCCCAAGAGGCCTTTCTACGCCTTTGGCTGTTCCGAGAAAATGTACATTCCGAAACTGAAATCTTCGACTTTCTGAAAGTTCAGGTGAAAACCGCGGTTCAGGCTTTTTACAAAAAATCAAAAAACAAATTTCAGCGAAGCTTACTGCGGCTCGATAGCATAGAGGATTATCAGGAGTTTATGCTGGGCTATGAACTGGAAGAGGAAAACGAAGACGATGTGCTCTATATCGAACAACTGGAATTGGAAAAGAAAAAGAGAATGGATCAGCTTAATGCTATTCTTCCAAACCTCAACCGCGATCAACAACTCTTTATTCGTCTCTGCCTCAAATATAGTTTTAACTATGAACGTATCGCGTACTATATGGGAAACATATCAGATTATGAGGTTAGTCTACAAATTGAAAATGCAATCGAATACCTACGTGCCATCGTCCATAGTGAAGAGAAAATGCAGCTTGTAGCCAAGCCGGTCGAATTTAAGTTAAATGGTGAAATGACCGAAGAGGAAGCTGAAGTATTTCGCATGCGCTACGAATTGCAATATTCCTTCGACAAAATTTCGGAAGCATTGCAGCTGGATGGGGGACAGGTAAGGACGTTGTTTATTAATGCGCACGCAAAAATTAAATCAAAAAAAATAGCATAAAAAAAATAAAAGCAATATGGCAGCTGATACAATGGTGTTGACCCGGAAAATACAGGTGTTCGTGGATTGTGACGATAAAGAAAAACGGTCGGAATATTTTAAAAAACTCTTTGAATGGCAGGATCTCGTATTCCGTGCCGCTAATATGGTCATCACCCACCAATATGTGCAGGAAAATCTGAAAGACCTGATTTATTTGCAAGATGATGTTAAAATTAAACTGGCCGATAAGGCAAAGAATCCCGAAGGTGTATTGAATACTTCACGCATGAACACTACTTACCGCGTGCTATCTAATTATTTTAAGGGACGAATTCCTACGGATATTCTATCACAAATAAACACGGCTTTAATCAAATATTTTCAGGCAGATCGTCTCTCCTATTGGAAGGGTGAAAAATCACTTCGCAATTACAAAAAGGATATGCCCATTCCCTTTCCTGGAAGACGAATTAACTTGAGTAAAGATGAGAATGCTAGAGATTTTAAATTCACATTATTCAAAATACCGTTTCGCACCTACCTCGGTAAAGACCGGTCGGATAAACGAGTGCTGCTACAACGTGCATTGGTCGGACAAATCAAAGTCTGTAGTAGCGCAATCAAAATCGTCAAAGGTAAAATCTTTCTGCTGTTGGCCCTCGAGCTCCCAAAGAAAATCCAAGAATTGAAAGATAACATTATCGCCGAAGCGTCGCTTTCAATCGAACATCCCATAGCAGTCACCATCGGAAAGGAGTCCTTTCAGATCGGTAATAAAGAAGAGTTTACTTACCGACGTATGGCCATCCAAGCCGCACGGCATCGCTTGCAAAAAGCTGCAGCATTTGATAAAGGTGGGCGTGGTCGTAAGCGAAAAATGAAAAGCTTGGAGCACTTCAACGAAAAGGAGAAAAATTATGTAGACACCAAGCTCCACCTCTATAGCCGCCGATTAATTGAACTTTGTGTGAAAGCACAGGCAGGCACCCTCTTGTTGGTCAACCAATCCAATAAGGAGGAAATTGCCAAAGGCGATAAATTCTTACTGCGAAACTGGAGCTACTACGGTCTTATCGAAAAAATTAAATACAAAGCTAAAATGGTCGGGATCAACGTTATCATCGAATAGATCAATCCAATTTTTTCCCTTTATAAAACTTGCTCCATGCATCCCCGGCATAGCCGTTATCCAAATATTCAAAGGTGGAAGCACTCGCCCCCTTCAGCTCCTGGCCGCGATAGAAAACCGTCCAGGAGTCTTTCGCATACCCTCCTCTAAGTGCTGTAAAGGTAGATGCCGAAGCGCCGTTAACTTTTATTCCCTGATAGTAAACTGCCCAGGCGTCTTTGGCATAGCCATCACCCAAATATTCAAACGTTGAAGCAGAAGCCCCTTCCACTTTCTGATTTTTATAAAAAACAGACCAACTGTCCTTGGCGTATTGACCGCCGAGAGGCTGTGTGGTAGCTCCAGCAAATCTATCGTTCTTTTCGCCCCTATAATAGCTGTTCCAATTATCTTTCGCATACCCCCGACCGAGATTTTCAAAGCTCGAAGCGTTTGCCCCATTAATTTCCTTGCCTAAATAGTAGACTTTCCACGCGTCTTTGCTGTAACCATTTCCCAGTGTCTGGAAAGTAGAAGTTGTTACGTTTGACAATGGCTTGCCATAAAAATAAACTTTCCAGGCATCGCTAGCATAACCGTCTCCAAGAAATTGGAAAGTAGATGGGCTGGCATCAGTTAGTATTGACCCTCGAAAATATACTTTCCAGGTATCCTTGGCGTAACCCGAACCTAAAAATTGAAACGAACTGGCGTTGGCGCTTGGAATTTCTTTGCCACGATAATAGATACGTGATCCGATTTTGCTGTAACCATCACCCCGATGTTCCTGAAAGAAAAAAGTAGCAGGATTGGCATGCACTACTTTAGCACAAATAGCCTGTGTGGCAGTAGTCAACAAAAGAAGAACGAGCATGGTTTTAAATGGGACTTTTGACATCATATAGGGCATCGGGTTAAATTTGAAAGCAAATGATCATATGTTACTCTTGTTAATGAGACCCAATAATCACAATAAAGTTTAGTCATCAATTAATTATTTATTTCTTGGAACTAATGCGATTGAAAATAGAAGGTCATTATTTCGCATGCTTATGTCTTCAACTAAATTCCAACCGTTTAAGCGCTCACGCTGCGGTTATAAAGATAATAGTTTTTATGAAATTGTCGACTCCGACGAAAAAGCGATTGTCCTGTCAGATCTTTGTCAATACGAACGGTCAAACTCGGAATATTTGGTCAAGTCGTATTTTTTTTGTATATTGCTGGTTATGAGTTTTAAAGAAAAATTAGAGAACTGGCGCACGTCAATCAATCGCGCCGGTAGTGGTGAGGAATTGTATATTTTGCTTTTGAACTACAAAAAGTTTATCAATAAAAATTGGATGGACGATTTTGGCGATCCAGGCAACTGGAAATCGGAATTAAATCAGGTCATCAGCAAAGTAAGAATGAAAGTGGATGTGGCAGAAATTCAAAATTGCGACGATCTCTCGTCCTACAAAGACGACGCTCGGCAAACAGCCCATTCGCTCAATCATACATTAAGATATCACCACTCATTGACAAAAGAGTAGGCTAGGCCTACTCTTTTTTGTCTATAAAGCAGCATTACTGTAAAGGGATCAGGACATTCTGTTCCAAGCGAACAGGTACCTGCTTCACCGAAGTAAAACCATCTTCTTTGGAAATAATATTAGAAAGATCAAGCCCCCTTTTTGAGAACGTACTGATTAAAGCTGTTCTGAAAGTAGCTTTCGATGATCCCCAGCCTTGTCCTAAGATGGTGTCGTTGTTGAGCTGGATCAGTTCATCTGTGGAGTAATAACTGAACTTTTCCAGTAAATGTTGGTAAAGATTTGTTGTAGTAGCCATACAATTTAAAAATTTAAAGGATTAAACCATAAACTGTATCCAGATCTTATTGGGAAAATAATCGTTTTGCGACGTTTATTTTGGTCGAAACCCGTATTAATTTACCACCGCGGTGCCTCCACTCGGTTGGTATTGCATCATGCAATTCTGAATACTCTACAAATATAGTAGATTATTTTTTATAATAAAATTTTTTTTGTTTTTAGGGGTAAATGACCTTTAGCAACAGAAATAGGAAGGTCAAAGCGAGGCGCGGTGTTGACTGTGATTTGGTTATAAAGCGGTTAGCTGGATGGGAAATTTATCATGTTACTGTAATCTCATCGAAAATACTTTAAAAAGCAGAGATAACACAATACTTTTGCGCCATGAATAGAATTGCGGAAATTAATGAATACATTGCTGCTGAACGCGAAGTATTATTGCAACACCCTTTATACCGTAAAGTCAAAACGATCAAAAATTTACGTTCTTTTACCGAAGGGCATGTGTATGCTGTATGGGATTTTATGTCTTTATTAAAAGCTTTACAGATTAAATTGACCTGTACCACACTTCCATGGTTCGCCAGTGAACATCCTTCAACGCGCTATTTGATTAATGAAATTGTATTGGCAGAAGAGTCGGATGAATATATCGATGGACGCCGATTAAGCCATTTTGAGATGTATCTCGACGCAATGTCCGCTATGGGAGCCGACCTCCATCTGATCAATAAGTTTATTGCCAATGCCAAAAAATCGGATAATATATTCGATGCTATAGCATTGACAACATTGGATAAGCGAATCAAAGATTTTCTGAATTTTACATTTGAAGTGATTGCCGAAGGCAAAGTGCATAAAATTGCGGCGGCATTTACCTTTGGACGTGAAGACCTCATTCCCGGAATGTTTACCTCTATTTTAGAAGAAATTAAAGCGAATTTCCCTACAGCCAATTTAGACAGTTTTATTTATTATTTTCAACGCCATATTGATTTAGATGGCGACGAACATGGTCCATTGGCGATGCAGATGATAACAGATCTTGCGAAGGACGATGAGGTTAAATGGACGGAAATGAAGGAGATTAGTAAAGTTGCGCTGCAAAAAAGAATTCAACTGTGGAATGCAATTGAAGATTCCTTATATGGATAATACGTTAAGCAGATCTTTGAGAACGGCCTTTCAGATCATGATCTGAAAGGCCGTTCTATGTAGATTATAACAAGTCTTTATTTATCCGTTATCTTGTAAGATCGCGCACGAGCTGTTTATTGAAATCGCGTTCTTTCGAAAGCCAGTCGATTACTTCAAAAAGTCTGGCGATTGATAGGCTGGATTGGGATAGGTATAGAACCCTTCTCCGGTAGCGACGCCTAATTTGTTCTTGTCTATAAAATGTTCTTTGAGATAGGCTACAGTTTTGATCTTTATGGGATCATTGGTTGCCTCGGCACTCATTTTGTTAATATTATAGGCAGTTGTGATGCCAACGATATCGAGTATGCCAAAGGGGCCTGTTGGCGCTCCCGTGGCAACCATCCAAGTCTTGTCGATCGTTTGGGCATCGGCTACTTCGTTGACCAAAAGATCCGTTGCTGCCGATAGTAGCGGAACAAGTAAGGAGTTTACAATATAGCCAGGCTGCTCCTTATGCAGTGGCAGTGCAACCATCCCAATGGATTTTGAAAAGTTGACCACCTGCTCAAATACTGTTTTGTCTGTGCCTGGATGGCCCATAATTTCTGCTGTATTGTGCTTCCAGATCTCATTGGCAAAATGTAGGGCCAGGAACTTCTCCGGACGGCCAGTTTCTTGGGCAAACTGACTTGGTAGTAGGGTGGAAGAGTTTGTTGCAAAAATGGTTTTCTCCGGAGCGACTTTCGCTAACTCCTGATAGAAACCTATTTTAATGGCAGGGTTTTCGGGAACGGCTTCGATCAGAAAATCTGCGTTCGCTACTGCCGAAGCAAGGTTTGAATCGTAACTGAGCCTGTCAAAGGTTGAAGCCAGTTGTTCCTTACTCGCATGAAGATCTTTCTCGAATGCCTGCGCCATAAGATCAAATTTAGCTTTTGCTTTTTCAAGTACCTCATCGTTGATGTCATATACGGTGACATCATAGCCATGAAAAGCAGCTTGGAAAGCGATCTGATAACCTAAAACACCGCTTCCTGCAATCGTTATATTTTTAAAGTCCATCCTATTATTATTATTATTATTTAAATTCGTTTCTGTTATTTTCTGATTTTTATCCTTATCCTTTGATTCCCTTTAACCAATCTTTGAATTTGCTGATCTGCTCTGTGAGAAAGGATTCATGCTCTTCTTCGTCAGCGGAACCAAGCGGTAGGATATGTTCAAAATAAGTGCCTTTCAATAGTTTACGCAGTAAACCTTCTCCTATAAACGGTTTATCGTCATTTAACGTTTTGGCCGCCTTTAAGAGATGACGGATGTCGTATTGAAGGGGATTGATATCTGGAACCTGTTTATTTAAGTTTAAAAGTTCATATACGGCAATCCGTGCTGTACGTACTGAGCTTTCCATGGTAAAAACCACATCGTTATTAGTTTCGACAAACTGACCGACCAAGCCAAGATTTTTGCAGCCTTCAGGGACAACTCTTGGACGGTCACCCTTTGCTCTAGGCATAAACATAGACGTAATGTAGGGCATAAACGCCGTGCGCACAATGGTATTTGTGATAACATCGTCCAGTTGCTCAATAATGCCCAGATGGTAACATAACTCGGCTAGAATTTCATCTCCCGTACATTGGGGCATTGGCTTTTTAATGTAATTTCCTTCTTTATCCATAAATAAAGCATATACCCACAAGACAAGAACATCATCCGGTTGGCCAGGGAAGTGTGGCTGTCTATTACAGGTGAAACTCATCAGCCAATCGGAATCGGTAATGGTGATGATACCGCCAGTAACTGTTTTGCCGGAATAAGGGTCGTTGACGGAATATTCTTTTAGTTTTTCGACTAAAGCCGAAGGCTTACAAGTCAGCGTTGCAGACTCCCAGGCTGATTTTTCGATGTTACTACAGAACTTTTCGGGTCTACCAAATATGGTCGATTTGGCAGCAAGGTTTTTCCAGAGCTTCCAGCCTGCACTCTGACCGCTGCTGCTGTTGTCGATACCGATAATCGGCGCATTTTTGTTGTCCCCGTAGAAAGTATCTTCTGTCATTGATCCGGTCGTTACAATGACGAAGTCGTCTTTTCCGACCGGAATTTTTACTTCTTTGCCATCTTGTTCTGTAATTAGGGCCTCCACTACTTTTCCATCGATATTGCTTTGGATATCCAGGTCTTTGACCAATACATTGAACCGAATGTTTACACCTTTGCTTTGGAGTACTTTGCGCAATGGGGTCACAAAAGTATCGTATTGATTGTATTTAGGGAATACCAATGACGAAAGGTCGTTCAATCCATCTATTGCATGCAAAAAGCGGTGCATGTACAATTTCAGCTCAAGTAAACTGTGCCAGTTTTCGAAAGCGAACATGGTACGCCAGAACGTCCAGAAATTGCTGGATAAAAATGATTCGCTAAAGTAGTCTTCGATGGTTAAGTCATCTAATTCTTCTTTATTTTTGAGGAGCAATCGAATGATGGCCAGTTGATCTAGCTTACCTAGGCCAAATTTACTGAAGTCTTTTATCTCACCCAGTTTATGAATGAGCCTGGCTTTCGAGTAATTGGAATCATTATCATTGATCAAACGGTATTCATCCAGGACACTATAGGGCGCAGGCATCTCCAATGCAGGAATGTCCTGAAACATGTCCCAAAGATTTTCGTAGGTCATATCCATTTCCCGGCCCCCACGGATGACATAGCCGTCGGTTGCATTACCAGCCCCATCTAACGAGCCGCCTTCCACATGGAGCTGTTCGAGAAATGTGATGTTCTCCGCAGGAACATGACCATCGCGGATAAAATAATAAGCCGCAGACATCCCTGCGATACCACTTCCGACGATGTAGATTTTACTGTCTTTATATGATTTTGGTGGAATGCCTTTATTGCGCTGATAATTACCGATCTGATCAGAAAAAGGCATCGATTTCTTTGGTATATTACGTTGAACCTCTTTGCTCGAATCAGGTTCATGATCAACGTTTTTATATTCGGCAGATGTATTCAAAACTTTGTCGAATTTGGAGGTGATTTCTTTCATGATACGTATGTTTTTTAATCCTTGACTAAAGTTACTAAGATCACCCTAATCATTTGTGCCCTCAAATTCGCTATTGTTCTACCGAATTTCCGCTATCTACATATTTTGTCGCTTTCGGTACTCTGATGGTGATAAAGTGGCGTATTTTTTGAAAAAACGACCGAATGCCGAAATGGAATGGAAGCCGATTTCATACGAAATTTGTGAAATTGTTTTTCCCGGGTTTCCGAGCAGTACATAGGCTTCTTTAAGTACATACTCGTCAATAATTTCATGCGGCGTTTTACCGGATGCTCTTTTAACAACCTGAATGAGGTATTTGTTTGAAATAAACAACTGGTCGGCGTAATATTGTACATCTTTGTATTGGTTGCTATGTCGCTGCACCAGGTCTGTAAACTTATAGAACAAATGATTTGTTTCTTGGGTACTATCTACAGCAATCTGGTGTTCGGTAGCCAATTCGTCGGCGATTTCCAATAATAAATTAAAGATGATGGTCCGAATGATGTCTGCTGTAAAACGTGTCGTCCGTAACGTAACATCCTTAAAGTAGCCTATTAATTTGATTAATTTGTCAATGAGATTATCATTAGCGCTGACTATAGTAAAAGTCGAGTTCTTAAAAAATCCCAGTTGCTCAATAAAAAATGGATTGGCAATATGTTTGAGAAGAAATGCTTTGTCAAAGAAGATCAGCTTCATTCTAAAGTTGGCACTGACCTGTGAGAATTTGATAATTGTTGTCGGTGCCGATACGAGAATCCTATGTTTTGAGAAACGGTATTCCTGATTATCGATTTCAATCGTGATATCTCCTTCTGTACAGATACAGATTGCATAGAAGTCGATGCGAAAAGCATTACTGGGGTATTCAAAGATGGGATTTCCAGAAGAAATGTAATAGGGGCGGTGGCAATTGACGCCAAAGAATGATAAGGTGTCTTGAAGACTTTCTTGTGTGTAGCAGTTTTTCTTCGCCTTAAGCTTCATGGATTTTTTATTTGACTCGGACATGGGCTGAGAAGATTGTTTCTAATAAACGAATGGGCTTTGCTTATTCAGATACTGTTCGTTTAAGGATAAGTTTCTCGGTCGCTAAAGCATCCTCTACCCCAACGAAGAAACTTTTGAATCCGAATTTGTTCAGTAGTCGTTTCGATGCGGTATTATCGGGATCAATAATACCGATCACATCTTTATCTGGATTTAATGTTGTTGCAAGGGCCAGCATCGACTCGCAGATCTGCGTTCCCAAACCTTTTCCCCAGTGTTCTTTGCGGAGCAAATAACCAATTTCAAATACGGTTGCATCTTTTTTGTAGTTAACAAGCTTACAGTCGCCCAAAAGCATTAAAGAATCCGCTTCGATTACTTTGAAATAACCTAAATCAGGATCTTGATTGATTTCTAAAATCGAATCGAATTTTTTCCGCGCCTGTCCAGCGGATAATCCTTTGCCAGTAATGTATTTCATGACATCATCCGCTTTAACCAAGTCGTGGAAAGCGTCAAAGTCTTCCGGGAGATATTTTTTGAATAGAAGTGTATTGTACATGGCTAATGCGTTTATTTACAAGATAAGGTTGTTTTCTCTGAAATCAAATTATAGGAACCTAAATCATCATCTTTCTGTCTTATTTAACTTTTTCATGATTTTAGTTCTCCAATTTAACTTACATTGCCTTTCTGTAAAGCGGAAGGGAAGCTATTATAAGAATGCTATCCCGTAGCGATATGGTGTAAATAAGAATTTTTAGAGGGAGATAATAGGTATGGAAATAAGAGCGGCAAGTGAAGCGGACTATGCGGCAATCCTGCGCATATGGGAAAATTCGCTTCGGGCAACACATGATTTTTTGAAGGAGGAGGATCTTCAGTTGTATAAGAGACTGATCCCAACCGAGTATTTACCACAATTAAAGGTATATGTAATCGATGACGATGGACAGCCTACCGCTTTTTTCGCAGTCTCTGATGATAATCTGGAAATGTTATTTGTGGATTCAGCCTACAGGGGAAAAGGTATTGGGACTGTGGCACTACAGCATGTGCTGGGTAGGCTACAGGTGTATAAAGTTGATGTCAATGAGCAAAATCAGCAGGCTGTTGATTTTTATCTGAAAAAAGGATATCAGCTTATCGGGCGCTCAGCTGTAGATGGTATGGGAAAACCCTATCCGATCTTGCATTTACATCACGAGAGCGCTATCAATGGATCGAAATAATTTTAAAATGAAATAACTTATGATACAAGGTTTATACGAAACGCATATTCAGGTGCGTGATTTAGCTAAATCTGTCGCATTTTATACAGAGGTATTGGGATTACGAGTGGCACATCGGGATCCGACACGTCCCATTGTTTTTTTGTGGATTGGAGCGGGAAAAGACTATATGTTGGGGTTGTGGCAGGAAGAAACAAACTTTCAACCGAGACACTTTGCTTTTAGAGCGGATAAAGAAGATATCTTGAATTACGCCGTGGACTATCTGAAAACTCGTGACCTGACACCTTATAATTTTTTAAATGATGGGATTGAAGCACCGATGGTCTTTGCATGGATGCCGGCATTGGCCATTTACTTTAATGATCCGGATGGCAACCAATTGGAGTTTATCGCAGTTTTGGAAGGAGCGGGTAGGCCTGAACTAGGCGTGTTGTCTTATGCCGATTGGATCGATCGTACAACACAATAAGTCGCTTTTTCGCGGCTTATTGTGTTGAATTCCATTCTTCGGCAAGGATAGCAAAGACCACATCATCTTCCCATTGACCGTTCTAGACTTTCTTGTTACTTTGTGGTCTGCTGATATAGTCTAATGATTTCATCAATGACCAGATCCTGTTCATCGTAAAAGACATGATGCTCTGCATGTTGAGCCAAAAGATAACCACGGTTGCTTTTTTGATCGGCAAATTTTTTAAGGGCAGCTACAAATAAACTCCGGTCGGGTTCTTCAAAAGGTGATTTTCCTGAACCAATGACAGTCATGGGAACATTAATTTTTCCTGCAGCCTCATGTAGAACAGCCGTTGAAGCTTCGTAGTTTAAAATGAGATGATAGAATCCTAAGCTTTCTTTTTTGATGTTATTAAGTTCACTGGCATATTCTCTCTTTAACGATTTGGATCGCTCCATAGTCATGAAATAAGGGGAGACAATATCGATCATTACTGTGCCAACAACCTGACCGGGATTGGTCGTTATAAATTTCATCGTATAGTTACCACCAAAAGAATGGGCGACGAAGAAGTACCGATCTCGGTACCCCAATTGCTGCAATGCAGTTTTAAGATCTTTGACTTCATTTGCTAGGCTAATGTTCACCGTGTCAATTTCACTTTTCCCAAACCCCGCCCGGTCGTAGGTAATCAAAGGAGCGCCCATTTTGTTGGACAGTGGTTCCAATAAGCATCGCCAAACAGAACCGTCATTTCCCGCTCCGGACTCAAAGACGATAGGGACTCCTTTTCCTTTCATTAAAGTAAAATGGAGATTATGGTTTCCCACATTGATCAGCGTATCCCTAAGCTGGGCTTTTAAGACGAGCCCGGAGGCCGCTAGCCAGACTATAATAAATAGACGGAGTTTATACATAAGCCCTCACATCGTTCATTTTAAGTGTCATGCTTGTCGCTTCTGTTTCTATCCATCTTGTATATTCCTCAATAGCCTGCAAGCGAAGTTCGTCAGTAATATAACCTTCGATGACCATTTGTCGCGACTGGGCCACTTTGTTCCAGATGGCTAAGTTTACTCCAAAATTGTCTTCTCCTCTTTTATAAACTTGATCAGCATTGATCACCTGAATTGCATTGAACCCTGCTTCCTGTAGAAGTGCGGCTACTGTATCGGCAACCCGATTATTCATGCCTGCATCTTCTCGCCATCTAAGGAAAGTACGATAAAATTCAAGCATGCTCTCTGGTGGAGCGGGATTCCACTCGATCGTGGTATGGTTGTAATCTAAAATAGAAATTTGCCCAGCAGGCTTTAGCCAGGATTTGAAAAGATCCAGTGCTTTAGGAATATCGCTTAACCACTGCATGGTGCGCGCTGTAATAATCAAGTCAAACTCATGTGGCGGCTGGTAGTCGAAAATATTACAGCAGACAAGACTTAAATTTCTAGTGCTAGCATACAGCTCCTTTCCACTGTCTATAAAAGCAGCAGTGTTATCCAGACCGATTATTGTCCCGTCACCGATATGTGCCGCAACCTCATTGGTCAGTGTACCTGTACCGCAGCCTACATCCAATATTTTCATTCCAGGAGACAGTAAGGGAATAATCGTTCTATAATCGGAAGATAATGTCCTTCTTTCAAATATCTTATTGGCCTGTTGATCCTTTCTGTCGATAAATTTCTCTTTCATGAACATGGGTTTAGGTTTTTGTAAATATAGCTTTTGCATTCGTTTTAAAAAAGTCGCTATGCATCACTAAAATTCCATGCTTTCTAAGCAATAGTAAAAGCACCCTATTATTTACTTGATACCAAAGTTATACCAATACCTACATTAACCGTGATATAACAGGAATACTACGCGGGGATAGCAGGGGGTTAACAGGGATATATCCCTGTTAACCCCCTGCTATCCCCCTGTTAACCCCCTATAAATACCTTGTTAGTTTACCAGTTGGTATTGTTTTAGTGTCAATTGGTGCACAACACAATAGCATCCCTATTAATACAGAAAAATGTCCTTTTAAGAGAGAAATAATCAGATTTTTTTTATATTATTTCACTGTATTCTTTAGAATAATTTTTATATTGTTGAACAACGATTCTATTACCGTTATAGTTGCACTAAAATATCCTGATCTTATGCGAAAAGTATTTAAAATGCTCATGCCGATTTATTGTGCTGTTTTTCTTTCAGCCTGTTCTTCTAACTACCTCATGACATTCAACGGCGAGAATGTAAAGAAAGATGAAGACAAAGGAACATTTTCTTTTGATAATGATACGCTACAAATCGATTATTCCTTTGCCGACCGAGATGGTCGAATTTATCTGCGGATAGAAAACAAAATTGATAAGCCGATCTTATGGGATCTTAAAAGTTCGGCCTTGGTTATTAACGGTAAAGCGGTAGGCTATTCAGCCGAAAAAGCCGATTTTAACGGAAAGGTGAACGCCTCTGTTTCCAATATAGATACTCGAAATACAACGTTATTCAACGACGCATGGGTTAATGGTTATATTAAGGGATCGGTAAGTTTACCTAAAGATGTGGTACTTATCCCACCACATGCCTATGTGGATGGGCATTATTTTGATTTTAAAAATGATGTTAAAGCCATTGTACGATCATCTCGAAAAGAGAAAGTGTATATGTATGATATGAATGGGGAGAGTTATGCAGTGAAACTTGCGCGATTTGAAGGTGCTGAATCACCATACAGTTTAAGGAGCTATCTAAGTTATTCTATTTTGGAAGATGGTAAAGCAGTTCCTAAAACTACGGAGCAAAGATTTTATGCTGCCCAGCTTTGGCAGACGGGTGCTGTAGCGCTTAACAATATAATTGAATTATATAATAGGCGTGGGGATGTGGTGGCTGTTAAAGAGAAAAAAGGACAAGGAGCGATGATTGTTGGGGGAGCCTTGGCGCTCACTGCAGTGGCTGCCGCAATTGACCC
Organism: Sphingobacterium zeae; assembly: GCF_030818895.1. Classification (NCBI taxonomy): domain Bacteria; kingdom Pseudomonadati; phylum Bacteroidota; class Sphingobacteriia; order Sphingobacteriales; family Sphingobacteriaceae; genus Sphingobacterium; species Sphingobacterium zeae. The sequence goes on from NZ_JAUTBA010000001.1 coordinate 1,777,086, forward strand.
GAAAGAAGAGCAATAGCATCCAGACTTAACCATGAAAGCTAGATTGACCAATAATAAAGGCACTCCGATTTGTTGAATTCGTATAGCCATTTCAATGTATGGAAATTTAGGAAATTTTAAGAACCGAACCCGTCTCAATCGGGTTCGGTTTTTTTTAGTTATGAGAACTTCAAATTCATGAGCGTCTTAGTTGACCGACGTACCATCTATAATCTCTTCATCTGCTTTGCTGACCAGCGTAACGCCCTCCTTTAAGTCACCAAAAATTTCGGTCTGACCATTTATGCTGCGCCCTTTCTGAACCGGGAGACGTTGTGTTTTGCCAGCAACAACAGCAATTACAAAACTCCCTTCACCGGATGTAAATACCGCTGATTTTGGCACAACGAAAGTGCTGTCTTGGGAAGTCAAAGGCAATTCGACCTCGGCGACCATACCGGGCAATAGCTTGTTGTCGGTATTGATAATATCAATTTCTACCCGTTCAGCTCTTAACCGGCTGTCTAATGCCCCCGATTTACGTGCGATCTTACCGGAGAATGTTTGTCCAGGCAATGATTTGACCGTAAATTGTAAGGGCTGGTTTTCCGCTAAAAAACCCGAATATTGTTCTGGAACAGCAACGGCTAACCGGAGTTTACGTTGTTGTTGAATGGTCATGATCGGCATTTCCGAACCACGGCCAGCAGGACCAACATAGGCACCCTGATTGACATTTCTTGTTGCGATTACACCGTCGAAGGGTGCTCTGATTTCCAAATAGTTCAACAGGTTTTGTACCTCTGCGTAGGCCGATTTAGCGGCTTGGTACTGCGCAAAATCAGCATTCTTTTTTGACTCAGCAACCTCAAGATCCAGTCTAGCCACCGTTCCCTCTACTTTGCTGGTTTCGAAGAGTCTGTCGTAAGTGCTTTTTGTAGCCATATAGACCGCCTCCTGTGATTTCAGCCGCGATTTGGCTGCTGACAGCTGTGAACTCAATTCGGGAGCCTCCAATACAGCCAATAGTTGACCGGCATGCACTTTACTTCCGATGTCCACGTTAAGACTTTTGACGTAACTGCTTACCTTGGCGTAAATCTCGACCTGCTGGAATCCCGTGATTTCCCCGGGGATCTGCATTTTATTTGTTAATTTCTGTTTGGTGGGTACAAATGTCTCCATTGCCGGAGCTGCAGCTTCGGGACTTTCTTTTTTTGCATTTTCCTCAGCAGCCGAATGGCATCCGGCTAAAGATGCGATCAGACCGGCGATAGCTACTATTTTGAACAAATTATTTTTCATATTTTATAGATGATACTGCTTTTAAGATAAAGGTTTTAATGCGGCAATATAGTGCTTGCTGTCTTTGTCTTCAGGATCTAATGAGATCGATTGTGTGCTGCTTTTTTCTTGCGCCCAGGCAAATATGAGCGGTAAGATGACGAGTACGGCAAAAGTCGAAAACAATAATCCGCCAATGACGGCCCTACCGAGTGGTGAAACTTGTTCGCCACCTTCACCATGGCCAATGGCCATCGGGAGCATACCGACAATCATGGCCAAACTGGTCATGATAATAGGCCGGAGCCGTAAGGATGCTGCCTCACGCGCTGCAGCTAGGGCATCGCCATGATGCCGACGGATATGTTCGGCATTGGTGATGAGCAAAACAGCGTTCGCAATGGATACACCCACCGACATGATAATTCCCATATAGGATTGTAAGTTGAGGGTAGATCCTGTCAACAACAGCAGAAGCAATGAGCCCAGCACAACCGCAGGCACTGTGGTGAGCACAACCATAGAAACTTTGAACGATTGAAAGTTAGCCGATAGCATCAGGAATATAACAATAATGGCTACGGCCAGACCCGATTCAAGGCTGCTCATGGTCTCTAACAATACTTTTCCAAGTCCTATTTGCTCCATCGATAAACCACGAGGAAGTTCACCAAGGGCTTTGATACTGCGCTGTACATCCTTGGAGGCTGTTTTTAAATCGGTATGATCAATATTTGCTGTAACTGATACATAGGGCATTGCCCCTAGATTGTCGTTTTCGCCATAGGTGAAGGACGGTGTGATCGTTGCAACGTCGCTCAGAATAGGACGCGCTGAATTTTTCAACAGAGGAATTTCACCGATTTCTTTCTCATCTTTCATTTTATCGATAGGAACCTGAACCTGGACGTTATAGGAAAGCCCGGCTTTTTCATCGATCCAGGTGTTCTTTTCCGTATAGCGTGAAGAAGAAGTAGAAGCGATGAGTGATCGTGTGACTTCGCTGAGGTCAACGCCCAATTGTGCAGCCCTAATGCGATCTATCTTAATGTCGTACGAAGGATATTTGATGGATTGTGCTAGTTGCACATCTCTAAAGTAAGGGATTGTTTTTAATTCTGCAATCAATTTACCGGCGTACTTCTCGTTGTTCTTTTTGTTTTTTCCTGCAATCCGAACTTCAATAGGTGTGGGCGATCCTTGACTTAACACTTTATCGGTAAGTTCGATCGGTTCAAAAGATACTTGCACATCTGGCAATGCAGCTTTAAGCCGCTTGCGGTACTCATCACGGAAACTGTCCATATCGTGATGGTAGTCTTTCAGTGCAATCTGGAAAACGGCTTCATGAGGACCAGCCATAAAAAGATAGATTGGTGATACTGAAAACTGCCCGGGGTGTTGACCGATGTAGACGGAAGATATGCTGATATGTTCTTTCCCAACGAGTTTTTCCAGTTCGGCCAGCGCTAGTTTTGCTTTTTCTTCGGTGCGCTCGATCCGTGTGCCTTCCGCTGCACGAAGACGCATTTGGAACTGTCCCGAGTTGACCCTCGGAAATACATCCTGACCGATAGTGGAAAGTAAAATGACAACAAGACTTATTGCTCCCAGCAGATAAACTACAGTAATGGTTTTCTTCCTTTTGAACAAACGGTCGATCATTTTCATGAATCTGTTTCTGAATCGTTCAAAAATACTCAGCTTTCCATCGTTGTTAAAGTCTTCCCGTTCCACCAATAGTTTCTTCTGATCCAGGGTATCCTGCTCGGATGCTACGGTCAGTCCAGTTGCAGCAAATTGCGCTTCATCTGCATTTAAACCCTCGGATTTGGTCGCATGTGGAGCCTTATGCGCATGATCTTTCATCAGCCAGTTGGCCATGATGGGAACAAATGTCTGCGAAAGGAGAAAGGATATGATCATGGAGAAGCCAATGGACAGGGCCAAGGGAAGAAATAACGAACCCGGGATGCCTGTCATGGTAAATGCTGGCGCAAATACGGCTAGTATACAGAGCAGGATCAATAATTTGGGTAAGGCGATCTCTTTACAGGCATCCCAGATCGCCAGGGCTTTGGGTTTACCCATATCCAGATGCTGGTGTATATTCTCGATCGTTACCGTACTTTCGTCGACCAGGATACCAATAGCCAAAGCCAGTCCGCTGAGGGACATGAGGTTGATGGTCTGCCCGAAAAGTTTCAGAAAGAGCACGCCGGATATCACGGATATCGGTATGGTTAGGATAACAATCAGCGCAGCTCTCCGATCACCTAAAAATAGGAGCACCATAAGTCCGGTCAGGATAGCGCCGATGGCACCTTCGGTAATCAGACTCTTTACGGAATTGATGACATAGACGGATTGATCAAATTCATAGGATAATTTGACGTCGTCGGGTAAATTCTCCTGAATCTTTGGTAAGGCTGATTTTAAATTCTGCACGACCTCCCAGGTTGAGGCGTCGCCGGCTTTGGCAATACTAACGTACACAGAACGTTTGCCGTTGACCAAAGCATAGCCTGCGGTAACGTCGGCACCATCTTTTACGGTAGCAATATCGCCAAGGTAAAGATTTTGTACTCCACCTTTAAATAGCGGGATTTTTTCAAAATCTTTGACCTCTTTGATCGTATTGTTCGTTGGTGTAATGTAGTTTTTGTCCTGAATACGTACGTTTCCTGCCGGAGCGGTTTGATTGTTTAGTCTTAGCGCTTCTACGACCTGATCGGGCGTCATATGGTGGCTACGCATTAAATCGGGATCAACGTTGACCTCAATGGTACGTGGACTTCCCCCAAAAGGAGGTGGCGACAATAAGCCGGGGATTGACGTAAACGATGCCCGGACATAGACGTTGGCCAGATCTTGCAGTTCATTATTGGATCGTTTGCTACTGCTCAAAACCAGTTGACCTACAGGAAGCGACGAGGCATCAAAGCGAATGATGAACGGCGGTTGCGAGCCTGGAGGAAAGGAGGCCTGGATCCGATTGGCCAGGGCGCTTAGCTCGGCTGCAGCCTGTGCCATGTTGGTGTCTTCGTAATACGATACTTTCATTAAGGTCAGACCTTGAATATTCTTGGTCTCAATGGACTTGACCCCATTGGCAAACAGAAGGATATTGACATAGTTTTTGGCAAAATAAGATTCCATCTGATCCGGCGAATAGCCACCAAATGGATGGGCAATATAAATAACCGGAAGGTTCATTTTTGGCAGGATATCCACCTTGATCGATCGAACGGCACCTATGCCAAAGACAATAAGTCCCAATACGAGTACGAGGATGGATATTGGCTTGCGTAAGGCAAAACGTATTAAATTCATGTAATGTTATTTATAGTTCGTTGTTGAAAATATCAAAATCTCCCGCAGCTGCGGCTTTGAGTAAAAGCGACTGCCAAAGATTGATGTGGACGATCTCTCGGTCGGTTTCGGCTCTATTGAGTGTATAAAGGGTCTGTGTAACGTCTACAAGTGTCGCTAGACCGTTTTTATACATCGTCATTTTTTGGTGGTAAGCTTGCTGAGCTGCCGACACTTGTCGCGGAGCTTCTAAATCACTTTTTAGGGCCAGTTGGATTTTCACATCAGCAGCATCCAGCTGTGCGGTCAATTGGGCTTCGGCAGTTTGGTATTCTTCTCTTAGGGCATCGTTCGTCAAGCGTTGTGCACTGATTTTTTTATTGATACGCGCAATCGAAGTCAGATTCCAGTTGATACCCAATCCCAAAAGATAATTTTGCCTACTGGGACGAACCCCTTGCCAATAATTTGTGCTGTAGGCTTGTAAATCCGTGATGTAGTCGCTCTTAAAACCAGAACCCCTGGTCTGGAAGACACCAAATGCGCTTACCGTAGGAAGATACTCTTTGGTGGATAGTTTTATTTGTTGGTCGCCAAGGTCAATGTTACTTTGATAAAATTGCAGCAAAGGGTTGTTTTCAATCAAATTGTTGGAAAGAGGTGTGCGCTGGACAGGTGTTTTCTCCACCAGGGCAGTATCTATTTGCAGGTCCTTGGTTGCAATCCCCATTAATACCGTCAACTTATTGTTTTGCTCCTTCACATTTTCGCTGGCCTGGTTGAGGCTGATTTTTGCACGCGATACTTCCGCTGAAGCGAGTGTAGAATCTACCCCGGGCAATAGTCCATTTTTTACTTTGGTAGCAGCAATATTTAAAAATACGAGTGCACGATTGAGATTCATCTGTTGATTTTTTTCCAATCGTTTACTGGCCAATAAATTGAGGTAAGCTGCGGCAATCTTGACTTTATGCTGGAATCTTTCCTGAGCGAGATCCGCCTGTCGTCTTTTAACGTCAGATTTAGCCAATTCGATGCGTTCTTTTTTTCGTCCAAAGGTGTAAATGTCCCAATTGACATTGGCTAAGTAAAGTGCACCAAATGCAGCATTCCAATTTTGTTCCGGAAGGGCTACTCCCGACGAAGCCACACCAAGTCCACCAAATCCATACAGCGGGCCATTTTGTCCATTGACTGTTCCAAAGTCCTGTTGCGCTACGATGTTCAGATTGGGCCAAAAGTCGCGTTTGACTTGTTCATTGGTCTGCAGGGAAGACTGGAGATAATATTCCTTTGCCTTGATATTTCCATAATTTGCAAGACCCTGTTCTACGGCGTCGCGCAGTGTAAGCGTCTGAGCGAAGGAGGAGGATGTCGCAAGTGACACAGCCAATGACAGCACTAAATTCAATTTCAGCATAGGTTATCTATCATTTTATGGACACGAAGATAGTAAGGACAGCAACCCCGATGTCCCTTTAAAATGATCTATGGCATTTAAAAGTGACCAATTTAATTCGTCATTTATTTTTCTCCTGTTTTAAACTTAAAGCTTTTACTTTGTAACAGAATTTTAACAAAATAAGGATGATGAGAAAGGTTTTAGAGAACAAGATAATACAAGAGATCGTTCTATTGATCTTTTCATTTATCCTTTTTACGTTGAACGACTGGATTTTGATCTTGAGCTGGAAGGGCTTTTTGATGGGCGTGTTCTATTTTATGATCCTGTATGCGCACGCTCAGTTAAATCGTTTCTTTCTATTACCGCTGCTACTTAAGAAGAATAAACCCTTGTTGTATGTGTTCGCGTCGGTGGCAACCCTGCTCATTTTTGCAATCCTATTAAAAGAGCTAACGGACAACGTGATTTACAAGAATTGTTTTCTCTATAAGAATCTTGTACAGAAAACATTCCATTATCAATTTGGTGTATTATTGGGCTCGTTGATCTGTATATTGGGCAGTATCCAATTTATCGAATTTTATCGCTTTCAACGGGTGAAGACCAGACGCGAACTGCTTTCCAATCAAACGCAACTGTCGCATTTAAAAAAGCAGCTCAACCCACATTTTCTATTCAACACGTTAAATACCATTTATGGTATTAATCTAAAGTATCCGGAACGTACTTCTGAATTGATCATCAAAGTATCTCAGCTGCTTCGTTATCAAATGGAGAGCAGTGAACGGGAGTATGTGCCTATGGATGATGAAATTGATTTTATTTCAAGTTATATTGAACTGGAACGCGAGCGGTTAGGCTATCGAACGAAAATTGAATTCGATTATCAAAAAGAAGAAGATATCAATTATCAGATCGCACCTATGCTGTTGATTACCTTCGTAGAGAATGCTTTTAAACACGGGACCTGTAGTATTGAAGATTGTTTTGTATATATTTCGATCAAGATTGAAAAAGGCAACTTATATTTGCATATACGGAATTCTGTACCCGTCAAGAAGAGGAATGTGTTCTCAGCAAAAATAGGTTTGGAAAATACGATCGCTCGATTAAAGCTCTTGTATCCTAATCGCTACGTATTGACCGCAGATTCCAGGAAAGAAGAGTATGAGGTGTCATTGGTTATCAATCTTTAAACAATGAGTAAAAGCAACTGTATTATAGTTGATGATGAGCCCGCAGCACATTATGTACTGGTAAATTATATTGAAAGAAGTACGGATCTGCAGTTGGTCGCTCAGTGTTATAATGCTTTTGAGGCATTGGAGTTTCTTCGGCAGAACAGTGTGGATTTAATCTTTCTGGATATTGAAATGCCCGAAATTAATGGCATGGAATTTCTTAAAATGCTGGATCATCCACCCAAGACAATTTTGACAACAGCGTATTCCGAATACGCACTGGAAAGCTATGATTATGGCGTTGTTGATTATTTATTAAAACCCATCTCGTTCCCCCGTTTTTTTAAGGCTGTTCAACGCTTTTTATCGTATAAGACGACGTTGTTGCCTCAAGAAGAAGAACCGAAATCGATTACTATACGCATGGATGGACGTGTCATTGATGTCAAATTAGCTCAGATCGATTTCATCCAAAGCTTTGGCAATTATGTGAAAATTGTCACTCCAAGCCAGACTTTTTTAACAGCAAGCACCACCCAACAAATACTTACACAGGTGCCGGCATCAAAATTTATCCGTATCCACAAATCCTACATTGCTTCGATCAATAAGGTGATCAAATATGAGCATGGAATGGTACAGATCAATAATACCTCCCTACCGGTCGGTATTACTTTCCGTCGGGAGTTACAGGAGCGGCTAGCCAATAAATAGGTCTGAGCGAATAGAGGTCTTATTGCTATAAGAGAGTCAGGTGACTACCATTTCTCTTTTAGCAGTTTTTCCAATTGACCAATTTCCGCTTGGTACATGGTTTTCTTTCTCGTTCCGAAGTAAAGTATATTTTCGACGGGAGAAGTCCCTTCCCAGATCAGTTTTATTTTCCCGGAAGCAAGTGCTTCGGCACATAGGAAGTCGGGAACAATGGAAAAGCCCGTGTTGTTACTCAAGCAGCGTATAATTGAACTAATATTTGGAACGATATAATTGGGACTGAAGTCTGGATGCTCTCCAAAGTGTGTGGACCAGTAGTTTTTTAGATGATCCATATCGGCAGCCGTGCTGTACCACAATTGTTTTTTTAGCAAGCGGGCAGCTTCTTTAATTTTGTCTTCTGCCAAGAGTTTCTCTAGTTCGGATGTATCTGTTTGACAACCCGCAATCAAGACAATACGCTCTTTTGAGAAAGCTTCATATTGCAGATTCTGCTGGTTTCCTTTCTGAGGCGTAATAATAAGATCCAATAGGCCATTGTCAAGGTCGTGCTGCATCTGAGGATATTCTCCAAATTTGATAATTAAATTAAAGGGTAGTTGCGCAATATGTTCCTCCAGGGTGTATTGAAAGGTCTCAAAACACATTCCGATACTAATTGTAACGCGTTCATCCAATGCGCGTTTGTGAAAATGCTGTTCGCCAGTTTCTAGTTTTTTAAGCGGGTCAATCACATAGTTGTACAAGATTTTGCCCTTTTCGGTCGGCACCATTCTTCGCGCAGATCGATCAAAAAGCTTGTGCCCAGTAAACGCTTCCAGGGAATTCAGATGTAGGCTGACACCAGGCTGAGAAATAAACAATTCCTGTGCTGCAGCAGATAATGTTCCGGTTTCATAGATTGCCTTAAATGTACGAAGCCATTCTAAGTTCCATTTCATAGTTATTATTTTTATGATACAAATATACAATTTAAGTTATTTGTGTGATTTAAAAATATTATAGAAATTTGTGTTATCAATAAGAAAAATGATAGAAATGAACATATTTATTATCAACGGCGGACAGAAATTCGCACACTCGGGTGGTTCTTTCAATACCACAATAACAAATTGGACTGTCGAAACACTGGCAGGAAATGGATTCGAGACTCGGGTTACCAATATCAACGATGATTTTGATCCAATGGTTGAAGTTGAAAACTTTAAATGGGCAGACATTATTGTTTACCATTTCCCTGTATGGTGGTTTCAGGTTCCGAACCGTCTGAAGCGCTATATCGATGAAGTTTTTACGGCGGGTCACAACAACGGTATCTATAAAAATGATGGTCGTTCACGTAAAAACCCAGCCATTAACTATGGTACAGGAGGTTTAATGCAGGGTAAAAAATACATGGTGACTTCGAGCTGGAATGCTCCTGAGACAGCCTTTACGATGGAAAATGAGTTTTTTGATCAGCATTCCGTTGATGCAGGTGTTTTATTCGGTTTTCACAAGATGAATCAGTTTGCAGGATTAGAACATCTGGGAAGCTTCCATTTTCATGATATGGAGAAGGGTGCGTCTCAAGAACGTATTGACAATTACGAAAAGGAATATAAACAATATTTGGAAGAGGTGTTCCATTTGGAAACGACGTTGAACTAAAAATTTATTGAGCGATAAATCGCTTTATCCGTGGCAGTATTGTGATGAGAAAAAACGGTAAAAAAATAGCGTGTATTGTAGGCCGTGCGCAGGAGGAAGGTATTAACTAGAATTGAGGTATTGCGGTGGGTGCCAAAATCATTTGTGTTGCCTTGAATAAGCTTGTTTTATTCTGATTTAGTGACACGAATGATTTTGTTGGTACCTTGCTGAACAGCGACATCAACTTTATTTCGTTGCGTGTAGCTCTGTTGCAGGAGTTTTAATTTTTTGGTCAGTTGACCATCCTGATTATCTAACCAGAAGGTGGCTGCCATAATACCAATTTGAACTCTATAACTGGAGTCCGTTTCTAGAACAAGCTGCTCGATAACCTGATGTTGATACCAAGTGAGGTTTTTGTTTTCTTTTTGGGAAACACAGGCGTGTAAAAGAAATGCCAGAAGGGCTAGATAGCCGATTTTTAAAAGTTGACTACGTATTAGGTTCATCACTAGTTTTTTTGTGTTGCACCAAATCTACTATTTTTGCCCAAATAATGATTAACGTTGTGAGTTTTTACGCTCCCATTTAGACAGATACGCTTCACGTATTGACTAGGCTTCTTGCGTATGCGCCTTCAAGTAAATCTAAAAATGTATGAAGTTTGCTGTTCATTTCGCTGTAATTATAAGCCTGAATTTCGTCAGGTGATTGCACAAACTGGAGCGATTGGCTTTGAAGAAAGAGATCTTCTTCTGCAGCGATCAAAAGCCGGACGACTTCAGGTGTGAGTTCCATATGGCATTGAAATCCGTAGACGAGATTTGTATAGCGAACAATTTGCCGAGGGCAGCCGACGCTGCTTGCTAAGATTTTACTTTCTGGGCTAAGTCCAGGCATATCGCTGTGCCAATGTCCGACTGGTATCGGGCTGCCAAAATGAGCTATTTTGCTGTCTTGAATTCCTTCTGCTGTGAGCATGATCGGGAAAACTCCAATTTCTTTTTGCGGACTGTGTTCGTATGTTGCCGACAGCGCTTCGCCAATCAATTGTGCGCCCAGGCATATACCGACAACAGCCTTGCCTGCATTGATACATCGGCGGATAAAAGCGATTTCGGCTTTAGCGTCGAAATAAGGATATTCGATTTGGGATGAATCTGGACTTTGCGGTCCGCCCATAATGATCAACACATCGATGGAATCGATTTGTTCTGGCAAATGGTCCTGTCTATAGACGTGGGAAAAGGTGACCTCATGCTGTTGTTTTTCTGCCCAGGCTAAATAAGCTCCGGGTGCTTCAAAAACTTCGTGTTGTATAAAATGTATCCGCATTGCTTTTTATCTTATAGATTCTCATTCCAGTAATAACTATCCGGAGTAGGGCGCTGTCCAAAAATTGCCGTTCCTACCCTGACAATCGTCGCACCTTCCGCTATCGCTATTTCTAAATCCCCGCTCATGCCCATCGACAGTTCTTTCATCGATACATCAGGAATAGCTAGGGCTATAATTTGTTGTTGAATATGTTTAAGCAATTTGAAACAGGCTCTTACCTGTTCGGCCTCGGCACTCAATAGACCTATCGTCATCAGTCCTTTAATTTTTAGTGTGCTAAATGTGGCTATTTGCTGAACCAGATCGATGACTTTCTCTGGAGCAGCCCCATATTTGCTCTCTTCGAAGGAAGTGTTTACCTGGATGAGCACTTCCATGGTTTTATTTTCTTTTAAAAGGCGCTGATGCAATTTTTCGGCAAGATCTACACGATCTATTGAATGGATGCAGGATACATTATATTTGAGAATATCCTTGATTTTATTGGTTTGCAGGTGGCCAATAAAATGATTAACATGGGGAATAGCTTTTAAATACTCAAATTTGTCTTTCAGTTCCTGCACTTTATTCTCCGCTATCAACGTTTGTCCTGTACGTAGTGCAATTTCAATACGTTCGGCAGGTACAGTTTTAGTCGCTAGCAATAATTTTACTTCTCCGGGATTGCGCTGGTTTGCTTTGCACGCTTTGTCGATACGCTCTTGTATGATGCGTATATTTTCCGTAATAAACTCATCCATGTTGCGGTTGTATTGTTTGTTATTGAAGTCAAAATTACAGCCAATTATTAAGAAAAAGCTAGTCCAATTTAGCTAATACAAGCTGGTCCAGTACGAGCGTCTTTACACGAGTGTTTTTAGGTAGACTGCTCGATCGGGAGCGGCTATTACCGAGATTAGTTTTCTTGCGTTTTGCCGTGCATATTTGGATTATATTGCTGTACATGTTCTGCCTTAGCATAGATATGAGGTCCATTCATATCAATTCCTGCGGTTAAAAAGTCGTCAAGAATTAACTGAAAAATTTCAGATCTTGCAAATTCAATTTCCGCAGATCTTTCAATAAAGACATTCAGCTCATAGAGTACATAAAAATCATCTAACTGTTTTTGTAGCACAAATGGTGCGGGATTAAGTTTAACTCTTTTTACGCGCGGTGGTATGTTTAAAAGCAACTCATGGATCCGTTGCCAAGGCTCTTCATAACCGACCGTTAATTCCACCTGAAAGCAGATTCCATCCTCTGAAAAGGTCGAGTAATTCACTGTATTTCCGGAAAGAACAGAGGAATTGGGAATTGTAATCTCCTCATTCTTTATGGTTCGAAGCCTGGTTACCAAGGGTGATTTTTCGATAACAACACCTGTTTTGTCGGCAATGGTGATGCGGTCTCCGATCCGGAAAGGACGCATATACGTGATTACAAGACCTGCAATGATATTGGAAATCGCAGAAGATGACCCTAAAGAGAACAGGATACCAATAAATACGGATATTCCTTTAAAGATATCTGAATTTGCTCCGGGTAAGTACGGGAATATGAGCACCAGCGTAAATGCGTGAAGCAGGAAACGAACGATGGTAAAGGTTGGCATGGCAAAATCACGGTGAAAACCGTTAATCTCTAATTTGCCCTTGTCAATTTCGCTAAAAATATATTTTATAAATCGAACAGCATAGCGCATGACGGCAAGTATCACTAAAATTGTGATCAGATTTGGAATATAATGCCATATGGCCAAGACTGCGGTTTTGAGCGGTTTTGTGAAAAGTCCGATCAGATTGGAAGCCCAGCTCTGTGTAAATGGGAAAACACTGAAAACAATAGGCAGCACGATAAAGGCGATTAGGATGATCAATCCCCAACGTAAGATATTAATCGCATGAATAAACATCCGTGTTTTTTGTACCGAAGTAACGAGTACGTAATTTTTGATCTTAATGTCTTTAATCCGCTGCGTTCGTTCCGTTAGTATGCGTCGTGTCCCGTATGCTTTTAACCTATTTATTAGTAAGATCAGAATAGAAAAAACAATGAGAATAAGGAGTACGAGCCCAATTCGGGTAAGAAGTTTTGTGATGCTGTTCGCGGCACGTTCAGCTGTGATGCTATCTTGAATCTTTTTTAGATAGTTTGCCGCAATTTCTTCTTTGCTTTTTCCTTCAAGAAGTGCATCAAGTTCGGTGACGGAAGTTATGATGAGATCTTTATAAACGATGTCGGCGCTGATTTCGCTGTTTTCGATTTTAAATGAATCTACTTTCACAAAATCATCTTCGTAGAGATTGTGGATTCTGCTAACCACGTTGGAAGCGCGATCTTTGGCTAATGACGATCCAAGCTTATTGTAGATATAGAATAACGTGTCTTGAAACGGCGCGACCGCGTATCTTTTTGTGTTTTTTTTGATCGAGTCTACTTTGACTTTCAGTTGCTGCTGCCGAATCGTATTTTCTTCGTCAAACTCATTGAGCTGCTGTTTTAAGTTCTCCTTTTTGGGACTATTTTGACTTTTAAGGTCGGCAATTTCGTGCTGCAGCTTTACCCGTTCGAGCGAATCATTGATTTGCTGTTGCCTGATTCCATTCAGTAGGGAACTCAGATCCAGCTCTTTTTTATTGACCGAATCTATTTCTTGTGCATAGAGCTGTAAGCTTGTTGACAAAAGATAAGATAGGGTCACGAAGAAATAAATAGAAATACTTCTCATTGTGTTGTTGGTAAAATTGAATGCCGATTTTTATTAGGTCATTGAGCACATAACGATCGGACGGGTTCTCAAAGATAATAATTATCTTGATTAGATGGCAGCATGTCAATTATGATATAAATTGAAGGTAAAATGATACGATGCGACAGCTGAATTCCAATTATTCCAACTTTCTTTGTTAAAAGGATTGGGCAAATGCTCAATAGGGAAAACTGTATAGCTAATTTTATCCAAAAAATATGATTAAACCTTTTCAAAAATCTATTTATGCAATGAACAAACTTGGGAAGATGGGTCTCTGTATTGTTGTGGCCTGTGTTTCCGCTTTTTTAGATGGACAAGCCCAAGAACGCAAAGCTCCAGCTTATCCATTGATTACACACAACCCCAATTTCAGTATATGGTCCATGACGGACCAGCTTCATGCGTCGACAACGAAACACTGGACAGACGCTGATCATTCACTGTTGGGTTTAATTGATGTTGATGGCAATACTTATCGTTTTCTTGGCAAAGAAGAGCCTAGTTATGCGGTCATTCTACCGACTTCGGAAGATAAATCTTATACGGTACAGTATACTGAATCGAAGCCTCAAGGCGGCTGGGAGTCATCCGCTTATAATACGAATACGTGGAAATCGGGACTTGCACCCATCGGTGATGATGCGCAGCAGGTAAAGACACTTTGGAAATCAGACGATATCTGGGTGAGACGTGAGTTTTCCGTTGCGGATCTGAAGGGTATCAATGAGCTGTTTCTAAAACTCAATCATGATGATAATATCGAAGTATTTTTGAATGGGAAGAAGGTTTACGAAAAGGTAGGTTGGACCAACAGCTTTCAATATTTGCCGATTGACAAGGCTAATTTAAAGACCGGGCAAAATCATATTGCCATCCATTTGAAGAATACTGCTGGCGGTCGTTACCTCGATTTTGGATTGGTTGACAGGCTTAAAGAGCGTGGGCCACGGATTCAGGAAGCGGTGCAAAAAGATGTGGAAATAACAGCGACGCGTACGGTCTATAATTTTCAGGCCGGTAATGTGGATCTAAAATTAACCTTTACGTCGCCTTTGCTGATGGATGATCTGAATGTATTGGCTCGCCCCGTAAGCTATATCACATACAACGTAAAAGCAAATGATGGCAAGCAGCATGCGGTGAAAGTTTTTCTAAGTGCATCCTCAAATATTGCGGTGTATAAACCTTCACAGGAAGTAACCGCCGAAAAATATGAGACAGAAAAATTGTCTGTCCTAAAAACGGGAACGGTCGAACAACCCATTTTGCAGAAAGGGGCCGATGATATGCGGATAGACTGGGGGTATTTTTACGTTGCTTCGCCGAAGCGGGATAAAACGCAACAGTTTATTAGTCCGAGGGCCGGAGCTGTAGATGCCTTTAGAAAGGGAACGACGACCGCTGCAAAAACCGTTAAGGGTACATCACTTGCGCTGAACACGGTCATTCCATTTGGAACTGTGGGGGCGAAAGCGGAGGAGCGTTTTGTTGAGGTTGGCTACGATGAGATTTATGCGATTCAGTATTTCAACAATAATCTGCGGCCATGGTGGAACAATTCTGGCAAAGAAACGATGGAAAATCAGCTGTCTTTGGCTGCAGATGAGTATCGTAATGTGCTCGATAAGTGCGTGGCATTCGACAAAGCGGTTTATGCGGATGCGCTCAAATCGGGTGGAAAAGAGTACGCACATCTTAGTATTCTAGCTTATCGCCAAAGCATAGCAGCACATACCTTGGTAAAAAGTCCGCAAAATGAACTATTATGGTTGTCGAAAGAAAATAATAGTGGTGGTTTTATCAATACGGTGGATGTCACTTATCCTTCAGCGCCCTTGTATCTGATCTATAATCCGGAGTTGTTGAAAGGGATGTTAAGTGGAATATTTTATTTCAGTGAGAGCGGTAAATATCCCTATCCTTGGGCCGCGCACGATTTGGGTACGTATCCATTGGCCAATGGTCAAACCTATGGTGAACCTATGCCTGTGGAGGAATCGGGCAATATGATTATTTTAACTGCGGCAATCGTGAAAGTGCAAGGAAATGCTGACTATGCCAGGAAGCATTGGAAAACCCTTACTACTTGGGTAGATTATCTTGTTAAAGACGGTTTTGATCCGAAGACACAGCTTTGTACAGACGATTTTGCCGGTCACCTTGCTCGAAATACGAACTTATCTGTCAAAGCAATTGTTGGTATCGCTTGTTATGTGCAGCTGGCTGAAGCAATTGGTGAAACAGCCATTGCAAAAAAATACCGTGCAATTGCGGAGGAAATGGTTCCAAGATGGATGGAAATGGCAGATGCTGGCGACCATTATGCGCTGACATTTGATGATAAAAATACTTGGAGTCAGAAATATAATTTGATCTGGGACAAAGTATTGGGATTAAATCTATTTCCTCAAAAGGTCTATGATACGGAAATTAAATATTACCTAACCAAGCAAAATAGATTCGGCATACCATTGGACAGCCGCAAAGCCTACACCAAAAACGACTGGATTCTTTGGACAGCATCATTTGCTCCATCAAGGGAAGCGTTTGAAGCTTTGGTAAAACCAGTGTATAACCATGCAATTCAAACGGAATCCCGCGTCCCTTTGAATGATTTTTATGATTCCAATACTGGAATTCGTGAAAATTTTAAGGCGCGTAGTGTCGTTGGAGGTTTTTATATGAAACTTTTAGCGGATAAGATGAAACAAAAATAAATAAGAACAATAAGCAAACTTCTAACGAAGTATTTAGTTTATGTTGTGAATAAGACGGCGGGCAATCGAAGAATTGCACGCCGTTTTTTTCGATAGATTGAATTTATCATTTAATTTCAAATAGCGTGTAAAATCGCTATATTTAGTAGGACTAAGGCTAATAGGGATATGGAGATTCAAAAGTCATTAAAATCGGTTTTTGCTGGTAGCATTGGTTTAGTCACGCTATTTGCCCTTGTTGGGCAATTTATATTAAGTGCTTCTATTTCGAAGCTCGGCACAACCGATTATGTAATACAGTTTTTTAGCTATTTCACGATTTTAAGTAATGTTTCGGTACTATTATGTTGTTTTTTTACTGTTTTCTTGGTAAAAAGCCGAATGGGCTTATTCTTCACTAAATCCCAAACAATTACTGCCGTCACACTCTACATACTTATTGTCGCACTTATTTATAATAGCTTACTTCGCTTTTTATTACATCCAAGAGGGCTACTCAGTCTGATAGACGAATTATTGCATGTTGTCACGCCTTTAAGTTTTTTTATCTTTTGGTGGCTATTCTGTAACAAAAGGGCGCTTCTTTGGAACCAGATTTTCTATTGGTTGATTTTCCCATTAGGCTATTTATTGTATACCTTGTGGCATGGGTGGGTTTCCGGATTTTATCCTTATCCTTTTATGAATGTTTCTGAGTTGGGCATAGGAAGAGTTATTTTGAACAGTTTGGGAATGACTCTGGTGTTCGTCCTCATCGCCATGTTATTGATTGGATTGGGAAAATGGCAAAATAAATAGCGTACTCAACGTATTGAAAAATAAGAAAACTCAAAGCTGTTCGATATTGTTATATGACAGAACAGTTTCTATTTTATACTTTAATTGAATTGAAAATGGTTATACGATTTTTTATCTGTGTCTCTCTAGTGTTATGTACGATATGTTGTTTTGGACAAGTCGATGTTGATAAGATGAGATCCGATTATGCGAGCGCCGTTCAAAATAAGAAGCTTTGCGAAACGAATCTGAAATTATTGGAAAAATCCGCCAATTCGGCAACAGAGAAGGGGTACCTAGCTGCTTATGAAATTTTATGGGCCAAACATATGGGCAACCCATTTTCGAAATTGGGTCAATTTAAAAAAGGGAAGAAGCTTTTAGAAGAAATGATCATGAAATATCCAGATAATATCGATTTACGTTTTATAAGATGGAGTGTTCAGACACACGCACCCTCTTTTCTAAGCTATGGTAAAGATCGATTGCGCGATAAGGAATATTTAGTAAACAATTTGCATAAATTGCCCAACCCAAAAGGCAGGGAGGTGATCTACAAATATTTAAAAGAAGCCAATAGTTATCTTAAAGGTGACCATGCATTCTCGCAGGCCGAACTCAATCAGCTTGCAAAATAGAACGTATACTGGTAGAGTATCTGGGACTTACGATCACGAGTGTATCTTGTTAATTTATGGAATCTATCGAGCTATGATCACCGTATTTGACAAAGAAAACACGCATACTGCTGATTAACATTGTTCTACGGGATTGCATTTAATCCAATAACATGCTGATGGGGCTTTCGTGATACTTGTAGGTAATACGTTTAAGAAGAACGCTATTTAAGTAAGCTGCATATACATATGATAATATTCACTACCGGCAACGGACGTTTTCTTCCCAATATTAAAGCCGATCCTTTCATAGAGCTTTCGCGCATTTGGATTCGCGAGGTCAACAAGCAGGCCAACCTGATTAAAGTGGTTTTCTTTGGCATGTGTAATGGCATGGTGTAAAAGTTTGGTTCCAATACCTTTACCTCTTGCAATGGGGGCAACGGCGATGGAATCGATATAAAATTCGCCACCGGCTGTTTCAGTTTCTGGAATCAAATTATTTGCGTAGTGATCCGCTATAAGATCGAGAATAGGCTGTCTTAATTCAATAAACCGGTCACCATCGTAACCTGTCAACGAGCCTATAATCCGGTCATCGATGTCAACGGCCACAAAAGTGTTTTCATAACTGTAAAGATTTCCTTTTTGTTGGAAAAGCTGCGTTAAAAACTGTACGGCTGCCTGTTGATCTTCTTTTAAAATTAAGCGGAATATCATATCTTCCATTGCCTGAAGCATAATTTCAGGAACACGGTGCGAATCGCTTGCTGTGGCTTTTCTAATTTTATAAGGAGTATCCATGCTGGTAACAATAAAAACGAAGTTAGTAAACTTGATTGACTTTACTTAAACGATTTCATTTCCCTGATTTGCGTCGGATATTGGATCAGGACAGTTGAATATTGATCTGCTTATATTTCTAAAGTATTTCTTACTATTTTTAAAATGTGTTGTCGTATCTTAATAGAAGAGACGACAGTTTTTTGGATTAAACAAAATATCATGAGTGTAAGAGTCACAATTTCTGCTTTTTTGGTTGCTACTTTTAGTCTCATAGCGACCCTCCTTGTACATGAAGCAGATTTAAATATGATGTATGCGGCTTTCTGCTGTTCGCCATATTTTATTATTCTCGCATTGATTTATTTTCATTTCGATGTCTTTAGGAAGAAATTTAGTGGGCTAGTGAAACGAAAAATCGTTTTTGAATGTGGTTACGGATTTCTATTTTATTGCTTTTTTTCTTTCTTGCTTCCAGTATTCCTTTATTTATTTACATTGGATAATGCGTATGAACATCGTTATTATGCGGATTTAGTCGGGGTAATTAAGGAAATGCTGCCCTGGATGTTAACACTCAGTGCATTTCTTTCCTTATCCAGTGGGATGATGATAACCTGGGCATTAACATCGTGGAAATATGTAATGTTTACGCTATTTGGACTACTGGTTTCACTTCCGGTTATGTTTGCATTATCAACGACTATAAGAACATTTAATGAACTCCGGGAGGAACGTCTCACACAGGAAGATAATATCAAGAACGGACGCTATACATGGTCCTGCTCGATGAGTAATCCAACAGCTTATCCGGTTCAGCTATATAAAGGACGTTTTGTCTTTCCAAAAGATGAAGATTACGAATTTACGTTTAGCGAGGGCAATATTGTAAACTATCGTGGCGTGTGGGGACAAGCAGGGGGCGGTTCGTATGAGCAAATGATGGCATTGCCTAAAGCATTGGATGTAACTTGGTATTCATTCGTTGAAGATACTTTTTATCGGATGGAGGGTGCAATTGATTACAATACATTGCGGACACTTTTCAGCACGTCGTTTCAAGAAAAAGGAGCGAACAAAACTATTGACGAACATTATAATAAAATTATTTTGGGTTTTGCTCCGGGGGGCGTACTGGTGATATGGGTCACAGGCACAGGACGTCGTCAAATTGAAATCGGCCGATATCAAGCTAAAAAAGTAGTGATCAAAGCTACGGATGAATACAAGGGAAATGGGGCGTATGGAAATATTTTTAATAAGCAATGGCGAGAAACGGTATTGTCCGACACCTCAATTATTCCTTCGGAGATTCAGCAAGCACTTGCGACTAAACCTATTCCGTATGGTTATTGGGATAAATTGCGTATCCGCTATCAGTTGCAGCCAAAATTTATTTTTTCTTCCGACATTAAAGCTTTCGATGCAGACTTTGAATTTTATAATGCAGAGCGTTTAGTCTTTGATGAGAGCCGCCGGTATATGGAAATGGAGGATCGAGGCCTTCCGAAAGACATTTACATCAAATGGTATGATCAGCATAATAACCGCTGCGCCGCCCGGTTTATTTTTGATGAAGATGAAACTTTTAAAAACTTTGCTTCATTTTTCAGTGATAAAAGGGGGGATAGCGCCGAGCTAGCGATCAGTGTCGATACAAAGACTAAAATAGCAACAGCGACATTGAGCAATCAAACTGGGAAAAAGATGCTTTTAAAAACCGAAATAATCGACTATGGAGCCCATTTTTAGCGCGTTAAGCGCCTCGGAAGTATATTTACGACATCCAATACATCTCGACAGGTTAGGTTTTCGCCGAAGTACCTTGTAGGGTAAGTACTGGAGTTTTTTTTCAATCCTTATTGAGTCATAAGCAAATGGTACAATTGAGTTTAAAATTTTTTAGATTCATCATTCTTTTTAATCTATTCGTGACCGTCTGTATTCTTTGGCAGTCGCAAGGCTTTATGTTAAGATCCATTGATACAGCCTTGTTCTACATGTTGATATTCTGGTTGAAGGTTTTCGGTACTATCCTATCTATTGCCGTCGAATATATTTTTCACCTTTCTAAAAAGAAACTATTTCTTAAAAATCTCCACTTTTCGCCGATGTGGATGCTTATAAGGCTTACTGGAACGGATTTATTGTTATTTATAGTACTATGCCTGATATTGAAATGCTATACGATCGTAATTTATACATAGATAGTCTTTCATTTAGCCGTGGTGGAAGAAAGATAATATCAAGCCTTTTTCTGACTTTTGGTCCGAACGAGGTGATTGGAATATTGGGGAAAAATGGAAGTGGAAAGTCTACACTAATGAATATCATATTTGGAGAGATCAAACCTGACTTTGCATTTATGCGTTGCCTCGGTGTAAAATTTGAAAAGGGATATCGAACCAAGGAGATTGTATATCTACCCCAAGAAGGCTTTTTACCTCGAGAATTGCGGCTTTCTGAAGCAATTCGTTTTTTTGAAATAGATGATCCTTATTTACTGGACCTATCCTGTATTCAAGAAAATTTAAATAGGCGTCTGAGGAACCTCTCGTCGGGGATGATCCGTTTTATTGAAACTTTAATACTATTGCATACCAAACATTCTTTTGTTTTACTTGATGAACCCTTTGTCGGGCTTAGTCCTATTTTTATTGAGGTGGTTAGTGCGCATATTGAACACGTTAGACATCGCAAAGGAATATTGATTGCTGACCACAATTTTAGGCAGGTAATGAATGTAAGCGATCGGTTATATCTACTAAAGGATTCACATTTGATCCATGTGTCGGATCAGGAGGATCTCGTATTTGAAGGGTATATAAAAGAAATAGATTAATCAGGTAAGTTCTACTTGATTAATCTATTTGATGTCATGAATGACTTATTGCTATTAAAAATTATTTTGCATTTTTTGCAGTAACATTGAGTTCGATGTCAACGTTTTGTGCAATCATCCAATCTTGTGGATTACCTTCTGTACCGTAAGTAAGTCCCCAATCTTGTCTTTGGATCGTAAATTTCGAGTAGAATGTTACCTCGTCACCATTAAAAGTAATTTTTGCAGGGAACGTTACATTCACCGTTTTATCTTTGATTGTCAAATTACCACTAACTGTATTTGTTGCGTCAGCAACAACACTTTTTCCTTGTGCCGCATCGAATGGGCCGACTTTGGTGATTTCAAATTTCGCAGTAGGATATTTGGCTACGTCAAAGAAATCAGCACTTTTTAAATGCGCATCCAAATCTGATGATTTTTTACCACCTGACGTTGTAGGATCTACCGAAGCAGAATCGGTAAGAATAGAATTCACATCGATGTTGAAAGTACCACCTGTGACAGCATTATTTTCGACGGATAGCGTACCTTCGCTTTTCAAAACACCATATCTTGGATTTAAACCACCTTTGTGGTATCCAGTCCATTTCAATGAACTTTTATCTGCTTCAACAGTGTAAGTTTGTCCTGTTTGTTCCGTTACTTCCTGTGCAGTTGTTGTTGTTGCTTTATCTCCATTTGTGTTTTGACAAGACGCCAACAATAAGATAAGGGCTAAACCCGAAATTAATTGCTTTTTCATTTTTTTATCGTTTTATTGTTATATGTTATATACGATTTGAACTTTGACAGCATCAACGCGGCCAACCTGAGCTTTTGATGCTGCTGGTACAAAGGTAGAATATAGCTAGTTTATTTTTGGTATCAGTTTCCTTGAAGAAACTACTTTCCAAAAAGATAGTGCCTTATCACTTTATAAATCTGTATTTTTGTTGGAAATTTAGGTTGACGAAACGGAGACGCTCAGTCAACTGATCTAAGAATGATCGTCTATGGGAATAAAAATACCACGGGCGGCCGGCAGTAGAAGAATAAAAAATAGTGAAATGAAAAAGGAAGCAACTTTAACGTCGTCGGGTGTATGTAAAACGCGCATGTTAGCCATCAATGATAGCATGGAAATTTTAGCAGGAAAATGGAAATTCCATATCATCGGTACTTTATTGTTAGTGGAGAAATTGCGTTTTATGGAGCTATTGCGCGAAGTTGACGGGATTGGAGCCAAAATGTTATCTAAGGAACTTCAGGATCTGGAAATGAATCAATTGATCAGAAGGACGGTGCTCAACACTAAACCTTTAACTGTTGAATACGAATTGACTGAATGTGGTAAAACTTTGGGACCCATCATCGACGAAATTGCCAAATGGGGAATTACCTACCGCAGCAAGCTGCACACAAAACAGGAGGATGTTGTGTCTGAAATGTAGTGCCTGAAATCAAAACCGCGATCGAAATGTGCTCGTTAAATGAAAACTGCTGCCGAATAGCGCCTACTGAGGTCGACTAACATGTTCTAAGCGGGGAAGGGTTCTCAAGCAGTTCAGCTATGCGATTTTCCAGGTCTTCCAGATCGAAAGGCTTGGCAAGGTAGCTGTCGGCTCCAGCCCGCTGTGCCAGCGTTTCAATATCGGTATTTGCGGATAAATAAATCACTGGGATATCGCGATATAAAGGATGATTTTTGAGTAGCCGGGTGGCTTCAACACCGCCTATTTTTGGAATCCAATTGTCCATTAGAATTAAATCTGGAAGTACCTCCTCCACTTTTTCAATGATGTCATGAGAGGTTTGTGAAACGGCTATATTATAACCATTTGTTTCAAGAATTATTGTACATATTTCTAGGACATGCTTATCATCGTCCAACATCAGTATAGTTTTGCTTCCCATGGTATAGCTAAAAAAAGTGGTGCTAAATTAAATAAAAAGCTTTATGCAAAGCATAAGGTAAAATACCGATTCGAATAAGTAGAAATCCGTATTTTTAGCATGGTTTATTAACTTAAGGTGAAGCTGAGGTTACCCATTTTGCTGCTGCATTTTTTTGAAATTCACTTGGAGTTAGTCCAAAAGCTGTTTTAAAGCAGGTGGCAAAATAACGGGGGTCGGAGAAGCCTGTTTCAAAGGCGACTTCACTAACAGCGATGGATCGGTCTTTTTCCATGATCTGACACGCATGTTTTAGCCGTATATTTTTAATAAATTCACTGGGAGATACATTCAGCAGGACTTTGGTCTTTCGATATAGCGTTGATTTGGATAGGCCCAATAGATCTCCCAGTTTGATCACGTCAAATTGGTCATCGGCAAGATGTTCTTCGATAACTTGAATCATCTTCTGGACAAATTTTTCATCTAGAGGTGTATGGTCGAGTGTCGAAATATTAATCTGCGTGTTATGCTGAAAAACGAGTTGGCGACAACGTTTATTAATAATGAAACTTTGGATTTTGGCTTCCAGAACCTTAATCTCAAAAGGCTTGCTAATGTAACCGTCTGCACCGGCTTGATAGCATTCTATACGATCTTCAATACTATTTTTGGCAGTCAGGAGCAAAATAGGGATATGATTGAACTCTGCATTGGATTTGATCGTCTTGCACAACTGGAGTCCATCGAGTTCAGGCATCATAATATCGCTCACAATGATATCTATTTCAGTATGTTCGAGCACTTCCAGACCTTTTAGTCCATTGTCAGCACTATGTACCTGATATTTTTTTGCTAAAATCCGCGCCATAGTCGAACGAAGCTCTTCATTGTCTTCCACCAATAGGAGGTTGAGCTTGGATTGTGTTGCATTTTTGGGTGTACTTTCATCAACAGTATTCGATTCCATAATGGTAGCCTTGATTTCTTCAACAAAAGGTTGCTCCATGACAGCGATCCCTTGGTTATGATAATACACTTTATCTACCGGAACCGTGATTTGGAAGTTACTTCCGATATGGGGCTGGCTTTCTACATCGATTTTGCCATGATGCGCTTCTATCAGCTGTTTGGTCACGGATAGCCCTATACCATTACTTTCAAGATGTTTTGTCGAAGTATTGGTGTAGAAAGCTGTGAAAATTTTCTCCATATCTTGGGGATAAATTCCTATACCAGTATCGCGAACATCGATGAATAGTCTGTTGCAGCCCATGCTTTCCGCTACATGATAGGAGAGTGTAATCTTTCCACCTTGCTCTGTATATTTAAATGCATTGGATAAGAGATTGAACAAAATTTTGTCAATTTTGTCAACGTCATAGAAAAGGATTTTAGGACAGTCTCCATGTTGAATTTCAAAGTCGATTTGTTTCTTTTTGGCAATGGGGCCAAAATGCATGTCGCCCAATTGGGTAACAAAAGAAGGGAAATTAGACGCGCTGATTTGCAGCTTTATGCTGTTATTTTCCATTCTTCGGAAATCTAAGATTTGTTGGAGCAGCCGTTTTAGACGACTGAGGTTAAGACGCATTTTATCGAATTGCTCCAAATTATTCTTTGTAGTCATCTGCACATCATCAACTAAACAGGAGATAATTGTGAGCGGCGTTAGCAGATCGTGTGATATATTGGTGAAATAACTGAGCTTGGACTGCGCAAGTTCTTTCGTCTTTTCCTTTTCAATCTGCGCTATCTTTAAATCACCGCTCAATTTAAGACGTTTGACAGAATAACTAATAAAAAAGAAGGCAATCCCGGTAAACGCGCAGGCGTATAGAAAATAGGCTAAATTGCTCTCATAGAAGGCAGGCTTTTTTATGATTTCAATTTGAGTAGAAGCTGTATTCCACTTATTGTACAAATCGGTCGACTTGACTAAAAACCGGTACTTTCCTTTACTTAAATTGTTGTATGTCGCAAAAATACGATCTCTCGGAGCGTAGATCCATTCTTTATCTACTCCTTCTAATTTATAAGCATAACGTATTTTTCCATTCTGGTTAAAAGGTAGGGCAGAAAACGATATTTCGATATTTTGGTCTTGTGGATTCAGTGTTAGATTAGCAATATCATCGCCAAACAGTTCCTTTTTTGATTCCAAAACAATGGATCTATTGTTGATTTTTATATCTGAAATAAGGACTTTTTCGTTAAAATCCGGTAAGTTGCTGTGATCATCCAGTTGAACAATTCCATTGTACCCGCCAAAGTAAATGGTATTGGAATTCGTGTCCACAGCAAAAGCCCGTTTTGAGAACATGTTGACTTGGAGGCTGTCAGATGCAGAAAATTCACTTATATGCTTGTTTGCATGGTTGATCTTGTATAAATTTCGTGTTGTAGACAGCCAGGTGTAGCGATCGAGGCAGACAACATCAAGAAGCTGGTTTTTCTCAAATAATGTGCTGTTGGCGATCTCTGACACTTTTTGGTCCGCGAGTTGATAATTCAGTAATCGATTATCTTTGGTGCCAAGCCACAGATTACCGGCCCGATCAACATCCATCGTTTCAATCTGATCCGTTCGTAATCCTGGAGTCTCCTTTCCAAGGTGTCTGATTGTGGACTGTAAATCACGGTTATCAATACAATAGATGCCATTTTCTTTGGTTGCGATCCAGATATGGTTTTGCTTTCCTTGGGCAATCGCTACAGGCTGATCCTTTATCTTAGTAATCATCGTGATAGGTTCCGATTCCGACTTTTTTAGGAGGAGGCCCTGCGTCGTTGCAATCCACAGTCGTTTTTGCCTATCCGTAAAGAAAAACGAAGGTTTCCCTTGATGTCCGATCTGTTGAACTAAATTGATCTTCCGTAAGAATTTGATCGTATTGCTTTTCTTCTGAAAAACATTGATCGAAGCTTCATAGGCAGAGCCGACCCATAGTTCCTGTCCAAAATCTGTGGCACAGGTAACGGCACGGATCGAAATTAGATCCCTGAAATTGGAATTGCTGTATGTGTTGAGCTGATTTGTTTTCGGAGAGAGGCTACCAAATCCAAAACGTTCCAGATTGAACCAAAAGATTCCGGTTTGATCGCGATAGAGCATATTTAGATTTGGGGAAATACTATATAATGCTTTAATCTCTTTGAAACTATAGTTTTTAACAATTGGTTTGTCAAAGCTAAACATAGACACCCCCTTACCACCTACAGCGAGCCATAATGTGCCGTGTTTATCTTGGTAGATATCGTTAAAAATATTTGTCGTGTTGTTGAAGTGGCTCGAAAGATCAATTTCTTTTAATTGACCATTTCGATATTGAAGTGTCGATATGCCCGAGAAAGACAACACCCAAATATATCGGCGGCTTCGATCCTGAAGAATGTTGTAAAAAAGATCCTCTTTACCGCCATGTCGGCGCTTATTTTTTATTTCAATTTCTCGGTAGGGATTAGTCGCCTGCATCGGATCGAATAAATAAATTCCGTCTCCCCAGGTGCATATCCATAGTTGTCCATGGTCGTCTTCCATGAGTTTGAACGGATTGTTGCGTTGTCCTAGTCTAGGATAAGACTGTAATTTGTTGTTACCCTGACTTAACCTAAATAAGCCATCTCCCCAGACACCCAGCCATATCCGAGCCTGGCTATCCTGAAAGATCGTATTGACGGTTTTGCCTCGCATGCTATTAGTTAGAATAGAAGCCATTTGGGCATCTGTTAAAGGCTTCAATGTGCTATCGTAGATATAGATACCATCATCTGTGCCGATCCAGAGCCGTTTTGATCCGTCAACCAACAGGGTGTTGACGCGAACGTTGGCTACTCGTGGATCGTTCAGTGGGAGAACTTTATAATTACGCTTATTTAATACATAAACACCCTTTTCTGCCCCTAAAATGAGTTTGTTTTCTAATTCTATCAGCGTACGGATCGCTTGTTGACCGCTGGCTTTCCCGGCGGCATCCTTCAATTTAAAATTTAGGATATTATAAGCATCGTAACGACTTAAACCCTGCGTGGAGGCAAACCAGATGTATCCTTCCCGATCTTGTATCGTCTGATTGATCGTGAGAGAGGGAAGTTCATAATTTTTTGTTACGGGATCAAGCCCCATCTGTTGGCTATAAACAACAGTAGTCAAGGATAGATATAGTTGCAAAAATGCTATAATCTGCCGAATACGTGCGCTCATCTTAATAATCATTTAATCCACCTCTTTCAACATCCAGTTTAGTTAGCATTCTTATCCATCAATAGCTGCTTGTGCTTCATTGACCAAAGCGGGCGGCAGTGTGTCTTTTTCCTTCTAGGTAGCTGTGCCACTGGGCGCATAGCGGGAATCCAACTGAAAATTTTTAGGTTTATAGGGATTAAAGATACAAATGTTTTTTAAATAAGTGTATATTGTACGTTTATTGAATCTGAGCTACTCTAATTGATTTTTGGGCTTTCCAGATCCAAAATGATCCCATTTTGGGTCATGATTAGTCTTTATTCAAACATCGACGAAATCGATTTGTAGTAGCTTTGTTTATCCCGGTTGGGGATCAATTTATAAATCTCAAGACATGCGTATCAATTTTATTTTATGCCTATTGCTTATAGGGCATTTTTCTTTTGGACAGAAACTCAAAAAAGAAGTTGTCCTTTCTCAACTCAAAAGTGCGAACGATTATTGGCAATCTCATCACAAGCCTCAAGTTTGGGCATTTTGGGACCAAGCGGCCTATCATACTGGTAATATGGAATTCTATAAGATTTCCAATTCAAAAAGTGATCTGAAATATTCTGAGGACTGGGCCAAATTCAATGATTGGAAAGGTGCGAAATCGACCAACAAACAACAGTGGAAATATAGTTATGGTGAAACGGATGATTATGTTCTTTTTGGAGACTGGCAGATTTGTTTCCAGACCTATATTGATCTTTATCATTTGTCGCCAAGTCCCGAAAAGATAGCGCGTGCTAAAGAAGTTATGCACTATCAGATTCATACACCCAATACAGATTATTGGTGGTGGGCTGATGGTTTGTATATGGTCATGCCGGTGATGACCAAGATGTATAAATTGACGCAAGATCCTCTTTATCTTGATAAAATGTATACCTATTTGCGTTACGCCGATAGTATTATGTTCGATCAGGAGGAGCATTTATATTATCGCGATGCCAAATATGTCTATCCCAAACACAAAAGCCTCCACGGTAAGAAGGATTTCTGGGCGCGAGGTGATGGTTGGGTGTTTGCAGCCTTGGCAAAGGTTCTTCAAGATTTACCCAAGGAGGATAAACATTATCACTATTACCAGGAAAGGTTCAAAAAAATGGCACATGCAATCGTGAGCTGCCAGCAGGAGGAAGGGTTTTGGACGCGAAGTATGCTGGATCCTGAACATGCTCCCGGGCGGGAGACAAGCGGTACAGCTTTTTTTACCTATGGTTTACTTTGGGGACTCAACCAAGGGATACTTATTGATCCGAAGTTTTCGAAAGCGGCACTTAAGGGATGGAGCTATCTCAGTGAAATTTCACTGCAAGCTGACGGAAGAATCGGATATGTACAGCCTATCGGTGAGAAAGCTATTTCCGGACAGGTTGTGGATGCTCATTCTACTGCTCCATTTGGTGTAGGTGCATTTTTATTGGCCGGAACAGAGATGTACCGTTATTTGAATAAAAAATAAGTGCCGTATGACAATGATAAATCGGGTTGTATTTTTCTTCCTTTTGCTGTTGGCAGGTCAATCTGTTCAGGGACAAACTGTAAAAAAGACGTCTACTGCGCCTGATGAGACAAGTAGAACGTTCTGGCTCCAGGAAATGGACCGTATGCTACGGCCCGTATTAAGGAGTTTAGCACAGGATAGTCTTCGATTAAAAATGCCTCAGATGACATCCACGCAGGTGGATGACAGAGCACATCGGATTAAAGTGCAGTACGTTGAGGTATTGGGGAGGGTATTGTCGGGTATTGGTCCGTGGCTTTCATTGGATGGAGGGTCCAAAGCAGAAAGAAACCTCCGCGATCAATATAGAGCATGGACTGTTCAGGGACTAAAAAATGCGTTAGATAGCAATGCGCGGGATTTCATGCGTTTTGATCTGGGCGGACAACAGCTTGTCGATGCATCTTTCATTGCTTTAGGTTTTATCCGGAGTCCGTGGCTGTGGGATCACCTTGATGAACGAACCAGAAAAAATTTGATTGCATCGATCAAGATAACGCGTCAATTTCGGCCTGCCTATTCCAATTGGCTGCTATTTTCGGCGATGAACGAGGCCTTTTTAGCCAAATACTCTGCTGATTGGGATGTAATGCGGGTAGACTATGCGCTGCAGCAGTTAGAGCAATGGTATGTCGGAGATGGTATGTATATGGATGGTCCGCATTATGCTTTTGATTACTACAATAGTTATGTTATTCATCCTTTTTTGGCCGGCATCATGGACATGATCCAATTGAAGACAAAACATTACGATAGCATGTTTGCTAAAATCAGCCTTCGTAATGAGCGATATGCCATCATCCAAGAGCGGTTAATCAATGCAGATGGTAGTTTTCCGCCAACGGGAAGATCTGTAATTTATCGTGCTGCAGCCTTTCATCACTTAGCCGACATGGCGTTCAAGAAACGACTTCCTCAAGAGCTGACCAACGGGCAGGTGCGGGGTGCGCTGTCTGCTGTGTTAAAAAAGACAACAGAAAGTCCAAGTACCTATCAAAATGGCTGGTTGACATTGGGCTTGTATGGTAGCCAGCCTGGCCTGGCAGATTCGTATAATAATCAGGGTAGCCCTTATCTCTGTTCGGTTATTTTCTTGCCTTTAGGCTTGCCAGATGATGATCCTTTCTGGACAAGTGAAGTTCAGGACTGGAGTGCCAAACGGATTTGGTCGGGACAGGATTGGAGTAAGGACTATAGTAAAACTATTCAATAAGATAGTGGCTCTGAAACCAATATTTCAGGCTCAATTAACAGAATGAATGAAAAGATATCGGATTCAAATAGGTAGAATTGGAATGCTGTGCGCTGCATTCCTCTTGATTCTTTGTGCCGTGCAAGGACAAGAAGTTAAGGAAACAATAGCCGGATACGGATGGGCTAAGAATACGGTCAACACCGCTGTATTTCGAAAAAATTCCCTAACCAGCAACGGCAAATATCAATATATAGCCTATTACGATGGGCAGGGATATGTCGTCTTAGGGCGACGCCTACTTTCCGGTAAACTTTGGCAGCTGCGTCGCACAGGTTATACCGGAAATGCCAAAGATGCACATAATGTGATCAGCATCATGGTGGACCAGGAAGGGTATCTCCATGTGTGCTGGGATCAGCACAATAGTCGATTGCGCTATGCGCGATCTATCCATCCGAATAGTCTTGTGCTTGGTGAAGAGCGGATTATGGTAGGTCAAAATGAAACACGGGTGACTTATCCTGAATTCTTAAAAATGCCCGATGGTCAGCTGTTATTTCTATATCGGGATGGTGGATCCGGGAATGGCAATCTTGTGGTGAATAGTTACGATAGTAAACAGCAGCAATGGAAACGTATCCATAGCAATTTAATTGATGGAGAGGGAAAGAGAAATGCCTATTGGCAAAGTTATGTCGATAAACACGGGACGATACACCTCTCTTGGGTTTGGCGTGAAAGTCCAAATGTAGCGAGCAATCATGATATGGCTTATGCTTGTTCAAAGGATGGTGGATTAACATGGGAGCGAAGCGACGGAATAAGATATGACCTGCCCATGAACGCATCTACAGCAGAGTATGCTGCCCGGATTCCGGAACGGCACGAATTAATCAATCAGACTTCCATCGCTGCTGACGATAGCGGGAATCCTTTCATTGCAACGTACTGGCGTTCTCCAGCATCAGACATTCCGCAATATAAAGTAATTTATTTAGAGGATGGTCAATGGAAGGTGCGATCTTTTGATTTTAGAAAAACCCCATTTAGCTTAAGTGGTGGTGGTACAAAGGAGATTCCTATTGCAAGACCACAGCTATTGGTTCGGGGTAAGGATAAAAAGATTGCATTAACATTGATCTTTCGTGATCAGGAAAGGGGCAGCCGGCCTTCGATTTTGACGTTACAGGGGATGCAGCAAGAATCCCCGAAGATTACTGATCTTTGTCAGGAATCAGTAGGGGCTTGGGAACCAACTTACGATACCGAGTTGTGGCGAAAGAAACGTAAAATTGCGCTGTTTGTACAGGCGACGGAACAGAAAGATGGGGAGGGATTAGCAGAAACGGAGCCAACTGCAGTAAAAGTGCTGGAATGGCGCGACAAAGGGAGAACAAAATGATAACATTAAGCAACATGAAAATAAAACAGGGCCTACTTAGACTGCTGGTGTTTAGCTGCGTTTTTCTTGGATGCGCAGCGGCGGCTCTGAGCCAGAATAGTTCAGTTTTCGAACTGAAAAATCCAGATTTTAAAAAAAGTCCTTACACTGGACTGACACGCCAGCATTGGATGGATGCTGCATCCTATCTGTTGGAAGGGGCATTTTCTGTCGTTAGCGACTTAAATAGTCCCATGTTGTTTCCCAAGCAGCCTGGACGTAGCTACCCCAGAGATGGTGTGCACAATGAAACAGAACGATTAGAGGGGCTTTGCCGTACGCTTTTCATCGCTGTGCCGCTTTTAAAGAAAAATGCCGACTACGAGATCCGAGGTATTCGCGTAGCAGATTATTATCGGCATCAACTGGAACTGCTATTACATAAGGGTTCCGAAAGTTATATTGCCCCACTTCCAGAAAAAGGCGGACCGAGTCAAAAGCTGGTCGAATTTGGAGGTTTGGCTGTGGCGCTAATGGCAGCGCCTGAAGTGCTTTGGGATCCGTTGCCACAGCATACTAAACATGAACTCGCACAAACGATGCTGAGTTACGGGAATGGACCAACGATACAGATGAATTGGCGATTTTTCAATATTATGATTCTAAGCTTTTTTAAAAGTAGAGGTTATCCTGTTCGGGAGGAGTACCTGAAGGATTTATTGGAAAAATGTCTTCAAGATTATAGGGGCGATGGCTGGTATAATGATAGTCCTTACTACGATTACTACAGTATGTGGGCTTTTCAGTTGTATGGATCGCTTTGGGCTGCTAACTATGGTGCGACGATGTACCCTGAACTTGCTGCAAAATTCAAATCGAATTTGCATGATGTGGTGAAAAGTTATCCCTATTTATTTAGCCGTAATGGTGAAATGATTATGTGGGGGCGTAGTATTTCATATCGTATGGGGGCTGCAGTCCCCTTTCCATTATTAGGGTTATTGGATGATCCTTCCATCAATTATGGTTGGATGCGGAGAATTGCTTCGGGTACTTTGTTGCAATTTTTAACGCATCCGGATTTTCTTTCGGACGGTATTCCCAACTTGGGCTTTTATGGCGCTTTTGATCCGGCGGTACAGGAGTATAGTTGCCGCGGAAGTGCGTATTGGCTGGGAAAATTCTTTTTAGGTCTATTGGTTCCGGAAAATAGCAATTTTTGGACCGCTTCAGAAAATCAGGGTGCCTGGGATCGTCAGATTCCAGATGCGAAGGTGTTGAATACCTATGTGGAGGGGGCGCAAATGTTGATCACTGATTATGATAGTATCGGTGCCTCCGAAATCCGATCTTGGAACACCAGTAGGGATATTGGCTATTATCAAGGGACGGAAAATTACAATAAGCTTTCTTATAATAGTGCTTTTCCTTGGCAGGCCGATGGGAAGAACGGGGAAATTGCCATGAATTATACCTTTCAGACCCAACCAGACAAGTGGGAATCACTTCGTATGTATCAATTTAGTGGGTACGAGGAGGGCGTTTATCGCCGTACGGCGACCTTGGCTTCGGACACGAGTATACATCTATTCTTGGCAGAACGGACAATAGCAAATGGAATTTTGAGATGTGATCAATTACTTTCCGAAAAGCCTTTGGCCTTGCGGCTGGGGCATTATGCCCTCCCAAAATGGAAGAATCATCCTATCCATTCAGAAAAAATTAAGTATAACGGCAATGAGGCGATGATTTTAGATAATGGTCAATATCAATTGGCTATGGTAAGGCTCATGGGTTGGGAGGGAATGGAAAGCTTAAGTTGCCGAGGACTTCATCCTGTAGCGCAAGAGAGTGCTGTATTGAATTGTTTTGTAGGTGGAGGAAAGCCGCCGGGAAAACGGTATGTCACCTTGCAGCTGTGGAAGAAATCGGGAGAAAAATGGACGAATGAAGAGCTTTTTCCGCAATTGGAAGCAACGGATAAGAAAGTGGAAATTCGCTGGCGGAACGGAGAGAAATACATCTTTCCTACGCGCATTTAACAAACAGTAGCTATAAAATATACGAGGGTTGCCAAAAAAAATGGCGACCCTT
The DNA here is from genome assembly GCF_030818895.1 of Sphingobacterium zeae. Classification (NCBI taxonomy): domain Bacteria; kingdom Pseudomonadati; phylum Bacteroidota; class Sphingobacteriia; order Sphingobacteriales; family Sphingobacteriaceae; genus Sphingobacterium; species Sphingobacterium zeae. The sequence continues at coordinate 1,810,684 of NZ_JAUTBA010000001.1, forward strand.
TTTTTATGGTCAAAGAAGGCTACTCTTATCGCCTGTGTTTCCGATTGCCGTGGCTTTTTAAGCTTGGCTGTTTAGGCTATCGCATCGTCATGGAAGTGGCTTATTGTTGTTAAATATCGATTTTTCAGCATTTTGAAGCGAATTTCAACTCAATTGAACTAAAATCGAACACCAAAATCTCGCTTCAAAGCTACTTTTGTCTTGAGCTCAAAACAATGTTGGGCCGAATTATTCACTTGTTTTTTTTCTAAGATTAGCGCACTATTTTTTGAAGGAAACAAGGACACCAATTATAAACGACAAGCTATGAATTCAACTTGAGAAGCGTATGCATTGGACATTCTGGCATTGCTAGGTTGATTCCAGAATCATTAAGAATGTGAAAAACTAACCAAATCATTTATTAATAAATTATGTTAAAACATTATTATAACCGATATTCAAAAAAGGGCATTTTATTGAACAGCCTTTTTCTGATAGCCCTATCCAGTTACGGGCAAAGTGCAAATGTGAAAGGGGTTGTTAAAGATACCTCGGGCAAGGGAATTGCAGGTGTTACCATTCGTGTAAAAGGTGGTGCGGAAACTGTGCAAACTAATGGACAGGGGAATTTTTCAATTCAGGCATCCCCGGGTAGTATCTTAATCATCACCTCCGTTGGCTTTAAAGAGAAGCAAGTCACCATAGGGCAGCAGGCCAATCTGGACGTTGCACTGGTACCTGCAGAAAATGTTCTGGAAGAGCTTGTGGTGGTGGGCTATGGAAGTCAGAAACGATCGGATATAACCGGTTCGGTCGCTTCAGTTCCTAAAGACCGTCTATCAAAGATCCCTGTCAACAATGTTATGCAGGCCATTCAGGGTGCGGTGTCTAATGTGACGGTATCCCAGGCATCATCCATTCCTGGTGAAGCGCCCTCGGTGCAGGTAAGAGGAAGAAATTCGCTTAGTGCAACAACGGAGCCTTTTATTGTTGTGGATGGAATTCCATTGACAAAAACAGATGGCTCTATTAATGATATCAACCCCAATGATATTGAATCTGTCGAAATCCTAAAAGATCCTTCCGCTGTGGCTATTTATGGTGTAAATGGTTCGAACGGTGTAATATTGATTACCACAAAGAGAGGAACAACCGGTAAACCGTCCATTCGGTACAGTGGCTATGGCGGGGTAGAGCATGTGGCGCACATCCTAGAACCTGTTTCTGGCGAGGAACTGTTAAAGCGTTATGCGGAATATGCCCGTATCACCAACACGAGTTTGTACAATGGCGGTCCGGTGCGCAATCAATACGAGTATGACAATTATAAAAATGGCGTAACGACGGATTGGCTGGATGCGGTAATGCAGACTGGCGTCATACAGAACCACAACGTCAGTTTATCGGGCGGTAGTGAAAATGCCAAATATTTTGTGTCGGGCGATTATTTAAATGAAAAAGGAGTTTTGTTGGGTTACAATTACAAACGTTACTCTTTTCGGACAAATACCGATTTTAAGGCCACCAAATACCTTTCGGTGGGTACATCCTCCTTTATCGTTGCACACAATAGAGATGGCGGCCGGGCTAATTTGTTGCAAGCTGCGGCAATGAGTCCCTACGCCAGAATGTATAATGAGGATGGCTCTTTAACACAATACCCGATGTACTCTGAGCAACTGTGGTCCAATCCTTTGTTGCCAACAACCTTAGATCCACAGCGCCGGCAATTTAACATTAGCCTGAATGGCTATGCCGATTTAAATTTTGGTGAACTGTACAAGCCATTAGCAGGGTTGAAATATAAGTTGAATGCAGGGTATTCCTTTGTACCGGTTAGAAACAATGAATACGAAGGTGAGTCGGTATATAATTTTGCTGGTCTTGGACGTATAACCAATAATGAAACACAGACTTATACCTTAGAAAATATATTGACCTATACCAAAGACTTTGGTCAGCACCATATTGACTTCACTGGACTATATGCGGCAAAAAGCAAATATTGGCAACAGGCAATTGCAACAGGCGAGGTATTTCCCAATGATGCACTTGGTTGGGGAAATCTGGGTGCCGCGTCAACACAAAAGGTTTCTTCGATTGCAGATTTATACCGTACAATTTCGCAAATGGGTCGTTTAAATTATGCGTACGATAGTCGTTATATGCTGACCTTGACCGTTCGCCGGGATGGCGCATCCGTTTTTGGCAGAAACAATAAGTATGGTGCTTTCCCATCGGCGGCAGTAGCGTGGAATTTGCATAACGAATCCTTTATGCAAAATGCCAAACAGATTGTCGATAATTTAAAATGGCGTATTTCTTATGGTCTTTCTGGAAATGAAGCGATCCCTGTTTATCGCACCCAATTTTTAATGGATTCAAGTCCAATGGCAATGAATGGCTTGTCAAATACGGCCTTAACGATCCGAACCTTGATGGGGAATTATGATCTGCAATGGGAAAAAACAAAGGGCTTCAATACAGGGGTTGACTTTGGTTTATTCAATAATCGGGTCTCAGGTAGTATTGATATGTACAAATCCAGTACCTATGATCTACTTCTTGAACAACGTCTACCCAAGCTAACTGGTTTTGCTTCAGTATATTCGAATATTGGTAAAATTGAGAATAAAGGCATCGACCTGACATTGAACACTAAAAATATCGTAAAAGATCAATTTAACTGGTCGAGTACACTGGTTTTTTCCCGTAATAAAAATAAGATCACAGAAGTATATGGCAACGGGAAAGACGACTTAGGCAATAGGTGGTTTATTGGACAGCCCATAGGAGTCATCTATGATTACACGAAAGTGGGTATCTGGCAGGTGGATGAGATTGCATCTGGAGCGAACAAAGGATGGGATGATGCTGCGCAGGCGGGCGACCTTAAATTGGCCGATCTAAATGCCGATGGAAAGATTGATGACGGTGACCGGTCTGTTCTTGGGCAGACAGCACCGAAATGGACTGCGGGTTTAACGAATACGTTCACTTATAAAGCATTCACCTTAAATGTTTTTATCAATACTGTCCAAGGTGCATTGCGTAATAATCCGCAAATAGGCGCCGCCTCGGACGAGATGGGACGTCGAAGCACACCTGCGGCCCTCGGATATTGGACGCCGGAAAACAAAAGTAATGAATGGCGTTCGCTGGGGAATCATTCCAATGTTCATGGATATGGCTTCCCTTCTAACGCAAGTTTCACCCGTTTGAAAGATGTAACCTTAAGTTATACAATGCCACAACCACTTGTGGAAAAAATTGGTGTTCAGGGGCTGACAGTATATGCGAGCGGTCGAAATCTGTATACCTGGACCAATTGGCTGGGCTGGGATCCGGAGGCTCGCGATATTACAAGGGGATCCACGAATGATGCAATTAACTATCCAATGGTGAGGACGTATGTTTTAGGCATTAACCTTAGTTTTTAATGCTTAGACATTTATTTTTCAAAAATCAATTACATACACATGAAAAAGACGATTAACAATTATACCACCTTATTTTCCATATTGGCTTTGTTATCCGTAGGGGCCAGCTCTTGTGGTAAAGGCTATTTGGATGAGAAACCATATTCTAATTACGATGCAACGAATGTTGATCCGACGACAGTGGAGAACAGGTTGCTGGGTTTACATTATAACTTTGCCCAGCTTTGGGGCTACAGTGGCAGGCAAGGATTTCTTTCCTGTTGGCAGATCGGGACAGATATTACGAGTGCTGGATCGACAGAGGGCGTTGAGAATCCTTTTTATCAATATGCCGATCTCAATTCAGAAAATGGAGGCGTAAGTTTCTTGTGGGAAAAATGCTATGCATTTATTAATAATGCCAACCTCATCATTGACGGAGTAGGCGATAGCAATCCGAAGGCCGCCGCTGAAGCACGATTTTTTCGCGCATACGCCTATAATATGCTGGTTACATTGTGGGGAGATGTACCTTTGCTGACCAGCTCCATTAAAGTGCCTTCATTTAATTATACACGAACCGCTGTTGCTGAAATTGACAAGGTTATCGCCGATGATTTGAATTATGCGGTTAAAGAGCTTCCTGATCTTGCTACAGCGAGCACACCTAGCCGAATCAATAAGGATATGGCGAGACAGCTTGCTGCAGAAGCTTTTTTACGTATTGGTATGCGTGACGCAAGCTATTTTGCACAAGCTGAAACGATGGCAACCGCTATTATCAATGGGGGTAACTATAAGTTGATTGAGGCACGTTATGGCAAATACCTGGCCGAAGGTGGTGATTACTTTAGGGATATGTTTCGTCAGGGAAACATGCGCCGTAGGCAGGGAAATACCGAGGCCATCTGGACTTTTGAGTTGGAGTATAACCGAGAGGTTAATGGTGGTACAATAGATAACCCACAGCAGCGCCGGGTATGGCAGCCGGCTTACCACAAATGGGATGGTATGGTCAATGCTGATTCGCTGGGCGGAAGAGGAAATGGCCGTTTACGATTGAGTAATTTTATGAAATATACGGTATGGAAAGGGCTGAAAGGCGATATCCGGAATAGCAATTTCAATATACGGAGGACAACCAATTATAATCGTCCGAATTTCAGCGCAGAAATTGGTGTTGATGCGGATGGTTATCGCGTTGCAAAAGGTGCAGGAACTAAAAACATCGTCATTAAAACTGGAGATAAGGTCGTTCCTTTCCGTACCGATAGTTTGGAAGTCTGGTATCCATTTCCAACCAAATGGGGTGGTTATGATCCACTCGATGATTTTGGTTATGCGCTCGTTAAAGATTGGCCAGTGATGAGATTTGGGGAAACCTATTTGCTGCGCGCAGAAGCTCGGGTGCGGCAGGGAAATGCAGCCGGTGCTGCAGAGGATATCAATAAGCTGCGTGATCGCTCATTTAAAGCAGCACGTGCAGAGTCTGGAAATAATCAGTTAGGCAAAGTGGCCTCAAGTGATTTAACGGTAGATTTTATCTTAGATGAACGCGCCAGAGAATTGATTTCAGAAGAGAACCGTCGGATGACTTTAGTTCGAACCAATAAACTGAAAGAGCGGATTTTACGCAATGGGGATGCAGGACCTGCAAATAAGATAACAACTGGTTTTCAGGATTATAATGCTTTATTACCTATCCCCTTAAGTGAAATTCAGCTGAACAATATAGACGGTGACAACCTGAAACAAAATATGGGCTATAAATAGTATTTTTTTGCGGATTAAACGTTTATTGTGGGGGGTGAAAGACCCTATTTGCAGGCAATGGGCTAATTCTCGAATCAGCTCATTGCCTTTTTTTAGGATTAATGCTATTTTCGTATAAACAAAAGTGATATGAGTATAGCGTTAATCCTCAATCGAAGCAGGGCTGAGGAATGGAAGGTCGAAATCAATACGTATTTGCCAGAAGTGAAAGTGGAGATCTTCCCTGATATTGAAAATTATAGCGAGGTTGAATTTGCTCTTTGCTGGAAGCCTGAAGGGGATTATTATACTTATTTTCCCAATCTAAAAGTTGTACAGTCTGGGGGTGCCGGAATAGATCACCTATTCCCCCAAAATATTCCATCTCATCTCCATATTTGTCGGATTATTGATCCCATGTTGAAAAGCGATATGTTTGAGCATGTTTTGACCTGTGTAATGCATTCGATGAAGAACTTTTCGACATATATAGATGAAAAAGATAATAAACATTGGCGTCCCTTGTCGTATAAATCAATTGGAGAAACGAATATAACGGTATTAGGATTAGGTGAGATTGGGGGGTATGTGGCTGAGCAGATGTTTCGGTTGGGTTTCCAGGTGAAAGGGTGGTCAAACTCTACAAAGGATTTTCCCGGAGTAACGTCGCTTACAGGAGCGGCAGGACTGGCTTTGGCGGTAGAAAATGCGGATTTTATCGTCAATATTTTACCATTAACCGATGCTACTTACGGTATTTTGGATCGTAATCTTTTTAATTTGTGCGCCAAAGGAACTGTCCTTATAAATGTTGGCCGAGGTGACCATCTCGTGGAGAATGACTTGTTGCATGCAATTGCCGAGAAAAACATTGCTGAAGCTTATCTTGATGTATTTCATCAAGAGCCATTGCCGCAAGATCATCCGTTTTGGGACTGCCCCGCTATTATTATAACCCCGCATGTTGCGAGTAGAACAAATATAGGCTCGTCCGTCTTACAGGTGGTGGATAATTATTGCAGAATGGCTGATGGGCGACCTTTGCTCAATGAAGTTTCTTTGGAAAAAGGGTATTAGAAATTTGAGCTTTAAGCAATTTCTGCGATAGCAAGCTTGGTCGAGATTCGGTGGAATACATTGGCGATCTGATTTCTGATGATTTAATGCAAATGGATTTTATTTTTTAATCTCTGATAGGTTATTCTCGGCGATCCAGTATGAGCAGATACCATCACCTTTAGCCTTAACCGAATTTACGGAGGATTTTGAAAAGCGGATAGATCGGTACGCGTTTGATCAGAAATTCAATGACTTTTACGACTATACTCATCCCGTACGAAGTGGTGCGTCCCCGCTATCCCAAAAGCAGATCCAACCATCGTTTAAAGAACTATTTGCCGAAAATAGAGTTGAAGCGCTTTATGAACTCAATAGTCTGAAAAATGATCAACATGTAGTTGAAGCAATTAGTAAGGGTGAAATAAAGGTAAAAACGCTCAGAATTTGATGAAAAATATGAGGACTTCCTTGCGTTTAATAGCGATTACGAAGCTGGAGAAATCCAATATAATGAGATGGTAAAGAACACTGCTTTTTTATATCAGGCGCTTCCTTTTTCCGATATTGAATCTAAAATAAGCGATCTTAAAACAAGCGAAGAGAAATTTAAGAAGCATCTTGCGGTCTTGCTCGAACTTCCTGATAGCAAAGACAACTTAGAACAGGGTTTGTTCGATTCCTTAGTTAGCTATACAAACAGTGAACAGTTATATTTTTATGTAGATCGCTATAATGAAGAGAATTTAAAAACCCTGTTGAGTGCCATTTCCATGTCCAAGAATTTGTTGGAAGATAATCATTTTGCGAAGAAAAAGTGCTTGTTAAATTTTATGCTTGTGCTGGACGATAATAAGGGAAAAGATAGTATGGTTAACGTTGCGGTGTAATGCTCCGCTTGAAGACTGGAAGTTTTTGAAGAAAACCTACACTTTTTGAAGGAAAGTGTAGGTTGGGTTAACCCACTTTTGGCCTAAAAATTCTGCGAATCCGCAGAGGGGCCATAACTCGCTGGTAAAGGAATGTCGTTGAGCCTATAATACACGCCTAATTGTGCTCTGTGATGTGTGATCTGATTTAATGCGTGACGAATCGCTTCATATTTGCTCCAACTTGCCAATATATGGCCGTCATTTTTAATTGCCCAGTTTCCGGTCAAGTCTGACTCTTGCGCTTTTTCTAAGGCGTCTATTCCCGCTTCGTATGCTTCGTCCAATTTTTTTAAAAGATCTTCGGATGTAGCTAGGCTTGTAGGGACGTAAGGAACTTTGGCAAAATCAAGTTCTGAAGTTTTTAAAACGGTACTTGGCCATTCAAAAACCTCGACTATGTGCGTTGCCAGACGCATCATTTTCATACTTTTCTGATGTGGTGCATACTGATTCTTTCCAACTGGAAAAAGTGCGATAAAGTTTCTTGTAATTTGATACTCATTCGCTAACTCTGCTTTTAATTGTTGTAACGTATCCATTTTTTTTTGATTATGATTTTAAATTTGATTCTACTTCCCACTGGGTTATGAACAAAGATAAATCCAACAAATGACAAGTGTGTGTCAGCATAATCGCTGCCTCCGTTCGGGCGCTGTTGATTTTTCTTCAGACACTGAAGTTGCAGTTTCGATTAAAGAGCGGTTGAAGTTGTATTTTTTCTTCATTTATGGAATAATGATATTCTCAGCATCCCTGCACAAAAGTTGAAGTGCTGGATGAAAGAATCTAGTGCTTGGGTTTAGTTAATTTTATTTATTTTTAAAAGAATTTAGCCAGTATCTAAACATGAAATGGAAATCAATTGTAGTATGCCTTTTAGCTGTGTTATATGCTTCTGTACTTTGTGGACAATCGAGCTTATTCGATAGTCCACGCGGTTCCGCTGACTATTATATTTATAAGCTAAGCCCTGAGATTTTAAAAAAGATTCATTTGGATGGAAGAAAATTCGATGAAACTATGCTCAGCAATTTTGTTGTAAAATATAAGGTAGGAGATCCAAATCCGGTGTTACCACGGGGTAACTATGTACAGGTCCGCGCTAATAAAGCAGATCTCATGTATCGGGAGTTGATCAGCGATAACCTGTATGTCAAAATTATTCCTGCGAAAGCTTTTGCGATTTGTCTATACGATTCTTTGGGAACGATTATAAAAGACGCGCAGGTAAAAGTGAACGGACGTCGCATGTCACTCGATAAGAAGTTCCATTATTATACAGCTGCCAATGCAAATAGTGACGATATCGTCAGTATTGAACATCAGGGTGTCTATCATTATCTGACTGTAGAACGGCGCTGGCCCCATAAAGTTAAGGTGTCATTATGGAAAAAAATCAGCAACAGCTGGCTCAGAACTCGGTTTAAAATTAAGCGAATCTTTCATAAAATAGAAACTGGTGGTACAGAAAGTTTTATGGTTTTTAATAAACCGATGTATAAACCAAATGAGCAAGTTAAATTTAAAGCGTATCTGGAGAAAACAAAATGGAAACCTTACCGCGATTCTATTACCGTACGTCTGACTGGAGGCTATGGTTATGCGGAGGATACCATTTTGGCTCGCCTAGCGCCTTATCGTCCGGGCATGTATACCTTTGCATTTGACTTGAAAGGGCTGGGCCTTACTTTGGATAGAAATTATTGGATTTCGTTGGAATCTCCAAAAACCAAACTAGTCTTGCATCGACAGCATTTCCGATATGAAGACTATGAGTTAAAAAGTCTAAGCTTTACGATGACTTCTGAAAAGACAGATTATGCCAAAGGGGACAGCGTGCGGCTGAAACTAAAAGCATTAAATGAAAATGAAATGCCCATATACGATGGTAAAGTCGATTTACAGGTGGTGGCTAGTCCGGTTTTGATGCATGATTTAAAAGCCAATAAGGTCAATTTTATTCCAGATACCTTATGGCAAACAAGTGTTTCGCTTGCAGATGTGGCAGAAAAGGAGATTGTATTACCGGATTCAATTTTTCCGCCTGACATTGGTATTTCCTTTCGCGTTATTGGTACTTATTTAAGTTCGGATAATGAAAGAATAGCGCGAAGCCTTGATCTCAATAGACTTAACCGCGAAAAGGAAATCCGCATTACGGTCAAAGATGGACATGCAGCACTGAACTATGTGGAAAAGGGCATTGAGCAACCAGCATCTGCTGAGCTCAAGATATTAGGAGAGCATGATGAAGTGCTAAAGGCTGAAAATTTAAGTTTACCTAATCTGGTTTCAATTCCTTGGCAGGCCAAAGAAATTGTTGTCAAATCGAATGGCTTTAGTAAAAGTGTTGATCTGGAGGACCAGCAGCAGGTACAACTGAATTATCAATTTTACCGCACTGTGGATTCGGTACTATTGCATGTCGATAACCCTGCTAGGATTCCATTTTGGTATCAAGTTCATCGTGGTGGTCGTATGATTGCTGCGGGCTATGAAACCGAATTGAATCGTGCATTTTTAGCCCGTGGAAAAGAGGGGTATAACCTGGAGATCACCTACCTTTTTGGAGGAAAATCCAAAGTTATTCGCGAGGAATTGCCCTATGTGGAGAAAAATTTAAATTTGGAAGTTACTACCGCCACGACAGTATATCCGGGGCAGAAGGCTGTGTTCGAATTTTCTGTTACGGATAAGAAGGGCAAACCCTTGAAAGATGTCGATATTACAGCCTATGGTTTTACCTCAAAGTTTAAGTCAGCCGCGGCACCAACGATTACCGTCGGTGGTCTGATGCGCAGGGCGGCGGTCGAGCAAAATCTTCATGTTAGTTTGGAGGATGATGAAAAAGTTTATCAGGGAGCGCTGCAAGATTGGGTGAAATGGTCTAAAGTAATGCAGTTGGATACGATTCCCTTTTATCAATTCTTATATCCAGATGTCTATTTTCAGGAGTCTCTTCCACTCGATGCTGTTAAGAGTCAGGTATCCCCTTACATCGTGGTAAACGGTGCTGTGCAAGGTATTCATTTGGTTTGGATAGACGGTGTACTGACCTATGCGAAGCAAGATCAGCAAAATAATCCTACTATTTTTGAGGTTGCTCCAGGGCAGCATGATTTTAGGTTTAGAACCAAGGATCGTGACATTCGGGTAGAGGGTTATTACGTTGAAAAGGGAAAAAAGGTCATTGTTTCCTTTAATGCTTCACGAGATACGATTGGTTTTGATTACCCCGACAAAGCATGGAGAAAGGGCCATATTTCGGTTCTTCGATTGCCAAAAGAGCAACAGGGTAAGCTTTTCGATAAAGAAGTGGCCGAATTGAAGCGACAGTTGATCACCGTGACCAACAATTTTGGAGCCTGGCAATTACCCAATAGTAATGTGCTGATCGAGCGACCAGCATATATCCAAACAGCTGGAGATCTCTATTACCTCAATCCGGTACAGCGAACCGTTTACAATAATCGGTTGCGGACACAGGTTCCCGTTCCGCTGATGGCAGGGCCATTTCCAAGAACAGAAATGTACAATGGTGTGTCCAAAATAGGTATGCTTATGGTAGATACAGCGAAAATTGGCCGGTTTGAAATTGAGGGCGGCTATCAATATAGCATCTATAAAAACTATCAAAAGCAAAAAAGCTGGGATGGTAATCTTATCCGGCTGGATCTGTATGACTATAAACCAAGTTTAGATTTTCGGGAGAAAGTATGGTCGGTGGAGGATATCAAGGCAAATGTCGAGCAGCGTTTTAGGGAGACGATGCAAAACAGTGCTGGACTTGCACAGTTTGCTACGGTGAAAAGAGAACGTGAAGATGCTGGTTTTAAACTTAATTTAATGTTGGGCAATGATGCTTCACAAAAAAGCATTCGACCTACATTGATCTTTATCGAACCGACGAATGTCGAAGAGCGGATGTATTTTAGGCTCTTTTATGGTGGACATCGAACGTTTGAAGATCTTCCAGTCGGCGAGGTTACTTTGCATATTGTACAGGATGATTCAACTTCCTTTAGTTTGCCAGTCGAGCTCAAAGCCCATGGAATGAATTATTTGAAACTAGACGCTATCCAATGGAGTAAGACATCCCAGGCAGCCCGGTTAGCTTACAAACTTGTACGGGATGAAATTATTGTGCGTACCGTGGACAATCCATTGCGGGATGCTATCCAGACTGGACAAGAAAACGATCTGCAGGGCTTAAAAATAGACCGGGAAGGCTTTAGCGCGAGAAGAAAGAGCAACACGGCTGCGCGGATCCTGGTTTATGACGGTGATACGCCTTTAATTGGCACTAAAGTGCTTGATCGGGCTACGAAAAAGCAATATTTTACCAGTTTTGACGGTAGTCTGGAAATTGAGCTCTCCAACGATAAAAATACGGTACTTGAGATTGCTGCTTTAGGGTACAATACCGCTACGGTCAAAGTCTCCAGTGGCAAAGATTATTTTGTGGAGTTAAAGCCAAGCGAAAATCAATTGGATGAAGTGGTTGTGATGGGGTATGGCGTCCAAAAAAGGCAATCATTGACTGCGGCAGTGAAATCGATCAATGCTAGGATGGATGGGGTGACTACAGCTATGCTGCAGGGGGCTGTAGCAGGGATTCGTATTCGTGGCGCTGCTAGTCCGGCCCCCAATGAAAAACCATTGATTTTAGTGGACGGGGTCCCTTTTGAAGGTGATATTTCAAGTCTTGATCCATCGACTATCGCGTCATTGAATGTGATTAAAGATCAATCTATGCTGGGATTGTACGGTGCGCGGGCCGCCAATGGCGTGGTGATGGTTCAGATGAAAGCTGGAGCATCTGCGACATCGACAGGTGCTGTGGATATGCCCTATTTGGAATCTGGAAATACGATGCGTGTGAACTTTAGTGATGATGCATTCTGGCAGCCAAAACTCACTACTGATGCTCAGGGAAGAGCTAATTTTGAAGCGACCTATCCGGATGATATTACCAATTGGCGAACATTCTTTATCGCTAAAGGAAGTAAAAATTTCGCCGACATAAAAGAGCTAAATGTCAAATCCTTTAAAGCTGTTTCGGCACATTTGGCAACCCCTCGATTTGCGATCAGAGGTGACCAGTTTACAGCCATGGGACGGGTTGTTAATTATCTTAGCGACAGCTTACAGCTCGCGCGTACCATTAATAATGGGCTAACAACACAGGAGGCGACGTTGAACATTGCGAAGTCCTATCGGGATCCTATACCTGTTATTGCCGCTCAGGGGGACAGCATCCAACTTGCTTATTCGATTGGATTGTCCAACGGATATTTTGATGGTGAAAAACGCAGCATTCCGATTTTTGAAAAGGGGCTTGAACAACATGAAGGAGATTTTAAAGTGCTCAACGGTACGGCAGAGTATATGCTTAAAACTTCTCCTGCGCTAGGCGAAATCATTTTGCATGCCGAAGCAAATTCACTGGAATTTTTACAACGGGAAATCGAATCGATCGATCGTTACAAATTTCTATGCAATGAACAGATGGCTTCCAAATTGAGCGCGTTACTTTCTAAAAAAGAGCTTACAAAATTGATCGGAAAGCCTTTTACAGAGGATAAGAAAATAAGGGATCTCCTAAAAGAATTACAGAAAAACAAAAATGCCAATCAGGGCTGGGGTTGGTGGAACAAGAGTGAGACTGTGACCTGGATCAGCAACTATGTGATCGGGGTACTGTTGGATGCCCGAGAAGCCGGCTACCAGGTTGAGATCGATACGGAGATTTATGCAGAACGTGAAAAGACCCTATTGAAAAGCAGCTTGGCTTCGCTGGATGTTCTATTGGATAAAGATAAGCTTCACGGGGCCAAAGAGAATTTATTTAGCTCCTTGATATATCTACTCCGATTGGATCCTAAAACAGATTACAAAAACTATTTCTTCGAAATCGACACAAAACTTAAAAGTAAAACCATCAAGGATAAACTGTTGAAATATCTCTTGATTTCAAAACTGGGTCTTAAAGATTCACATGCTGCAGATACCGTTCTTAAATACGCGTCGAAGGCTGTGTTAGGTGGACTCTATTGGACTTCTGGAACTTCAACAGATCAGAAAGGCAGATTTTTTATGCGACCTACGGAAACCAATACTGAGAATACACTGTTGGCTTATCATGTCTTAAAATCAATTGGTGGTCATGATTCGTATTTAGAAAATATCCGTAATTACTTTTTCGCGCAGCGGCAGCAAAACCAATGGTATAATATCTACGAATCTTCGCGTATCATACGAAGCATTCTCCCTGATGTACTGAAAGAGGGTGAGTCTTTCCAGGCACCGGTAATGGTCATCAATGGCAAACGTATCACGACATTTCCATATACGCAAAGCTTTAGGTCGGATGAACAGATTAAAGTGCGGAAAGAAGGGACGGGGCCTGCTTTTGTGACAGCCTATCAAAATTTTTGGAATCCAAATCCTGCCGTAGAAAAGGAAAAGGGCCTTGCCGTGGCAACGCGATTTAAGGACAATGGTGCTACGGTAGCGGCGCTCAAGGAAGGGAAGCCTGTAAAACTTGAAGCAAGCGTAACGTTAATCGGTGAAGCGGAGTATGTGCAGATCGAAGTTCCGATACCGGCGGGATGTTCGTATGAAACCAAAACCAATGGATACTCTAGAAGCGAGGCGCACCGAGAGCATTTCAAAGATCGTGTTGTCATTTTTTGCAACAAACTGGGGAAAGGTACGCATACCTTTGAAATCGAACTTTTACCTCGTTATACCGGGACATATACTGTCAACCCCGCGAAGGCTGAATTAATGTATTTCCCGACATACTATGGAAACGAGAAAATGAAAGAAATTGTGGTGGAGTAAATATGCTTTTACAAAAAAAAGGGACTTATCACACGATAAGTCCCCAACATATAAAAACTAAAATGAAAAATGTGCTATTGATGATCCCATCCACCACCTAGGGATCTATATATCGCTACGCTTGCTTTGAGTTGGTTGACCTTCTTCTCAACAAGCTCAAATTTGGATTCCAGGGCATCGCGTTGCGTTAGCAGAACTTCCATATAATCTGCGCGGGCGTATTTAAAGAGGTCGTTGGAAATACCGATAGACTCATTTAATGCATCAACCTCCTTGGTCTTAATTTGTAGGCCATTCTCTAGGTTTTTAATTTTAGAGAGCTGGTTTGCAACTTCAATATAAGCAGCCAGAATCGTCTGCTCATAATGGTAAACAGCCTGAACCTGACGTGCGTTTGCGCTGTAATAAGCGGCTTTAATTGCCCGTTTGTTGATTAAAGGAGCCGTGAGTTCACCAACAAGTGAAGATAGAAAAGACTCTGGTTTAATGAGATAAGTTGGATCAAAGGCCTGAAATCCAACCCCAGCGGCAATGTCCAACGAAGGATAGAACCGCGCTTTGGCCGATTTGATGTCCAGTTTGGATGCAGCAAGTTCATACTCCGCCTGCTTGATATCTGGCCTGTTCTCCAATAGATCGGCCGGGATGCCGGCATAAACGGTTTGCGGAACCAGCTTGTCAAAGGATTGTTGATCCCTTTGAACCGGTTGTGGAAATCTACCGACGAGATAATTTATTCTATTCTCGGTCTCTGTGATCTGCTGTTTGATGTCATACTGCATACCTTGGGTCTTCAAGATCTGCGCTTCAAATCTTTTGACGGCAAGCTTGTTGGATCGTGCATTTTTCTTCAAGTCATTGACGACAGCCAGCGCATTGTTTTGAATCTTAACATTCTCATTAATAACCAGGAGTTCATTATCCAGTGCAAGCAGTTCATAGTAGGAATCTGCAATTTCAGCGATCAGGTGAGTGACCATAAAGTTTTTGCCTTCTACGCTTGCAAAATACCGCTGTAACTGGGCCTTCGTTGCGTTATGGAGTTTACCCCAGATATCTGTTTCCCATTGTGCTTGTACACCGACTTCGAAATCGAACAGTGGTTCAGGCATTTCGCGGCCGGGTTCGATTTCTGTATTCTTTTCCATCGCTCCAATATTTGTGTAGCGACTTACTTTGTCGACTCCGGCACCAACTTTTACACCAACAGAAGGTAGATATTCACCTTTTTTGGCACTCACCTCGTTTTGGGCAATTTGAATTTCCTGAAGCATAATATGTAGCTCTTGGTTGTTTGCCAATGCCTGGCTGATAAGTCCTTGAAGATTGGGGTCCTTAAAATAGTTTTTCCATTTAATTTTTCCAGTATTTAAGGTGTCGCTTTCAGCATTACTATATTTCTCAGGTACGTTTTTATTTTCAGTACGTTGTTTTATTTCGAGTGGTTTGCAGGCCGCAAGACTAAGCAAGAAAAGCGCGAAACCTGTATAGTGATATAATTTATTCTTATTCATAATGTATCATGTCTTCGCTTAGTGGTGAATCTTCTTCGGCTTGAATCATTTTTCTTCCGTCAGCCAATTTTGCAAAAATATAGTAGAGTCCAGGGATAACGATAACGCCAAAGATTGTTCCGACGAGCATCCCCCCAAGTGCGGATGCACCTATGGTGTGATTACCTATGGCACCGGCTCCGCTGGCAAAGACTAGTGGAACAAGTCCAGCGATAAAGGCAAACGAGGTCATGAGAATAGGTCTAAAACGTGCTCTTGATCCCTCAATTGCTGCCTCTAATATACTGTCGCCGGCTTGTCGCCTTTTCACGGCAAATTCTACGATAAGCACTGCATTTTTACCCAATAAACCAATAATCATAATCAGCCCGACCTGTGCATAGATGTCATTTTCAAGACCCATAGCTTTTAGGAGGAAGAAGGAACCAAATACACCGACAGGTAGTGACAAAAGAACCGCAAATGGAATGATGAAACTTTCATACTGCGCAGCAAGTACAAGATATACGAAAACTAAGACGACTAGAAAGACATAAATAGCTTCGTTTCCACGTTGCGCCTCATCATAAGACAAGCCCTCCCAGGCAACTTTATAGCCGTGCGGTAATGTCTGAACCGCGGTTTCGTTGATTGCCTGAATAGCATCGGCCGTTGTATATCCATTGGCCGGAAGCCCGCGGATGGCGGCCGAATTGTACATATTGTAACGTGTAATCTCATTTGGCCCCTGTGTTTTTTTTAAGGTCATAAAGGCCGAATAAGGAACCATCTGGTCATGATCGTTTTTGACGTAAAGGTTCAGGATATCAGAAGGCAACCTTCTAAATTCTGGTGAAGATTGTACATATACCTTGAAAAATTGACCAAAACGGATAAAGCCCTGTTCATAGGTACTACCGATGAGGATATTGAGGTTGTCCATGGCTTTACCTATAGAGACTCCCTTCTGCATAGCCGCATTATTGTCAAACACCAATTCGTATTGCGGGTAGTTGGCGGCAAAGAAAGTAAAGACTCCAGTCAGTTCCTTACGTTTCTTGAGATTGGCGATAAATGCTTTATTCACTTTATCGAAATCTTGGTAATCGGTGGTCCTATTGAGGTCGAGTAGGCGCATGGAGAAACCACCTGAAGAACCAAAACCCGGAACAGCGGGAGGTTCGAAGAACTCTACTGTGGCGCCTAAATCTTTAGATTTTTCTTCCAGTTCTTCCATGATCTCCTTAACAGAATGTTCACGTTCACCCCAGGTTTTGAGGTTGATAAGACAGGTTCCGGCATTCGATCCACGGCCTTCGGTCATGATTTCATAACCTGCCAGTGATGAGACAGATTCAACGCCATCTACCCCTTGACAGATCTTTTGGAGCTCTCTGGAAAGCTTATTGGTCTGTTCCAATGTTGATCCTGGAGGAGTCTGAATAATGGCATATATTGTACCTTGGTCCTCACTCGGTATAAAACCTCCTGGAAGCGTTTTGTTAATGACGAAAATGCCGACACAGAATGCGATTAAGATACCCCATGTAATGACTCTTCGGCTGGCAATTTTGCGCAGTAAAGTGGCATATTTGCCGGTTATTTTATCGAAAGTTCGGTTAAAAACGTCAAGGGATTTTGTAAATATATTCGATTTTTTGGGTTTACCGTGGTTATTTTTTAATAACATTGCGGCAAGCACAGGAGTAAGGGTTAACGCGACTACTGCCGATATCACGATGGAACTGGCCATAGTAATTGAAAACTGCCGATAAAATGTTCCGACAGGACCCGTCATAAACGAAATAGGAATGAAAACGGCTACCATAACAGCTGTGATGGCGATAATAGCACCTGCGATTTCGGCCATGACCTCCTTAACGGCCTTATATGGGGAGATCGAACTTTCTTCCATTTTGGCATGTACGGCTTCAATGACCACAATGGCGTTGTCTACGACAATCCCGATGGCAAGCACCAATGCAAACAAGGTCACTAAGTTGATCGACATACCGAACCATTGGATGACGAAGAATGTACCGATCAGCGAAACGGGCACGGCGATGATTGGAATCAAAGTCGAACGCCAATCGCCAAGGAAAATAAACGTAACAATAGCAACTAAAATAAAAGCATCGCGTAGGGTATGCATCACCTGTTCGATAGAAGCATCCAAGAATTGGGATACGTCATAACTGATTTTATAGTCTATACCTGGAGGAAAGTTACCTTTCATCTCAGCAAGTTTGGCCTTTACATCTTTAATAACGTCATTAGCATTACTGCCATAATTCTGTTTCAACACAATTGAAGCCGAGGGATGCCCGTCTAAATTGGAATAGATATCAAAAAATTCACTTCCCAGTTCGACTTTAGCTACGTCTTTTAACTTGATGTTTTCACCTTCGCCATTCGCGCGGACGATAATATTGTCGTATTCTTCAGGTGTATTGTATTGTCCTTTATAAGTTAGGACATATTCGAGGGATTGCGCTGCAATACCCGAGCTTTGTCCCAGTCGACCGGGACGGCCGATGATACTTTGTTCTCCTATCGCTTTCATCACTTCATCTACTGATAAGCTATAGGCACGCATACGATCGGGATTTAACCAGACGCGCATGGCATATCTACGGCTACCCAAGATTTGTGATTTGGCGATACCATGAATACGATTGATTTCAGGAATGATGTTTACTGTTGCATAGTTGTACAAGAACTTTTCATCCATACTTTTATTCGTACTGTAAAGATTCACGTACATCAGCATACTGGGCTGAATGGGATTAACGACGACCCCTTCCTTTTGAACAAGTTCAGGCAATAGGGGCATGACTTGATCTACCCGGGTCTTGACCAGTACTACGGCATCGTTGGGATCTGTGCCGGGGTCAAATACAACGTTTACGGTCGCTTCACCGGCGCTGGTTGCGTCGGTAGCGATATAGCGCATTCCCTGTACACCATTGATTGCATTCTCCAGTGTAATCAGGGAGGATTTTACAAGTACATCGGCACTTGCACCAGGGTAGGCAATGGATACCGCCACTGTGGTCGGTGCGATTTTTGGAAATTGCTCAGTAGGAAGCTGCTTGATGGCCAAACCTCCGATAAATAGGATGACAACCGATATGACAATAGCAAATACCGGTCGATGTATTACTTTTTTAAACATGATGCTGTTTTTTAGTTACTCTGCATATAAATCTAAGTTTGACATGACTTTCTCCGGAGTCTGATATTTGGATTCAATGGTCTGGTTTTCCTGTACCATGCGAAGTCCATTCAGCAGAATCTTTTCGTCCTTGCTCAATCCGGAAGAAACAACATAGATATGCGGCAGTTCGGCAGCAACTTTTATTTCTCTAGCTTTTACTTTGTTATCTTTTGTAATAACATATACGTATTTTTTTTCAAGCTCCTCGAAAGTCGCTTTTTGGGGGATCATAAGCGCATTGTTATAGGGTGAAGTAATGACAATATTCCCTGTCTCGCCATAACGTAATAAGCCCTTTGGATTCGGAAAAGTCGCTCGGTAGGCAATATTTCCCGTTTCATTATTGAAGTCTGATTCGATGGTCTCGACAATTCCCTCATGACCGAATTCTTTTCCATTGGCCATATTTAGCCGTACATGCAGCGGGCTATTGTCTTTTTTTGCGTCCATTTGATTGAGATATTCCACTTCGGGGACATTGAAGTAAACCCACATCTTACTATTGTCGGACAGTTCAGTGATCAACTCGCCCTCATCCACAAGACTTCCTTTACGCACATGTAGCTTACCCACGATTCCGGAAAACGGTGCTACGATGTCCGTAAATTTGAGATGCGTATTCATCGCGGCTAGTTCAGCCTTGGCTTTTTCATATTTTGCTTTTGCCATTTCAGTTTCCTGCGGAGCGACAATATCTTTTTCTGACAGATTTTTGGTGTTCTGATATTCGATTTCAGCATATTTTACCTCTGCTTTAGCACGATTAACATCGGACTCATAGAGGTTGGGCATGATTTTAAAGAGGGGTTGTCCTTTTTGTACAAATTGACCTTCATCGACAAATATCGATTGAATATAGCCTTTTTCCTGCGCGCGGAGTTCAATATGGTTGATCGAACGGATTTGGGCGACATAGTCTTTATTGACGATGGTATCCTTGACCAAAGGAGTAGTGACGTTGAAAACTGCAGCTTCTTTTTTCTCTTTTTTTTCTGACTGGCAGCTTGTCGATAGCATAATAAGGCACAGGCTTGTATACATGAAGCTTTTCATGAACATGATGATAGTTTTTAATTATTTTCGAAAAATTGAACAATAGTGTGACCTGCTTCCAAGTGATTTTGAAAGCTTTTTTAATGTTTTTTAAGAAAGTATTAAAAAATCACAGCCTGAATACACTGTAATGGATATACAGAGCGTTTTTTCGAGAAGTAAGCTGGTTGGAATTTGCAAGCGAAACTGCTGTGCGTGTATTTTGAAATTGAAGATGGATATACGATATTATATTCCCAAAATCATCCCCGGTAAGTGCAAATAAGTTAGGGCTATTGGAATCACTTGCCGCGTCATCATTTTCATTGTCATTTTCTGAAAAATATGCCCTTAATTTTTCATGCCGAGGACGTTTAGTTTTGCGAATAACTTTGGTGTCATAATCTTCGCTTTTTACTTGCTTGTTGAAGTGATTGACAGCGTGAAGATTGCAGGAGGGGATATTATTTGGTGTTGGCACATGATACCAGCCAAAACTGATAAGTATTGCGCAAACTACGCCGAACAGATATTGATGGAATTTTCCTTGCATCCTTGAAAGCAAATGTAATTAAACTTTAAAAATGATACAAGTGCTTTTGGTCTACAAATTTTAAAGTTTAAGCGAATTGTTACAAAATGTTTAAATCGCATGTTAACGCGTTTAAACGCCTTATTTTCGAAACAGCTCATTTGTTGACTGATAAAAAATCTGATGCCTTTTATATGATCTTAATCCTTTCGATATGAACTAATGTATTCGTATTTTTGACAAGTTTTATAACTTGTTGTCTAAGCTAACAACATGATGAGCTTTTGGCGAATGCTCATGACGGACAGCGTTTTGTAAATCCCAATCATAATCGTGCGGGTAAAATGAGGGATAATGTAGGATATAAAGTTTAGTTCAAATGTTTAGACACCAAGGAAGAGGAAGGAATTACATCCACAATTTGAAGTTAGCCTCTATTTTATCCTGTGTTGCGGGGCTGGTTAATATTACGGGAGTTCTTTCACTTAACACGTTGACCACAAATGTCACGGGGCACTTTGCTTTTTTTTCTGAGCAATTGATTTTGACAAATTATAAAATGGCCTTGATTTATCTATGGTATATCGGCTTCTTTTTATTAGGTGCTTCCGTTTCAGGTTTCATTATTGAATTGGCCTCAAAAAAGAAATCCCATAACGCCTATATCATCCCAATTTGTATAGAATCTATTATTTTGATTTCTGCAGGGCTTCTCCCAGTTTTCATCCGAATAAAACCACCGGTTTTAACGTTAATTTCATTCGCCCTGCTTTTTGCGATGGGACTTCAAAATGCCTTAGTAACGAAAGTCTCTAAGTCCGTTGTCAGAACGACACATTTGACAGGATTGTTTACTGATTTGGGGATCGAAATTTCACAGTTGTTTTTTTATAAAGATGTTGGTGAACGCGTGAAACTAAAGAAAAGTATTTTTCTTAAACTGATGATTATTGCAGGTTTTTTTATCGGGGGGATACTCGGAGGTTTTATGTTTCAATTTTTTAAACTGAAAACATTATTACTACCCGCAGTAATGCTTTTGTTTGCTTTGTGGTACGATCATATACTGCTTCAGTTTTATCATCTTAAACGAAGTTTAAGACACGATGAATAGCGTCGGTTAACGAAAGTTTATTGCGATCACTAAATTATCTTTGGAGCCATTTGCACTTTGGCAGAATCTTTGTGTCTCGTCGTTAACGATATTGAGTAATATAGCAATTGATATGAACATAAGACTAACAGCCCTTCCATTTCTTCTATTTAGTTTCCTGTTTTTGGTGGGATGTCATAATAATCAACCGATCAGAATGATTGATAAAGATGGAAATACACATTTATTGACTAGAGAAGGTGATCGAAAAGGTGAATTAGGGCTAGAGCGAATTATCGCACGTGGCAATGACACGGTAATAACCATTGACGGTACAGGCCGTAAAATGATTTGGACAGCTTCCGATGTGACAAATATAGACACGACAAAGATTCAATACTATCTTAAAAAGAGAAATGGAAACAGTGTTCATATTTATACACCGGTCGATGTCAATCAAAATTTTATAAATGCTGAGGATAGTCAAAATGTTTTGTCCGATCCTTATGATCATAAAGAAGAGAAAAAATCCCTACTATAGCTTTTTGGGAAAAAGCACAATTTGATTAAAAAGAAATCCTAGCAGGATAAATGCTAGGATTTCTTTTTAGGAACTTTGGTACCTTCTTTCCGGGCTTCGGATAAGCCAATAGCAACAGCCTGTTTTTTAGAGGTTACTTTTTTTCCGCTGCCGGATTTCAATTTTCCTTCCTTCATTTCATGCATCGTCTTTTCGACTTTTTCAGATGCTTTTTCTGAATATTTTGCCATAATCGTGTTTTTTAAAATGATCATTGAACACTTACTGCAAAAAGAACAGCGGTCTAAGTCCGATGGTTTGAACATTTTTTAAACCTATTCATTCAATTCATTTCCAGCGTTAATCACGGCTTTGTTTGCTACTTTAATTTTTTCGAGATCCATTTTTTGTATCTTACGGTCGTAAGTCAACAGTCCATTGACTTCGTGTTCGACGTCGGTCGTTTGCGTATAAATTGCGACACTAAGACCTTTGTATCGGAGCAATTGCTCGACATTATCCATGAGGAATATATAGCGGTCGGTAAGTGCACCGATCGTGGGTTCGTAGGCATAGGCATTATTTTCGACAGGCCACATATGACCGCGGACAAATAGACCTACACCACCAAATTCACCAAGCGAGGCTGCTCTTTTGCCGTCAGGTTGTGAAGCACCTTGAGGACCAACATAGATATGCGTATCCACAAAATCACCATTTCCGGGGTCTCCATACGCTTTTTGATAGGACGGATTGTTATTAAATCCGGAGTTCCCGTTTACTAATCGAGAAGGGTCGTATTGTTTGGTCCACGCTGTAATATTGCGTACATCGAAGGCACCCCAATTCTCGTTAAACGGCACCCAAGCAATGATGGATGGCGAATTGTAGTGGTCGTCAATGATGGCTTTGTATTCATCACGGAAAGCTTTTCGATAAATCGTTGTATCTTCTTCCGGATACCAGAGGCAGGGCATATCCTGCCACACGAGCAGCCCCATTTTATCTGCCCAGTAATAGAACCGCTGAGGCTCAGTTTTCATATGCTTACGTATGAGATTATACCCAGCTTTTTTTGTGAATTCGATATCATATTTTAGGGCCTCTTCGGTAGGAGCTGTTAAAATTCCGTCAGGCCAGTATCCTTGATCTAGCAAACCAAGCTGCATAACAAATTTGTTATTCAATAAAGGCCTTACAATTCCGTTTACCTGACCAAGTTTAATATCACGCATGCCAAAATAGCTCTTAACTTCATCGACAATTTCTCCATTCTTGCCGTGGATACTTAATTTTAAATCGTATAAAAAGGGCGAGTCAGGAGACCAAAGTTGAGGATTATCTATCGGAATACTAGACGGAATACCGGCTTGTAGTACCGTTTTTGAGATTTCTTTCCCGCCTACCGAAACGATGGCTGTAACTTTTGACTTTTGGGAAGTATTGACCTGTAGTCTTAGCTGACTTTCGGCTACTTTAGGCAACAATTTGATCCCCTGTATATGGCATTTATTTACTGGTTCAATCCATACCGTTTGCCATATTCCAGAGGAAAAAGTATAGTCACCGCGAGGTCCATTTTTGCCCGAAGGGTATTTACCGTCATTCTTATCGTGGGCAGCTACGACAATATTATTGGTGCCAGGCTTTAGAAACTCAGTGATATTGATCCAAAAGGAATCGTAACCACCTGAATGATTACCTGCCTTTTTTCCATTTACAAATACGGTCGCATCGTGATCCACTGCACCAAAGTGAAGGATAATATCTTTCTCTTTCCAATGTTTAGGTAGTTCGAAATTCCTGTGGTACCAAAGGTTGATTTCTTGCTTGCGCTGTATTCCCGATAAATAGGATTCTGGGCAATAGGGGACAAGAATACTTTCCTGACTCTTATCAAAAGAAATCGGCATCACAGGGTTCAGCGCATTTGGAGCATCCTTACCTCCGATATAATCCCATTTACCATTTAGACATAGCCAGTCGTTCCTTTCCATTTGAGGACGGGGATATTCGGAAAGTGGAATCTGTGTTTTATGGGCTGTTTCGGTCCATGGGGTAGAAAGTTGGGGATATTGTGCCAAAGCATTCATCCAACTGAAAAACGATAGTACTAGCGCAAAAATTGAGGTTTGGGTTTTTATCATGGTATACTTAATTGGTAATTCTATAGTGAATATAAGTATACTAAAATGATTTAGTACATTATCAAAGAAATGTTACTAGTGGGGCTTTCGATATAGGGGTAGGTTGGTTCAAAAAAGAAATAGCTGTTGGATTAGACAAAACGATAGGAGCTGCCTTTTTGGGCAGCTCCTGTATACTGCTTATTACCAGATTTTGATACGTTCTTCTGGAGACTTGTAGAGTTTGTCGCCCTGTTTAATGTCAAATGCTTTGTAAAAAGCATCCACATTGATCAATGGAGCAAAACTTCTGAAATATCCAGGGGAGTGTGGATCAGTCTTAACTTGGTTGATCATATATTTTTCACTGGATAGGGTTCTCCATACAGTTGCCCAACTGAGGAAAAATCGCTGATCTTGCGTATATCCACTTATTTCGCCTGGATTTCCCTTATCTTTTAAATACATTTGAAGGGCATCATAGGCGATGTTGACCCCGCCTAAATCTGCAATATTTTCGCCGTTTGTAAAGGTTCCGTTAACGAACGTACCTTTTACAGGTTCATATTTATCGTATTGGGCAGCCAGTGTTTTTGTTGCTTTTTCGAAATTTGCTTTATCTTCAGGTGTCCACCAGTCTACCAAGTTTCCGTCCGCATCAAATTGCGCTCCCGAATCGTCAAATCCATGGCTCATTTCATGGCCAATCACAGCGCCTATACCGCCGAAATTGACCGCCGCATCAGCTTGTGCGTTGAAAAATGGAGGTTGCAGAATAGCGGCTGGAAACACAATCTCATTGTTCACCGGATTGTAGTAGGCGTTTACTGTTTGCGGAGTCATGCCCCATTCTGATTTATCAACCGCTTTTCCAATTTTAGCCAGATCCTTTTCATATCGCCAAGTGGTAATATGTTGAAGGTTAGTATACAGATTACCACCTTTGTTTTCGGATAGAATGTTTAATTTAGAATAATCTTTCCACTTGTCCGGATAGGCGACTTTTACGGTAAATTTGTTGAGTTTGTCAAGCGCTTTGCCTTTTGTGACGGAAGACATCCAAGTCAAATCGTTGATATGGACAGCAAAGCTTTTCTTTAGGTAGTCGATTAATTCGACCATTTGCGCTTTAGCTTCTGCTGGAAAATATTTATCCACATAAAGTTTTCCAAAAGCCTCGCCCAATGTAGAATTGATCAGTTCAAATCCTCTTTTATTTAATGCGCGTTGTTCTTGTTGACCTCTTAAATATTTGCCATAGAAAGCAAAGCGCATATCGCCTAATTTTTCACTTAAATAAGAAGCACTGCCATTGATCATATGGAATTTTAAGTAATCCTTGATGATAGGAAGGTTTTGAGCATTGACCAACTTGTCGAAGTTTTTGTAATAACCTAACTCTCCAATAATTACTTTTTCGGTGTTGACACCTACTTTTTTAAGGTACTCAGGTAGATTGACATTTTTAACCAATGCTTTTAGTTCATCCATAGTCTGCGGGTTGTACTGCAGCGTATTATCTCGGCTCTGTTCATTGGTCAAGTAGGTTTTTGCAATACTTTTTTCGTAGTCAACGATGCCTTTTGCGGCAGCATCACTATTTTTATAGCCCAATTCTTTTAACATTGAAGCTACATATTTTTGGTATTCTGCAATAGCTTCTGTATTTTTTTCATTCTCTTTTTGATAATAATCTCTTCCTAATCCTAAAGTCGCATCGCCTAAATAGACCGCATTCATTTTAGAATCTTTCAAGTCAGCGTACACGCCCCAACCATAAAAGTTGTTTTCACCTTCTTTTGTTACCGATATTAAATAATTCTGAAGATCTTTTACGTTTTTGATGGCGTCGATTTTGCTTAAATTCGCCTGAATAGGCTTAATACCTTCGGCATTTCTTTTCTGCAAGTTCATATAGGAAGCATACAAATCTTGTATTTTTTGGCCCTCACTGCCTTCCGGAAATTTATCTTTTAATAAAGAGTTGAGAATTTTCATTGAATTGTTATCCGTATCTTCTGCCAATTTATTGAAGCTTCCCCAAGTGGGTTTGTCGGAAGGGATTTTAGCAGTTTTCATCCAGGTCCCGCTCACATAATTGTAAAAGTCATCTTGTGGACGTACGGATTTGTCCATTAAGCTCAAATCAAGACCTTTGTCGGAATTTGTATCTCCTGTTTGCGCTTCCGCATGCTGAGTGTAGATTCCAGCCAAGAAAATTAGGGCAAATGTTAGTTTTTTCATTGTTTTTTAACGTTGTATGATTTCAATAATTCAATCTGGAGATACGCACAAAATACGAATAAAATCGGGTATATTATTTGCTTCGATTAATGCAAGCTGTATCAATCCTATCATTAATAATGAGCTGCGATTTTTTAAGCTAAAAAATCGACGACACAAATGACGGTAAATTCTAATTCAGCAGCAAGTAAATTTGATCATTATCGCTAATTTTACAAAACATAAGGCAACGAAAAGCAGTTTTTTTTAATGCCAAACGATAGCGAAGCGATGTTTGGCACATTCACCGCTGAACGGATTTGTCTCACAACAAAAGGATGGCAGATTAAAATTAGTTGGCGAGAAGATTTTGTCGACTGCTCATAAAATATTATATTTTAGTAATTTTAAAATTAAGAAACATAAATAGAAATGTCGTTAATAAATTTATCAAGACGCGTGGCGTTGGGAATAGATATTGGGGGGACCAATACGAAGTTTGGCGTGGTCAATCATCGCGGTGAGGTGCTTGAAAAGGGAAGCATAAAAACAGATGATTATGAGACTGTAGAAGAGTTTATTGATGCGCTGTATGAAAAAGCACTTCCTTTAATTGGAAATTTTGGTGGCAAAGACAGTTTCGATGGAATTGGAGTTGGCGCCCCAGATGCAAATTATTATACTGGAACAATAGATCATGCGCCCAATCTTCCGTGGAAAGGCGTCATTCATTTCAGCGATTTAATGACTACCAAGTTTAGTATTCCTTGTACCATCACTAACGATGCCAATGCGGCGGCTTATGGTGAGATGCTTTTTGGTGCAGCTCGAGGAATGAAAGATTTTATTATGATCACCTTGGGGACGGGTGTCGGAAGCGGTATTGTGGCTGGAGGAAAGCTTATTTATGGGCATGACGGATTTGCGGGGGAGTTAGGTCACACGATCGTGAAACCCGGGGGGAGAAAACATTGGAGCACAGGTTCTGAGGGGAGTTTAGAAGCTTATGCTTCTGCTACGGGAATAACCATTACGGCAAAGAAAATGCGGGCTGAGTTTCCCGAATCGATGTTAAATCAATATCCTGAAGATGCTATAAATTCCAAAACCGTCCATGAATGCGCGTTGAAGGGTGACGCAATAGCTATCGAAGTATTCCGATATACAGGGCAGAAGCTTGGTGAGGCCTTGGCTAATTTCGTTATGTTTTCATCTCCTGAAGCCATTCTTTTATTTGGCGGTGTCATTAAAGCCGGAGATTTTATATTGAAGCCGGCTAAATTGCATATGGAAAGAAATCTTTTTCCTTTGTTTAGGAATAAAGTGAAACTTGTCTTCAGTGAATTGGAAGAAGCCGATGCAGCAATTCTAGGGGCCAGTGCATTGGTTTGGGAAAAATAAGCATTCCTTTCACTTGCGCCATAGACTACAATTATCTTTATACTGGCTAAAGGCATAGTCTTTGCGGATGGATTGTTTTAAACTCACAAATTATATGAAAAAGATCGTATTTCTTTCCCTGTTGCTATGCGCAGCTTTATTTTCGAAAGCAGACCAATTGCAGGCCTTAACACAGAAGCAGGCTGAAGCCGCTGTTGTTTACCTAAAGAAAGAGCCTGTTATTATTTTGTGGTGCAGCTGCTGCGACAATCAAATTCCCAAAAAGATTTCGGTAAATGAAGTTTTTTATAAGAAATATTCGGACGGAAAATATTATTCTGTTATCGTGAAAGGCCGAGATGAAAGTGGGATGGAAGTAGAAGAATATGTGGATTTGGCTTATGTATTCGTAAAAAAAGGTAAAAAAGCCAAAAGTTTAGGGAAGGTCTTAAAATTTGAATGCGATCCTTGTACCAAACCATTCGAATGGTCTGCCTAATTGACGGAGCGAAGAGGGCATTCTAAGAAAAAATCCCGAGCGTTACGTTCGGGATTTTTTTGTGCGGAAGAAGGGACTCGAACCCCCACGCCTCGCGGCGCCAGATCCTAAGTCTGGTGCGGCTACCAATTACGCCACTTCCGCATTAGGATTTCTTATGGGACAAATATAGAAACGAAAGTATGATATTGCAAGTATGGAAGAGATAATCTGTGCTTTAAATACGGATCATCCTGTTTATGAACACAATATTTTTCACCATAATGCTTATTTTTTTTATCATCGAGTTTTCAAGTAACCTTTTCAGGCCATTTCTCCATTAAAATACGTACTGATTGATGAAAATCTTATTAGATAAGCAATGTTTAAAAAATTATAGTTGTTATAAAGTCCTTTGCGCAAGCATTTGTTCTCCGAACCAGTATGATACGTATTTATACTTGTTTAACAGGGACTTTAACTTATTTTATTTTAGCTCTTTTTTTTTTCGATTTTTAATGTTCATCTTTAGTCTATTATAAGCATAAAATTTGAGTCCATTACACAATCTTTCTGAAGAGACATTAATTCTTTTATTAAAAAAGAAGAATCAACAGGCTTTTAGTTATCTTTATGATCACTATGCCGATGCACTCTTTGGGGTGGTTTGTCGTATCGTTATATCAACTGAGCATGCAGAAGAAGTAATACAAGACGTCTTCGTCAAAATTTGGCGGTATATCGATGTCTTTGATGAGTCGAAAGGCCGTCTTTATACCTGGATGATTAACATCGCTCGTAATACCGCACTCGATCATCGAAAATCAAAAGCGATTATTAACGAGCAGAAAAACCAACCACTTTCAAATATCGTAAATAGGGAAGAAGAACAGGATCAAAGTCAGGGTGGGCTACATATAAAATCAGATTTTATTGGTTTTAGTACTATTTTAGATAAATTAAAGCCTGAATGGCGTATCTTGATTGAAATGGCTTACTATGAAGGTTATACACAACAAGAGATTGCTGAACAACTTGATGTTCCGCTTGGTACGGTAAAAACCCGTACCAGAGCAGCATTTATACAGTTACAACAACTACTAAAAGAGTATCGTTAATTTTGGACATTAAAGCATACATATCATCGGGGATTATTGAATCGTACGTTTTGGGGCTCGCATCCGAAGAGGAAGTCAGTATCTTAAACTGTATTCGAAAAAATAATATCGAAGTGGAGCAGGCCATTGCAGACGCAGAGGTAGCACTCGAAGCGCTGGCCGATAACCAAGCGATTGAAATGCCTATGCAGTTGAAACAAAATATCTGGAATAAGCTCATTGCAGAAAATCTAGTACCAAGCGATGTTGAGGAAGTTAGCGAACCAGAAGCAGATGCCTTGGCCGACCCTCATGAAGTGGTTGTTATGAATGCCGATAGGAAAGTATTTGTCAAACGATCTTACACTTGGGCCATTGCAGCAAGCGTATTGCTCGCTGCTAGTATTGGTACAAATATATTCTTATATCAACTTAAACAAGAGTCAGTCAATAAATTGAATCAGACAGCGATCTTATTTGATGCCCAACAAGACCAGCTTGCGATATTGCAAGATAAATGGGCACTTGTTGAAAATCCTACGATTAAGACAATCCCTCTTAAGGGAGTAGAGAATAAAGTGGATTATCGGGCCTTGGTATTTTGGGATCAGTCATCAAAGACAGTCTATCTGAGCATTGATCATCTCCCTCCGGCACCCAAAGGAAAGCAATATCAGTTGTGGGCAATGGTTGATGGTAAGCCCGTTAGTGCAGGAGTTTTCCCACTCGATGTAAAGGCAGATATCGCAAGTAAGATGCTGGACATTCCAAATGCCCAGGCTTTTGCTATTACACTGGAGGATGAAGGTGGAAAAGACGTGCCCACGCTCAGTGCTTTATATGTGATGGGTAATATCTAAGAATAAGCTGAGCAATGACTGATTGACCACTCCACTATTATTGCTTCCAAAAATCCGGGCTTTTCTGATTGAATGCACACTTTGGTGGACACAGCGTTACTAAAATCCCAGTTGATAAATTTTGATAAGTTCATTGCAGAAGGGAGTTTTAGTTTTTTTTAAATAAAAACTTTTTTAAAGTAGAGCTGTTCATGTCTATATTTACTATGCTATTTCCTCTTTTGATCTGCCTTGTTTTATAGAGCACAGTAAGTTAACTTAAAATCTATGTAGGCGGGGAAAAGGGATGATTGAACCAAGCTATACCTGAGGACCTATAAATACGTAGATAAAATAATTGATAACCAATCCGGGCTTTTGAATGAATGCTAAATTATCTCCAGGAAATGAATCAGATCGGATACGTGTTTTGCACGAATACGAAATTCTAAATACAGCAACAGAAGAAGAGTTCGACCGCATCACTAAAATTGCATCGTTAGTATGTGGTACGCCTATTTCTCTAATTTCATTTGTTGATAAAGATAAGCAGTGGTTTAAATCGCGCGTAGGCTTAGATACTGAAGAAACAAAAAGAGAAGTTTCGTTTTGCCAGTACACACTTTACGAAGATCAGTTAATGGAGGTGGAAGATGCCGAAAAAGACGAGCGTTTCAAATCCAATGAATTGGTCACTTTAGAACCAAATATTCGTTTTTACGCAGGCTTACCACTAATTGATCCCAATGGGTATGCATTAGGCGCACTCTGTGTTATCGATCGTGTTCCTAGGCAGCTCGATCAATATCAAAAGGAAATTTTAAGACTTCTGCGAGATGAAGTCGTCACACTTATCGTCAATAGAAAAGAAAAAGAGAAGTATAAGGAAAGTGAACAGACGCTGAAAGCATTTTTCGAAAACTCTCAAGGACTGATGTGTACACACGATCTGAATGGTAATTTCATGACTGTGAATGATGCGGGGGCCAGAATTCTGGGCTATACAAAAGAGGAGATTCAGTCACGATCACTTTTTGATATTGTTCCCCCGGAGGGACATCAAAATTTACAAGATTACCTATACGCAATTGTACAACGAGAAATCATCAAAGGGGAAATGCGTACCATCACACGTTCGGGCGAGACGCGTGTTTGGATGTTTAATAATATTCTACAAAACAGTACAAACAAAGTCCCGTATGTGATTGGAAATGCCGTGGATATTACTGAGCAGCATTTTCTGGAAAAGAAACTTAAACATGCACAGGCAACTTTGATGCGCACTGGAAGGGTAGCCAGGATTGGTGGTTGGGAATATACACCTACTGACGGGAAGATTGTATGGTCGGAAATTACCAGAGAAATTCATGAAGTACCTGACGCGTATGAACCGAACTTAACAACTGCACTGAACTTTTATAAAGAAGGGGAATCTAGGGATAAAATAAGCCTTGCAATTGAACATGCACTCACCACAGGAGAGCCTTGGGATTTGGAACTCGAAATTGTCACATTCACGGGGCATGGCCTTTGGATACGTGCGTTGGGAAATGCTGATTTTGAAAATGGGCAATGTGTTCGTTTATTTGGTACTTTTCAAGATATTGACAAACGTAAACGCATAGAAGCAGAATCTTCGCATTCCAAAAAAATGCTTACAGAAGTGTTGGATGCTACCTCCGCAGTCGCCATTATAGCAACTGATAAAAATGGCGTAATTACATTATTTAATACCGGTGCCGAAAACCTTTTGGGATACAGCAGTGAGGAAGTCATTGGTAGATTAGGCCTAGCACATTTTCATTTAAAAGAGGAACTCGTTTTGCGGGCTAAAGAAATGGAGGTAGAATTGGGGTACGCAGTGGATGAAAATGGTATTTTTTCGGATATTGCTGACTTACATGGCGCAGAACAACGAGAGTGGACCTATTGTCGAAAAGATGGAAGTAGATTACATGTTGCGTTAGCAGTTACTCATATACGGGATATAAACGAAGATGTCATTGGTTACCTTGCTATCGCAACAGATATCAGTAGAATTGTCTATCAGCGTGAGGAGCTTGAAAAGGCTAAAATAGTGGCAGAGCAGGCAAGTGTAGCAAAAACGCAATTTTTGACGAACATGAGCCATGAACTTCGCACGCCTCTAAACGGAATTGTTGGCTTTACCGATTTATTGCTCGGAACCGCACTTGAGGATACGCAAAGGGAGTACCTCACTATCGTGGATCAATCTGCCAATATATTGCTGGGAATTGTTACTGATATCCTCGACTTTTCTAAAATTGAAGCAGGCAAATTGGAACTGGATGTCGAACAGACCGATCTTTATGAATTAGTTATTCAATTGACAAACTTTCTTAATATACAGCTCAAAGCCAAAAGACTGGAGTTTTATTTGAATATCGCACCCAATGTGCCAAAATACATCTGGGTTGATGCACTGCGCATCAAGCAAGTATTGATGAACTTGCTGAGTAACGCGACTAAATTTACGGAGAAGGGCACTATTGAACTCAGCATCTCAGTCGTATCAGAAGGTCCTGACCAAGCTGTGTTGTGTTTCAGCGTAAAAGATACAGGTATAGGTATCAAAAAAGAAAAATTAGAAAAGATATTTGAAGCTTTTTCACAAGAAGATAACTCGATGACTAAACGGTATGGAGGGACTGGTTTGGGACTGACCATATCGAATAAATTGCTTCATATGATGGACAGTGAATTGAAAGTGGAAAGCATTTTCGAGGTAGGAAGCCGATTCTTCTTCAATCTCCAAGTACCTGCTATTTGGGAAACAGATGATTGGGAAGGATTGGGGAAAATAAAGGACGTGCTCGTTGTTGCTGAAGAAGAGTCCGAACGAAATGCTTTGGCTCGGATGCTGTCTTTGAAAAATATTAATGTGACCCAGGCAAAAACTGGATTTGAAGTAGTACAAATGTTGAAAGGGGGACGCTATTTTGATGCTATTTTGATTGATAACCAATTGCCCATAATGAGTGGTATTGAAACTATACAACATATTCGTGACAGACAATACGATAACAATTTTGAACAGCATATTATTCCTGTTTTTAGTGCTGACGAGCGCGACATAGTGCAGCTTTCTCAGCCTCTTGCCATAAGTTGTTGGTTAGTCAAACCTGTTACGCAGCAAGCCCTTTATGCAGCGTTAGTAAAAAAGTTTATTGTCTAGTATTAACTAACTGTGTGTTTAGCACTATTGACTGTCTTTGCATGTTGTGTTAATCTATAGCTGCTTTTGTACTTCACGTAGTCTTTAACCAGGATGAAATATCAATAATGGCTATTAATTTTCAACGATCCAATTTATTATCTTCCATGAATCAAGAGCACTGCAATTATCGCAAGTTTCGGATTTTTTAAGGTTCTCTTTTAATATAGTTTTGTGGGAACTAATAACTATAACACTATGCAAGTTTTTAAAGATAAAACCATCTTGGTTACAGGAGCCAATAGAGGAATAGGTAAATCACTGGTGAGTGCACTGCTTAATCATGGAGCAACAAAGATCTATGCCACCTGTAGAAATTTGAAATCGATGCCGTTACTCGCTGATGATCGAATAGTACCTTTACAACTAGACATTACGGACGATGAACAAATAGCGCAGATTGCAAATGTAGCTCTCGATACAGAAATTCTGATCAATAATGCCGGAACCTTAAATCCAGGGAACATGCTACAAGGTGAACTTTTGGGGATGGAACACGATTTAGCGGTGAATTATTTTGGGACAATAAAAATGATGCGTGCATTTGCCCCAATTCTTGTTAAGAATAGACCGTCTACTATGATCAATATCGTTTCCATTACGGCATATTCTCCGTTACCCTCAATTGCTGGCTATGCGGCCTCAAAAGCAGCGCTCTATTCGGCTACACTATCCGTCCGTATCGAATTGGCTAAAGATGGTGTAACCGTTTATGCCGTGAACCCTGGGGCTATTGATACTGATATGAACAAAGGAAGCGATTGGGAGATGCCAGATCCAGATACTACAGCGGTGAAAATATTGGACTATGTCTCCGCCGGAAAACTAGATATCGTTCCGGATGATATGGGGCAAGGTATGTATGCCGCATGGAGAGAAGATCCTGAGAAATTGTCAAAAATGTTTTCGGATCTTTATTACTTAGAAAAATAATTGTGTATAAATTGTTCCGCGTCTATAAGCTTCTGTATAGCACCGAATAGCTAGCAGGGGATAAAAAATAAGCAATTCACAGCGAGTATCAGTTACGATCGGCATAATCTCGTAGGCGACATAATCGCTGTGAATGCGGTTACCACCAAATGTGAATATTATTCTTTTGATTGTAAGTAGGGGAGTCGGTATTGCTCATCAAATCTTTTCTTGTCATCCCTATAGCTACTAACTGCTCCTAGCTTATGCATTATTTTGATATAACACCACGCAAGGTCAATTTGGTATGGTTTGAAACCACTACGTGCACTCTTGGGGTATAAATGATGGTTATTGTGCCATTCACCTGCTACAATGCCAGGCCATAATTGATTTATGGATTTATCCTTCTCATTAAAATCGACGCCTTCCCGTTGTTTGTCTTCGCCTTTTGCATGACCTTCATAGTTGAAGGTTCGGACGCCGACAGCCCAGAAGCCTGCTGCGCCAAAGAGTGTGCAAGCAAGGGCATGACCACCAATCAGATAGAATATGGCATACCAAAAGGCCCAATTAAGGATCCACGACCAAACCGCGTGCGAGGGATTGACATATGATCCCCACTTTTTATATTGTGCATAGCTATTGGCTGTAACACCTGTGTGTCGCATAAGTAATTTTACCCGGTTATATGAATTTTCCGTCAGGTCCTTAGCAATAGGCTGATGATTTACATCGGCTAAGAAACAGTATAGAAAACCCGCTTGCGCATTGTAAGGATCACCGGGTTTATCCGATTTGGCATGATGCACATGATGCGAAATCACATAAATTTCTTCGGGAATGACATTGATGGTCAGATTTTGTGTGACGAAGCGCCAGAAACCGTTACGGAATTTAAATGCACCATGTGTGGCAAATCGATGATGCCATATCGTGCCATGGGTTCCCATAACAATCATACTATAGAGGAAGGCTGCCAATACTGTCCACCAACTGAAGTGATATACCAAAAAGAGTATAAAAAAGGGAATTAGGCAGGCTACCTTTAACCAGCTAAAAAAGGGCAGCCAATTTCGTTTATCCTTAAAAATATTGAGACGTTTGAAGAATTCTTTGACTATTTCTCTTTTGGTTGGCTTTACGAGGTTTCCATCGGCGTCTTTCCATCCGTAGGTAGGAACTTGCAGAACGTGGTCTAAAAAGGGCATTTGTGGTTGATGTAAATTCTAATTTTTGTTAAAGTTACTATATTACATGGTTAAAAAGTGTTAATCTTAAAAGTTTAACATATCCTTAAGATGTATTTTGGCGTAGTGCTGTACGATTGCATCGGTATTTTTGACTAGAGATCTGATAAATTGAAGCGTCAACGTATGGGATACAAACAGATGTCCTCCTTTGGGAACATTGAAAGCGTCTGCTTTAAACTGTCGGCAACCTTATCGTTTGGCTATTCGCAAAACGCTTACATTGTAGGAAAGACGTCGGATAGCAATTTTAAAGATTGACACTTTAAAATATTATGCAAACTTTTTAAAGTTATGCAACGTTTATAAAGGGAAAAACCACAAAATTTATTTAAATGTCTAATAACAGTATACCGCAGAAGGTGAATGACCATCTTGCTAATGAACGGACTTTTCTCGCTTGGATACGAACCAGCTTAGGGATTATGGGTTTTGGATTTGTAGTCGTTAAATTTTCATTATTTATTCGTCAGATAGAGCTCATTTTAAAGAAAGATGTCGTTGTCGGCTCCCAGCATGAATATTCTGGCGTTGTGGGCGTTTCTATTGTGGTTATTGGTGCATTGACGGTTATCGTTGCTTTCTTTAAATACCGTAAGACAAATAAGCAAATCGAGGAGGAGAACTTCGTTCAAACTTCGAATAGTATCACAATTGTAGCCGTATTGATTTTTGTCATCGGTCTTATTCTGAGTTGGTATCTTATTGACGGTCTTTAGGGCGCATAAAGTTTTGCATTTTTTCAATCAATGAAACGACCTAACTTGATAAAATAAAAAACCGACTCCTATTTATATCAATCTGTTTGCAAATAGGTCTTCCGCAGCGTCTTAAAAGCCCAGTCGGTATCCAAATCAAATTTTATTTGATTTGGAATAATCGGTTATTCCAAGCTTATTTCCGAAAGGATCATTAAATTCCACGGCTAGACCTGTCATGATATCAAATGGCTCGCTTAAAAATACGATCCCCTTTTGCTTTAAAGATTCATAGGTTGCCTTAACATCTGCAACGGTAAACCAAATACTTGGTTTTGCCTGTTGTGCCGAACTCAGTATGATCGCTGGTTCATTGTCGCCCACTTTAAACGCAGTCATCCCTTTTGCCGGAAAGTCAAATTTAGTTTCGAGTCCAAGTTGGTCTCGATAAAATATCTTGGCTTTATCCAGGTCATCGACCGGTATAAAGAAATTATCGTAATCCAATAATAGGTTCATGGTAATTAGGATTTAATTTGTGATAAGTCTATTCCAAATGCTTTCAATTGCGATTCTCCAAGTTCAGTGATATAGAAGTTTTTACTTGTGGGATCTTTTTTAGCCAACCAACCCTTCGTTATTAAAGCTTCGAGCAAGAGCTGACCGAGTTTACCGCCGATATGTTCATAACATAATTTTGCGGGTTTCAATTTATCGTTTTTGTTCATTTTTGTCTTTTTGTTACCGTTTACTTTTTGATTTATAATTCCTTAGCTGTAAAATTATGAAAATGCGAAGGACTGAAAAATGATAGAGATCATTCATTCTAGTGGCTCTTTGACACGATGTAAAGCATATCTCTTTTGCTTTTGAAAAACAAAATGTATCCCAACTTGGTATCTAGAAAGGGGATTTTATTATATATGGAAAAGGAAAAGGATAGCGAGTCGCAGGTAAAACGTTTATTTGAACGTTTTAATACTCAAATAGCAGACCCAGCTTATATAGATGTTGATTTTTTGGTTTCACTGGTGGACGTCGTCCGTCCAAAGCATGTCAATTTATATTATCAGGCCGACATTCAATTTTTACTAGCCTATTTTGAAGCATCACCTGAAGAACTTCAATCCTTTCAGCTTTATCTTAAAAGAATCCTAGTTGCCAAGGATTTTGATCAGCTGATTTCTGATACGGGCATCATTAGTTATGCAGATTTTTTTTACGAACTGAAAAAAAGGATTACAGAACGGTATCTACCATTTCAGCCGCCGAAGTCTACTTTACAATATCTTTTAAATCAAGTTTTTTATAAATCTAGCGATGCCGAATGGATCGCAATGATTCCCCAGGATCAGGTTGATAAGCTGTTTTGTTTATGTGGATTTCAAACGATTTATGACGATGAAACTGGCTTTGGAATGATTGAAATATTGTATGGACTGGAATTGCTGGTCCAACGTATTACAGGCCGTGCTATGGAAACAGATGTAAATAAGATGGTACCGGAGTTTCAAAATTTTGATAGTCCATTTATTGCAATCATGCGGGAATTTACCGAATTGAATGATCGTCTTTTGCAATCCAATGTTAAGTTTATCCCATCCAACGATCTATCTTATAAGCAGATTTTGGTATTACATAGACAATGCGAGGCGTATATCGAAACAGCATTCGACAATTCACATCGTTTTGGAATTTCTATCAAAGTGAATCAATCGCTTCTGCGCATGCGGCAACAATTAGAAAGGATCCGAGAAATTCTATATTTTTTGGTGATTGATCATTCGGATGAAAAGAAGCAAAAGACAATCAAACTGGCAGTAACACTCCTTGGATACAATTCCGGGAAAAGCAACATTCGCAAATTAGTTGGACAGAGTACACAACTTCTGGCTTACGAGATTACACATCATACCGCACAGACGGGTGAACACTATATTACCTCAAGTGAAAAAGAATATTGGAAAATGTTCCGATCGGCCTGCGGTGGTGGCCTCATTGTAGGCGTAATGTGTATCTTCAAGTTATTGTTGGGGAAGATACACACCAGTGAATTTGGTCACGCATTTTTATATAGCCTGAATTATGCGATAGGTTTCACGTTAATTTATCTTTTTGGTGCAACTTTAGCAACCAAACAGCCCGCCATGACAGCATCTGCATTGGTCAATGCAATTGAGCAGGGAGCTTCCGGAGCTGGAAATAACAGACATCGTTATTGGATGTTTGCTGAATTATTTGGAAGATTATTTCGGTCTCAGTTCATTGCTTTTGTTGGTAATGTTGTGATGGCTTTTCCGATGAGTCTTTTTCTTGTGTGGTTGATTCAGCAGCTGTCTCACGTTAATATTGCGAGTGCGCAGTGGTCACATCTTGTTAACGACCTTAACCCGGTGAAAACACCTTTAGTTTTTCACGCATCAATCGCAGGAGTTTTTTTATTTCTTTCGGGAATTATTGCCGGAAGTATCTCAAATAGAGACAAGCATAATTCAGTTTATTATCGCATTCAGGAGCATCCGATGTTGAAAAAAGTATTTGGACAGCGGCAGACAAACAAAATAGCTTTGTTCTATGAGAAAAAATGGGCAGGTATCGTATCTAACGTTTGGTTTGGAATTTTTATGGGAACTACAGCTCCCGTCGGACTTTTTTTAGGTTTAAATCTGGATATTAGGCACATCACATTTGCGAGCGGGAATTTAGCATTGGGCTTATTTGGGAACGGTATGGAGTTGCCTGCCAAGATCTGGTTTTGGGGGATCTTGGGGATTGGATTGATAGGTTTTTTCAACTTTATGGTTAGTTTCTCCCTATCGTTGATTTTAGCTTTTCGTTCGCGTAACTTATCCTCGGGAGAATTGATTAAAATGGGGCGAGCCGTTTGGATCTATTTTAAGATAAATCCAAAGCTGTTCTTCTTCCCACCTCGAAAAAGTTAAGTTCTAAAAAGTTAAATTCTAATGAAGGCCAGCAACCCTTAATCAATCCCTGCCAATACAAGGATAACAGGCTGATTTCCTTCTAAACATTGATGTCACCGGAAAGATCGGGTGTGTCTTCGTCGTCTTTTTTTCTCTGCGCGGCCTGTTCTGCATCCTTATTATGGGTACGATCGTCTTTAATACCTGATAAATCGGTATTAGGACGCTTTATACGTTTGGAAGTATCATCTTTATGATCTTCGGACAACGCATTGTTTGACTTCTTTGAATCTTCCTCAGAGGACGTTATCATCATAAAAATAACTATGCTTGCCGTACGAGATTTATTTTTCAATCTATGCATTTGACATGTTGTTTTTTAGTAGGGAACAGCGTTCGTAGCGTTATCGTTGGCGCAAACTATAGCTTACTTTCGCCAGCAACAATTTCAATAAGGTTTTCAAGCAAGGAAATTTTTATTTGCTGGCCGCTGTAACTCCTGCATTCATCATCGATGTGTATTTTTTTGCCTTCCCATTCCATGGTCAACTGACTAGCTCGGATGGGTTTTATTTTCAATGCTACATTGGATCCATTCAATAGCCCGTCAATATAGTCTATAAGTTCCTGCCGTTGCTTTTCAGTTACAATGATGATGTCGAATTGTCCGTCGCCCGGATCAGCATTGGAAGATAAGATTAGT
This sequence comes from Sphingobacterium zeae, assembly GCF_030818895.1. Classification (NCBI taxonomy): domain Bacteria; kingdom Pseudomonadati; phylum Bacteroidota; class Sphingobacteriia; order Sphingobacteriales; family Sphingobacteriaceae; genus Sphingobacterium; species Sphingobacterium zeae. Next base: position 1,850,423 of record NZ_JAUTBA010000001.1, read on the forward strand.
CGAGGCCCCATGCTTGGAATATTCATAACTTCGGCGAGAATACATGCTGTTTCAAAGTGACTTTCTCCTACCTTTATTTTCAGTGTTTTGGCCGGAAACGTTTGGACCAGTTCGCGTAATTGCTGGAGTGCAATTTTTATTTCTTCTTCTGCACTAAGATCTTCATCTAAACTCTTTTTGTCCATTTTTTCCATCAATAAAGGGAATACGCCGAAACCGATAGATTCTATAAAATGGAGTGGCTTTTCTGCTAATCCCAAAATCATTCCTACATCGAATTTTTTAAGTTTACAGTCGTTCCAAAGACCAATGGCTTTTTCACAGTCAAGAGGAATGCCAAGAGAGATAGCAATATTGTTTGCAGTTCCTTGTGGCAGTATGGCGATTGGTCTTTTAAATTTTAGTTTTTTTTCCAATAGCGCTAAAACTGCAGTTCTGATCGTGCCATCACCGCCGGCCAAGGCAATAATATCAGTCTGCGGATCGATCTTCTTGACAGCATGCTGTTTTGCGACTACTGTACAATTGTGTCCAAGATTTTCAATCAATTGACATAGTTCATCTTTGTCCCCATTCGTATCATCCCCAGCGGTAGGGTTATGTACTAATCTTATGTTTTTGCCATGTTCTTTCATAACAATTGAACAAAGCATGGCTGAGATTGGTTTTTAAACAAATGAACAACTATGAATATACTTATTACTAACGACGATGGCATTTATTCGCCTGGTATCGCAGCACTGGCAAGAATAGCGAAACAGTTTGGCACGGTAAAAATTGTGGCACCCGATGTGGAACAGTCTTCAATGGGACATGCGATTACGCATTCCCGGCCGCTAAGTTACCGGCGTGCCCCTATTACTTTCGAAGATATTGAAGCTTTTAGGGTCAATGGAACTCCGGCAGATTGCGTAGCATTGGGTTTACATATGTTTCCTGATACGCAGGTTGTACTTTCCGGTATCAATATGGGACCAAATCTTGGTAATTCCATGTGGCATTCGGGTACACTAGCTGCTGCAAAGCAGGCCACTCTTCTTGGCATTACGGGTATTGCGTTGAGCACCCCTGTCGGAAAGACTGAACCGGATTTTGATGGCTTATCTGAATGGACAAGGGATGTGCTAAAAATATTAATTGAAAATAAAGAACCCTTTGAAAACAAAGAACCCGCTCTGTACAATGTGAATTTCCCAGCCCAACCTCAGGGCATAGCATGGACAAGGCAATCAGTAAGGTTGTATGATGGTAGGGTTGTCGCTGGAGAAGATCCTATGGGAAGGGAAAACTATTGGATCACTGTCATACCTTTAGAACCTGCTGATAAAGGCACAGATCGCTGGGCAGTAGAACACAATTTAGTGTCCATTACACCTTTACGTCTTGATCTTACTGCGCATGATGAACTTGCGGAAAGAGTGAAACACGAGCAAAGTTAATTCAATGGAGCTAATCGAACGGGAAAATTAAACATTAATGGAAAAAGATATGAATGCAACAGAAAATTTAATGCAGAAGGAAAGATTTCGTCCAGTTGATAAGGCAGGATTGGGAGGCGTAGCTTTAGGTAATGGATTTCAGCACCATACTGATTATGAATGTTTGAAGACAGTAGAAGCGGCGTGGAAGGCTGGAATACGACTCTTTGACACTTCCCCATGGTACGGTTTAGGTATAAGCGAACGTCGAATGGGCTTATTTTTAAAAGATCAACCTAGGGAAAGTTTCACTTTGTCAACAAAAGTGGGTAGACTCATGTTACCTCAAGAGGATTTTAACATGGACCAGTTGCTGTGGAAGGGGAAATTAAATTTTGGGTACCGTTATGATTATACTGCATCAGGTGTAAGAAGGAGCTTAGAAGACAGTTTACAACGCTTAGGACTGTCTTCGATAGATATGGTATTTATTCATGACCTTTCACCAGACAATGGAGATATGAAAGACAGCTATGCTTATTATTTTGAGCAAGCTGCTAACGGTGCGATGCCTGAATTGACTAGGATGAGAGAAGAAGGGCTTATTAAAGGCTGGGGGCTGGGAGTTAATACCGTAGAACCGATTTTACAGACATTGGACGTTGCAGACCCAGATGTTTTTCTTTCAGCCTGTCAGTATTCGCTGATAAAACACGAGGAAGGGCTGAATGAAGTTTTTCCTAAAGTCGCTGAAAGAGGTGTTTCAATTGTTGTGGGAGCGCCATTATGTGCTGGATTTTTAGCTGGGAAAGACCGTTATCTCTACGATGGAAATTTCCCTGCGGGTGTAAAGGAAAAACTAAATGCATTGCATCAGGTCGCAAAAAATCACAACGTCGATCTTCGCACAGCAGCATTGCAATTTTCGGCCGCTCCTGAAGAAGTATCTGGGGTGATACCGGGTGCACATACTGCTGAGCAGGCGGTAGAAAATGCAAATTCTTTTAACGCTAAGATCCCCACCGACTTTTGGAGCGAGCTAAAACATGAGAAACTTATTGAACAAAACTGTCCAGTACCAAACATGTGATTACTTGACAAGATTTAGGGTGTGATTGGCACACCCTCTTTGAACCGATGTGAATTGGGCATTATTTTAGATCAGCTTAAATATATGTCATGGAATAGACCTCGTGAAATCTGCCGGGATAAGCAGTTTGAAAGTAATTTTACTGTTGTCTAAGTGAACGGTTATGGTCCCTTTGTGAAGTTTTGCTATTTCACGTGCAATAAATAATCCTAATCCCAAACCTTTGCTATTGGCTCCTCTTGTAAACGGTTCGAACAAGTTTGATAAATCCGACATGTGCTGTGGGAATATGAGGTCATTCGTAACGCTAAAAATAAATTGCCCATCATCAATGCATGCGTTGATTTCTATGTTTTTATTAGGATCCCCATGCTTTATTGCATTTCCGACTAAATTTGCAACGGCTCGTCCCATCTTATGTTGATCACAGCGTATCTCAGTCGGAAGATCGATGTTGGCAATTAACTTTTGATGATGCAAAAACTCATATTCTGATAGGATTTGTCTAATTACCGTATCTATTCGGAAACATTCATTAATTATTGAGGGTTTATTTTCAAGACGAATACTACTAAAATCCAATATATCATCGATCATCCCTTTCATCCGAAAAGACGCTTCTTCTATTTTCTTTATTAAGCGTTTTTGGTTATCATCTTTTACACTTCCCACCAAGTATTGTGATATCACCTTTACGATACTGACAGGGTTATTTAGATCGTGGGCCAGGGCTGTTAAAATGAGTTCTCTGTTTTTAGTGTAACTAAGCTCCTGTTTTAATGCACTTCTCGCGTTATTTAAGCCGAATATCGTGTTAAAGTCTAGTGCAATTAAATCACTGCAAATTGGGAGAAGCGTTTCCAACTTGTTTCGGTCCAAATGTACAGGTTCCGCATGCATAAAACTCATGTGCCCCACAATAGCGTCATTCTTGTTAATTATTGGATAAGAGATATAACTTTTTAAGCCGAATTCCTGCAGCACGTGAGCCCATTGATCAACAGTACATTGTGCGCTATCATCAATGTAAATAGGGGAAAAACCTGTTCTGATTTCCTGATATATTTTAACATAAGTGTCACTATTTTTATCAACTATTTGTTGAGACTGATAATCATAAACGCACCAATTTCCCCATTTTAGTCCATCTTTCTTACGTATCAACCCATATCTCATTTTGGTCTGACTACAAAGTTCCTCCAGAATTCGTTGACAGGTATTGAAGTCGCTTTTATTGGATGTGCTGTACGGTTTATTTATTTGATTTGGGATGGTCATTTTTTTTTGCGTTGTTAGCTACGTGAACCCATCAGTGGGTAATCATTTCTCAGTGAAAATACAACATAGTTTCCATATTATTTTTCCAATTTCGCAATTTGCTCGATTAGGCCTTTAAATATAAAGGCGTGAAAGGGTAGCACGGCATACCAATATAGCCTACCTGAAATTCCCAATGGCCTAAAAGTCGCAGTTTGTATCAACGTTTGTCCTTCGATTTTAAATTCGAGCCATGCTTCGCCCGGTAATTTCATCTCTGCATAGAGAAGTAGTCTTTTCTGTTTTTTATCTGCAATTAGGACACGCCAAAAATCAAGGGTGTCACCTGCGGAAAGATCAGTTTTGCTTTTCCGCCCTCGTCGCATGCCGACCCCACCAACCAATTGATCCATAAAGCCTCTAATTTTCCAAAGCCAATTGCCATAGTACCAACCCGATTGTCCGCCTATAGACCAAATTTTGTTTAATGAAGTGTCACTGTTGCCGAGTGTCACGCTACGAACATCTTTAAAGCAACCATAAGCCGGCACTTCCAACAGTCTGCTTAATCCTCCAGATAGAATAGTACTGGTCTGCGCATCTTTCCAGCTCGAAATCACATGGTTACTTTCAATTTTTTGGAAAGCCAATTGGATAGCCGTTCGGTAGTTTATCAGTGATATGCCAAGTTGCTCGGCAAGGCGATTTGGTTTACATATCACTTCTACTTTCATGCTGTCAACTAAGTTTTTAGCCAAATTGTATGAAGTGGAAGTAACAAAATAGAGCCAGTAGGAAGATAGCCTTGGCGTCATAACAGGAACAATATAAATATGTCTCGTAAGCTTTCTCTCAGCGGCATACTGCAAAAGCATTTCTTTGTAAGTAAGAACATCCGGACCACCAATATCATAACTTTTATGGTATGTTTCAGCGTTTAGTACAACACCTACCATAAATTCAATGACATTCCGGATGGCTATTGGCTGGCATTTCGTTTTAAGCCATTTTGGCGTGACCATAATCGGCAGTTTCTCTACTAAATCGCGTATGATTTCGAAAGAAGCGCTACCTGACCCGACAATTATACCAGCCCTTAATGTTGTAATGGGAATTGAACCACTTGCTAATACCTTTTCTACATTTTTCCTTGAATCCAGGTGTTTGGACAGCTGGTTGGAATTACTTATTCCACTCAAATAGATAATCTGCTGTGCTTTGGTCAACTCAATGAAATTTTTGAAGTTGGTGGCGCATTCAATTTCCATGCGTTGAAAGTCACCAGTTTGGGTAGCCATCGAATGTATCAGGTAATAAGCTACGTCAAAGTCAGTTGGCAAGTTTTTGAGTGTCTCTTTATCTAGAAAATCTACTTCGATAACTTTTATATTATGCTGTTCAGTTGGAATATTGAGCCGATCTTTATCCCTCACACAGCAGATAAGCTCATGTCCTTGCTCCAATAATACGGGTCAGAGGCGTTTGGCAATATAGCCCGTCACACCTGTCAAGAGAACCTTCATAAGCCATTACATCTTTTATTTGTGTTGTTTCCTATATAAATATCCTAAAATTTAGATAAATATTTAAATTTACTTCGCGGTTTAGCTAGTTATTCTTTCCTGAGCATTGTACAAATCTGCCTTTTTTTGTAAATAGTCGGGGCTTTTACAAATAGAATAAATATAGCTTTTCCATTATATGATGCGTAGGGGAGTTTCGGTAATAACTTATTCCTCAGATCTGCTAGCCTCGCGGCTCCCATTAACCGTTATTGCACGAAATATAAAGGTTACAACGGCCAGAATTAATAAAACATGAACAGTATCTTCTGTTACGAACCCGCCAAGAAAAGTAACCGCCCAAATAATGATTATGCTAACGGCTATCGAATACAATAAATCTTCCATATGCTATTTCTTGATTGGAGAACAATATCCCGATGAAATCGTTTAAAATTTGATCGGAAAAGATAACGCTCAATTTCGATATTTGGAGGAGATATATATTTCTTGTACGATTAAAATTAATCAATGCGTACTCGGAATATAGAAGTTTAAAAGCGTGATTCCCTTATGCTACCCAGCAGATAAAATGGAATTCATATCGCGGCACAGGATTTGAAACGAGAAATGCCCGATTGTTCGGGCATTTCTCGTTATTCATTATTAAGCAGATTCATTTACGCCTGAAACAGCAATTTCTGTCAGTAATGTATCTGTTTCCTTTTCTTCATCAAGTGTTTGTTGAAGCAATTGCTCTGCTTCTGAATGTTTCATCAACTTTGCAAAGGTAACCAGACATCCGTAACTTGCAATTTCATAATGTTCAACTTTCTGCGCTGCAGAAATAAGCGCAGCATCCAATGCTGGGTCTCCTTCAAAATGCTCGATAATCTCGTCAGCTTCCTCTAGAAGCCCCTCCATGGCTTTGCATTTCTTACCTCGAGCAGCGATTCCCAATACTGAAAACACTTCCTTAAGCCGCTCTATCTGCTGTTCGGTCTGGCCGTGATGTTTTTCAAACGCTTGTTTTAGTTGTTCATCTTCGGCTGCTTTGCTCATTTTCTTTAAACCTTTTAAAAGTTGTTTTTCAGCACCCAAAATATCTTTTAATTCGTCTACAAATAACTCATGTAAATGCTCATTTGGCATTTGTTCCTGATTTTGATTCGATTTTGCCATAATTCTTTTTAGAGATGGACATCTGTCAAAATGAGATCGTTTTTAAAATCTCATTTTCATTCCCTTATTGTCGCTCGTAGGAATCAATTGGGAGGATTTAAACCCTTACATTCATTTACTCAATCAAGTCAAAGTGAGTTTAATCGTAACATTCGGAACAAAATTTAATACGTATGCTGTCTATTTGATCTCTATGGCAGATTGTATCGTTGTTTTTTAGTATATTACGAACTAATAGTATATCAGATTAAACTTTAGATTATTCTGATTGGTTTAATTTTATTCCAAAACAGTCCTTTATTTTTATACATAAAACTATAATAGTATATTAGTGTTCTAATTTGCATGTATGAAGTATAAGCTTTTAAAAGAAATCATTGGATTAGTCGAGGAATTTGACGCGGAAACAGAAGTTACTGATAGCTTTAGCGATGACTCCGATGGATTTAAGCGTTGGATAACGGCAAAGGAAACAGGAACTTCTGTTGAGCCCTATTGGGAAGGAAAGGAAAATGGGCGCACGCCAGAAAGTGTAATCAGCACATTACTTGTGCATATGAATAGGTTTGCAAAAAGCTATTCTAAAGCGGCTATATGGGAATCTGATTTTTCAACCCAGGAGGAATATATATATCTTATTACCCTTAGGTCATTTGGTGAGATGACAAAAATGGAGCTAATCAGGAGGAATATTCATGAAAAACCAGCGGGTATGGCCATTATTAACCGTTTAATCAAACAAGGATGGATTAGCCAGCAAAGTTCAGAATCGGATCGTCGAAGTAAAGTGATTTATATTACGGAAAATGGTCGATTAGCTTTAGATCAACAAATGGAAAAAATACGGCATGCAACACAAATTGTTTCAGGTAATTTGACATACAGTGAAAAAATAACATTAATAAGTCTATTGGATAAACTGAGCAGATTTCATCAGGTAATTTACGATAAGAATATTTCACCAGATAAACTGTTGGAGCAGATCAATATAGCGAAATAACATCCTTAGTTTAATTAACATCAGTGAAGAAGAAGGAATCAAATTAACATAAATGAAGAAGAAGGTAGCAGTTATAGGTGCGGGTTTTTCAGGTCTTTCAGCTGCGGCTTATCTCGCTCAGGCTGGATGCGATGTACATGTTTATGAAAAGCATACGGTGCCCGGTGGGAGGGCGAGGCAGTTTGACACTGTTGAAGGATTTAAATTTGATATGGGACCAAGCTGGTACTGGATGCCTGATATCATTGAGTCATTTTTTTTAGATTTTGATTGCAGTACAGCTGATTTTTTTGAGCTCGTTTCGCTCAATCCGCAATTTGAAATGATATTTAGTTCAGGACAGATTAGCGTACCCGAATCTTATCCGGAATTAAAGCAGTTGTTTGAGCAGATCGAACCTGGAGCGGGTGAGCAGCTGGATAAATTTATGGAGGCTGCCAAATTTAAGTATGAGGTAGGCATGCGCGACTTTGTCAATAAACCCTGTCACAATTGGAGTGAATTTCTGTCCCCTAAGATTGCTCTTAGTGCTTTTAAGCTCGATCTGCTTTCTAATTTTAGATCCTATGTTGCTAAATATTTTAAGGACCAGAGGCTACGCACATTAATGGAATTTCCTGTTATATTTTTGGGTGCTTCACCCAAAGATATTCCGGCCTTATATAGCCTAATGAATTATGGCGGTTATGCATTAGGTACTCATTATCCAAAAGGAGGTTTTTTTCAATTGGTGCTAGCGATGCAACAGGTGGCTGAGAAGCAAGGCGCAACTTTTCATTTCGATCATAATGTCGCTGGAATGAAGGTTAAAAATAATACGATCAGTTCGCTGGAGATTAACGGAGTGTATCATGATTATGATGTTGTGGTTGCCTCGGCAGATTATCATCATATTGAAACATTATTAGATAAAGAGTTCAGAAACTACCATGAGGATTACTGGAAAACCAGAACGTTTGCACCATCCAGTTTGATATATTACTTAGGTATGAAGTCTCCTATTCCTAATTTAACGCATCACACCTTGTTTTTTGAGCATCCATTGGATGATCATATTGAATGTATCTATGGCGAAAAGAAGTGGCCTCAGAATCCTTTGTTTTATGCTTGTTGTCCATCCAAAACGGATCCCAATGTGGCGCCTGCAAATACGGAGAATCTTTTCTTATTAATGCCATTGGCTACAGCTATTTCGGACGATGAAGAAACGCGTGAAAAATATCTTATTCATATGTTAAAGCGTCTAGAAAAGCATACTGGTTCAAATATGTTATATGAACAGATCGTATATAAAAGAAGTTACTGTGTGAGCGACTTTGTAAGCGATTATAATGCTTATGGCGGAAATGCTTATGGATTAGCAAATACATTGAAACAAACAGCGGTATTGAAACCGAAGATCAGGAATAAGAAAGTTAAGAATCTTTTTTATACAGGGCAGCTGACGGTGCCCGGCCCCGGGGTACCTCCATCCATTATATCGGGTAAAATAGTCGCCAAAGAAGCCATTGAATTATTGCGTAAATTATAAGATCATGAAGAAACTATTTGATGAACTCGCTTATGAAGTGAGCAAAAAAACAACTGAAAAGTATAGTACAAGTTTTTCGCTTGGTATTTTGGCTCTAAAGCCGAGCATTCGGGCAAGTATTTATGCGATATACGGTTATGTACGACTGGCTGATGAAATAGTCGATAGTTTTCATGGTTATGACAAGCAACGGTTATTGGGACGACTTTATTTGGAAACTACCAATGCTTTAAATGAAGGCATTTCGTTAAATCCCATCCTGCAGTCTTTTCAGGAAACCGTACGCAAATATAATATTGATATGTCCCTTATCAATCAATTTCTTCATAGTATGGAGATGGATCTGAACAAAGTTGAGTACAATTCAGAACGCTACAAAGAGTATATTTATGGCTCTGCAGAAGTCGTGGGACTGATGTGTTTACAGGTTTTTTGTGAAGGTGACCGTCAGCGCTATGAGGAGTTAAAGCCTTATGCAATGAAGCTCGGTTCGGCATTTCAAAAAATTAATTTTTTACGTGACCTAAAAGAAGATTATCAGGTGCTTGGACGTACCTACTTTCCAAATTTGGATATGGGGCAATTCGATAATATCATGAAACGCTGTATCGAGGAGGAAATTCATACCGAATTTAAAGAAGCACTTTTGGGAATCAAGAAGTTACCTGCGTCGTCTAAGTTTGGAGTTTATTTAGCTTATAAATATTATCTTTCTCTCTTTTCACAGATCCGAAAAAAATCTTCTGAGGAAATCTTGGAAAATAGGATTAGAATACCTAATATTCAAAAGGCTTATGTCGCCGTTAAAAGTTACGTGCGCTATAAGGCGGCTTATTTATAAATCCATCAGCTTATTGCAATATGAACTTGTTTATTATACTGTTCACTTTTATCGCCATGGAAGGCGCTACCTGGTTAATTCATAAATATATTATGCATGGCTTCTTATGGGTACTCCATAGGGATCATCATGATCATAGTAACCAGGGATTTTTGGAGAAGAATGATTACTTCTTCATTATTTTTGCTGTTCCTACCATCGCCCTAATGTATTTTGGCTCTTTAAGAAATTACAATTATCTTTTTTATATTGGCATTGGGATTATGCTGTATGGCATGGCTTATTTTTTCGTTCACGATATTTTTATACATCAGCGTTTTAAATGGATGAGTAAAACAAATAATCGTTATTTTTTGGCTCTTCGGCGTGCTCACAAGCAGCATCACAAACATTTGGGCAAGGAAGAAGGCGAATGTTTCGGTTTTCTATATGTTCCGATGAAATACTTTAAAATGTATACTAACAATGAAAAAATATGATGCAATATACTTATTCGCTTATCTTATTTTTTACGGTAGTAATCTGTTTTGTCGCATCCTTCGACAAGCGGCTTCGATTCGACCGTGAATTTTTTCCATTCTTGAAATCGGCTGCACTTGTTGCTATATTTTTTATCGCTTGGGACGTGTGGTTTACAAGTGAGGGCGTTTGGTGGTTTGACACAAGATATACTTTAGGACTGGTAATAGCGGGACTGCCAATAGAAGAGTGGCTGTTCTTTATCTTCATTCCTTTTTCTTGTATTTTTACTTATTTTTGCATTGATAAATTTTTTAGACTGCAATCCCTTTCCGCGTTTAACAACATCGTTGTTTTTGTAAGTATCATTATATGCGCAGTGGTGGCTCTTCGTTATACCGATCGAATTTATACCTTGGTAACCGCTGTAGTCACTATTTTAACACTGGTGATTTTCCATTTTGTTTTACGCGTGCAATGGATTACGCAAGCCTCTTTGGTTTTTACCCTGCTCATGTTGGGATTTTTACCTGTGAATGGTATACTCACGGGAACTGGATTGGAATCGCCGATAGTGAATTACAACCCAATGGAATTCATGGGCATCAGGATACTGACTATTCCTGTAGAAGATGCGGTATATGGCTATACACAATTTTTATTGGTTCTCTATTTTTTTAAAAAATTTCAAAATAAAGGTGTGGATCCAATAGCGAAGTGAGATGCATTGGATCAATCGGATTAGGGAAACGTATACTATATATGTCGTAGACAAGCTGATTCTGACTTAATTTCGTTATTTCGTTTCTACATGCTTTAAGTGAAAATTGTTTTGTTGATCAATTTCTATCGTGTAATTACTATTGAGTTCTAGTGTCCATCCGTCCCCCTTAATGAGATTTTTCTCAATGGATGTGGGTTTAGTGATGGATACCTTTTTCCAATCAGGACTAATTAAAGCCCCATTTTTGACATCTAAAATCCCCCAAACATCGGTAATTCGGGTAGTGGGGTAGTATGTGCCCAAGTTTTCGATCGGAATGATGGTTCTAGGGTCGAAAGAATAGTTCATTTTCTCGAATTGAATTTCAAAATGAGCAGATTCCACAAACTTATTTTTGTAAGTTTTGACTAAGCGTTTATTTTCAGTATCCCTTTTATTTTCTTCTTCAAAAATTGCAGCTGCGTTATATGTTTTGGAAAGATTCTTAAAATTTTGTTCAGTTGGCGGAAGAAGAGAAATTGCAAACTCCCGAATAAATAATGCTGTTAGATCAGTTTCTTTATCTATTTTTTTATTCCAATTTTTATCCTTTTTATACAGCAGATAACCATAAGTTGGCGTCGTTTGGTAGGCAAATGATCTTACAAAGGTGCGATTGTTTTGAGATCGGTTGATACCATTTATAAGATATTGTTTTGTCGATTCATCGCTGCGGGCACTGACTATTATTCCTGTAAATTCGGCAATTCCTTCGTTAATTTCCAATAAATTCTCATTTTTAGCAGCTTCATCGAATAGGACGTATCTATATTTTCTAAAAAATAAGGCATTGTTAAGATGACGTTTCATATCATTTTTATGTGTTGACATTAAAGCTTGTTTTAGAGCCTCAAATTCAAGACGTAAGCTAATCCGGCCATATTTTTCGTCGAGGTGATTATTGTTCGCATTATTTAATGAGAAATTCAAATCGGGTTGTATGCGATGAAAGGACTCATGTGCGAGCAGATTTACACGATCATCCCTGTTTTCTGGAAGAGGCAACATGACCATTGCCCACCTCTTGTCATTCCAATCGAGTGCCGTGTTGGAAAAATTGACCTCCTGAGGTAGAATTCCAGTGTATAGGTTCGCTGATGGTTTTAAAGTTTTTTTTCCATCCAATTCGTTGGCATAGATCGTGCGTGTGGCGGGATCAATAAGAAGAATTGGTCCGTATATATTTTTATTCCACAACTTGAAACTCTTATCTGAAGCAGTTTTGAGCTCTTCAAACCATACGTTTATATGGGCTGTTTCATATTGCTTGTGTTGTGCATAACCCTGTGCAGTAAGATGGATAACAAAGAGAAGAGTGAATATTTTTTTCATAATTGTATGGGGAATAATTGACTTTCAAAATAGGCTGGCCAGTTTAAATTAGCGTGTGTTAAGGGAGGATCTCTTGAAAAAATGTATCATGATAGGTTTTGCCAATCGCGATTTCATATTTGTCGATAAAAACGTCATTATGGTCAAATGAATCTATTTTATTTTTATTGATGATATATGAGCGATTTATTCGTAAGAAAATAGATTTTGGAAGCCAGTCATGTATATTCTTTATGGTCATACGTGTAATCACGCGTTGATCTTCCATTTGGAAAATGACATAATCTTTAAGTGATTCAATAAAAAGAATTTCGCTGAGATTGATCTTAAAAAATCTACGGTCGGATTTTACAAAAATATAATCACCCGTGATTTGCTCTAAATTTTTATTCTCTTCATCCAAAAGAAGGCCGTGATAAACAATCGCCTTATCTACAGCTTTACGAAAACGAACGGCGTCTATAGGTTTAACAAGATAATCGATTGCATCGACTTCATAGCTATCTACAGCATATTCGGAATAAGCCGTGGTAAAAATCACAAGCGTATTTTTGGGAATATTTTGTGCAAACTCAATTCCGTTAATTTCTGGCATATTGATATCTAGAAAGATTAAATCAACAGCGTTTTGTTGTATGAATATACCCGCAGAAACAGCATTGTTGAAACTTTCAAGAAGTTCAAGAGATGCAATCTGATCGACTAGTTTCCGTATTCCTTTACGCGCTATAGGCTCGTCATCTACAATGATACATCTCATAATAGTAGCGTTAATTTTACGATATAATTTTGTTCTGTTTCTTCTATTTCTAAAGCATGTCGATTTTCGTAAAGCAACTGTAATCTACGGACAATATTACTCAATCCGATGCCTCCCCTTTCTGTTTGCCTTTGGTTTATAGATTTCGAATTTTCGCATATAAAAATAAGGGAATCTTTTTCTAATTGAAAGGATATATTAACATAAGATATGCCATTACTGTTTAGGTTGTGTTTAACTGCATTTTCCACAAATGGGATGAATAACAGCGGAGCAACAATTACTTTATTGCTGTCTCCCCAAATTTTTATATTGAACTCAAATTGGTCCCTTCTGACTTTCTCCAATTCCAGATAGTCTGTCAATAGACATAGATCGTCAGACAATGAAACTTTATCGTTGGTGTTGTTAGTGAACTGGTATTGCAGTAAGTCATCCAGTTTGGTTAAAATATGGGCTGCCATGTTTGGATCTTCATCCACCAGTATATTGGCATTATTAATCGTATTGAATAAAAAATGAGGATTGATTTGACTCTTTAAAAATTTGAGTTCCGATTCAGTAGTTGCTTTTTGTAACTCCTGCTGCTTTATTTTGCTTTTTATTAAAGGCTTAAATAGTAAAAGGGATGAAGTGCCGACAATAAATAGGATGATTGCCAATAGGCTAGATGCTAAACTCAGAAATATAGCTGTAGGGCTGGGATCGTTTCGGCTGACTGCGATATCGTAGAACATATGTTGTAGGATCATCACGATCAATAGCGCAACTACGGAAAATGACACGGCAGCAATTAAATAATGTATCAGCCTATCTTGGGCCAAAAAGTAGGGGAATAACAGGTAAACGTTTACATAAACCAGCATATTCATAAACAAATAGTAGGATACCCAACCGCAAGTTCTGTCGAAAGATAGGTTTAGTTTATCAGGCGCATCGAAGAATATCCCAATTGAAATTAACAGCATAAATAGTTGCATACAAAGATGCCTTTGTATGCTGTAGCGATCTTCAATTAAGAAAGCAATTTCTTTATTTTCTACGGCTATTTCCATTCCTTTAGATCGAGTTGAAGACTGATATTTCCGGATTCCATTGTAAATATGTATAAATCAGGATAGAGCATATTTAATTTGTCGGCTATTTCCATTTTGTATTCCGGGGGTAATCGATAAGTGTTCTCATAGTTTACGATAAAGCGTATTTTTTTTTCTGAAATTTCAAGGTTAATACTTAAGCTTTTAATTTCATTTGCTATCAGTATGGACTGTATCAATACGATGAATAAAAGGGGGGAAATCAGCAAATTGTTGGTTTTTCCCTTTACCTCCAAAACATATTCAAAACAGCTATCTTCAATAATTTTTTTTAATTGTAGTAAGTTTTTTAGGAAGATTATTTCGGAATTAAGGAAAACTTTATTTCTATTGCAGTCATAGAGTTGGTAGCGCAGTAAATGACCAAGTAACATCAATATCTGCGACGCTTTTTGCGGATCTGATGCGGTTATTAAGGCAGCTTTACGTAAGGCTCTCGACATAAAGATTGGCGAAATTTGCCCTTTCAGTTTGTTTACTTCTGTTTCAAGGAAATTCTGCTCCAGCATCATCACATCTTCGTTCTTTTTATTCCATTTGCGAAAGAGTTTGATAACGGACATGCTCCATAGGCAGATTATAGTCATTGCTGAGGAAGATAGGCTGTCTATCAGGATGATTGGATTGCTATAGGATGTTATGCGATGCGGTAGGCTCAAAATTGTGCGTATGGCGTATTCCAAAAAAAGCGTGCAGCCCATAAGCGCTACCACAATAACTATTAACAAAACGATATAAATGGTATAGTTTTCGTTTAGTAGGAACTTTGGTATGAGGTAAAAATAATTCAGATATGTTGTTAGTAGGTAAGTGACAAATGAAAGAAAACAAATTAAAAAGATAGTGTTTCCCAAAGAAGACAGATTGTCTTGATACACTATAAATGTTTGATTAAATGTAATAATAACTAGGGTAAAAATAAAGGTCAGATGCCTCCATAGTCTATAATTGGAGTTAAATAAAAAATGATATGGTATGTTTTGGCTCATTTAGGTACTAAAATTACATTAAAAATCCATTCTATACAGTATATTAAAAAGTGATGTTGCCTGTTTTTTAGGCTCTATGATTCCTGTCTTTAGATTGTATTGATGCCCATAATACTCTTTGGCGCCAGTAACATTCAGCCATTTGATTGCAATCTCGTGCGATCGATTCAATCTGTTAAGTCTATAACTTATCGAATAATTAGCGATAAACATGGGGGAGAATTGTTTGGCGAATGCATTTTTTTCCTCGTATTGGATTTCTTTATCGGGATGATTAAGGGAAGATTTTTCCAATACTGGAGCATATCGTTCTCCGCCTTGTAAGGTCAATTTCAGGTTAACACTTAGTAGATCCCGTTGCTGTTTGTTCATAAACCATTCTTTGCCTGTCAATCCATTTATGATAAAACGCCTGTTAAATTTGCCGTTATGCCAAATGGCGTCACCTCCCGCAAATTTTGCGTCAAATAGTGTGGCTGTCAACATATAATAAACACCTTTCTGTAAGTAGCGCTCGATTGTAATATCCAATCCGACATGCTGTCCTTTGCCGCGGTTTACCAAGGCATCTTCCACGTAGAAAAGGTTGCGGTTAAGGATGGAATATGAGCTATCCGCAATCACTGGTACATGGAAAAGATATTGATAAAATGGCTCTAGTTTGATACGCATGTTATCCGACACTTTGTATTGATAGGATAAAGACAGATGGTGTGCTTTGGTGAAATCAACATCCTTGTTTAGTGGTTGGCCATTGGCTTTATCTCTTACAAGATATACGTCCATCTTTTCCATACGGCTATGTAGGCCATAAGCCATAGCAATTGAGCTTTTAGGTCCTGAAGACCACCGGATAGCTGCCCGTGGCTCAACGGTCCAATGGTTATTCAGGGTCAATAACTGTGCATTTAGCCCTAATGTAATATAGATTTTCTTGTTAAATTCAATTAATGAACTGCTGTAAGCTGAAAGCAATGTGGTTGTCCCTTTTCCTTCGGAAATTGCCTGCAATGGTTTTCCTACAAAAGGTGAACGATCCAGCAGGGTATTATAATACATGTTCGTTACCGTAAAGCCGGTTTTATTGCTATGCTTCTCCGCATATTTTTTATCAAAAGACGATGTTAAAATCAAATTGGTATAGCGGTTTCTTAAATTTAAGTAGGGCATTTCGGTACTATCACTGAAGATATCTTCAGTTGCCTTATTATTCGAATAGGTCGTGGCCAAAGTGGTACGAAGAACTCCTCCATTCTCAAAAAAATAGCGGTGGGTAATTCCGGCTGCTGCAGACATCTGATCTGTTTTTGAGGATTTATGATCATCCGTATATTTCCAGCTTGATTCCGGTTCTTTTTTTGTACGAAACCTATCGACTAATGCGTTTCCCCACATTGAAAAGGTTCCTTTATGCTTACTCGGAAAATTTAATTTAAAATTTAGATCCTGATAATCCAATAATTGTCCATTAGTTTCCCCAGCGCTAAGTTTGCTCATTAAGCCTGTTGTAGAATAGCGGTAATTAATCAAATAAGAGTCATCATTATTCCTGCTAAGAGGTCCTTCCGAAGCGAAATCCAAGCCAAGTAAGCCTGCCTGGAAGGTATGTTCATGTTTTCTATTATTTCCCGTCCGCAATTTGAGGTCAAACACCCCTGATACCGCATTGTTATATTCTGCAGGAAAGGCGCTATTATAGAAGTCCGAATTGGCTAAGACATTTGTGCTCAATGAAGTCAGTATGCCGCCGCCCAAAGTTGCTATATCTGCAAAGTGATTTGGATTTGGTATTTCTATTCCCTCAAGTTTCCATTGAAGCATACTTGGAGCATTTCCATGAACTGAGATGCCATTATTTCCAAGACTTGTAGATACTCCGGCAAAAGAACTAACCAGGCGGGCGGGATCGTCCATTCCGCCGGCATACCGATTAACTTCCTCAATCCGAAGTAAACGCCCACCAGTAAGTGCCATTTTATTAGAAGCTCGTTCCTTATTGGCTACCACGACCACGTCATTCAAGGTATAATGTGTCGGATCCATCGCAATTTCTAATGCCACCTCTTTTTGAGAAGTTAACATAATCTCTTTAATCACTGTAAGCTCGTAACTTAGGCAATAAGCCTGTACGGTATATCTTCCGACTGGCAGATTAGTAAAAACGAATTCCCCTTTGTCGGAGGTTACTGCAACCAAATCTGGTTTTTCCATTACTCGGATAGATACTGCCGCGAGCTGCTTGCCGGATAATCGATCTGTAACAACTCCGCCTATTTTTTGCGTTAGTGAAATCTGACCATGAACAGCCGTAGAAATTAAGGTAAAAAACACTATAATAACCATTTTATCCTTTAATTTTTCCATAATTTTATAGAGCAAGTTGAAGCTATACCGAAATCCTTTTTTTTTCGATAATTTTTGGCCAAGCACGATTTTGAGGGCATTGAGCACTTTATCACAGTCGGCAGCTGCTACTTGGGATAGTTTCGAGATCTGTTCTATTGTTTCTTTTTTATTCATTCTTAAAAATCTGATTACAATTCAAATTTATCGGTTCAGCGAAGTTGTGTTAGGAATATGAGATGAAATGCGTGTGAGTAGCGACAGAAATATGTATTGCTAGGTTAAAT